>NZ_JBPTTP010000003.1:0-586069 GCF_051547165.1 Flavobacterium sp. TSSA_36
TACTGGTAACGTCACTTTGACAAATGTAACAGTAACTGACAATAATGCTGTGGTAACCGGAGGTCCTATTGCGACATTGGCCGTGGGTGCAACAGACAATACAACGTTTACAGCTACCCACGTGCTAACACAAGTAGATATTGACAAAAGATTTGTATACAATATCGCTTTAGTGAAAGCATTGGATCCAAATGGAAATACTGTACAAGATAATTCTACTGACCTTACTCCATGTGAAAAATGCCCAAGAAGTAATGAATGTAATGATTGTACCATTACGGAATTAGATCAAAACCCAAGCATCGACATCACCAAAGATGGTACTTATGTAGACAGTAACAATGATGGCAAAACCAATGTGGGAGATGTAGTGCGTTATGCTTTTGTAATTAAAAATACTGGTAATGTCACTTTGACAAATGTGACGGTAACTGATAACAATGCAGTAGTAACTGGAGGTCCTATTGCGACATTGGCTGTGGGTGCAACAGACAATACAACGTTTACAGCTGCGCATACCATCACTCAAGACGATATCAATGCTGGAGTGGTGTACAACTTGGCTACTGCAACTGCCAAAGATCCAGAAAACAAAAATGTAACCGATACTTCTTCTGATCCTACGCCTTGCTCTACTTGTCCTAAAAATCCAGAATGTACTGATTGTACCATTACGGAATTGGATCAAACTGCTGGTATTGATTTAGTGAAGACAGCTACGACAGTGAGTTTTAGCAAAGTTGGAGATATTGTAAATTATATTATCACTATTAGAAATACTGGAAATGTAACGCTATACAATGTAAATATTAAAGATCCTTTAACAGGATTAAATACTACACTTGAGTCATTAGCTGTGGGAGTTTCAAAAGAAATTTCACAAAATTATACCATTACTCAAGCGGAGTTAACTAAAGGATCGGTTTACAATAACGCACTGGTAGCTGCTAATGATCCAAATGGAAACCCTGTTAGTGATGAAGATAGTGAGATTGTTGAAGCCAAAAACAATAGCATTGATGCTTTAAATGATACTGCAGGACCTATAGTTGGTGTTAATCAAATTACACCAAACGTACTAAATGTATTTACGAATGACACCTTGAATAATTCAAAATTGCAGCCAAATGAGGTAGTACTTACCACAGATAATTCAAATCCTTATTTACGTTTAAACGAAGATGGATCTGTAGATGTATTAGCTAATGCTCCAGAAGGAACCCTGACTTTGAATTATCAAATTTGTGAGAAATTAAACACTTCGAATTGCGATACAGCCACCATTACAATCACAGTAGTGAAACCTATTATGACGGTCAAAGCGGAATCAATTTGTATCAATGACGTGCCTTATTTACAATATACTGCAACCGCCGTTAATTTTACTCCTCAAAACGGAATCACCCTTACTTGGATGGATCCAAATAATAAAGTAGTGAGCACCATGACAAACTTACCTTTAACTGGACAAGTTTTATGGCCTGGTGCTGAAGTAGATAAAAACGGAAATGGCGTAGACTGGCCAGGCTGGTTACTTGTTGGTAACAAATGGGTAGAAGGAGCTGATGGATTTGAAAACATAAGACCTACTGCCAGCATAACATTTGCATTAAATCCAGAAGTTACTATCGTAGTAAATTATCCTAAAGCGGAACCTTTTTGTACTTCGAGACCAACATTTAAAATTGATGCTGTGGATGACACCTCTGCACCATTAAACGGCCTAAATGCTAACAATAATGTTTTAAATGTATTCAACAATGATAGTTTGAACACTATTATTGTAAATCCTAATGACGTTGATTTAAAAGTTATCACCCCTGACCCAACCGGATATATCACATTAAATCCTGACGGTTCTGTAGATGTTAAAGAAGGAACGCCTTCAGGAACTTACACTTTGGTATATCAAATTTGTGAAAAAGCAGACCAAGGAAATTGCGATACCGCGACAGTGACGATTCCAGTTATTTGTAACAGCACAAAAGTGTATGGCGTGTTGACCAATGAAGACAATAAAACTGTCTTACCAAATGTTCCAATAACATTAAAACCAATAAACGGAACTACAGGGCCAATACTTTTCAGAATTACAAAAGCAGATGGTTCCTATTCATTTAATGACATGGTTCCTGGTGATTATGTATTACAAGTACAAGATGCTAATTTAAATAGCGCCTTAAACTTATTCAATATCAATCCAAGTTTTCTCATTATTAAAGTAGAAAAATGTAATTACTTAAAAAGAGATTTTGGCTATGGAAAAACAGATTTACCTGTATTGGGAGATTTTGTTTGGTATGATTTAAATGGAAATCAAAAACAAGACGAGTGGTATGACGCCAATAATGATGGTTTGGTAACTAAAAACACTCCTGATGCTAACGGAATAATCGATTACAGCAAATGGGAATGGATCGATTTAAATGGTGACGGTAGCTATACTGGAGTGAACAATATTGGAGAATTGAACGCAGCAGGTTTCGGAAACGGATCTACTGATATTCCAAATATATTTGTAACAGGACCTAATGGGTATTCAAGAGAGGTAACAATTGGAGTATTAGGATATTGGAGAACTCGAGGAACTTTAGGAAATTATGGTGAATATAAAGTAGAATTCAAAAAAGAATCTCGATTTGAAGCCGCTTCACAAGCTATGGGTGCCTCCGGATTAGTTAAAATTCTTCCATCTAAAGGAAATAAATCAATTAGTCCAATAGCGAAATCTGATAGTTACATAGATTGTGGAACCACTACCAATGGTGTTTTAACAGCTACTCTAACTAGTAGTAATCCAACTAATTTTGATATGGATTTTGGAGTAAACTGTAAAACATTTGTTGGATTAGATGCCGTTGATGATTCCTATAGCTTAGTACAATGTAGTCAAACTGGCGTTATCGGTAATGTAATAACCAATAATGATCTTTTAAATGGAACTAAAGCTTCAATTGAAAATGTATCCTTCAAAGTTCTAACAGGATCTAACCCATTCATCACCTTTGATACTTCTGGTAATGTATCTGTTTTGAATGGAGTAACTGCTGGAAAATACACATTCACTTATCAAATATGTAATGTTAAATTCCCAACCGATTGTGATGTAGCTACTGTAACTATAGATATAGCGCCAATTGCACCAATTACAATCAATAGCAGCTCTTGTAATGCGGATGCTTCAATTATAGATTTGAATACTTTGTTACCAACGGAGATTGCAAAAAATGGCACTTGGATTGATACCAATAACACCACAAAATTAAATGGAAGTAACTTCTCTCCATTTGGTTTGGCCGTAGGAGATTATCAATTTGAATATAAAATTACATCTGGTGATTGTCCAAGAAGCATCATTATAGCGATGAATGTGAATATTGATTGTAAAGTTTTGGGTTGTGGAAATATAATTGTTCATAATGCCTTCTCACCTAACGGAGATAACATTAACGATGTTTTCAAAATTGAAAATATTGACGACACTATCTGTTACCCAGAAAACACTATCGAAATCTATAATAGATGGGGTGTATTAGTTTTTGATACCAAAAATTATGATAACAATTCTAATGCATTCAATGGATTTTCAAAAGGTAGAACAACAATAAGCCAATCTTCTGGATTACCAACTGGAACTTATTATTATATTTTAACGTATACTTCATTTGATCTCCAAGGAAAACCAGTACAAAACACGAAAAATGGTTATTTGTTTTTATCAAAATAAATTCTAAAATTAATGTCAATTAATTATTTAAAACAAATCACATCGATTAACCTACTGAATTTAAATGAGTTCAAATGCTAAAAAAAGCTATTATGAAAACAAAAATTATCACTTTCATCACCTTTTTACTAGGAATGATAAGTTATGGTCAACAAGATGCCCAGTTTACACAATACATGTACAATACGATCAATATTAATCCTGCTTATGCCGGAAGTCGAGGAGCTATGAGTATTTTTGCTTTGCATCGTACTCAATGGGTTGGACTTGATGGAGCGCCGACAACCAATACGGCTTCAATCAATACACCCATAAATAATAGTAATTTAGGCTTAGGCGTTACTTTTATTAATGATAAAATTGGTCCCACTAATGAAAATACAATTTCAGCTGATTTATCTTATACCATTCCTACCTCTGAGAATTTCAAACTCTCCTTTGGAATGAAAGCTACAGCGAATCTTTTCAATTTAAATGTAGATAAACTCAATCCAGAGAGTCAAGGCGATCCACAATTCCAAAATTTAAACAATGTATTTACTCCAAACATTGGAGCAGGAATCTATTATCATTCAGACAAAGCCTATCTAGGATTATCTGTTCCAAATTTTATTCAAACTAACCGATATGATGATAATGAAGTAGCTGTTTTTAAAGATAAAATCAATTATTACCTGATTGGAGGTTACGTATTTGATTTATCCAGCGATATCAAATTTAAGCCAGCTTTTTTAACCAAACTTGTAGAAGGGGCGCCACTACAGGTAGATGTGTCAGCAAATTTTATGTTCAAAGAAAAAGTGGTAGTCGGATTAGCCTATCGTTGGAGTGCTGCTATGAGTGCCATGGTCGGCTTTCAAGTTACCGACGGCATGTATATTGGTTATGGCTACGATTTAGAAACCACCAATTTAGAGAACTACAATTCTGGATCGCATGAAATTTTCTTGCGCTATGAAATTTTTAAGAACAACAACAAAATTACTACTCCACGTTTCTTCTAAATCTTGATTATGAAAAATTCTATCCTTATCACGATCCTTTCTTTTAGTTTTGTTTGTTGGACTACTCAAGCTCAAAAAGCCAAAGTAGCTTCCGGTGATAAAAAGTATAATAATTTTGCCTATATCGATGCCATACAAACCTATGAACGCGTTGCTTCAAAAGGCTACCAATCGGCAGAAATGTACGAAAAATTAGGGAATGCTTACTATTTCAATTCTGAATTCGAAAAAGCGGCGCAATGGTATCAAAAATTATACGAATTGCAACCAGATTTAGAACCTGAGTATTATTATCGTTATGCTCAATCTCTTAAAGCTTCCGGAAAAGAAAAGGAAGCTGAAAATATATTGCAAAAATTTGAAGGAAAATCAAACCGAGACAGTCGTGGCAAACGTTTACAAAACAACAGTAATTATCTAGTTGAAATCAAAGCTAATATTGGACGATATACAATAGAAAATGCCGGAATTAACTCTAAATATTCCGATTATGGAAGTACCATCATTGACAATAAACTTGTCTTTGCCTCTTCTAGAGATACCGGAAGTGTTGGACAACGCAAACATTCATGGACAGGCGAATATTTTACCAATTTGTATGCCGCAGGGGTTGATGGCGAATTAAATCCTGCTGCTCCATTGCGCTATGATGCTAATGTAAATTCAAAATTTCATGAAGCTACTCCCGTCTTTACTAAAGACGGAACTACAATGTATTTTACACGAAATAACTTTTTGGATGGTAAAAAAGGTAAAGACACTAAAAAAGTGACTTTACTCAAAATTTACAAAGCCACATTAGAAAATAATCGATGGACAAAAATTACCGAATTACCTTTTAATAGTGATAATTTTAGTACAGCACATCCAGCATTGAGTCCAGATGAACAAACACTATATTTTGCTTCTGATAGACCCGGTACCACTGGACAATCCGACCTGTATAAAGTAGCAATCCTCAATAATGGCAGTTATGGTGAACCCATTAATTTAGGACCACAAATCAATACGGAAGGTAGAGAAACCTTTCCTTTTGTAACCAATGACAACCAGTTGTATTTTGCTTCAGATGGACATCCCGGCTTAGGGGGATTAGATGTTTTTACCACAAAAATTAATCCTGACGGAAGCTTCAACGCCATTGAAAATGAGGGTGCAGAAGTGAATTCGCCCAAAGACGATTTTGGCTATTACAGAGATAGTCAAATCAATAGAGGTTTTTTTACCTCAAATCGTGATGGAGGAATAGGCTCAGATGATATCTATAAATTCAAATATCAGGCACGTTGCCAACAACAACTTAAAGGAATAATTACCGAAAGTAAATCTGGAGCAGTAATATCTCAAGCCACAGTTACCCTACTCGACTCACAATACCAAACCATAGCTGAAACCACAACGAATGCCTCTGGAGAATATCGTTTTGATGTCACATGCGGGAAAAATTATAGTGTGAGAGCCTCAAAACCTGATTACAAAACTAATGAAGGAAAAATAACAATTCCTACCACCTCTGGAACTTCACAATTGAACCTTCAATTAGAAAATACCATTTGCCAAGTTGCGATTGGAGATGATTTAGGAAAATGTTTTGGTATTAAAATGATTTATTTTGACTTGGATAAATCCAATATTCGTAAAGAAGCAGCTTTGGACTTAGCCAAAATCTTAGATGTACTAGAGCAAAATCCAAGTATGAAAATTGACATCCGCTCCCATACAGATTGTAGACAAACTGCCAAATACAACATGGCCTTGTCTGACAGAAGAGCCAAAGCAACCATCGCTTGGTTAGTAGCAAAAGGTATCGACAAATCAAGATTAACTGGAAAAGGATATGGTGAAAGTCAATTAGTCAACGATTGCGGTTGTGAACCCACCAATCAATCGAATTGTACCGAGGAACAACACCAAATGAACCGTAGAAGTGAATTTATTATCACTGCGCTTTAAGAATTCTCCTTAATTATTATAAATGCAAAATGCCTCAAAGAAAACTTTTCTTTGGGGCATTTTAATGGATTCACTATGCAAAATAGTGGCAAAAAATACTGCGAAATGCAATATAATGGCGTTATTTCGAAAGTGAAACAGAGTCTTTAGCAACGAATTCTCTAATAAATCAAGAATTACAATAGGTAGATGACATGAACTAGTACCGCTGATGGAATTCGTAACATGCAATTTCGATGACAATTAGTAACGATTGAAGTAATTCGCGTCTAACTTTTTCTTAAAACGAAACCCGAAAAAACTAGTACTAAACATGCTGATAACCACAAAAAAACCGAGCCATTGCTAGCTCGGTTTTAATCTTAATACTTAGTACAAAGTACTTACTACTTATTTAACCTCTTCGAAGTCAACATCTTCAACATTATCTCCTTGTGCTTGTGGCTCAGCAGCAGCTTGACCTTGTTCACCTTGAGCATACATCGCTTCAGTTGCTTTTTTCCAAGCGGCGTTGATGTTATCCAAAGCAGTTTGAATAGCTGGAATGTCTTGAGATTGGTGAGCCATTCTCAATTCAGTTAAAGCGTATTCTACAGCTACTTTGTTCTCATCAGATAATTTATCTCCAAGTTCTTTCAATTGAGATTCTGTTTGGAAGATCATTCCATCTGCTTCGTTCAATTTCTCAGCTCTTTCTCTTGCGATTTTATCTGATTCAGCGTTAGCTTCAGCATCTTTTTTCATTTTCTCAATTTCTTCAGCAGTTAATCCAGAAGAAGCTTCGATACGAATGTCATGAGATTTACCAGTTCCTTTGTCAGTAGCAGATACTTTGATGATACCATTAGCATCAATATCAAAAGTAACTTCAATTTGAGGAACACCTCTTGGTGCTGGTGGAATTCCATCTAAGTGGAAACGACCGATAGTTTTATTATCAGCAGCCATTGCTCTAGCTCCTTGCAATACGTGGATTTCAACAGTTGGTTGAGAATCAGCAGCAGTAGAGAATACTTGTGATTTTTTAGTTGGAATAGTAGTGTTAGACTCGATTAAAGTAGTCATTACACCACCCATAGTCTCGATACCTAAAGATAAAGGCGTAACGTCAAGTAACAATACATCTTTTACATCTCCAGACAATACACCACCTTGAATAGCAGCACCAATTGCTACTACTTCATCAGGGTTCACTCCTTTAGACGCTTTTTTACCAAAGAATTTCTCCACTTCGTCAGCAATTCTTGGCATACGAGTAGAACCTCCTACAAGGATTACTTCATCAATGTCAGAAGTAGACAAACCTGCATCTTTCAATGCTTGTGCTACTGGAGCCATAGAACGTTTTACTAAACTATCAGACAATTTTTCGAATTGTGCTCTAGTTAATTTTTTTACTAAGTGTTTTGGTCCTGAAGCCGTAGCGGTAACGTATGGCAAGTTAATTTCAGTTTCTGCAGAAGAAGACAATTCAATTTTTGCTTTCTCAGCAGCTTCTTTGATACGTTGTAATGACATTGGGTCTAAACGCAAATCAATACCTTCTTCAGATTTGAATTCGTCTGCCAACCAGTCAATGATTACTTGGTCAAAATCATCACCACCTAAGTGTGTATCACCGTTAGTAGACAATACTTCAAAAACTCCGTCTCCTAATTCAAGAACAGAGATATCAAAAGTACCTCCACCTAAATCGTAAACAGCAATTTTTTGATCCGTTCCTTTTTTATCCAATCCGTAAGCCAAAGCCGCAGCAGTTGGTTCGTTGATAATACGCATTACTTTCAAACCAGCGATTTCACCAGCCTCTTTTGTAGCCTGACGTTGTGCATCGTTAAAGTAAGCAGGAACCGTAATAACTGCCTCGGTTACGGTTTGACCTAAATAGTCTTCAGCAGTTTTTTTCATTTTTTGAAGTGTCATTGCAGACAATTCTTGAGCAGTGTATAAACGACCATCAATATCCACACGTGGTGTATTGTTGTCCCCTTTTACTACTGTGTAAGGAACTCTTTTTGCCTCTTCTTGAGTTTCAGCAAAAGTGTGTCCCATAAAACGTTTGATAGAAGCAATAGTCTTAGTTGGATTAGTTACTGCTTGTCTTTTTGCAGGATCACCTACTTTAATTTCTCCACCTTCTACAAAAGCGATGATAGATGGCGTTGTTCTTTTTCCCTCTGCGTTAGGAATAACAACTGCTTCATTACCTTCCATTACAGAAACACAAGAGTTGGTCGTACCTAAATCAATTCCGATTATTTTACCCATTTTTATTATATTTAATTTTTATTGTATACTTATTTTAACAACTCGAGGTCGGTAAGTCAAGGACTGTGCCAAGCCGATGTCAGTCTATAAATTGTCAGTTTGCCCCAAAAATGGCGGAAAAAAATATGACAAGATGACATTTTTAAATCGAAAATTTTAAATCGAAAGTGACAAATTAGATTCTATCTTTTCTCAATATTTTAATTCTAAAATCCTTTATACGCAATTCTGAATTGAGTAGCTACTAAAAAAAGGGACATACCGTTTTCATCATTAAGATTTGTGATACTTTGCATTAAAACCAGAATTTTTAAATCACTACAGTTTTAAAAAACATAGAAATCTACACGTATATTAGTACGAAAAAAAAGCTTTTTTGATGATTTGTAAGAAAAAAATAATATTTTTGAAAAACAAATAAGCCAAACAAACCTTAGTCTATCCACCCGAATTTTAAGGTATATACGAAATTTTGTTTCACCAAAACACTAGCTATAAGCTACTTGTGCAGAAATAACGGAATTTTTAGCAATTTTAAAGAAAAAACTATGAATGAACAACAAAAGTGCATCGAACTCTTACAAAGAGGATTACATCATAAAAGAAATGGAAATTTAGAAGAAGCTCTGAATTGTTATGGCAAAGCATTTAATGAATATCCATATAATAAAGATATTTACAAAAATTGCGCTAAAATCTATATGGCAGTAGGTCACCCACAACACGCAATGCGAAATTTACTAACATACGCACAATTGACAATTAACAATGGAAATATGAATATGGAAGCTTATGATTTCGCAGTGCCTTTTTACAATTGGTCAGGGCAACTAAATAATCATATTCGAGTTCAAAAAAATATTGTACAAACGGCTGTTGTACAAAATTTTAATTTGGCAAAAGTTGTAGCTGACCTAAATTTGACTTTTCAAGCAGGATTTTGTTTTATCTTAATAAACCGTTTAAACTTAACAAGCATTCAAATACCGCCAAATCTTTTGAATAATTATATGAAATCTCTTTTAGGACAAGAAACAGATGGTCCTACATTAGCAGATACAAATTATGCTCCAATGGTTAGAGCTATCGGATTGTCTTATTTATTAGTAAACTTTATTACTAATCCAAATATAGGAATTGATGAATTAATTGATGTTTATTTAGCCGAAGATTTTGAGTTAGATAATTTTTAAAAAGTAGTGCATAAACAATTGTTATCAGTAATCATTGTAATATTCCTGAATTTAGTGGAATTGTCAACTGTCATCAATCTTTTATTAAATCGAAACTTGAAAGTTACAATACGCCAACAGAGGTATAAAAGTTAAAGATTTTTTATGAAAAACATATCAGAAATAAAGAAAAAAAAGGACAAATTCAAACTTATATACTACATCCTAATAGTCATTAATATTCTATTGTTCATATTATCAATCTATCAATTTATCTTAAGCGATAATAAAATTTTACTTGACCGTTTCTTTATTATTTTGGTTATTGCGAATATTACTATACTTTATCTAACCTATAATATATATGATAAATACAATTTTCTAAAATATCAATTCGAACATTTCAATAATTTAAACAAATAAAAATACGCAATATTCAGAAAATTCAAGTAAAGAAAAAAAAGTTTTTGTTCATTGTCCGAGTTGTGGATATAAATTTTCTCACGTAATTTCAATAAGCGGTACTTCAACTGGAGGAATTGGAGGTGTGATTGCTGGAGCAATAGCTGGCGCAAAAATTGGAATTGCTGGCGGACCATTTGGTGCAATTGCTGGTACTATTCCTGGTGCAATTTTAGGAGGTGTTTTTGGGAAAAATATTGGTAAAGGATTTGACAATCCAAGATGCCCGAATTGTTCAACAAAATTTTCAGTACCAACTAATTTAAAATAAAAATTAGTTGGTTGCTTATAGCTATACAAAAAAGTTAATTTATAAGAACTATTCACAAGGTGTTTTATCATTTACTTTATAGTGAGAAATAAAATGTTAGAAAATACGAAACGAAAATAGAAGCGTGAAATTGGAACCTGCCAACAGAAACTTTAAAATTTGTGGTTTGTAATTTGGAAAAAACAAGCAGAATATAACCGCCGTTTGGCAATATGCGGGTTTTGGCTTAATTTGAAGTTGGTTTTGTACTTCGAAAATTAGTCTTTAACCGAAAGTCTAGACTTCCTTAGTCCGCCACTTCGCCAAGTGGACAAACGTTGATGTCTATATTTAAACGAAACTGGAAAATGGAACTATAATTAAAAAAAAACAAAAAATATGGGAAGATTAGGATTCGAAGATTTTTTATTTTTAGCTGTAATAATTTATATTATTTGGTATTTTACTAAAGCTAAATCAAAGAGAAAAGAAGAAAATAGTGTAATTGAATTTGATAGAGCAATAAAAAATTCAGAGAAAATGATTTCACATAATGTAACAAAGGCCAAAAAGTATGTAGAAAAGAAAATAAGTCTATCATATTTGACAGGCTGTAATTGGGTTTTACAAAATAATGATTCCAATATACTATACACATTTAGAAATAATGGAGAGTTATTAATTACGATAAATGGAATAGTAGAAAAATGCAGTTATGAACTCATAATTGACAACAATAGCATTCTTATAACAAAAGGTGATATTACAGAACTATACTATATTACAAATGTACAGAATGATTTGCTCTATATAAATAGAGTTTCAAATAATGAAATTTTGATGTTTCTAAATCAAACGAAATTTAAAGATGCTGTTAAAAAAATTTTTTTAAATAACTAATTAATACTGCCACCAATCGAGTAGATGGCTCCGCTAGAAACTAACGGACTGCACCTCCCACACCACCAAACCCTTCGACCTTGCTCAAGATAAACCTAGCAATTCATCCCGATAAAAATTAGGATTGTCAAGAGTCATTTTTCTTCTAAACTACTTATTTGTAGTTGCTGTCGGAAATTTCTGAAATGTGTTGCATGTTTAAAAATAGGATACTACTGTTTTAACAGAGTTCTTTTACTATATTTATTCGAAACCAAAAGATTTTTTTTCACAGACACAAAGTTGATATAGTTGAAGAACAAACTCAAAAAAAATCTAATATAAATCAACTCAATTAACAAATCTAAAGAGCTACTTTATAGATGAAAAAATTCTTAAAGGACATATAATAGTAAACTCTGTAATGATGAAATTGATAGCTTTTTCCAAGAAAAAAGAAAAGATTTTTTCAAGCGCCAAAATAACTTCTTGTTGAAAAGAGCTATCGAAAGAAAGTTCGAAATTATTAGCGAAGAGTAAACAAAATAATAACTCGAGACCATTCTTTTCCTGAAAAATCAGTACTGCAAAAGCCATTAGTATTAAGAAATCAAGTTTTTCATGTTATGACAAGAATCGGGACAATAGATTACTTGGCGTTCGTACCTGATACAAATAGTTAATAATTAATTCCAACTTTAACACCAACAGAACTATATTTTTCGTCTATTAGCTGACAGTGGATTTTACTAGGAATGATATTTGTTTATAACTAGTAAATCAGTAAATTTACAATTAATAAAACGATATCATATGGACGACAATTTTTCACCTAGAGTAAAAGATGTTATTACGTACAGCAAAGAAGAAGCCCTAAGATTAGGCCATGACTTTATTGGTACTGAGCATTTAATGTTAGGTATTTTGAGAGATGGAAACGGGAAAGCGATCCATATTTTAAACAGTTTGGATGTAGATCTAGACCATTTGCGCCGAAAAGTAGAAATTCTTAGCCCATCAAGTCCTGTGAGTCTTGAAATACATCTCGAAAAAAAGAACCTTCACTTAACCCGACAAGCCGAACGTGCTTTAAAAACCACATTCCTTGAAGCCAAAGTTTTTCAAAGCACTTCCATTAGTACGGCACATCTTTTATTATGCATTTTAAGAAATGAGAATGATCCCACAACAAAGCTACTCAATAAGCTAAAAATAGATTATGACGTAGCTAAAGAACACTACTTAAATATGACTCCAAACGAAAATGATTTCATAGACAACCTCCCTAAAAACGAATCCTATAACGAAGATTCAAGTCAAGATGACAGTTTTAAAGAAGGTAATTTCAACAACCCTGTCAGTAAATCTAATAAAAAATCTAAAACTCCTGTTTTGGATAATTTTGGGAGAGATTTAACTGAAATGGCCGAGGAAGGCAAATTAGATCCCGTTGTGGGGCGCGAAAAAGAGATTGAACGTGTTTCACAAATTTTAAGCCGACGCAAAAAAAACAACCCTCTATTGATTGGGGAACCTGGAGTGGGTAAATCTGCCATTGCAGAAGGCTTAGCTTTACGTATCATTCAGAAAAAAGTATCTCGTATTTTATTCAACAAACGTGTGGTTACCCTTGATTTAGCCAGCCTAGTGGCAGGAACTAAATACCGTGGTCAATTTGAAGAACGCATGAAAGCCGTAATGAACGAATTGGAAAAAAACGATGATATCATTCTATTTATAGACGAAATTCATACTATTGTAGGTGCTGGTGGCGCCACAGGTTCATTGGATGCTTCCAACATGTTTAAACCTGCCTTAGCTAGAGGTGAAATTCAATGTATTGGAGCCACTACCTTAGACGAATACCGTCAATATATTGAAAAAGATGGTGCTTTGGAACGACGTTTTCAAAAAGTAATTGTAGAACCTACCTCAGTAGAAGAAACGATTACCATTTTGAACAATATTAAAGATAAATATGAAGCACACCATAATGTTACCTATTCCCCTGAAGCGATAGAGGCTTGTGTAAAATTAACAGATCGTTATATGTCTGAACGCTTTTTGCCAGACAAAGCCATTGATGCGTTAGACGAGGCAGGCTCTAGAGTTCACATTACTAATATTGATGTTCCAAAGCAAATTTTAGATTTAGAACGTCAATTAGAAGAGGTGCGTGAATTAAAAAATTTGGTAGTTAAGAAACAAAAATATGAAGAAGCTGCGAAATTACGTGATGACGAAAAACGAATTGAAAAAGATTTAGCCATCGCACAAGAACAATGGGAAGAAGATTCTAAAAACAATAGAATTAATGTTACAGAGGATAATGTGGCCGACGTAGTATCAATGATGACCGGGATTCCTGTAAACAGAATTGCTCAAACTGAAAGCAACAAACTCTCCAAACTACCCGAACTGATTCAAAATAAAGTTATCGGACAAAACGAAGCTGTTTTAAAAATCGCTCGTTCCATACAGAGAAACAGAGCAGGATTAAAAGATCCTAATAAACCGATTGGTTCTTTTATTTTCTTAGGTCAAACAGGAGTTGGAAAAACACAATTAGCCAAAGTACTCGCCAAAGAATTATTTGACTCAGAAGATGCTTTAATTCGAATAGATATGAGCGAATACATGGAAAAATTCGCCATTTCTAGATTAGTGGGAGCACCTCCAGGCTATGTAGGTTATGAAGAAGGAGGGCAATTAACCGAAAAAGTTAGAAGAAAACCCTATTGTGTTGTTTTATTAGATGAAATTGAAAAAGCACATCCTGATGTTTTTAACATGATGTTACAGGTGTTAGATGATGGTTACCTAACCGACAGTTTAGGACGTAAAATTGATTTTAAAAACACCATTATCATCATGACCTCAAATGTGGGGGCTAGACAACTAAAGGATTTTGGCCAAGGAGTCGGTTTTGGAACAGCTGCCAAAGTAGCTCAAGCTGAAGACCATTCGAAAAGTGTGATTGAGAATGCCTTGAAAAAAACTTTTGCGCCCGAGTTTCTAAACAGAATTGATGACGTGATTGTGTTCAATACCTTAGAAAAATCAGATATTGATTTGATTATCGAAATTGAATTGAAAAAACTTTTCGCTAGAATTAATGATTTAGGATACACGTTAAATCTTTCAGCAACTGCCAAATCATTTATTGCAGATAAAGGTTTTGATAAGCAATTTGGAGCAAGACCTCTAAAAAGAGCCATACAAAAATATGTCGAAGATGCTTTAGCTGAAGAGATTATCACTTCTAAAATCAGCGTTGGAGATGAAATATTCATGGATTTAGAAGAAGGAGCTACTGAATTAAAAGTAACCATCAATAAAGCTGAAAAAACTAACAATCAGTAAATTACAGCATTCAACCTACTTTTAGCCCGTTGCTTTTTTTTAAACGCAACGGGCTAATTATTTGTTTTAAATTAACATTTATAAAAAAACAAAAAGTTAATTTTGATATTTATTTAATACAACTCCAATATGCTACAAAACAAATTAATTCTTGGCAGTGAAGAATGGTGTGCTTTTCCTGAACTTAATATCCCTACCATCAAAGCAAGGGTCGATTCTGGAGCAAAAACGTCCGCTTTACACGCTATAAACATTGCTCCTTTTATTAAGAATGATAGTAATTGGGTCAAATTTGATATCAATCCGATTCAAAATAACAACAAAACAGTCATTCATTGCGAAGCACCTCTTGTAGACAAACGCATTGTTAAAAGTTCGAGCGGATACCGAGAACAACGCTATGTGATTCAAACACTTCTAAAAATTGGAGACGATACTTGGACCATCGAAATGACGTTGACCAACAGAGATTCTATGGGATTTCGCATGTTGCTAGGCAGAGAAGCCATGAGTGGACGCGTTTTAGTAGATCCTGAACAGCAATATTTATTAGGCCAACCCTCTTCTGAAAGTTTAAAAGAATTATATAAAAATTCAGAAAAAGCAAACTCTGGGCTACGGATTGGTGTTCTGGCCAGTAATCCCGAATTATATAGTAACAAACGAATCATGGAAGCCGGAGAAATGAGAGGTCATGAAATGCATTTTTTGAATATCAAAGAATGTTACATGAAATTAGATGCTAAAACTCCTGAAATTCATTATCGAGGAGGAAAAATTTTAAATCAATTTGATGCGATCATTCCAAGAATTCGACCCAGTATAACTTTTTATGGCTGTGCTTTAACCCGACAATTCGAAGCTTTAAAAGTCTTTTGCTTGAATTCATCAACAGCCATCACGCAATCAAGAGACAAACTTTTTTCGTTGCAACTATTACTGAACAATGGAGTAGACATCCCTACAACTGGCTTCGCAAATTCGCCTTTAGACACAGATGATTTAATCAAAATGGTGGGCGGTTCTCCATTAATTGTTAAATTACTTGAAGGAACTCAAGGAAAAGGAGTTGTGTTAGCCGAAACGAAAAAAGCAGCCGAAAGTGTAATCAATGCTTTTAAAAGTTTAAATGCAAACATTCTTGTACAAGAATTTATCAAAGAAGCCAATGGAAAGGACATTCGTTGTTTTGTCATTGACGGGAAAGTAGTCGCTGCCATTCAAAGAGAAGCTATGCCTGGAGAATTCAGAGCTAACATCCATTTAGGAGGTACCGCATCAATCATCAAAGTAACAAGTGAAGAAAAGAAAATAGCCATAAAAGCAGCCAAAGCTATGGATTTGAAAGTCGCTGGAGTGGATATTATTCGTTCTTCTAAAGGACCTTTATTATTAGAAGTTAACTCTTCACCCGGACTTGAGGGAATCGAAGGCGCCACGAATAAAGATATCGCAGGAGAAATGATCAAAGCCATAGAAAAGAACTTTAGAAGTAAACCCATACTTTAACAAAACCATAACAAGTAGTACCACTACTCCATTAACTTAGGATTTAGTTCCAATGGTTAATGGAGTTTTTTTTGAAACATCAAATTCAAATAAAATTAATCTTTATAGGGTTAAATAAATCTTAACATCTCAAAAATGCATCTTGAATACGTTAAATTTTAGCCGTAAAAAGTTCATTAAATAAAAAAAAAATGCGATTGCCATGCTTATTTTTAAGTGAATTAAAAATTATAGGCAAGATTTCTCATAACTTCAAAAAGGCTTTACAAAGCACCAAAAAAATCGTAAATTTGAGAATATTGATAGTTAATATTAAGAATAAAAGAATCTTACAAAAATAAACTTAATAACCATGGAAATTTTAAAGAACACTAAATCGTTTGTAGAAGGAAACTGGAATACGGCAATTGATGTCTATGATTTTGTTGTAAAAAACATAACACCTTATGAGGGCAATGCAGATTTCTTGTCGGGACCTTCATCTAAAACTACAAAGTTATGGGATGCCTGTAAAGTACAATTATTAAAAGAAAGACAAAACAACGGTTGTTTGGGCATTGATACTGAAACAATTTCAAACATTACTGCTTTTGGACCTGGTTATATTGATAAAGAAAATGAGACTATTGTTGGTTTACAAACTGACATGATGCTAAAAAGAGCTATGAAGCCTTTTGGTGGTATCAAATTAGTTGAAAATGCGGTAAAAGAAAAAGGATTAGAGGTTTCTGCACGTGTTTCTGATATATTTAACTATGCCAAGGATCATAATCAGGCTGTTTTTGATGCTTATGATGCTGAAATTAAAACCTTCCGTTCAAAACACGTTTTAACTGGATTACCAGATAATTATGCAAGAGGTAGAATTATCGGTGATTTCAGACGTTTACCATTATATGGAGCTGACGCTTTAATTCAAGCTAAAAAAGCTGATTTCGCCAATGTAACAGGTGAAATGAGCGAACACAAAGTGCGTTTAAGAGAAGAAATCACTAGCCAAATCAAAGCACTACAGGATATTAAAACCATGGCACAGTCTTATGGTATTGACATTTCTAAGCCTGCGGTATCAGCTTACGAAGCGGTACAATTTACTTATTTAGCGTATTTAAGCGCCGTAAAAGAACAAGACGGTGCAGCTATGTCATTAGGTAACGTTTCTTCTTTTATTGATATCTACATTCAAAGAGATTTAGAATCTGGATTAATAACAGAGGAAGACGCTCAAGAATTCATTGACCAATTCGTAATGAAATTGAGAATTGTGCGTCATTTACGTCCAGGAGCCTATGATGAAATTTTTGGTGGAGACCCAACTTGGGTAACTGAGGCTATCGGTGGACAATTCCACGACGGAAGAACGAAAGTGACTAAAACTTCTTTCCGATTCCTTCAAACACTTTACAATTTAGGCGCCTCTCCAGAGCCCAACTTAACCATTCTTTGGTCACAAAACCTTCCAAAAGGATTTAAAGAATTCTGTGCTCAAGTATCTATTGACACTTCTTCTTTGCAATATGAGAATGATGACTTAATGAAATCCAATAGAGGGTCTGATGACTACGGAATTGCTTGTTGCGTGTCTTACCAAAAAATCGGAAAATCGATCCAACACTTTGGAGCGCGTGCCAACTTGCCAAAAGCGCTTTTACTGTCTCTTAATGGAGGTCGAGAAGAAGCTCACGGAGCTTTAGTGATCAACAATATTCCTGAAATGACTGATGAAGTCTTAGATTATGATAAGGTTATGACTTCATTCAAAACAACAATGGCTGAAGTAGCAAGAGTTTACGCCAAATCAATGTACATCATTCACTATATGCATGATAAATACTATTATGAAAGAGCACAAATGGCTTTGATTGATAGTGATCCAGAAATTGATATTGCCTACGGAGCTGCAGGTATTTCAATTATCGCTGACTCGTTATCTGCAATTAAATATGCCAAAGTAAAACCAATTAGAAACGAACAAGGATTAACGGTTGATTTTAGCATTGAAGGCGACTTCCCTAAATTCGGAAATGATGATAATCGTGTAGACGATATTGCTATTGAGATTACCAATATTTTTATAAATGAATTAAGAAAGCACAAAACGTACAAAAACGCTACTCCTACCCTATCTTTACTTACTATTACCTCTAACGTAATGTACGGAACGAATACCGGTGCAACTCCAGATGGTAGAAAAGGTGGAGAAGCTTTTGCACCAGGAGCCAATCCAATGCACGGAAGAGATGTTAACGGTGCGATTGCATCTTTAAATTCTGTAAGTAAATTAGATTACAATGATGCTCAAGATGGAATTTCATACACCTTTTCAATGGTTCCCAAATCATTAGGAACTACAAAAGAAGATCAAGTAACCAATTTAACTACTACTTTGGATGCTTATTTTGGTAGAGAAGCACATCATTTAAATGTAAACGTGTTGAACAGAGAAACACTTATGGATGCTTATGAAAATCCAGAAAACTATCCTCAATTAACGATTCGCGTGTCAGGATATGCTGTAAACTTCGTGCGTTTGTCTAAAGCACATCAATTGGAGGTGATTAGCAGAACTTTCCACGAAAGAATGTAAGTAGATGTCAAATTATAATTTATAAATAATTAAATTTAAACCTGTTTAGAGTTCACTTCTAAACAGGTTTTTTTACTACTAAAACAGAAACTTATGTATTTTCCCGAACAATCCAATCATGATGAGGCCTTAAACATAAATAATATAGAATCCCTCAGAATTCATTCCTTAGAAACTTTTGGAACTCACGATGGACCCGGTATTCGAATGGTAGTTTTTGTTCAAGGTTGTCAATTTCGTTGTTTGTATTGCCAAAATCCAGATACGTTAGACATCCACGGAGGAAAATTTATTACCATTCAGGAATTAATTGAAAAAGCTGAAAATCAAAAGTTGTTTTTTGGAACTACAGGCGGCGTCACCGTATCCGGCGGGGAACCTTTATTACAAAGAGCAAAATTAATTCCGTTTTTTGATAAATTACACAAGAAAGGAATTCATACTTGCTTGGATACAAATGGCCGCGTTTTAGACGATCAAACCAAGGAATTATTAGACAAAACAGATATTTTATTGTTAGATGTAAAACACATCAATAATGATTGGCACAAAAAATTAACAGGTTTAAAAAACAAAACCACCCTCAAAGTTGCTCAATATCGAGAAGAAACTGGTAACCCCATGTGGTTAAGATATGTTTTAGTACCCGGATGGACAGATCAAGAAGCGTATTTACACGAATGGGGCCAGTATTTTACCAATTTTAAAACAGTTGAAAAAGTCGAAATCATTCCTTTTCATCAAATGGGAAAACACAAATGGGATTTATTAAATTTTGAATATGCCTTAGCAGACGTTGCTTCTCCTTCAGAGGAAACCATTGCTAAAGCTGAGACCATTTTTAATCAATACTTCAAAAATGTTTTAGTAAGATAAACACTTTATTAAAACAAAATTTCACATAGTATAATGTCAAGAAATAAATATTTAATGGTAATTGCAGGAATGATTATGCAATTATCGATTGGTTCAATATACGCCTATAGCAAATGGATTTTGCCTCTAGCAACAGAATTAAATTGGGAAGCACACGATACCAAAACTGGCTTTAGTTTAGCCATTTGTTTTCTAGGATTAACAGCTGCATTTATGGGCAATTTTGCTCAAAAAATAGGTCCAACAAAAACCGGAATATTAGGAGCTATTTTTCTAACCCTAGGATTAACCGGAAGTAGTTTTGCTGTAACTTTGGGGTCAATTGAATTATTCTTTATTACTTTCGGGGTACTTCAAGGTATTGGTTTAGGCTTTGGTTATATCGCACCCGTTTACACAGTGGTCAAATGGTTTCCTGAAAAACCAGGAATGGCCTCAGGTATTATCATTATGTCCTTTGCTCTAGGCTCTTTACTCGCTTCATTCATTATAACCCCTTTATATCAGTCTGTAGGACTAGCTAACACGTTGCTATTTCTTGGAGGACTGTACGGTTTTTGCATGCTGTTAAGTGCTTTATATTTAGCAAATCCAATATTTGAAAATAAAACTAAATTACCTACTGAGATATTAAGTGCAAAAAAAATAGTAACCGACAAACGTTTTATCGCCCTTTGGCTACTCTTATTTTTAAATGTTTGCGGCGGAATTGCTATTATTTCAAAAGCTTCAATCCTAGGGGAAGAAGTAGTAGGCATGTCAGCAAGCCAATCCACGACATTTGTGGCTATAATTGGACTGTTTAACGGTATTGGGCGATTGTTTTGGTCTAGCATCTCAGATAAAATAGGTTGTTGGTCTACCTTTATGATTTTTATAAGCATCAACATGATTTGCTTTGTTTTACTCCCCCTCTCTGCGTCAAATAGTACTTTTTTCCAAATCATTACTTTTGTAATAATCGCAGGATATGGCGCTGGTTTTTCTACAATGCCTTCCTTTGTAAAATCAATTTACGGTGTTGAAAATTATGGACAAGTCTTGGGCTACACCCTAACAGCTTGGTCTGCGGCTGCATTTGTTGGACCAATTCTTTTAGGATTAAGCCACGAAATCTCTATTTTCTATTTATTCGCTCTACTTTTAGGTATCGCTCTATTAGTGGGTATTGGCTTAAAAAAATGGATCTAAATCAAGCTTTCCATTAAAAAAAAGGATACAAAATAAAATTGGTATCCTTTTTTTTTAAGCTACATTCCTACACCCAACTTTTAAACGGATATTCACTCAAATAGCCGTTATAATATCGGGGATCATTGGTAACCTCTTCTCCTAACCATTCAGGTGTAAGAAAGGTTTCTGATTCAGATGATAATTCTATTTCCGCCATTATTAAGCCTTCATTTTCTCCATAAAAAACGTCTACTTCAATGACGTGATTTTCCGACTGTATTTCATAGCGCGTTTTATCAATCGTGCCTTTCTCGCACAAATGCATCAATTGCTGTGCTTCTCCGACTGCAATTTCTTTTTCCCATTCAAAACGAGACAAACCACTTTCATTGCCTTTTCCTTTGATGGTTAAAAAACCTTTATCTCCTTTTATTCTTACGCGAACTGTTCGTTCTGGATTTTTACTAATATATCCTTGCGCGATTCTATTTTGAGCAAAAGCTTGAGATATAAAATCAGTAGAGGTTACCAAAAATTTTCTTTCGATTTCTATCATTTTGAGTGTTTTATTTATAAGAAAATGGCTTTATCAAAATGCCAATCTGAATTTTTTCTGTACCAAAGTTGTCCCTTTTCGACTTCCAAAGGACAATCAAAATTATTCGTATATAAAGCTCCAGTTCCTAAACCCTGAGGCATTTTTGAATTTTGAAGAAAAGTCCATTGCGCAATAGCATTCAAACCAATATTGCTTTCTAAAGCTGAAGTAATCCACCAGCCAATTTTATATTTATCTGCCAGAGCAATCCATTCTTGAGTTCCTCTAAAACCACCCACAAAACTAGGTTTCAAAATGATGTATTGCGGTTGAATATCTTTCAGCAATTGCTCTTTATCCGCAAGGGAGAACACACCTATTAGTTCTTCGTCTAAAGCAATTGGAAATGGAGTCGTTTTGCATAGCTCTGCCATAGTGTCAGCGTTATTTTTAGCTATAGGTTGCTCGATGCTATGCAATTTAAAATCAGCTAATTGCTTTAATTTATATAAAGCTTCATTTAAACTAAAAGCACCGTTAGCATCTACCCTAATTTCTATTTGATCTTCGGAAAAATGAGTACGAATATATGTCAATAAAGCCAGCTCTTTTTCAAAATCAATGGCTCCGATTTTAAGTTTTATACAACTAAAACCTTGTGCAATTTTTTCTTCGATTTGGGCTTTCATAAACGAAGGTTCGCCCATCCAAACAAGTCCATTAATCACTATAGATTGTGTGCCTGAGGTAAAATCAGAAGGGAAAAGTAAAAATGGATTTTCGCTTTTGAGCGACAAAAAAGCCATTTCGACCCCAAATTGAATCGAAGGAAATTCTAGTAAAGCTTCCCACAAAGCGCGCTCTCCTAAATGAATATTTTCACAAGCCCACTGCAATTTGGTTTCGTAATCAGGACGGTCATCGGCACTCAATCCGCGAAGAATCCCGCACTCTCCTATTCCCCATTTTCCATCGTCCTCCAACAACAGAAACCACGTTTCCTTAGTGGTCATAACGCCGCGTGACGTTCCTGATGGCCGTTTAAAATCAAGTAAGTATTTGTGATAAGTTGCTTTCAAAATTGTGTCTTTCTAAACTGTAATTATATTTTATTTACTATACTAACCCGTTGGATGAAATTAGTTTTTACCACATAGGAAAAACATAGAATTTATAGTTTTAAAAGAAAACATAGACGTTTTATTATTCACATAGCTGATCTATGTAAAAAATAGTGCTATTTCTATTTTGTTCTTTGACTATTTAGTATTAATCTATGATTTTTTTATGTGGTTATTTTTTAAAAAAAAATTTACCCAATGGGTTATATACTCTACTTTTTCTTGCTTCCCTTTTTTGGTACAAGCAAGACTGAATCATCCTTTCTATTTCAAATTATCACAATAAATCAAAGACTAAAAATCTTTCTAATAAGGCTAATTCCAAGCTATTGCTAACTATCCCATTGGCAGTAATTGCTTTATATAAGACTACTTAAATATTCTTCAGCAGTCATAATTGGAATTGTAGCATTCTTAAAATCTTTTCCGTTTCTAGTTATAATTATTGAGCAGTTAGATTGTAAAGCAGTAAAATATTGAACAGCATCCTCAAAATCTTTGAAATTCGAATTCAACGCTTTCTCAATTGTTTCTTCAGTAATTTCACAGACCTCACAGATTATTTTAAACTTTCGGAGTTTATTCAGAACAGATTCGGAACTTTCGTATTTATTCAAAACATAATCTATTGTCGTGAAAGAAAGAGGCGAGACAATTATAGCAAGTTTTTTTTGATCTGCCAAAGTAGCAACTTTAGCAATAGCATCAAAAAAAGGAACTCTTTCTCCCAACAAATCTAATATTACGTTAGTATCTAAAAAAATTCTGCTCATTTGTATTTTTGTTCTAAATAATCAGCACGATCTTTTTTATAATCATAATCAGCTGGAATTTCAATTCCCGAAGAAAGACTTTTTACAAAAGGTGAAATTTGTATGTCATTATTTTCTTTATCTGTAGTCAAAGAATTAAGGTAATTTTCTACAATTCGAGATAAGCTAATTTTTTTTTCAGACGCATAATGTTTAGCTTTTTCAATTATTTCTTGGTCAAGCTTCAATGTGAGTTTAGTATCCATAGCACAAAAAATTTATACGTACAAATATATGAATTTAAGACGGAAAAAATATAGGCTTCTATTTTTTTTCGATTACTGCTTACATCTATATATACGAAATAGAATCGTTTGATTATTCTTTTATGAATTCAATTACAATTTCAACTCCGCTAAGTCTACTCTACTTAAAAAGACTTAAAACACGCTCAAAATCATCGGATTTGATTCCTAGTTTTTGAAAGGTTTCAAAGTCGACTTTTGTTTTTTCAACCCAACTCAAACTATCGGTGACATTTTGGTTTTGGTACTTCTTGTAAATCGCTTTGGCAGACTTGTAGTTGTCATTTAATAAATAAGCGTGGGCTAAATTCAACTTAATTAACAACTCTGTGTCGTCTAAGCGTTCACCGTCTTGCAAAAATTTAATGGCTTTGCCGTATTGCTTAGTCAACAAATAACTGGTTCCAATAGCATTATAATCTTGCACTTTGCCCTTGCCATCGTTGATAATCATTTTTAGTTTGGTGATGGCTTCGCCGTGTTTCCCTTGTTTGGCTAATAGGCTCGCCTGCTTTCTTGCGTCTGCATAGGTTGTATTGGACACGCTAGATTCACCAAAACAACTGTTGCCAAAATCTTTGTAGGCTTTGTTACGTTCTTCTTTTAATAGCTTTTGAAACTCGGTGTGGGTGTATTTGTTTTGGATTTTATCTAAAACACAAACACAAAAGTCGTCCGAATTGGTCATTTTTTGAGCCATTGTGGAGGTTTTGCATTGCTCGATAATGCTTTTTCGGTTGCTTGCGTTCCAGCCGCGGCTCAATTTATAATCAACCCAAGGCACAACCTCTAAGACTATTTTTTGCTTCATAATCCAATTCTTGCTTTCGAAGCCAAACCAAATGGCATTGGATTGCAAGCAAGTTGATTTGTCTGTCGATAAACGTTTGGCGTCTTTACTCAAAGGGGTTTCTTGTAAAAAGCAAGCCTCTGTGGTACTACCCGTTTTTTGATAGGTTGTTGCAGCAGCATTTGAAGAAAAAATAGCGTATTGGCATTTATCATCGCCAGAGATTTTGGACAAGATAAACACCGCACCCGCAGAACCTTGACTAATTCCAGTAGGGTCTGGAATGGATTTTAGTACCGAAACCAAACTTCCCGCCATTTGTTGGTTTTCGTCTAGTAACGTAATGCGATACACCACTTCGATGGTTCCGATGGGTAAGTCTTCTGTTTTGATGATGATTCGGTCTCTTGCGGAAACGATAATTTCTTTGGAAGTAGCTCTTTCTTTGTCCCAATAGCCCGTTTTTTGAGCTAGAAGTGATGGAGAACAACAAAGTACTGTAAAAAGTAAAAGGAATGTTTTTTTAATCATAATTAAAATATAAAAACAAAGCGTGATGAATGCACTCGAGCCCTGATGGGAACGGCATCCTTTTTTTAAACCTGTCAGGTTTTAAAAACCTGACAGGTTTAAAAAAAGATATAGTGGACAGCAGGACACGAGAGAAGCGAACTGACGCAGTAAACAGCTCCTAACTCTTACTATATCAAATGACTATAATTCTATCGATTCGTCAATGGATAAAAGCATCAGGTCTTTTCCTTTGTCGAAAAATTTCTTGATGGCTTGTTCGTGATTGATTTCGATGAAACCAAAAGTATCAAAATGACAGCCTAACACTTTGTCGCATTCTACAAAATCTGAAGCAATAATGGCGTCTTCTATATCCATCGTGAAGCAATCACCAATTGGGAAAATCGCCAAATCTAGTTTGGTGCGCATTGGGATTAATTTCATATCCATTGTCAATGCTGTATCGCCAGAGATGTAGATATTTTTGTGTTCGCCTTCGATTACAAATCCACCAGGATTGCCACCATAAGTTCCGTCTGGGAAGGCGCTTGAATGTACCGCTGCGACATATTTTACTTTTCCGAAATCGAAAGTCCAGCTTCCGCCGTGATTCATAGGGTGGAATTTTAGTTCTTTGGCACCGAAATAATTGGCTATTTCCCAATTAGAAACAATCACAGCATCGGTGCGTTTAGCAATAGCTTCGACATCTTGCACATGGTCAAAATGAGCATGGGTAATCAAAATGTAATCTGCTTTTAGTTCATTTATATTTACATGGCTAGCTTTTGGGTTTCCAGTGATAAATGGATCTACCAAAATATGTTTTCCAGCCACTTCAATTCCGATACAAGCGTGTCCGTAGAATGTAATTTTCATGATTTTATAATTATAAGATTGAAAAATTTGAATAATTGAAAAATTAAAAACTTCCCTTTATCGGCCTCCTAGGAATCCATTGACAATCATATCAGAAAAAAGATAGATCATACATAACGAAAAAAGTACCGATAGCAAGAACGTACTCAAGGCCACTTTTTTCAATTCAGGATCTAAATCTTTAGGGTTGGTGTTTTTTTGAACCGTTTGAAGATGTTTAACTAGCGGAATGTATGCCAACAGAAACAAGTATTGATCGAAAGTAAAATTGTTTAGCAAAGCAAATACAAAAAACACCACCATGGCAGTACTTATTAAGAAAAAATGGTACCGTTTGGCTTTTTCGATTCCCATTTTAACCACAAGTGTGTTTTTTCCAGACTTTTTATCCGAAGCTTCGTCTCGCATATTGTTTAAGTTAAGCACCGCGACACTCAATAATCCGATACCAATGGCAGGCAAAAACAAATCGAAATCCAATTGTTTAGCATACAAAAAGTTAACTCCCAGCGTACTTACCAAACCGAAGAATATAAATACAAAAACGTCTCCGTATCCGCGATATCCATAAGCAAATGTCCCGACTGTATATTTGATAGCTGAGGCAATAGCCAAAACTCCAAGTACTAAATAGAACAAGGAATACACAAAATTCGTGTCTCCAAAAGCAATATAAATTAATGAAATGGCCGACAAAAGCGTTAGTATCGAAGTGATGATTATAGCACGTTTCATCGCTAGAGCAGAAATCACTCCACTTTGAATAGCCCGTTTTGGCCCTACCCTATCTTCATTATCAGTGCCTTTTACGCCATCTCCATAATCGTTGGCAAAGTTTGATAAAACTTGTAAGCCCAAAGTAGTAAGCAAAGCAAAGCCTAAAATTGACCAATTAAATCCTTCTGTTGGCGTAAGAATATCGTCAGAAGGATGTATAAATGCATACATACTCCCAAGTATGATTCCAGAAACGGATAATGGTAAAGTTCTTAATCGTGCGGCTTGAATCCAGTGTTTCATTTTAAAGTTGGAAGTTAGAAATTAGAGGTTAGAAGTTGAAGTCAGAAACTAGAAGTTAGAGGTTAGAAATTGTGTGGATTAATCTTCCGACTTCTACTTTCTAACCTCTACCTTTAAATTAAGGTAACCATTTCTTTTCGAAATTTGGTTTGCGTTTTTCTAGGAATGCATTTCTACCTTCTTTGGCTTCTTCGGTCATATACGCTAAACGAGTGGCTTCTCCAGCAAAGACTTGTTGTCCCACCATACCATCATCGGTTAGATTCATAGCAAATTTTAGCATTTTGATAGCCATTGGTGATTTTGCCAATACCTCCTGTGCCCATTGATAAGCCGTTTCTTCTAATTCGTCGTGAGGAATCACAGCATTGACCATTCCCATTTCAAAAGCTTCTTGGGCAGAATAATTGCGTCCTAAAAAGAATATTTCACGGGCTTTTTTCTGTCCTACCATTTTGGCTAAGTACGCTGAACCATAACCGCCATCAAAACTCGTTACATCAGCATCTGTTTGTTTAAAAATAGCGTGCTCTTTACTAGCTAAAGTCATATCGCAAACCACGTGCAAACTGTGTCCACCTCCAACAGCCCATCCTGGCACTACTGCAATGACAACTTTTGGCATAAAACGAATAAGACGTTGTACTTCTAGAATGTTCAAACGATGTTGACCATCATCTCCCACATAGCCTTGATGTCCTCTTGCATTTTGGTCACCACCACTGCAAAACGAATACACTCCATCTTTTGTAGAAGGCCCTTCGGCAGACAATAAGACAACTCCAATTGAAGTATCTTCTTGAGCATCATAAAAAGCTTGGTATAATTCGGAAGTTGTTTTGGGCCTGAAAGCGTTACGAACATTGGGTCTGTTGAATGCAATTCTTGCAACACCATTGCATTTTTTATACGTGATATCTTCAAATTCTCTAGCGGTAATCCATTCCATTAGTTACAATTTTAAATTTTAGTGTAAAAATAAAGCATTTTTCTATTTTAAACTATTCTTATTGAATAAGCTTTGATAATCCTAATCTGACGAATCTTTTTGAAGTGTTAAAATTGATTATAAATTCATCTTTTTTAACAACTACAAGCTAAAAAAATAAGTACTTTTAATCATTGCTAATCAGTGTTGTACTTCTTTTTTTTGAGCTTAGATTAGCGCGGATTTTTTCACTGAATTATTAACCTTAAAAAATGAAAGCTTTTGAAATTAGTTAAAAAAAATGTCGCTCAATTTTTTTTGGAAAAAATGATAAAATCTACTTCAAAAACAATTGGGCAAATGGATGATTCGTTTGCAAAGTATTTTAGAACATAATAGTAGCACCTACAGTCAACAATAAGCGTATTCAATTTGGTTGCCTAAAAGAAATAAGGGAGTTTAACTGAAATCGAATCCTTACAATTTATATAAGAACTAATGGTTTTATTGCAAGGTTAATTCTAGTATTCTGAATCAATCGAAAATTCCATTTAAAGACAAAACATTCAATAGGTATTTTACACTTAAGTTAATCTATTTTAAGCAGTTTCTTTATCGCAATAACTGTTGTTTTTCAGGTGATACAAAGACCTAAAGAATGCATCCTTTTTGAAGACAAACTTGTCATCAAAAGAGAAAAGGCTAACCGTACATCGATTAGCCTTTTTTTTGTTTTATGCTGTTAGAATTATTCTTGAATCAAATAAATTCCGTCTTCTTTAATCTCAATTACTTTATCTCTGTACAAAGCACCAATGGCTTTTTTGAATGTTTTTTTACTCATCTTCAAAACAGTTTTTATGTCTTCAGGATGTGAATTGTCATTCAATCGCAAGAAACCACGACTTGCTCTTAATTCATTTAAAATCTTTTCAGCATTGGGTTCAATGTTTTGATAGCCTTGAATTTGCAACGAAACATCAATCTTATTATCAGGACGAATATTTTTGATATAACCTCTCATTCTATCCCCAGTTCGAATGGCATCATCATACACTTCGTCTTTGTAAAGCAAGCCTTTATGTTTTTCGTTGATGATTACGTTAATCCCAATCTCGGTAATATGCGAAACGATTAAATCTACTTCTTCTCCTTTTTCGACAGTAAGCACATCATTACTCAAAAACTGATTAGTTTTACTAGATGCAACCAAACGATTCGTTTTTTCATCCATGTACAAATACACCAAATAACGCTTTCCTTTTTCCATAGGACGCGCTTGTTCTTTGAAAGGAACCAAAATGTCTTTTTCCATTCCCCAATCCATAAAAGCTCCTACTTGGTTGATGTAATTTACTCTTAACAAAGCAAACTCATTCAATAAAATATAAGGCTCTAAAGTGGTAGCAACAGGTCGTTGTTCGTGGTCTAAATACACAAAAACTATTAATTCCTCTCCAATTTCAAATTCGTTTGGAACATATTTGTTAGGCAAAAGAATATCGTGTATTCCTTCTGGGTCTTGCTCAGGGTTGCCTAAAAACAAACCTACTTTGGTATCTCTTAAAATGGTTAGGGTATTGTATTTTCCTATTTGAATCATTTTCTTCTATTTTCTATGGCGCAAAGGTACAAAGACTTTGCTTTATTCTAGAGCTAAGCGTTGAGATTCTTCGATGTATCTTGTGAAGCACATCATTGTACAAGTGTTAATCTCCAAATCAAAATACCTAAAACTATTTTAATTGTTTAAATTTGAAAAAATCAAACTAACTCCAATGAAACCAACTGTACTTTTTCAACTCTTTTTACTACTCTTTGTAGTTCCAAATTTACACTCTCAAATCACAACTTCCGACCCAGAAATCTTCAAAATGGTGAATGAAGTCAAAACCGAAAACCTAGAAGCCATTGTAAAGAAATTAGTTTCTTTTGGTACGCGACATACTTTAAGTGATACTAAAAGTAACACCCGCGGAATAGGTGCTGCTCAGCGTTGGGTGAAATCAGAATTTGACAAATACGCATTAGCTTCTAATGGACGTTTGACTTCTAATATTGATTATTTTACTATCAAAGCCGATAGCAAAAGAATCGCTGTCGACAGTGAACTAGGCAACGTTATGGCAACGTTAAAAGGAACCGACCCAACGGATGATCGTGTTCTAATTATAAGCGGTCATTTGGATTCGCGTGCTTCTGATGTAATAGATGCCAAATCGGATGCGCCAGGTGCTAATGATGATGGTTCGGGAGTGGCTTGTGTGATGGAATTGGCCAGAATTATGAGTCAAAGGGAATTCCCGTTTACCCTCATTTTTGTAGCCGTTGTGGGTGAAGAACAAGGATTATATGGAGCAAAACATTTAGCTGATATAGCCAAAGAACAAAAATGGAACCTAATCGCAATGCTCAATAATGATATGATTGGCAATAGCTTATCAAGTGGTACCCAACTTCGCGATAACACTCAAGTTCGCGTATTTAGCGAAACGATTCCTTATACCGAAACGGAGGCTGAAGCCAAAATGAGAAAAGCTACCAATCGCGACAATGATAGTCCATCCCGACAATTGGCACGTTATATCAAAACAGTGACCCAACAATATGTGCCTCAATTAGACATTCAATTGGTGTATAGAAATGACCGCTTTTTAAGAGGTGGTGACCACACTCCTTTTAGTCAAAACGGATTTACAGCGATTCGTTTTTGTGAAATGAATGAGAACTATTACCATCAACATCAAAACGTTCGCAAAGAAAACAACATTCAATATGGCGATTTACCCGAGTTTATGGACTTTGAATACATGCGTAAAGTAACCTGCTCTAATTTATCTACTTTCAGCAATTTAGCTTGGTCGCCAAAAGCACCAGAAAACGTCGGAATTGAAGTTAAAGAACTAACCAATTCATCCGTACTAGTTTGGCAAGCTCCCCAAGGAAAACCCGTTTTTGGATACACCATTTTAATAAGAGAAACGAGTGCGTCCCATTGGCAAAAAGCAATTTTCACAAAAGAAAACAAAATAGAAATCCCCTACTCAAAAGACAATTATTTCTTTGCTGTACAGTCAGTAGATGCTTTAGGCCATGCTAGTATGCCTGTATTTCCAATTCCGATTCGTTAAAATACGCCTCGCATAGCTCAAAATCAAAAAGTTTTGATATTTTTGAAAACAACAAAAAAAAACAATCATGAGAAATTCAAAATACTTAAAAGTAGTAGTAATTGTTCTAATCGTCCTTTTTCTGGTTGCAAGTGTAATTGGTTAAGCAAACGATTTTCCATAAAACAAACAAAAAGCGCCAATTAAGGCGCTTTTTGTTTAAAAGGTAATTCACTTTACTAGTTATACACACCTTCTTTTTTGAAGTGCACGGTCAACAAATAATATACCACTGCTCTATATTTGTTTGAATTTGATCTTCCGTATTGTTCCATCACGGCATCAATGGCACTATCTAATTCTGGTCCATCGGCAAGTCCTAATTTTCCAATCAAAAAATTCTTTTTTACCGTTACTAATTCTGAAGGCTGACTTCCTGCTACCGTAGCCGAATCGGCATTATAAATTGACGGTCCACAACCAATAGTTACTTTGGTAAGCAAATCCATGTCTGGTGTAACACCACATTTTTCTTTTAAATCTTTTGCATACTTAACGATTAACTCTTCTCTAGTACTCATAAAATAACGTTTAAAATTTGAACAAAAACACATTTAACTCATTCAAATTTAATCATTTATCCATTTCATAATATTACCAAATCAATAATTTATATCAACTCTTTAAAATATTGCAATAAGATTTTATCGTTTTCAACTGTTGGGGTGAAAATTTCTAATAGTTGAGGTTCTTCATTTTGTTGGAACAAAGTAGCAATAGCCTCATCTAAACTTTTAGCATCTGTCGCTTTACTGTATGCTAAACCATACATTTTAGCCAAATGTTCCGCGGTTAAATGATGTGAGGTTTCGAAAAAAGTATTAAAAACCGGAGTTTCATTATGCCCAGGTAAGATTCTAAAGATGCCTCCTCCTCCATTATTGATGAGAATGATTTTAAAATCTTTTGGAATATAATTGTTCCAAAGGGCGTTACTATCATAGAAAAAACCAATATCTCCGCCCATAAAAACCGTTGGCTTTCCATTAGCTACAGCTGCACCAATCGCAGTCGATGTACTTCCGTCGATACCGCTAGTTCCTCGGTTACAAAAAACTTCAATCGATGGGTCAATATCAATCAACTGAGCGTATCGAATGGCAGAACTGTTACTGATTTGCAACTGTGAGTTTTTAGGTAAATTCGAAATTACTTTATCAAAAACCATAAAATCACAAAACGGTATTTTAGAAACATACCAATCGTGTTTTTGCTTGCGCAAATATTTTACGTGTGCTAATTGAGATGAATACGTGCTCTTTACTTTTTGTGCCAAAGGATAAAATGCGCTAAAAAAGGTATTCGGATGCACTTCAAAATGATGCGTTAAAGCCCCAAAAGTATCATAAGCTCTCAAAGGGTCGATGTGCCAATGATGTTTGGGTTTGTATTTTCTTAAAAAAGCTTTGATGCGTTTGGAAACCACCATTCCTCCAAAAGTCACCAAAATATCGGGTTGAAACTCCTCAAAATCTTCTTTTGTAAACGGCGTAATAATTGTATCGATATTGTTGACAAAACTAGGATGATGAATATTCGAAGTCGTTTCAGTCATCACTATAATCGAATCGTCATTCGCAATCACGTTAATCGACTTCGCATTGGCATCCAAACCACTCACGCCTACCAAAATCATTTTCTTTTTGGAGGCATTCCAAATCTCCGCAAAAGGCGTTAAATCACCTAATGGCTTATCAACGGTAGCGGGAATGGTTGCGTCGATATGAGCGTTTACTGTAAAAGTTTCAACAGTTTCATACAATGGCTCTTCGAATGGTGAATTGATATGAACAGGGCCTTTTTGGGTAATAGAAGTATTAATTGCTTCGTTAATTTTTACATCATTATCAAAAGAAGCCTCTTCGGTTAAATTGGCATTGTATAACGAATGATTCAGGAATACATTTTCTTGACGAATCGTTTGTCCGTCGCCAATATCAATTTTACTTTGTGGGCGATCTGCCGAAAGGACAATCAATGGAATCTGACTATAAAAAGCCTCGGCAAATGCAGGATAATAATTCAGTAATGCCGAGCCAGAAGTACACACCACAACCACAGGTTTTTGCGTTTGTTGGGCAATTCCCAGCGCAAAAAATGCAGCGCAACGCTCATCGGCAATGCTATAACAAGTAAAATCAGGATGACTCGCAAAACCTATTGTTAAAGGAGCATTTCGAGAACCTGGAGAGATGACTATTGTTTGAATTCCTTTGGCTAAAAAAATCTGAAGTAGGCTTTGTGCTAAAGGTATTTTGGGATAAACCATTTTTGAAGTTGGAAATTAGATGTTAAAAAGTTAGAAGTTATACCACTTCAACTTGAGGCACAAAGTTACAAACTTGACTGCCCAATTCCTTTAAATAGCATCATTTTTTACTATTTTTGGATAGAAATATTTTAAAATGAAAATAGAAGTACGCCCTTACCAAACCCAAGATACACAAGCTATTTTGGACATCATCAACTATAACATTTTGCATTCAACCGCTTTGTATGATTACAATATCAGAACGTATGAACAACAAAAAGCAATTTTGGATGATAAATTGACCAAAAAATTCCCTGTAATCATAGCTGAAGCAGATGGTCAAGTAGTTGGTTTTGGAATGTACAGTGAGTTTCGTTTTAGAGAAGCTTATAAATTTACTGTCGAACATTCTGTTTATGTTGCCAATGATTACCACGGAAAAGGAATTGGAAACCTTCTCTTAGCAGAATTAATTACTTTGGCCAAAACCCAAAAACTCCACACAATGATTGCAGTTATCGATGCCGAAAATCAAGGTAGCGTTTTGTTTCATGAAAAATTCGGATTCAAAACAGTGGGCATTATCAAAGAATCGGGCTTTAAATTTGATCGTTGGTTACATTCAGTATTCATGCAATTGATTTTGGAGTAAAGTAGCTGTATGTTAGCCACAAATTCACGAATTATTTTTTATTTTTTTTATTGAATTAATAGTAACTACTCAGTTTGTCTTACTTTCAATTGGCTCTAGCTTTAGCTGGAGTTATGAAGATTGATTGCATTGGCTTTAGCCAAATAAAAGCAGCTAATTTTGGCTAAAGTCATTGAAACATTCAAATTTTACCCCTCCAACTAAAGTTGGAGGCAATTAATGTCTAAAAAAAATAACTGAATTGTTACAATTAGAGTAATCTGTCGGGTTCTTTTTATTTTACAAATTCGTGAATTCGTGGCTAAAAAAATAAATCCCAATAAATTCGTGGCTAAAAACAGAAAACAATTAATGAGTCGCCTTCCGCTTGAATGACTTATCTTTGTAGTTTTATTTCAACTATGAGTTTTACACTACTTTCTTCACCTTTGCAAGGATTCACCGATTACAGATTTCGAAATGCACAACAAAAATATTTTGGTGGTATTGACACATTCTATTCACCTTACATTCGGCTGAACGGAAAATTGGTTATCAAAAACTCCTATCACAGAGATTTACTCCCAGAAAACAATGATACGCTTGAAGTAATTCCGCAGGTAATTACGAACGATGCCGAAGAATTTTTATTTGTTGCCCGCTATGTAAAAGAATTGGGATACAAAGAACTCAACTGGAATTTAGGTTGCCCCTACCCGATGGTGACCAAATCAGGTATGGGTTCGGGACTCATCAGCAATACCGAAAAAATCAATCACATCCTCGACCGAGCGCATACAGAAACAGACATCATTGTTTCTATGAAAATGCGTTTGGGCTACGAATCGCCACAAGAAATATTGGACGTCCTTCCTATTTTGGATCAATATCCTATAAAAAATATTGCCATTCATGCGCGCTTAGGAAAACAATTGTACAAAGGAGGTGTCGATTTGGAAGGGTTTAAAAACTGTATTGATAACACAAAGCATAAACTATATTATAACGGAGACATCACTTCGGTGGCGCAATTTCAAAAGATGCAGCAACGTTTCCCAAGTATCGACAATTGGATGATAGGTCGCGGATTAATTGCAGACCCTTTTCTTCCCAATATGATTAAAAACAACACTTTTGAATACCCAAAAAACAAAATGGAAGTGTTCAGTCAGTTTCATGACACACTTTACGAAGGCTACAGCGAATCCTTATCTGGTGCTACTCATATTCTCCTGAAAATGCATCATTTGTGGGAGTACTTTTCGGTACTTTTTTCCAATCCTCATAAAGTACACAAGCAAATTAAAAAGGCCAAAAGTATCCGAAATTACGAGGCTTCAGTAAAAGAAATAATAGCAAAAGAGTCGTGAAATTTACCGCAAATTCGCAAATTATTATTTTTTTAAAATCGTTTGAATTGAAACACCGATTTAGCAACATAAAATTTGCGAATTTGCGGTTTTCATTCATTGTAAAAGTTTGAATACAGTTCAAAAAAAAGAGCTTGCTAGGCAAACTCTTTTTCAAAATTAATTTCTACAAAATTTATTAATGGCAAACTAGCTTTTTATCCAATTGATAATTACAGGATCTGTTGGTAAGGTTCTTGGAGAAATCACCTCAACCAATTCCCCTTTTTCATTCAATAGGTATTTTTGAAAATTCCATTCTACTTCAGAATCTTTTAATCCGTTTTTAGCTTTTTGGGTTAAAAACTGATATACGGCACACATATCATTTCCTTTAACCGATACTTTATCCATCATAGAAAAAGTAACCCCGTAATTTTTTTGACAGAAGGTAGCAATTTCTTCTTTAGTCCCCGGTTCCTGTGACGCAAAGTTATTGGCTGGAAAACCAACAATTACAAACCCTTTGCTACTGTATTCTTTGTATAATGATTCTAAATCTTTGTATTGCGGCGTTAAACCACATTTCGAAGCCGTATTTACAATCATTATTTTCTTTCCTTTCAATGTAGCAAAATCAAAGATATTCCCTGATAAATCAGTTACCTTAAATTGATAAATAGTCTCTTTAGCAAGATTAGTATTCATAACAGTCGTATTTACTTTTGAAGTTTGTGCTTGGTTTTGACAGCTAAAAAAGAGCGTCATCAAGATAGCTACATTTAGTATTTTTTTCATTTGTTGATATTTATTGTTTTTTAAAGATCATATGTAATTCGCATATCATCACTGGTTTTTGTGACCAATTTTAGGTCATGCTCATTTCATAATTATTTCTTGGTAAATATAATTGTTTTTTTTGTTTACTAATCTATTAATTTCTATAGACGAAAGTTAATTTTTACATAAAAAAAAGGGAGACCCACAAGAATCGCCCTTTTTTTAAAAGTTACAAACACTATTACTTTTTATAGTACCTCTTATATTTTGAGTAAGTAATCGCTCCAATAAAAGTAATGCTTCCTATAGAATACCAAATCCAACTTAAGGACTTCGCTTCACCACTTGCATAGGAATGCAATCCTACCAAGTGGAAATTTACCCCGTAATACGTGAATAAAATCGAAAGAAACGCGTACATACTCATCAAATTAAAAATCCATTTTCCTCGCAACGAAGGCACGAATCGCATGTGAATCACAAAAGCATACACCATAATACTGATCAAAGCCCAAGTTTCTTTTGGATCCCAGCCCCAATAACGTCCCCAACTCTCATTGGCCCATTGTCCTCCTAAGAAGTTCCCTATGGTTAGCATTACCAATCCAATGGTTAGTGCCATTTCGTTGATGTAGGTTAACTCTTGGATGTTCAATTCCATTTTTGCTTTATTCTTTTCGTTGGTAAAGAAAATCAACAACAAAGAAACAAATCCTAGAATCATCCCTAGTGCAAACGGTCCATAACTCGCTACAATTACTGCCACGTGAATCATCAACCAATACGAGTTCAAAACCGGTTGAAGGTTCGCAATTTCAGGATCAATCCAATTGGCATAAGCTGCTGCTAATATCATAGCTGTAACGAATGCACAAGAAGCTACGGTTAATTTTGATTTTCGATCAAAAGCCAATCCAAAGAACATCGTGGACCAGGCAATATAAATAATCGATTCGTAAGCGTTACTCCAAGGCGCATGCCCTGAAATATACCATCTTGCAATCAATCCTATCGTATGTAATGCAAATAGAAGCCCAATTAAAACATGAAATCCATTGATCGTAACATGCAACCATTTTCTGTCTTTAAATATTTGAATAATGGTAAAAATCAACATCATAACTGCTGCCAATAAATACAAATACGGTAATTTCTGAAAAACATCATACTTATTGTAAGCAATTTCAAGGTCTATTTTTTCTTCTGTAGGTCTTACTTTAGCGCCAAATTTCTTTTGATATCCATTGATGCTTTCTAATAATTCATCCGAAGTGTCATACGATTGAGTCTTAATAGCATTGTTCAACGTACCAAAATACAGCGGTAAAATACTTTTGGTATACGTAGAATCCATTCCCTTTAATCCCGCTTCATTCAATTCAAGAAAGGAAACCCATTTTGAATTTTCATGATTCGGAATAGGAAAAATTTTCAAGATGCGTCCACTCAGTGCCGATTCCATCAAGTTGACTTTTTTGTCCGTTTCGATAAAATCTTTTTCAAACTGATTTGGATTAGCGGCTTTGTAGGCAGCATCCAAATAAGGAGACAATTTATAATTTCCTTTTTCATCAAAAAATTTGATAAATGGAGCAAATTTAGCCTCGCTATCAACACCTATAATTTTTCGAATACTGTCGTTTTTGGGGGTGATATAAATTAAAGGTACTTCCAACCAAATATTTGCAAATTGTGTCATGGATAAGAACACCTGATCCGAATTCATTCCTTTATAAGTATCAGTATGACTCACTTTTCGCAACAATTCAGACGAAAAAGTATTGATTGGTTTCATCCTTCCGCCTGCATCTTGAATAATCAATCGACCGAATTTAGCCGCGTGTGCTGCTTTGACCGTGTTGGTCTTCAACAGCGCATCCAATTCGGCTTCGGTTGGAGTTTTTCGGGTATGCATCACTGCTTGTTCGTGATTATGGCCGTCACCCTCAGCATGATTATGTCCTTCGTGACTTTGTGCAAACCCTTGTAGTCCAAACAACAACAAGAAAATAGAAAGTAATTTTGCTTTCTTATTTTTTACTACTTCTAGTTTTCTTTTCAAATCGCCAAAACGAGAATGTTTGGTAAATAAAATGGCCATCATTGCAAAATACAATAAAAAGTACCCTAAATAAGTGATGTTGGTTCCCCAAAAATCATGGTTTACTGAGAGTACTGTTCCTTTTTCATCGGGATCAAAAGAGGATTGAAAGAATCGATATTGTTGATGATCTAACACATGATTCATATAAATCCGTGCCTCAAAATTTTCTTTGCTATCCATAACGGTAACTTGACTTTCAAAAGCCGAATAACTCTTTTCCGTTCCAGGATATTTAGTTGCGATAAAATCGTTCAATTTTACTTTGAAAGGCAAGATATATTCTTTACTTCCGTAAGCGATGGCAAAATCTAAGTTACCAATTTTAACCGTTTTAAAATCTCCTGTTTTTCCTTTAGAACCTAAAACAGTAATTTTTTCTGTTTTTCCCTGCGAGGTAATACTCAATTCTATAGCATCTTCATGATTTTTGGCTTTAAAATCATTATTCGATTCATAAGCAATTACTCCTCTAACAGCAGGTTCAGGAAAAACAATTCGTTTTTCACCAATAGAATATAGGGAACGCATCATCAAAGGTTGCACCACATCTTTGGATACTTTTCCTTGCAACTTATCCGCCATTCGCATAAAGTTTCCTTCAAATGGGGTTTGAATAGTGTATTCTTTTCCCGTAGTCGTAATATTGATAGCGCCTTCGGTAAATTTATTCAAAGCATACAAAACGTTATGAATGTTTTGCACTTCTCCTTCTTTCAAGAAATGTTCTTCTCGCCCACCATCTCCGGCTTCTACGATTTTTAGATATAAAATCCCTTTAGGATCGGGTTTGATGTATTCTTTGGCCCCCATGATAAAGTTTTCATAATTCACTTCAAAAGGGATTTCATCAAAATTATCAGCAATAGAAAAATTATTGTTGGTTACTGGAGACAATAACACTGGTTTTTCGAAAGTTCGACGTCTTGGTTCCCCTTTGTACTCTCCATCTACGAAAACGGTGACAAACGTTTTATCAGAATAAATACGGTTTTCAGTAGCGCCTTCACGGATCGGCATCATGCCTTCGTAACTAATATAACGAGTTATAAAAGCTCCAATGATGATGAAAATAAAAGCCAAATGCAGCAATAAAGTAGCCCATTTTTCTTTTTTCAATAACTGATATCTTTTGATGTTCCCGAAGAAATTAATCAAGAAAAACACATGAATGGCTTCAAACCACCATGCATTGTAAATCCAAATTTTGGCGGTATCTGTATTGTATTTACTTTCAATAAAAGTACCGGTAGCCATTGCCACTGCATACATCACAAAAAGCATGGCCATCAAACGAGTAGAGAACAAAAAGGAGTAATATTTTTTATCCATTTAAATTATAAATTGGTTTGGTAAAAGTGTCGCAAAAGTACTTAAATATTATCAGAAGGAATGACGACACTTGTTAATTAAATCTAAAAAAAAACCATGGAAATTAACTTTTAAGTAATTTCATGGCTATAGTACTTTCAATCTATATCACCCGAATAAAAAACAAGTTAGCATTGTTACTTATCTCAGCATTTGTCTCGCTTTTTCCAAATCTTCCGCAGTATCAATTCCGATACCTACATGTGTAGTTTCAACCATTTTGATTCGTTTCCCAAACTCTAAATAACGCAATTGTTCTAGTTTTTCAGAAGCTTCTAGAGCTTTCATTGGCAAACTGTAAAAATCCAATAAAGCTTGTTTTCTAAAAGCGTAAATACCGATGTGTTGCATGTAGCGCACACCTACATTTCTCTCTCTTGGATAAGGAATTACAGAACGTGAAAAGTATAGAGCAAAATCATTTTGATCGGTTACAACTTTCACATTATTAGGATTATTGATGTCTTCTTCATTGGTGATTTCTCGCATTAAAGAAGCTAAATCTACTTGTTGGTTGATGTCGTTTTTAAATACTTCAATCACTTTAGCCAAGGGTTCGGTATTTATGAAGGGTTCATCGCCTTGCACATTGACCACGATATCAACATCAAGATTTTCAACTGCTTCTGCAATACGGTCACTCCCCGACTCATGTTCTTTGATACTCATAATTGCTTTTCCGCCATTTACTGCAATTTCATTATAAATTAAATCGGAGTCGGTTACCACAAACACATCATCAAAAAGTTCAGTGTTTATAGCGGCTTCATAAGTTCTTCTGATGACTGTTTTTCCTCCTAAATCTTGCATTAATTTTGCTGGAAATCGGGTTGATGCGTATCGAGCGGGAATGACTGCTATTATTTTCATTGTTTTATTTTTATTGCCGTAAAGGCGCTAGGAGGTGAAGTTTTTTTTGAATTTAAAATTTGATTGAACAAATATATAAAATCCATACTCTCATATACAACTAAATACTTTAGCCAATTCGAACCGAGGTCATACTTAACGAACCCGCTACTAATTTATCATTGAACAACTGTATTTCTTCGCTTTTGTCCTTTAAACCCAATGCATAAATCAAAGGCAAAAAGTGCTCTGGAGTTGGAATAGCCAATTGAAACGCTTGACCTTGCTTTTCGTAATCGAGTAATGGTTGAAAATTGCCATCCAGTAAAAGCGAATTAATGGTAGCTCTAGCCTCTATAGCCCAATCATAGCCATAATCATCTCTCTCAAAATTATAAAAATCGACCAATCGCAAATTATGAATGATATTACCACTGCCGATAATTAAAATACCTTTTTGACGCAAACGACTCAATTGTTGCGCCAATTGAAAATGATATTCATTGGGTTTTGAATAATCTATACTCAATTGAATGACAGGAATATCAGCCTTTGGATATAAATGTTTGATTACACTCCAAGCACCGTGGTCTAATCCCCAATGATGGTCTAATTCAACCACTGTAGGAAGCAATAATTTTTGAGTAATAGTAGCTAATTCAGGACTTCCGTGAGCGGGATATTGTACTTCAAACAACTCTTTTGGGAAACCACCAAAATCGTGAATGGTTTTAGGCATTTCCATAGCGGTAACTTTTGACCCTTTGGTAAACCAATGTGCAGATACACACAAAATAGCATTAGGTTTAGGTAAGTTTTTGGCCAAATTGCGAAAACCTGTAACAAACTGATTTTCTTCGATTGCGTTCATTGGACTGCCGTGACCTAAAAACAAAACCGGCATCTTCTCAGTAGTCGAAAATGAACGTGCTATTTTATCTAAATCGTTTATACTTCGCATACCTTTTAGTTATTTCGTTGAATCAAATCCCATAGATTACCGTAGATGTCTTTAAAAACAAGAACTTTACCATAGTCTTCGGTTTTGGGTTCACGTACGATTTCGATATTGTTATCTTTTAAATTTTGATAATCTCTATTAAAATTATCTGTATTTAAAAATAAAAAAACACGCCCACCCGATTGATTACCGATACTTTGTTTTTGAATAGCACCATCGGCTTTGGCTAACAATAAACTAAAATCCTGACTTCCTTTGGGCGCGACTAAAACCCATCTTTTAGTTTCAGACAAGGCAGTATCTTCAACCAAATCAAAATGTAATTTATCTACGTAAAACGAAATGGCTTCATCATAATCAGCCACTAACAAAGCGATATGTGCTATTTTTTGTTTCATCAGGAATTTAGTCTACAAAACTATCGTCTTTAAATCCTATCAAATATAGCTTATTTTTGGCACGTGTCATTGCGGTGTACAACCAGCGAATATAATCGGTGTCGATACCGTTGGGCAAATACGGCTGTTCAATAAAAACCGTGTTCCACTGACCACCTTGCGATTTATGACAAGTGATGGCATAGGAAAATTTGACTTGAAGCGCATTAAAATACTCGTTGTTTTTGACTTTCTGAAATTGTTTGTATTTGGTTTCGCCTTCGTAATCTTTCATCACTTCTTGGTACAACCTGTTCGATTCTTCATAAGTCAACGAAGGTGATTCGCTCTTTATGGTATCCAATAACAAAACGGTTTCCAAAGGTTTTTGGTTAGGATAATCGACCATTCGGATTTTGACTTTCGCGAATTTGAAACCGTATAATTCTTTGATTGCGAATATCTCTAATACTTCAATAATATCGCCATTGGCTACAAAACCAGCTTCGTCAGAATCTTTTAGCCAAAAGTAATTGTTCTTGACCACCATCAAAAAATCACCTGTAGCCAATTCACTTTCTTTATCTAATATTTTGGCTCGAATTTGCTCGTTGTACTGATTCGCTCTTTTGTTGGAACGCACAATAAAAGCGGTATCCTCAATGCTGTAGTTGCTATAAGCCGAATGAATCGCATCTTGAATATCGTATCCATCCACAAGTCGAACGATATCTTTGAAACGTTTCAAATCAAATTGATACTCGGTCACAAAGGAATCGTTTAGCAATTCACGCAAAGCCGTTGCATTGTATAAAATACCCGAGTTTTCTTCTTGACGCATCACTTCATCGAGTTCGATATGGTCAATTTCTTTATTATAATGAAGCGATAAAGTATCAATATCTAAGGCAGGACTAATGTCTAAATTTACTGGAGGCAACTGTGCAGTATCTCCCAAAAGAATCATTTTGCAATTGGTTCCCGAATACACATACGAAATCAAATCATCCAAGAGTGAGCCATTTTCATATAATTTCGAATCCGAATTGGTATCTGAAATCATCGAAGCCTCATCGACGATAAAAATAGTATTCTTGTGTTTGTTGGGCTGTAATGTAAAAGAAACTCCGCCTCCCGACGATTTTTTGGGAAAATAGATTTTCTTGTGAATCGTAAACGCTGGTTTTTCAGAATAATTCGCGATTACCTTGGCCGCTCGACCTGTTGGCGCTAATAGAACGGCTTTTTTGTTAATAGCAGCTAAACTGTTTACAATAGTAGAAATTACCGTAGTTTTTCCCGTTCCTGCGTATCCTTTCAATACAAAAATGGTGTTATCCTCTATTTCGGTCAAAAAAATAGCGATTTTTTGAAAAAAAATATCCTGTTGATAGGTTGGTTGAAAAGGAAATTTTTGTTGTAAAAAACTATAAAATTTAGAGGAATTCATAACGGTGTATTAGAATGCAAAGAACGTGCTTTTTTCTATTTTCATACTAATCAAATTAAGTAGAGTTTAAAAAATAAAACCTGTATACGCTATTTCAAACAACGCAACAGGTTTTAAAATTAGAAAAGACAATAACTTCGGTGGCAAAAGGCGCTACCATTATTTTCTTTATAGTTTTGAAAGTTCGGTATTAATAAATTGCAATTCTTGAGCCGTCAAGTTAATATCCATAGCTCTAGCATTGGCAACAGCCTGTTCTGCATTCCTAGCGCCCGCAAGAACCACTGTGATAGCTGGTTGCATACTTGTCCATCGCAATACCAATTGCGATAGTGTCGCATTTTTTTCTGTGGCAATAGGTTGAATTGCATCTAAAAACGATTTTACTTTATCTAGATTGAATCGTTCAAAATAATCATGACGATGATCATTTGATGTAAGCTTTTCATCTTTAAAGTACTTACCCGTTAGTAAACCTCTTTCCATTGGACTATAAGCAATAATCCCAAGATTGTTTTCTTTGGAAAATGGAACTAAATCTTTTTCAATATCACGATTTAGCATACTATATGCCACTTGATTACTTGCAATAGTAACAGTATTTCGTGCTTCAATAGTTTGCCCTACACTATAATTACTTACACCAGCCGCACGAATTTTACCTTGTTGTATTAAAAGTTCAAGTGCTTCCATAGTTTCATTTATTGGTGTTGTTGAATCTGGCCAATGTACTTGCAACAAATCAATATAATCCGTTTGTAAAAGTCTAAGGCTTTGCTCTACTTCCTTGATTACATTTGCCTTAGAAGCATATTTAAAAATTGGTGTTTTTTTACCATTATCTTCAAGATCGAAGAAAAAATCACCTTTTCCTGCATTGCTACCATCCCACACTAGTCCAAATTTAGTAAGCAATTGTACCTTTGAACGGTCAAATCCTTTTATGGCTTCACCAATCATTTGTTCACTTAGGCCAAAACCATAAAATGGTGCAGTGTCAATAGTAGTTACTCCATTATCAATTGAAGCTTTTACTGAGTTAATTGAATTATTTTTTTCATTGCCGCCCCACATCGTTCCCCCTATAGCAAAAGCTCCATAAGTAATGGCAGACAATTCCAACTCAGAACTTCCTAATTTTCTATATTCCATATTGAGTGTTTTTATTTTTATTAATTTATTCTTTAATGAGTAACTTAAAACTATACTATCTATAGCTTCTTTTTATTGATTTTGAATTTATTTTCTCTGTATACCAAAAAATAATACAGCATAATGATCATCCTATTTAAATCGTAGAAGCATCTATTAAGAAATCAAATTTCATTATAGTTTTTCCAATTAATATAGCCCTCCATGGTCAATCCATAATGCAATTCTCTTTGTGGTGGTGTGATCTCCCAATTGTTTTTCAATCGTTCCACTAAGTCTGGATTTGAAATAAAAGGTTCTCCAAATCCAGCTATATCAATAACTCCTGCGTTGATAAGCTTTTCAGATTTTTCTCTATCCATACCACCAGCTAATACGATAACACCATCATACCATTGACGGAAACATTCTAAAAAACCTTCTGGTAAGGCAAAACTACCTCTAGATTGCTGATCCATGATATCAATAAAAGCAATATTTCTTTTAGATAATTCTTTGGCTAAATATTGGTAAGTAGCTTCAATTTCGTCATAATGTGGTAATTCATACAAACCACCGTAAGGTGTTAAACGGATAGCTACCTTCTCTGCACTACCAGTTGCTTCAATAGAGGCATCTAAAGCTTCTAATAAAAATCGGCTACGGTTTTCAATACTTCCACCATATTCATCGGTTCTGTTGTTGGTAAAAGGATTCAAAAACTGTTCAATTAGATACCCATTGGCACCATGCAATTGTACACCATCAAAACCAGCCTTCATGGCATTTTTTGCGGCCGTACCAAAATCTTTAACTACTTGGTGAACTTCTTCTGTAGCAAGAGCTCTAGGCTTAGAACAAGGTACAAAGCCTTCTTTTCCATTTTCATCAAAACCCCAAGCCGTTGAGTTTTCTGCTTGAATATCAGAAGCTCCTACTGGTGCAACTCCATTGGGTTGATTTGAAAAATGAGAAACCCTACCAACATGCCATAATTGTGTAAAAATTTTACTTCCTTTTTCATGTACGGCTTTTGTCACTTTTTTCCAGCCTTCTACTTGTTCCTCTGAGTATAATCCAGGAATGTAAAGCACCCCTTTGGCAGTATCTGAAATAGCCGTTCCTTCTGTAATAATCAATCCTGCCCCTGCACGTTGGGCATAATATAAAGCATTGTTATCATTTGGTATACCGTTTTCATTTCTAGCTCTTGTCATTGGAGCCATAGCAATACGATTCTTTAAATCTAATGAACGAAGTTGTACTGGTTCAAAAATATTGATATTCGTTTTCATATGTTTTTCTTTTTATTATTCAAAATATTATTTTGTTTAAATGAGTCCATTATAAACCATCCTCTTAATTAGTTTTGAAATAGTGCATTACTACAGTTTTTAATTCATTATTTCTCAGAATTATAACTTGGATAATCCGTATAGCCTTCAGCACCTCCACCAAAAAATTTCTCTTTAATAGGTTCATTCAAAGGTAAATCGTTTTGCAATCGATAAGGTAAGTCAGGATTAGCGATAAACGAACGCCCAAATCCAATTAAATCAGCCCAACCTTCTTGTAAGGCTTCTACCGCTTTTTCTGCAGAATATTTCCCAGAGTAAATTAAAGTTCCACGAAAAGCATTGCGATAAGCTTCTTTAAATTCAATTGACATAACGGGTGCATTATCCCAATCAGCCTCAGCAATATGAATATAGGCAACACCAATTTTATTTAATATTTTAGCCGCAGCAATATAGGTTTCCTCTGGATTATCATCTGATGCCCCCATCAAAGTGGTTAAGGGTGCCTGACGAACCCCTACTTTATCAGCTCCAATGGCTGCTGCAACAGCAGTTGTAACTTCTTGTAAAAAACGTAAACGGTTTTCGAGTGAGCCGCCATAGTTGTCAGTACGATGATTGGTATTGGAGTCTATAAACTGCTCTATCAAGTAACCATTAGCGCCATGCAATTCTACCCCATCAAAACCAGCAGAAATTGCATTTTTTGCAGCTTGTGCATACTCTTTAATGATATCTTCAATTTCTGGTATCGTAAGTGCTCTAGGCATAGAATGTTGTTCTAAATAACCTTCTCCTGATGCGGAATCCTTTCCTTCTTTTGCTAAAAACACTTTCACTCCTTCTGCAAGAAGAGCTGTTGAAGAAACAGGCGATTGTCCGTTTTCTTGAAGTGAAGTATGAGATACACGCCCTACATGCCATAATTGCGCAAAAATTTTACCTCCTTTTTCATGTACCGCCTTGGTTACTTCTTTCCATCCAGCAACCTGTGCTTCCGTGTAAATCCCTGGTGTCCATGCATAACCCTGCCCTTGTCGGCTGATTTGCGTTCCTTCTGAAATAATCAATCCCGCTGAAGCACGTTGTTGATAATATTCCGCCATTAAGTCTGTTGCCACTTCCCCTTTTGCGGATCTTGATCGGGTCATTGGTGGCATAACTATTCTGTTTTTCAAGAATACATTTCCTAAAGAATATGATTTAAAAAGCATAATAATTTCTGTTTAAATTTGACAAGGCAAAATTACAACCCCTTTTAGTATTATAAAAATAAGCTATTTTATACATTTGTATTATTTAAATAATACTAAAAATGGTAAACTTAGAATGGTATCGTACTTTCAAAGCGATCTATAACACAGGAACATTAACCCATGCGGCAGAAATTCTGTTTATTTCACAGCCTGGTGTTAGCTTGCATTTGTCTGCCCTTGAAAATTATATGGGCTACAAATTATTTGACCGAACGGGTCGAAAAATGATTCCAACTGAGAAAGGAAAAGTATTCTACAACTTCATTATTGACCCTTTAACCAAATTGGAGCAAGCCGAGAAAAATTTCCAGCGAAGTACTGAAATTGCTACGCCTACAATTAGTATTGGAATGTGTTTTGAAACGTTTCAAATAACGTTAGAACAATATATTTCGAGCTTGCCTTTTAATGTAATTATTCAATTTGGATTGTATCCAGAAATGATTGATGGACTTGAGAAAGGTATTTTGGACATTATTATCACCCCGCAAATTGTGACCAACCCTTTGATCACTTTTGAGGCCTTTTCTAAAGAAACGATTATTTTAATCGGTGGAAAAGATATGGATAAAGAAGCGTTTGATCATCTTTTAAAAACCGCTGATTATCCTACTATTGAAACTTGGTTACAACAACAAAAATGGTATGGCACAACGGGTGACATGGAGCATTTACGCAAATTTTGGCAATTAAACTTCAACAAGTATCCTGATTTTAGACCCAATTATATTGTTCCGAATATTAACTCTATTGTTAGGTGTTTAAGTTCCGGAAAAGGCTTGGCGATTGTTCCCGATTTTCTTTGTAAAAATGAAATTGAAAACGGATCGATACAGCTTTTATGGAAAGGACAAAAACCTTTGGTCAACCAGCTTTACTTTGCGACTCGCAAAAAAAACAGTCACACTGAAGAAATCGCTTTAATCAAAGAAAAATTCTTATCCTTATAATTGTTCTTCAGCATAATTTTTCAAAATGAGATCACGAATACAAAATATACGTACTTTTTGAGCCCCGATTGTAGCGAAAATCCTCTTGTGCCGGGGTTCGGCATAAGAGATTACTTCGTCAATTCGCTTTCGCTCGGGTGTAGCGGAAAGCGGGACGACTCGTGTGGTACGCAAAGAAGTGGCGCTCCTACAAAATATTATGCCTTCAATTGTGCATACGTAAGCAAGACAATGGACAATAACGCCAAGCATATGCCCAAATAGTTCTTCTGAGAAAGTCTTTCTTTAAAAATCAACACACCAATGAGACTGCCCAACACGATGACGCCCATATTCATTCCTGCAAAAACAGTGGACGGATTTTCGGAAAAAGCTTGGTGTGCCTTGAGGTAAAAATAGATGTTTCCAAAATTAAAAACACCTACTGCTATTCCCCAAAGGGCATTAATACCCGCAATTTTTTGGCGTTGCATAAAAATTTCGTAGGCCACTACTCCACCCATAATCACCAAAGCAATAGCAAAAATAATCAAAAGCGAGCTGGTAAATGGCAGTTGGGTTTGCAAGGCGATTTGTTTGAACAATATATCGATGACTCCAAAACCCAGCAACACCATCGCAGGATAACCCCAATTGGAATTACTATGGGCAGTGGGCTTAGACAAAATAAGCAGTAAGGCTGGAAATCCAACCCCAAAAGCCACCACTTTGAGCGCGCTGAATTGCTCCCCAAAAAGCAACCAAGACGCTAGCAGCGGAATAAACAACGACAACCGCTGAGCCGCATCGGTTTTGACAATACCTATATGCTGAATGGATTGTGAAAGCAATAAAAAAACACTCGGCAACAAGAGTCCAAGAGCGAGATACAAAGGCCAAGGCGCTTGCTCAGCTAGCCTGCTAAATTCAGGCGGAAAACAAAAGTAACACAGCAACAAGGCAATGGCATAATTGGTCGCAATGATGGCTTTACTGTTGAACGCGGGGTGGTTTCTGAACCACTTGAAAAGAACGCCCACGGTAACACTACAAACGATACTTAGAATTAAAAAGAGCATAAGGATGAGTTTATTGACCAAAAATACAAATTCTGAGGAGGTTTTCTTTCTGCAAAGCATAGCATTGTTTGCACTTTAGTTCCTAAAGTGATTTATGTTGACTATATTTGATTAAAAACGAACTACTTGTAACCTAAAAAAACCTTTCATTTATGACTAAAAAATGGTTGCCTTTGGGTAAAAAAAAAGGTGAATTTTTTCTTATCATCGTATTAGTTTTGATAAGTATATACGGCATTTTGGGTTGGTATGTGGGCACTCATCACGACAAACTGTTAAAAGAAGTTAGAGAAATAGCCAATAAAAATTGCAAAGGCGAAGTAAAAATTGGCGACCTAGAAGTACTTCTTTTTCGTGGATTTCCCAACGTGACCATTGCCATAAAAGAAGTCAGCATCAAAGACAGTTTGTGGGCACAACATAAAAAAACAGTATTAAAGGCGCCTTCTATTTACGCCGAAATTCAACCTTGGGCTATTTTTGTAAAGAAAATAAAACTTGATAATCTGTCAATCAATGATGCGGAAATACAGTTGTTTGTAGACGCCAATGGGTATAGCAACACAGCTGTTTTTTCAAGTGCTCCAAAAAAAAATACAACAAGTTCAAGTTCGTTGTCGTTGGATTTGAATCATCTAAAATTCAACAATGTTTCCTTTGTTTCTAACAACCAATTCAAAAATAAAAAATTTGATTTTGTTATCGAAACACTTCGGATAGAAAAAAATACTACTTCAGAAGATTGGGAAGCTGATATTGCATTAAACACTTTGGTAAAAAGTATGACTTTCAATACACAACACGGAAGTTTTGCAAAAAACAAAGTCATTCAAGGAACTTTACAAGCAAAATATATGGAAAGCAAAGGTTTTATTGCCATTAATGCCCCTGCTTTGTCGATTGGAGAAGATCTTTTTCAAATTCAGTCACATTTTGGCGTTAGCAAGACCAACAGTTCCTTTGCTATTGCTATTACGAATCCAAAAATTCGCTGGCAAGCGGCTTACAAACTCTTGTCCGACAACATTAGCAGCAAACTCAAACCCTTTGATTTTAAGAATCCGTTTGGCGTGCAATGCACTATAATTGGTGATTTGAATAAAGAAGGTGACCCCAACATTCGGGTAGAAGCAACTATCAAAGACAATGAACTGAGCTACTTTGACCATCAAGTAACCGATTGTACTTTTAAAGGCATTTTTACCAACGAATACCAAAAGAACAAAGGCGTAAGCGATGAAAATTCGGCTATCCTTCTTGATGATTTTCGAGGAAAAGTCCATACGATTCCGTTTACCACAAAAAATATGATGATTTTGGATTTGAAAAAACCCATCGCCTCCAGTGCATTTTTAAGCCGTTTTGATTTAACACAACTCAATCAAACGATGATTGGCAAAACCCTGTCCTTCGGGAATGGAAAAGCAGATTTGCATCTTACGTTCAAAGCTGATGTGGTGAATTTAGAAATGCAAAAACCTTTTCTAATTGGGTCAGTCGTGATTCAAAACGCGAGTGGAACGCATATAAGCTCAAAGAAAAAATTCTATAATAGCAGTATAGATTTGTCCTTTACTTCAAAAGAATTGAAAGTCAATAAAATCGTATTGAATACCCAAAATAGTGCCTTACTGATGAAAGGTCAGTCCGCTAATTTTCTAAATTTTTACTATGATACTCCAGAAAAAATTGTTTTAAATTGGGATATTCAAGCTAAAACAATTGATCTACAAGACTTCAGTTTTGGAAGTGGAAAAACGGCAAGTATAAAGAAATCAACGACAATTACTCCGAATTTTATCAATATTTTACACCAATCCAATGCAACAGTTCATTTAAGAGCTGAAAACATTGTTTATAAAAAATTCAGGGCTAGAAATGCGATAGCACAAATTAATGTAGTTCCCGATCGCACCATATTAAAAGAGGCTTCATTACAATTTGGTGGTGGCTCATTAAAGGTAAATGGAATAATTTCGCACCAGAAAAAAAACAACCACTTCAACGTAAAACTTAATGCAAACAAAGTAAACAGTGCAGAACTACTGAGGGCCTTTGATAATTTTGGTTCCAAAGCACTTACTCCAAAATCCGTTTCGGGTAACATATCTGTTTCGGGAGTTTTGGATGGCTACTTTGATGATAACATTACTATCGTTAAACGTTCTCTAACCGGAAATTTAAAACTTAACCTGAATAATGGCGCTTTGAACCAATTTGATCCTTTGCGAAGAATTGGAAAATACGCCTTCCCTTTTCGGAACTTTGATCGCGTAACCATTGATCCTATTGCTATCAACATTATTTTAAAAAATGGTTATGCAAACATTGCCCCAGCACCAATTAATACATCTGTACTCAATTTTGACTTAGCGGGAATTTACGGTTTTTATGGGAATTCTAATATGCAACTGGATGTTCATTTGCGAGATCCCGCAAAAGATAAAGAGATAACCAATAAAAAAGTAGCTCAAGAAAACAGAAAAAAAGGCATCACCCTACACCTACAAGCCATTGAAGAAGGCAATGCACCGTTTAAAATTAAACTGCGCTATAAAAACGAAAAATTACAATAAAAAAAGGGGTTTAGCTTTTACACTAAACCCTTTTACTATTTATAATTTACTGATATAACTCCCAAAAATATCCTTGAACAGATATCCGTCTGAAAAACGATCTTTACTCAATTTTTTATACGAAGCTAAACCCCACAACAAGAATTCTTTCATAAAATAATAATCCTCCTTTGGTAATTGTGGCTGGTATTTTTTGATAATGACTTCTAATGGTGTAACACTATCCAAAACCTTTTGATACTCGGCATTAGTAATATCATCAAATAATTCAAAACCACTTTCGGCAAAAAACCACTCTAAAGTATCGGTATAAGCCGTTTTTTCTCCTTGTTTTTCCAATTTTTCGATCTTTGGAAAATACCCTGGAAAAAACGTACTAATTGCATCATTGATTAAATGTTGGGCTACCATCGCAGCGCCTTCTTGTTCCCCTTCGTATACTAATTCTACTTTTCCGGTTATGGCAGGAATCACGCCCATAAAATCAGACAAACGCACTGTTGTAGTGCTTTCTCCCACTTTTAAAGCACGACGCTCGGCAGTACTAATCAGATTTTCGTAGGCCGTAATACTCATTCTAGCACTCACACCACTTTTTGGATCAATAAAATCGCTATCTCGCGCTTCAAAACTAATTTGTTCCAACAAATCTTTGGCCAAAGCAGGTACATACACCACATCGGTTTGACTGCTTTCTAGTTTGGCTTCTTGCTGCGTGATGGTACGAGCAATAGCAATAGTTTCTGGGTAATGGGTTAAAATTTGAGAACCAATACGGTCTTTCAATGGCGTAACGATACTGCCACGATTGGTATAATCTTCTGGATTGGCAGTAAAAACAAACTGCATATCCAAAGCCATTCGCAACTTATAGCCTCGAATTTGAATATCGCCTTCTTGCAAAATATTAAACAACGCTACTTGAATTCGAGCTTGCAAATCGGGCAATTCATTGATGACGAAAATACAGCGATTCGCTCTTGGAATCATCCCAAAATGAATTACACGATCATCAGCATACGACAATTTTAGATTCGCCGCCTTGATAGGATCGACATCACCAATCAAATCGGCTACTGTTACATCGGGCGTCGCTAATTTTTCATAAAAACGCTCACTTCTTGGTAACCACTCTATGGGTGTTGCATCGCCTAACTCGGCAATCAAATCCTTGGCGTGACGAGAAATCGGGCGGAAAGGATCATCATTAATCTCGGAACCCGCCACAAATGGAATGTATTCGTCCAATAATTCGACCATCTTTCTAGCCAGTCTAGTTTTCGCTTGCCCTCGAAGCCCTAACAAATTAATATTGTGTTTCGACAAAATAGCGCGTTCCAACTCTGGAATCACCGAATTTTCAAATCCGTGTACCCCTTCAAAAGTCGGAATACCCGCTTGCAATTTCTTCCTCAAATTATCGCGCAATTCTTCTTTAATCGTTCTTGGCTGATAACCCGATTGTTTTAATGCGCCTAAAGTTGTTATATCCTTCATTGATGGTGTTTTTATTTTGATCTTAATTTATGCTTGCTTTATTAAACTCTAACCGATAACTGATAACCGATAACCGATAACCCATAACCGATAACTAATAACCAATAACCGATAACTGACAACCGATAACTGACAACCGATAACTAATAACCCATAACCTATAACCCATAACCTATAACCGATAACTGATAACCGATAACCGAAAATTACCTAATCCGTTTCTTCCTATTCGCTTCGTAATCCTCAAAAATCATTTCACCCAATCCTTTCAAACCCGTATAAAAGGCTTTTCCTTGATTGGCTTCGGTAAAATAGGTCACAAACTTTTGCAAATAAGGATCATTTGCTATCATAAAAGTGGTGATTGGAATATGCAACTTTCTAGCTTGTTGCGCCTGAGTGTAGCATTTATCCACAATGTATTGATCCAAGCCATTACTATTCATGTAATACGAGCCATCTTTCTCCCGCACGCAACTTGGTTTCCCGTCGGTAATCATAAAAATTTGCTTGTTGGTGTTGCGTTTTCTTCGGAGCAAATCCATTGCCAATTGCAATCCCGCCACTGTATTGGTATGATAAGGCCCTACTTTTAGATAAGGTAAATCCTTAATCGCAATCGTCCAAGCATCATTTCCAAAAACCAAAATATCCAAAGTATCTTTTGGATAGCGAGTTGTAATCAATTCAGCCAAGGCCATCGCTACTTTTTTGGCAGGTGTGATGCGGTCTTCGCCATACAAAATCATACTGTGGCTAATGTCAATCATCAAAACCGTACTCATTTGGGCTTTGTATTGGGTATCTTCGACCACCAAGTCGTTTTCCGTGAGTTTAAAATCGGCAACCCCATTATTGATTTGGGCATTACGCAAACTTTCGGTCAGTGAAATACGTTCCAAACTATCCCCAAAATGAAACTCACGAAACTCACCCGTATGTTCATCGCCATTACCGCTATGTTTCGTTTTATGATTGCCATTCCCCGAGCGCTTCATAGTGCCAAAAATGGTATCCAGCGCTTGCTGACGGATGGCGCGTTCGGTTTTGGCTGTAATGCCCGTTCCTGTGGTGCCGTCGTCTTTCAATTCCTCACGGATGTACCCTTTTTTCTTTAAATCTTCAATAAAATCATCGATAGTATAACTGGCATCGGTCAATTTATACTCCTTGTCCAATTCACGCAACCAAGCAATCGCCTCGTCAAAATCGCCTGAAGTATGCGTAATTAATTCTTTAAAAATAGGAAACAAACGGTCAAACGGCGACTGAAATGGCGCTTCATACGTCTTAAAATAAAATCCAGTACGGTTTTGATTTTTCATCGCAAACAACAAAATTGGATTATGAATTTATAGTTTTAACTTACACTACTTCCTAATTTAGGAGTAGGAAAAATGGGCTTTTTAGCCAGCATCGTCCCGTCATCCGCTATATCTTTTTCTTTTTAAAGAAAAAAGAAAAAGGATGCCGCTACTGCCGGGGCTAAAGAGCAGCAAATCGTTTTCTGGTAAGCAGTAAAGCCAATACCCTTTTAAAACGATGCTTTAGAATTTTAAAAGTACAGTATTTTGTTGCGGTGGCTCGTCTAACGTTTATTAATTTTTAGTTAAAAGCAAGAAACAAGATTATACATTCAATCTACCTTTTTAAAAACCAATTCAATTCCCGACGGATTAGTAAGCGTTAAGCGCATATTCGAAACTTGGTAGGTTGTACTACTTTGTAGCGAATGTAGCAGTTCACTCTCTCTATTTTGAGGTTCACAAGCCATTTCAGTAGTACTTATATTTGTGAAACGTAACAACCCTTTTTCAAAAAAGAGTTTCCCATTCATTCGATTACAACCCGCATAGCCCATAAACGTTCCATTGGTGCTGTTTATCTCAATATAAGGTAATTGTTTGGCAAATTTATTTAGAGACACATTCTCACCGTTCATTTTTTCCAACACCCAAATATCGTGCAATCTAGCATCAATCACATAATACCCACAACCCGAAAAAGTTTTGGAAGTAGTAGAATTGTTCGTCATTTCAATACGAACAGTATAAGGCAATTCTTGGCCAGACATGGTATTGGTGCATTTTTGTTGTTCAATGGTGATGGCTGTCGTTCCAGTAGAAGTAGTCAATCGATAACTTTTCACATTGGCATCCATGGCTCTTATCGGATCAATATGAGGCGCAGTAAATGACTTAAAATCGGGCAATAAAGAAGTAAACTCAATCTGTGTAGCACTAATTTTCAAACGCCACTCAGGTTCATTCCCCATCGCTCGAAAATAAATTCCTTGCTCCATATTTTCTATTTGCTCCTGATAAGCCTTGGTTGGTTTTGTGCTAGAAGCACTCTCAGTTATAGCATTGTTAGGAGCTTTACAACCAAGAAACAATAAAATCACCAAAAGGAAACCGCTGTACTGTAACATAGCTCAATTGTTTTAGAAAGTAACCCCTAAATTTAGCAAAAAAACGGCTAAGTTTCCAAAAAAACACCGTCTATATAATACCAATGTCCATTCACTTTTTCAAAAGTAGAGCGTTCGTGATGAATGTAATCTTTGGCATCAGGACCTCTAAAAAAAGCTTCAAATTCAACTATGGTTTCCTCATAAGAAATAATCTCTAATTTTTGCCATTGGTTTTCACTAGCCCAACTCAAAATTTCATCTTTAGAAAATAGGTTTCTTGTGCTTTCGTGTGTAGTCGCTATCAAATAGTCCGCATTTTTAACCACATAAGCACTATATCTAGAACGCATCAAAACCAAAGCGGTTGGAGCGGTTTCATATCCTAAAATGTATTTTTCACAACATTGCATAAAGGCCACTCCAGAGCCACACGGACAAACATTATTGTGCATCCTCAGGATTTATTTTCTGAAACAACTGATTCAGCAACACTTGATATTTACTGATTTCGATTAAATCGGCATCATCTTCTGAATGATCTAGAAGTTCGTCCAAAGCTTCACTAACTTCGGTCAATTTATTATTGGCTTCACGGTTTTGTTTTTGTGCCATCAAGTCGATGATTTCTTGCACTTGTATTTTTAATTGGTCAAACGGATTTTCGCTCATATTATTCATTTTTAGACGCTTGGTCTTCATTAAACTTTTTTACGATTTCTTTCAATTTTGCTTTGCGCTCCATAGCCGCTTTCTTGGCCTTATCTTGGGCTTTGTGCAACTTATCGTTGTGTTTCTTTATGTTTCTTTCGTTGTTTCTTCCCATTATATGTTACGTTTTATTTCTTCAAGCGAGCGTTCGGTGTATATAATTTGCTCGATTATCCTTTTTCTTAATTCGTCTATATCTTCATAATCAAAATACTTCGCCCAATTGGTCAATTCTAATAAGTTCCGAATTTGCTTGATCTTTTTTGTCGTCTCAAAACTGGTACGAAGCACTGCCTTTTGATCGTAATTGGGATTTTGTTTGTGCTGATAATTTACGGTTCTTTTGGTGTAATCTGCTGCGATGTAATACAACTTATCTTCTGCGTTATCGGGATAAAAATCCTCCCAACGCGCAAATCCTACTTTAAATTTAGAGCTTGTGGCAGGTTCCAAGGGTTCCAAACGCCATTTACTATTAGCAAATCGTCCCCAATGATTCGACAAACGATACATTCCTTCAGAAGTATAATAGTACTTACTTCCTGAGGCGCTATGATATTGCAAAACCAATCCCTCAATTTGCTCCAAATCAACTTCATAAAATACACAAAAAGTGTTTTTAAAAGATTGCGGTGCGGGTCGAAAAACGTTTTTCATAGCCGCAAAGGTAAGCAGAATAACCAAAACCAATATAATAGCCATAATTATTGTGTATCTTTGCCCTTTATAAATTTGAAGTTTCAGGATCATGGAAAAAGGAATACCAAGCAAAATGCTAAAAAAAGGAATACACACTGGAATTGTAGAACAAGATGAAGACAACAATTTCTTTTGTGGCCCTTATTTATTAGACTATAAAATGGCTTTGCAATATAAATTGGGTGATATTATCACAATCAAAACAGTAATCGAAAACCCAAGCGATAAAAGCTATGATAAATATCCAAAAAAAACTAGGAATTTTGACAAAGCTAATATGAAGTCAGAACAATAGACTTATTTTTAAAATACTGTAAATCAAAAACTTTAGTTAGTTTTTGATTTTTTTTTGGTCCGAAACTAAAAAGATAAAAAAAAGTGTACCTTTGCAAAAAATTTGTCAATTTTGAATTCTAATTCATTACTTCACATTAAAAGACAATAAGTTACCTTATTTATGAAAAAAATCGTTGAATACCGCAAACTACTGAATGTAGACAAAACTGTAGACCTTAAAGAGTTAAAAACTATTTATCGCAATGCGATGAAAGATGCGCATCCTGATAAATTTACAGGAAATGAGGAAGGATTAAAAGAGGCTGAAGAAAACAGTAAAAAAATTATTGAAGCTTACCATTTCTTAGTAAGTATCAACCCAGAGACTATCAAACAAAATTTACCAGAATATACTGAGACTATTGCTACATCAACCATTACTGACTACAAATTTGTAGAAGGACGATTGATTATCAATTTTTCTAACGGTAGTGTTTACGAATATATTAGTGTACCAAAAGCAACTTACGTAAAAATGGTTAATGCTGATTCGCCAGGTCGTTTTGCTAAAAGACATATTCTGAATGCCTTTACTTGGAGAAAAACCATAAATCAAGACTAATCTTGCAAAAAAATAGTTTACAAAAGCACTCATTTTGAGTGCTTTTGTATTTATATCATAAATCTTACTTAAAAAAAGTAAGCAATAACAAAATTTTAGGCTGCAATAGTGTGCATAATTTATAAATTTAAATACTTTTGCAAACAAAATCTAATAACATAACTCAAAAATGAAAAAAGTCATTTTATTATTATCTGCTTCAGTTGTATTATTTTCATGCAACAAAGATTCTTACACTATTTCAGGAACTGCCAAAGGAATTGAAAACGGAAAAACTATTATTTTAGAAAGTCAAGATGACAAACTAGGTGTAATTGCTATCGATACTGTGAAAGTAGAGAATGGTAAATTCGAAATCGAAGGAAAAGCCACAGAGCCAGCATTTCATTTAATAACAGTTGAAGGTATCCAAGGTAAACTACCTTTCATCTTAGAAAACGGATCTATAGAAATTGTAATTAATAAAGATACACTACAAAAATCTAAAATTTCTGGAACTTATAACAATGATGAATTTGCTTCTTTCAATGAAGAAATCACAAAAGTTCAAAAGAAATTGATTGACTTTCAAACAGCCAACACTCAAAAAATGAATGATGCTCAAGCAAAAAAAGATACAGTAGTAATCAATAGCTTGATGAAAGAATTCATGGCCATTCAACAAGAAGTAAGTACCGCTTCTAAAAACAAATATTTGACATACGCTGAATCTCATCCAAAATCATTTATTAGTGCGTTAATTGTACAAGGAATGTTGAATGATCCTTCTACTGACATTAAAAAAGCAGAAAAATTGTATGAGAGTTTAGAAGATGCTTTAAAAAACACTAAACCTGGTAAAGCAATCAAAGCGCGTTTAACTGAAATGAAAGCACCAACTGTTGGAGCTACTCCAGCGGCACCTGCAGCAAAATGAAGAGCAGACTTTTCTGCACCTAATCCGCAAGGAAAAGTGATCAGTTTACAACAAAGTTTAGGTAAAATTACCATAGTTGATTTTTGGGCTTCTTGGTGTCCACCATGCCGAAAGGAAAATCCAAACATGGTAGCACTTTACAAAGAATTTCATTCAAAAGGATTAAATATCATTGGGGTTTCCTTAGATAAATCTGCTAAAGCGTGGAAAGAAGCCATAGCAAAAGACGGATTAACTTGGGCACAAGTTTCCAACTTAAAATTTTGGGACGAGCCCATCGCAAAACAATATAAAGTAGAAGCTATACCAGCTACTTTTGTTTTAGATGCGTCTGGAAATGTAGTTGCTGAAGGATTAAGTGGCCCTGAGTTAAAAGCAAAAATTACCGAACTTTTATCAAAATAATAATACAATATACTTCTAATAAAAAAATCTCCTAATGGAGATTTTTTTATTTTACTCAATTCCAATACATTAAAAAATATCCAAAAAATTATTACATTTTTTGTTTGGAAAGCTAAAAAGTGTTCTTATATTTGCACCCGGTTAGCGCAGCGAGCAAGACTTGTTGAGAAACGGGGAGATACTCAAGCGGCCAACGAGGGCAGACTGTAAATCTGCTGTGAAAACTTCGCAGGTTCGAATCCTGCTCTCCCCACAAAAAAAGTCCCGATGCAAATCGGGACTTTTTCTTTATACAAACTTCTCGTTTATTCTAAAAAAAAACTCACACTCACATTTACTACAATTGCAATTTCTCCGATGACCAATGTTTCTCTTGGAGTAGCTTCAGCAGCATCACTCATAGTAGCCTTCATTGCATACACTGGTGCAGGTGACGGATAGTAGTTTTGAGAATTATCAGAGATCATTAACGCCTTCCCTACTTTTTGTCCCAATACAGACACAAAATCATCTGCTTTAGCTTTGGCATCCTTCATAGCTAATTTTCGCGCCTCCGCTTGATATAGTGTCAATTTTGAAGATTGAAACGTAACACCATCAATACGGTTAACTCCAGCATCTACCAATCCTTCCATTAGACTATCATATTTAGTCAAATCTTTCAACAAAATCTCTATAGTTTGACTAGCATTATACGAACGCTTTTTGGATTCATATTCGTATTGTGGGTTTAGAGCAACACGACGAGTTTTATAATCTTCTGTTGGTAAATTTATTTTTTTTATAAATTTTAAAACAGCTTCAACTTTTAGGTCATTTTCCTTCTTAACATCTTTGGCGTTGGCTCCTTTGGTTTCAACAGTAATTACTATTGCTGCTTGATCCGGAATCACTTTTACCTTTCCTTCACCGCTTACACTAATTTGTGGGACAGGTTTTGTTTCTTGAGCTTGAACAAATAATGTTGAAGTAATCAACAATAAGGCTAGTACTTTTTTCATATAGATTATTTTTAAATGATTTTATTACAAAACGAAAGCAAAAGTAATGCCATTACAACTTTCCTCTTTTTTCCAAAACAAATAAAAGCACAATAGGAATCGCCAAAAGCACCACCATCAAAGTGTGTTCAACCAATAACTGCGGTTCTTTTACCAAAGTAATCACATACCCTCCAACCGCACCACCGAAGTGTGCCGTATGTCCAATATTGTCATTTTGAGCCTTCATTCCATAAATAGAATACAACAAATAGAGAATCCCAAATAAGTAAGCCGGAATGGGAATTATAAAAAACAACCCTAACATCATGTCAGGTCGCAGCAAAATGGCAGAATACAAAATTCCCGTAACTGCGCCCGAGGCTCCAACTGCTCGATAGCTGTAATCGTTTTTATGAAAAGACATCGTAAGCAAACTTCCAAACACTAAACTCCCAAAATACACTAAGATAAACGAAAAATTCCCCATAAACCCAAGCACTACTGGAGCAAAAAAATACAGCGTCAACATATTAAAAAGTAAATGCGACATATCAACATGCAAAAAACCCGAAGTCAGCATTCGTATTTGCTCACCAGCACGAATACTTCCTACGTGAAATTCATATTTTCTAAAAAAATAAGTATCATTCCAACCTTTGTAACTTACTACAACATTGGCCAATATTAGCCCCAATAAAATCATGTTCATAAAAAATGCATTTAGTTATTGGTAAAGATAGTAATCTTACATTTTTTAACCCTTGTTGTCTTAACTTATATTATTTCCTTTTTTGGGCTATATTTGCATAAAAAATATAACATGCAGTTTCTGGTTTATATCATAGTTTTTCCAATTCTTTGGATTATTTCTATACTTCCTTTTCGTGTTTTTTATTGGTTTTCTGATCTTATATATGTAATAGTCTATCGAATTGTGGGGTATCGTAAAAAAACCGTCCGTGAAAACCTCGCTTTGGCGCTTCCACATTTGAATACCGAAGAACAATTAATTATTGAGAAAAAATTCTACCATCATTTATGCGATTTATTTTTAGAAATGGTCAAAACATTATCTATCTCTAAAGAAGAAATGGATAAGCGTTTCAAAATAACTAATATCGAATTGGTTAAAGAATTTGAAAAAAAAGGAAAAAGCGTTGCGCTATTAACTTCTCATTATGCAAGCTGGGAATGGTTAATGACGCTTAATAATCAAACCTCTTTTTTTGGTATTGGTGTTTATAAAAAAATTGGCAATAAATATTTTGATCAATTGGTGCGTGATATTAGATCCAAATTTAATGCTGAATTGGCAGAAACAAAACAAGCAATACCAATGATGCGCGAAAATCAAAAAAGCGGAAAAATGTGTATGTATGGTTTGGTTAGTGATCAATCACCTAAATTAGAGCGTGCTTTTCATTGGCACACTTTTATGGGCGTTGAAGTTCCTGTGCACACTGGTGCCGAAATGCTTGCCAAGCGTTATGACATGAATGTACTATTTGTTGATGTAAAAAAAGTAAAAAGAGGCTTTTACGAAGCCACTTTTGTTGATCTATCATCGGATGCTAGAAATGTGCCTGATTTTGAAATCACTGAACGATTTTTGAAATTGGTAGAGCAGCAAATTTTAGATGTACCAGAATATTATTTGTGGACACATAAAAGATGGAAACACAAACGTTAGTCTATAAAAAAAACTCATTACGAACTGTAATGAGTTTTTTTATAGCATAATTTAAAATCTACTTAGCAAACCATTGTTCAACTAATGTATTTTCGAAAGAAGTTGCTTGTTGATGAATAAATTCATTGGTTTCTGAATCATAACGGTACTCTAACGCCCATTCTTTGTGATTCTCGGCCAAAGATTTAATAGCATTACAAACGTATTCTATTTCATCTGAAGTTGTAGTTGGATGTATCGACATTCTAATCCAGCCCGGTTTACGGATTAAATCGCCTAAACCTATTTCATTGACCAACTTATGAGATGTTTCTTGATCTACGTGTAGCAAAAAATGCCCGTAAGTTCCAGCACAACTACACCCACCTCTAGTTTGGATTCCGAAACGGTCATTAAGCAGTTTTACTCCTAAATTAAAATGCAAATCATCTATAAAAAACGAAATTACACCCAATCGCTCTTGATGTTGTCCAGCTAAAATTTTGATATTTGAAACATTCTGTAGTGAATCAAAAACATACTCCACAATTTCGTGTTCACGTTTCAAAATATTGTCAATACCCATTTCGTCTTTTAACTGAATGGCTAAAGCGGTTTTGATTACTTGCAGGAAACCAGGTGTTCCTCCATCTTCTCTGTCCTCAATATTATCGATGTATTTGTGTTCTCCCCAAGGATTTGTCCACGAAACGGTTCCTCCACCTGGACAATCCGGCACCATATTGTTGTACAATTTTTTATTAAAAACCAATACACCTGAAGTACCTGGGCCTCCTAAAAACTTGTGCGGTGAAAAGAAGATAGCATCCAAATACGCATCTTCATCTTCAGGATGCATATCAATGGAAACGTAGGGACCTGAGCAAGCAAAATCCACAAAACAAACTCCATTATGTTGATGCATCATTTTAGCCGCCTCGTGATAAGGGGTACGAATGCCTGTAACATTGGAGCAAGAAGTAATTGAAGCAATTTTAAGAGTACGATCTTTATATTTTTCAAGTAATATTTTTAGATTTTCTAAAGAAAAAAGTCCTTCTTCGGTTGAAGGAATCACCTCAACATCAGCAATCGTTTCTAACCAAGACGTTTGATTGGAATGGTGCTCCATATGAGAAATAAAAACTACTGGTTTTTTCTCGGCTGGAATAGCTACAAAATCTTTTAAGTTTTCAGGAACTTTAATCCCTAAAATTCGTTGGAACTTATTCACAACGCCTGTCATTCCTGTACCATCTGTAATTAAAACATCATTTTGATTGGCATTAACGTGTTCTTTAATGATATTTCTAGCGTGGTGATAGGCTTTGGTCATAGCCGTTCCAGAAACGGTAGTTTCAGTATGCGTATTAGCAACAAAAGGTCCGAAAGCATTCATCAATTTTTCTTCGATGGGGCGATATAGTCTTCCGCTTGCGGTCCAATCAGTGTAAATGATTTTTTTTCGTCCAAATGGAGATTCAAATTCTTGCTCAATTCCGATAATACTTTTGCGAAATTGTTGAAAATACTGTTCTAATGCCGTCTCTTTTGTACTATTTGTCATTATATCTTTCATTTGATTGCAAATATATTGTATTTGATTGAAAACGTAGGATTCATTTTAGTTTTAATGAATGTAAACACTCGCAAAAATTAAAAAAAGTTAGACACGAATTACACTAATTTGCACTAATTTTTTACGCTTTTCAAATTACACAAACTCACAATTAAAAAAATAAAATTCTTTATTAAAAAAGACTAGACAAAATTGGAGAAAAAAGTTTTCAAAGGTGTTAGCCTTGTGGTTTTAGCACAATGGCTTAATTCTAATAATAACAGCTTTTGTCATTCCGACGAAGGAGGAATCACATTACTTGAGTAGCTTGTACGATTCCTCCTTCGTCGGAATGACAACAAAAACAATAAAATTGGTTTTCAAAAATGCTATAATTTATAGTATTAAACGAACAAAAAAACCTTCTCAATACTACTACTGAAAAGGTTTCTTCTTGATGTATGTTGCTAAAAAATGAAACCAAAAAAAGCCAATTGTGACTCATTTACCCCCGATAGGAGCGGCATCCTTTGTTTTTTATTTTCAAAAAACAAAGATATAGCGGATAGCGGGATTCTTGTTTCCTGATTAGCCTAATGCGTTGGTCCTAAAAACAAAACTTGTGTTTTTAGATTCCAGCGACTGCTTTGATTTCGTCTATGATTCGCAACGCTAAATCGTCGGCCAATTGTTGGGTAGCGGCTTCGGTATAAATACGGATAATTGGTTCTGTATTTGATTTTCTTAGGTGTACCCAATTTTCGGCAAAATCTATTTTCACTCCGTCAATGGTCGTGATGTTTTCTGATTGATACTTATCGGTCATTGCCACCAAAATCGCATCCACATCAATTTGAGGCGTCAATTCGATTTTGTTTTTACTCATATAATATTCAGGATACGAAGCACGCAACTCAGATACTTTCATCTTTTTATTGGCCAAATGCGTCAAAAACAAGGCCACACCCACTAAGCTATCGCGACCGTAATGCAATTCAGGATAGATGATTCCACCATTGCCCTCACCACCGATAATAGCGTTATTTTTTTTCATCAATTCCACTACATTCACCTCTCCTACTGCACTCGCTTCGTAGCTGCCCCCGTGCGCAACCGTTACATCGCGCAACGCTCTTGAAGAAGACATATTCGAAACCGTGTTACCCGGAGTTTTGCTCAAAACATAATCCGCACAAGCTACCAAAGTGTACTCTTCGCCAAACATTTCGCCGTCTTCGCTAATGAACGCCAAACGATCAACATCTGGGTCTACGACGATTCCTAAATGCGCTTTTTCTTCGACTACTAACGCTGAAATATCCGTTAAATGTTCTTTTAAAGGCTCAGGATTGTGAGGAAAATGACCATTGGGTTCGCAATATAATTTCACCACTTCAACCCCCATTTGTTCTAACAATTTTGGGATGATGATTCCGCCAGATGAATTCACACCATCGACTACCACTTTGAAGTTGGCCGCTTTTACTGCCTCAATATCGACTAATGGTAAATTCAATACTTCATCGATGTGAATATCCATATAAGCGTCATTGATGGTAACTTCGCCCAAACTATCCACGTCTGAAAAATCGAAAGCTTCCGCATCGGCAATTTCTAATATTTTTTCGCCATCGGCACCACTTAAAAACTCTCCTTTTTCATTGAGAAGTTTCAAGGCATTCCATTGTTTTGGGTTATGTGAGGCGGTCAAAATAATTCCACCATCAGCTTTTTCCATTGGAACAGCCACTTCAACTGTAGGTGTGGTAGACAATCCTAAGTCGATTACATCAATACCTAAACCTAATAAAGTATTCACTACTAAATTGTGAATCATAGGTCCAGAAATACGAGCATCTCTACCAATTACAACGGTATTTTTTTCTTTATTGCTATGTTTTTTTAACCAAGTTCCGTAGGCCGAAGCAAATTTTACTGCATCTACAGGAGTTAAATTGTCCCCAACTTTTCCCCCAATGGTTCCTCGAATACCTGATATTGATTTGATTAATGTCATTTTATTTCAATTTGGTTATAGCTACAAATATAAAAAAGTTGGATGGGCTTATAGTCTTTCCAACGAAAAGTTTTTAGTTAAGGAAAATGAGGCTTTTATTGTGAGACTTTCGCATTAAAAAAAAGTTAGCCACGACCCGAGCGATAGCGAATAGGCTAAGCAATTACACCAATTGACACTAATTGTCATCGAAACTGAAATTGAATGTCACGAATTCTAGCAACATTAGTAATTCGTGTCATTAAAACACATTTTAATTCGTGATTCATTAGTGAATTCGTGGTGGATATTTTTCCCTGAAGAAGTGGTTGCTTCTATTGTGAGGCTTTTTAAAGTTTGTATCTTTGAAAATAGTCAAACCAAAACAATGAACTTTCTCGCGCACATTTTTCTTTCGGGTGATGATGAATTACTCAAAATAGGCAATTTTATGGCCGATGGCATTCGTGGAAAACAGTACGAGCACTTCCCTTTGTCTATACAAAAAGGGATTCGTTTGCATCGCTTTATTGATACTTACACAGATGCGCATCCCGTTTTTAGACAAAGTACGCAAAGACTGCATAGCAAATACCATCATTACGCTGGAGTCATTGTTGATTTGTTTTACGACCATTTTTTGGCCAAAAATTGGAGTAGTTATTCCAATGAAAATCTAGAGGAATATACCGAAACTTTTTATGAATCGTTAAGAGACCATTACGAGGTGCTGTCCGAAAGAACCAAAGGTATGATGCCTTACTTAATAGAGCACAATTGGTTATTGAGTTATCAAACAGTAGAAGGGATTGGTCGGATTTTGACACAGATGGATAATAGAACCAAAAACGAATCCAAAATGAGGTTTTCCTCTAATGAATTGGTTGAATTTTATCCCGAATTTGAAGAAGAGTTTACTATCTTTTTCAAAGACTTACAAGAACAAGTTTCCCTAAAAATGCAACAATTATGAAAATTTCACAATTTCTTTTTCTTTCTATTCTCTGTAGTTTTTTTAGTGAAACTATTCAGGCTCAAACCGGTCTAATCGCTAACAAAGCTATGGTGGTGTCTGCACGAGAAGAAGCTTCCAAGATAGGCGTAGAAATTATGCAAAAAGGCGGCAATGCTTTTGATGCTATGGTGGCTACTGAATTGGCTTTGGCGGTATGTCATCCTCAAGCTGGGAATATTGGTGGTGGCGGTTTTATGGTTTATAGAAAAACTAATGGTGAAACGGGAGCTTTGGATTACAGAGAAAAAGCACCTCAATTAGCATCAAAAGACATGTATTTGGATGCTAAAAAAAATGTAATGAAAGGCAAAAGTACCGAAACAGCTTTGGCTTCCGGAGTTCCTGGCACCATTGCTGGTATTTTCGAGGTGCATCAAAAATTTGGTTCATTGCCAATAAGTGAAATTTTAAAACCAGTCATAGCCTTAGCTGAAAGAGGTGTCGTAGTTACTCCCTATCAAGCACAGAGCTTGTCGGATTACAGGGCTTCATTTATAAAAGCAAATGGCCCAAATAGTTTGTTTTCCAAAATTTATAAAGCTGGAGATACTATTAAATATAGCGCCTTAGCCGAAACATTAAAACGAATTTCAAAAAATGGAAAGCAAGAGTTTTACCAAGGAGAAACCGCTCAAAAACTTGTATCTTTTGTGACAAAAAAAGGGGGAATCCTATCGTTGACCGATTTAGAAAAATACCAAGCAAAATGGAGAGAACCTATTACATTTAATTATAAAGAGTTACGCATAACTTCCATGTCTCCTCCTAGTAGTGGTGGTATTTGTTTACATCAAATTATGAAAATGATTGAGCCTTATAATCTTGCCAAAATGGAACATAATAGCATAAAATCCATTCAAGTTATTACAGAAGCAGAAAGAAGAGCCTATGCAGATAGAAATTATTTTTTAGGAGACCCGGATTTTATAAAAATTCCAACCAATAAACTTCTAGATTCTATTTATTTAAAAAAGAGAATGGTTGATTTTTCTTTTGATAAAGCCACAAAATCTGCAGCTGTTGCTCATGGCACAATTCAAGGTTATGAGAGTAAACAAACGACCCATTATTCAATTGTTGACCCTGAAGGAAATGTAGTTGCTGTTACCACTACATTGAATGACAATTACGGTTCAAAAATTTATTGTGATACATTAGGTTTCTTTTTGAATAATCAAATGGATGATTTTAGTGCTAAAGCTGGTGTTGCTAATTTATACGGCCTTACCGGTTCAGAAGCCAATAGTATTGCACCCGAAAAAAGAATGTTAAGCTCCATGAGTCCGACTATTATCGAAAAAAACGGCAAGCTCTATATGGTTGTTGGTACACCAGGAGGGTCAACAATAATTACCTCTGTTTTACAAGCTATTTTGAATGTTTACGAATACAATATGACCATGCAAGAAGCCGTCAATGCGCCTAGATTTCATCATCAATGGTTACCGGATGAAATTGTCTTTGAACCCAATTCTTTTTCTAAATCATTAGTTAAAGATTTAAAGAAAAAAGGATATCACATCAATGAAAAAAACAATGAAATTATAGGAGAAGTTGACGCTATTTTAGTGCTTCCCAACGGAAAACTAGAAGGCGGCGCAGATAAAAGAGGAGATAATAACGCATCAGGATATTAAAAAATGAAAAAAACGCACACTTTATTATTGTTTATGTTTTTACAAAGTTTTGCACAAAACAACACAAAAAACCAAGGGCTTATTGTTGAAAAAGCTATGGTAGTTTCCGCAAGGGAAGAAGCCTCTAAAATAGGCGTTGAAATTTTAAAAAAAGGCGGTAATGCTTTTGATGCAATGGTGGCTACCGAATTGGCTTTGGCAGTTGCTTATCCGTATGCAGGAAATTTAGGTGGTGGAGGATTCATGGTGTATCGCAAAGCCAATGGAGAAACAGGCGCGATTGATTATCGCGAAAAAGCGCCCATGGCTGCGACCAAAGATATGTACTTGGATAAAAATGGGAATGTCATTAAAGGAAAAAGTACTGATACTCCCTTAGCAATTGGTGTTCCAGGAACTATTGCAGGAGTTTTTGCCGTTCATGAAAAATTAGGAAGTCTTCCCATTGCAACTTTACTAGCTCCTGTGATTGCTTTAGCAGAACAAGGTGTGGTAGTAACCTCCAAGCAAAAACAACAATTAGATAAATACAGAGCTGCTATCATCAGTGCTAATGGTGAACAAACTTTATTTGCAAAAAACTATCAAGAAAATGAAATGATTCAATATCCTGCTTTAGCGGCCACCTTAAAAAGGATTGCTAAGAATGGAAAAGCTGAATTTTACTCCGGAAAAACAGCACAAATCCTTGTGGAATATCTCCAAAAAAAGGGCGCAATTATCACGTTAAAAGACTTGAAACAATATCAAGCCAAATGGCGAAAACCCATCACTTTTAACTACAAAGACTTAAAAATAACTGCCATGTCCCCTCCAAGTAGTGGGGGTATTTGTTTAGGACAAATTCTCAAAATGATCGAGCCATTTGATATCGCAAAAACCGGACATAATTCGGCCGAGTCTATTCAGGTAATTGTGGAGGCTGAACGACGAGCTTACGCGGATAGAAGTTACTATTTAGGAGATCCTGATTATTATAAAGTTCCTGTAAAACAATTACTAAACAGCGCTTATCTCAAGCAAAGGATGGCAAGTTTTACACCAGATAAGGCTACTTTGTCTTCCGAAATAAAACAAGGTGAAGTAACCTATAATGAAAGTACTGAAACAACCCATTATTCAATAGTAGATGCACTAGGTAATGCAGTAGCTGCTACTACTACCTTAAATGATGGTTTTGGTTCCAAATATTACTGTGAAGAATTAGGATTCTTTTTGAACAATACCATGGATGATTTTAGTGCCAAACCGGGAACACCTAATATGTTTGGGTTAGTAGGAAATGAAGCTAATAGCATTGCGCCCGGAAAACGAATGCTCAGTTCAATGACGCCTACAATCGTTGAAAAAAATGGTCAGTTGTCGATGGTTTTAGGAACCCCTGGTGGATCTACCATTATCACGTCTGTACTGCAAACGATTCTAAATGTTTATGAATACAAAATGGGAATGCAACAAGCTGTCAATGCTCCTCGTTTTCATCATCAATGGTTACCTGATTTAATTACGTTTGAACCCAAAACCTTTGACACTACTACTTTTGAAAAACTCAAAGTAAAAGGTTATATTATTAATGAAAAAACAACTCCTGTCATTGGCAAAGTAGATGCCATTTTGGTTTTACCCAATAAAAAATTAGAAGGAGGAGCAGATTTTAGAGGAGACGATACCGCAGTTGGATTCTAATTATGGATTTCATTGAGGCACTTGAAAAAGAATTTATGGCTCAAGCAAATACTGAGCAAAGTATTGCTATGCAAGCGTATATGAAAAACAATTTTCTGTTTTTTGGGGTTCCCATGCCACAACGAAGAGCTATTTTAAAATCAGTGAGTGCTGCTCATTCGGATACTATAAAAGCCAATGTTCGAACTCTAGCACTGGGGCTTTATGAAAAACCACAACGCGAATTTCATTATTGCGCAATAGAACTTTTAATTCAAAATTGTAGTAAAACGCTTTTAGTAGCGGATTTACAGTGGATAGAAAAACTGTTACTTACACATTCATGGTGGGATACTGTTGATACCATTAGTAAATATTTACTAGGACGTTATTTGGCTCAATTTCCTGAACAAAGAACTGCGGTGATTGAAAAATTTGTTAACTCTTCCAATGTTTGGTTAAAAAGAAGTGCTATTTTATTTCAATTAGAATACAAAAACAACACACATTTTAGTATCTTAGAATCCGTGAGTGAAAGTCTTAAACATAGTAATGAATTTTTTATTCAAAAAGCTATAGGATGGGCATTGAGAGAATATGGAAAATATGAACCTATACTAGTGCAACAATTTGTCTGGAACACTCATTTAAAACCATTAAGTCAAAAAGAAGCTTTGAAAAATATCGTAAAACAAAAAAATGAATCTTAAATCACACTTTATCACTATCATCAATCGTTTTGAATCATTGATTGCTTGGAGTCAAAGTAAGGTAACCAACAAGCAATTTATTTTTCTTTCCAGTGTTTTAGTAGGAATATCAGCGGGATTAGCGGTTATTGTCCTAAAATCGTTTGCCCATTCCGTTTTTACTTTTGCAACGTACATTAATGGTATTTTAAAACTGAATTATATTAATAGTATCCTGCCAATTATAGGGATTTTGTTAACTGTATTTGTGGTAGACAAAGTTTTGGGAGGCAGTATAGAAAAAGGGACCTCCCAAATTTTATTCGCTGTTGCAAAAAAAGCAAGTATTATTCCTAAAAAACAAATGTACGCACAAATTGTTACTAGCTCATTAACAGTAGGTTTAGGCGGATCAGCTGGTTTAGAGAGTCCAATCGTTATCACGGGAGCTGCATTTGGCTCAAACTATGCTCAAAAATACCAGTTAAGTTATAAAGACCGAACGTTACTTATTGGTTGTGGGGTAGCCGCAGGAATTGCAGCAGCATTTAATGCACCTATTGCAGGAGTACTGTTTGCCGTTGAAGTTTTGCTAGTCGATGTTAGTATCGCTGCCTTTACTCCTATCATGATTGCGGCCGCCACAGGAGCCATGGTTTCTGTAATTGCCCTTGATGAAAGCATTCTACTTTCGTTTAAACAACAAGAGCATTTTCATCATTTCAACTTATTTTATTATGTTTTGCTTGGTCTTTTTACCGGTGTTATTTCCATCTATTACTCAAGATATTTTGAAAAAATCGAACGTTACTTTCACGTTTCTAAACTTTCTGTTTATAAAAAAGCGTTATTAGGTTCTAGTATATTAGCGTTATTGATTTTTGTGTTTCCAACACTTTTTGGTGAAGGGTATGAAAGTATTCGTATTTTATCACAAAATGATCCGGGTCAATTACTTGAGAATACTCTTTTTAAAGGATTTCGCAACAATAATTGGATGTTACTTCTATTTATTGGAGCTAGCATGATGCTTAAAGTATTTGCCACTGGATTTACTTTGAGCTGTGGCGGAAACGGGGGAAATTTTGCCCCATCACTATTTTTAGGATCTTATGCTGGTTTTTTCTTTTCTTATTTCCTTAATCTTATTGGTTTAACTAAACTTCCTGTAAGCAATTTTACAATTGTAGGAATGGCAGGTATTTTGAGTGGACTATTTCACGCCCCACTTACAGCAATTTTCTTGATTGCAGAAATTACGGGTGGTTACGGATTGATGATTCCACTAATGATAGTGGCATCAACTAGTTACGCTATTTCAAAACGATTTGAAAAACATTCGATGGATGTAAAAAATTTAGCAAAAAAAAGAAATGCTTTTACAAGTAACAAAGATTCCAATGTTTTATCCACTTTAGAAACTAATTCTATTATCGAAACTAATTACTTAACTCTTGTTGCGAATGAAAATTTAGAACGCCTTGTAGATTTAATTTCACACTCTGATCAAGTGATCTTTCCTGTAGTAAATGAAGAAAATGAATTAGTAGGTATCGTACATTTTAATGATATAAGAGAAATTATATTTAACACTTATAGGGTGAAATATACTTTAATAAAAGAAATTATGACTTTCCCTGCGGTATTAGTATCTCCAAATGAACACATGGAAAATGTCATGAATAAATTTGAGCAATCCAAAAAAGCATTTCTCCCTGTTGTTCTATATGGAAAATACTATGGATTCATATCAAAATCTGCAGCTTTAGAAGCCTATAGAAGCAAACTAAAAGCGATGACAATTGATTAATAAAAAAATATGAAATTGATTTTTTAACTTAATATCTCTAATACATTCCTAATTTAAAACGCTAACTTCGGTTGGCGTTTTTTTATTATCGGATGATAAAAAAAATTTTTATATCCGATATTAATTGTACTTTTGTGGGGTTATGTGGAAAATAGACTTAGGATATGGGGAAGAATTTCAATCAACTTTTGAACGATTGTATCAAAAAAAGCAAGATTTGCAAAATAGCAGACCCTTGCCCACCATCGCTTTGAATAAAATCAAAGAAAGTTTATCTATAGAATGGACCTATAATTCCAATAGTATAGAAGGAAACACCTTAACACTTAGAGAAACACAAATGGTTTTACAAGAAGGAATCACCATAAAAGGGATTTCTTTAAGAGAACATTTTGAAGCACACAATCATGACAAAGCCATTGATTACCTTTTTTCGATAATCAATTATAATTATGTCTTACGAAGTATTGACATATTATCGCTTCATGGTTTGGTATTACGCTCCATAGAAGATGATTACGCAGGCAGATTACGCAATGGAGGTGTTCGTATTTCGGGAGCCAATTTTGTTCCGCCCAATGCGAATAAAGTTTCGGATTTACTGGATGAATTGATTGATTTTATTAACACTAACCCTTTACATCTAAACGATATTGAGTTGGCAACAATCTTTCATCACAAATTAGTTTGGATTCATCCTTTTTTTGATGGCAATGGAAGAACGGTTCGATTGAGTATGAACTTGTTATTAATGCGATGTGGCTTTCCACCAGCTATCATACTCAAAAACGATAGAAAAAAATACTATGAAGCACTCAATCAAGCCAATAATGGTAATTATCAAAAACTAATCCTTTTGATGAGTCAAGCACTTGAGCGAAGTTTAAACATTTACCTAAACGCTATGCCAGATCGTGACAATGACTTCCAAAAGATAGCCGATATTGTTAGTGAACCAAGTAGTCCTTATGGGCAAGAATATGTTAGTTTATTAGCTAGAACAGGTAAAATCGATGCCTACAAAGAAGGCAGAAATTGGTACACCACCAAAGATGCCATCGAAGCCTATATCAGTACAAGAAAAAGAAAACGCTAACCCAAAAAAAGTTAGCGTTTTTTTTAGCTCTCTTTTCAAGATAATCTTCGATAGTACTCTACTAAATCAAAAATATAATAGAATATTTTTTTTAAGAAAAACATTTCAAAATATTGCATAAAAAGTTATATTGCGCAAAATATCTTATAATCATTATTATTTTTTATGTCAATAAAAGCAATCATTGTTGATGATGATCCCAAATCTAGAGAGTTAATTCATATTTTTTGCAAAAGCTATAGCGATAATAAAATACATGTTTTGGATTTATGTCATTCAGTTGACTCAGCTATTCTTTCGATTGAAAAACACCAACCAGATTTAGTTTTTTTAGATATTGATATGCCAAAAAAAAATGGTTTTGAATTATTGAATCATTTTACAAGAGTACCCTTTGAAATTGTTTTTGTAACGGGTCACGACAACCAATATACAAGAGCTTTAGAAATTAGCGCCCTAAATTATCTGATGAAACCCATCAACCCTCTGAACATCAAATCAATTATCGATCACTTTGAAAAAAAGAAAGCATTAGATACAAGTGTTAATCAGATAGCCATTTTAAAAAACAATTTAAGAAATGAAAAAACAACATTAGTTATTCCAGACAAGGACGGGTTTAAAGTGTTGACTGTTAATGATATCATCAGTTGCGAAACGGGAAACGGCAGTGGGAAATGCAAAATTGAAACTACCAAGGGAAATATTGTTATTTCAAAACCAATGAATAAAATGATTCAGTTACTACCTTCATCCATTTTTTTAAGTGTAAGTAGCAGTGCCATAATCAATAAAAAAATGGTTGAGTCCTTTAATGGTAAAGAATTTAATTTAAAAATGAACAATGGCCGTATCATAAAAGTTTCTGAAAGATTTTTTAATAAAAAAGAATTAATTGATGCACTATCAAACTAAAATTTTATCTCTCTTTTTATTTTTTATCATATATCCTTTTTTTGCTCAATTCAAGCCTTCAAAAAATTACACTACTGCTGATGGTTTACCCAATAACGCAGTTAGATCGCTGTTTTTAGACAAAAACGATGACTTATGGATTGGCACTGAGAATGGAGTTTCTAGATTTTTAAATGGAACTTTTCAGAATATCTTTGAATCTGATGGTTTGGGCCACAACAGTTGTTGGGATATAACGCAAGATATCAATGGAAATATGTGGTTTGCAAGTTATGGTGGCGGTGTGAGTAAATTTGACGGAGATAAATTCAATGTTTTTACAGTTAAAAACGGATTACCTGCTAATAAAACTAGAAAAGTATTTCCTTATAAAAATAAAGTATATGTAGGGACAGAACAAGGCATTTCGATTATTGACATAAACACCAATAATGTTGTTACTCCTAAAGTACCCTCACATAAAGAAGATTTTATTTCACTTTCTTTCTTCGTCTATGAAAATGAAGTTTATTTTACCACTGTACATAACGGTTTGTACAAAGTAGACCAATCGAACATTGTTCCTCAAATCATCCCTGTCGTATCAAATCAAAAAGCCTATAGTTTGGGGCTTTTTGGCACTACACTTTACAGTAGTAATGAAGGTTTTATTGAAAAATATGATATCGCAAAAATTAAAAAAGGTGATACTTCATCGATTAAATTTGGTCAATCGATGGTATGGCAATACACAAAAGACAAAAGAAATACCATTTATGCAGCAGCATGGGGAGTATATACTCCTGATGGAGGCCTTTACCGAATTGAAAAGGATAAAATGATTCCAATTGCAAATTATTTTGGCGTAGATTCTAAAGTTTTATTAAATGTTGTTTATGACAAAAGTAACGATATACTTTATGTTGGGTCTAATGACAAAGGAGTATATGCGATACGGCTGGACGAAATGATTACTTATCATGCCTTTGAAAACAAATCGATTATTGACTTTACCTTTTCTGGTAGTCAAAAAATGGTCTTGCATAATAAAGGAATTTCTATTTTAAACGCTACAAATAAAGTTTTGAGAACAGTCTCATTAACAGATTTCAAAAAGGTAGAAGCTGATTTTCTTCTCAAAAACAAAAACAAAAATAAAATAGCTACTCAATATAGAGAATCAAGAGATTTTGAACTTAATTTCAACATACCCACCAACGAAATAGAATTTTATGAAATAGTAAAACACCAAAATTCTTTTTGGGTGAGTTCTAATATTGGGATTTTCGAAATGAGCGGTCATGGAGAAATCATAGCATATATTCCTAAGCATAGTTTGAAAATTGGATTTACAGCAAATCACAAATTCATCGAAACCATTACTTATGCTGGTGTTTATTTATACGATAATGTATATCAATTAAAAGGCAGACATTATTCTAAATTTGAAAAGCGAACGCCTCAATATATAGTCAAAATATTAAATAACAACAATAAAACGTATCTGCTTTCGGTCTTTAATGGACTGTATGTCTACAAAAACAACGAATTTCATTCCTATTTGGCAGAAGGCATTTGGAAAGAGAATAAATTCAAACACATCACGGTTAACTCAAAAGGCCAATTGATTTTGTCGGCCGAATTTGGTGATGTGTTTATTATTGAAGATTCAAAAAATTTTGAAATTTTGAAAACCATTTCAAAAAAAGAAATTATAGGCAATACCATTCAATTTCTTGAAGCTTACAAAGATTACATTCTAATTGGTACTGAAAAAGGAATTAATATTTATAAAAACGGAAAACTACAACTAGTGGACAAACAACTGGGATTGAATGATTGCGCCATAACAACATCACAAATTTTTGAAAATCAATTATGGCTTGGTACCAAAAAAGGTTTTTACACTATCGATTTAAACAAACTTACTGCAGATAAAAAAACCGTTTCTAATATCGAAATCAAAGGAATTTCGATCAATGCAGAACCCATAAAATCATCCAATTACAATTGGTTTGCTTATACTTCCAAAAAAATAGTATGCGACTATCAGCACAATACAATCGCGATAGATTTTATGCAAAAGGCCATTCTTTTGCTGATAAACTAAAATTTAGATATCGATTAAAAAAAACAAATCGTTGGAGCCCCTATTCCGACAAACCATTTATTTATTTGTCATATTTGCCTAATGATACCTATAATCTTGAAATTGAAGTATTCGATTTGCATGCTGGAAAAACCACTCGTTTTTACCTTTTAAAAATCATTATTCAGCCCCCATTTTGGAAAACATGGTGGTTTATGATTGTAATCTTTAGTATTGGGATAGCAAGTACAATAATTGCCATTTTATGGACAAAAAAGAAAGCAAAACAAAAAGCCGAATCCGAAGCCATTACCGAAAAAATTATTTCCAAAGCAAAACTCGAAGCCCTATTGAGCCAGATGAATCCACATTTTACCTTTAATGCAATGAATACAATTCAAACTTTTGTTTTTAACAACGACGCCCTAAATTCGACCATTTACATTAGCGAAATGGCCAATTTGATGCGGCAAACATTAGACAATTCTGCCCAGCAAACCATTACTATCGAGAATGAAATCGAATATTTAAAAACTTATATAGCGATAGAAAACCAGCGTTTTGACAACCGAATTGTGTTTAACATTCAACTTGACAAGCATTTGGATATTATGCCTACCGAAATTCCAACGATGTTGCTACAGCCTTTTGTAGAAAACATTTTCAAACACGCTTTTGACGAGGATTCTAAACATCCAGAATTTACTATAGCATTTAAAATTCTTGACAAAAACGAATTACAAATACAAATCTATGACAATGGAAAAGGAAATTCCAGAACAAGCAAGACACATCATTCAAAAGGTATTGCCATAACCAAAGAGCGCCTGAAAATTTTGCAACCTTCTAATCTTGACCCCATAAAAATTGATTTTTCAGATTGCGGAACAACTGTAACTATCCGATTAATTATTTAGTTAAAAAAATGAATTACAGCACAGAATACCCAAATTACACCCCAGAAACCCCGAATCATAAGTTCGGGGTTTTTTACTTAGTTTAATCTTTTTAGTTTTGGATTGTAACCTAAAAAATAACAAATGATTTCAGAAGAAAACAAAACCGCAGAAGAAACAAGATTAGCTAGAGAAGAAGCAAAAAGAGATATGAAAATGTATTTAGCAAATGATTGGCAATTGAAAGAAGAAACACCAGAATACTTCTTGTTAACCCGAAACGAGGCTTCGAAAACAGGACATATATTAGTTTTCTTTTTTACATTTTGGTGGACTTTTTGTCTTGGAAATGTAATTTATTATTTCGTGAATAGAAAGACAAAGAAAATTGTTAAGTAATTTTTATTACTGATAAATTAAATATAAAATTTAAAATATGAATAGCGTAGAAAACAATCTAAAAAAAGTCGAAAATAGTTTCAAAAATTCAAAAGAAGAAGCTGAAAAACTTATTAAGGATAAAGATAAAACTAATAACAAACTTGACGAAGCTTATAAAAAAGCATTTGCGAACAAAGGAAAACTGGAAGAGGTCTGGAATTATTTACAACTTTTCTTTTCAATATCTAGAGATTATATAAATGGAAACTATAGTGTAGCTCCAAAAGGTTCAATTATTGCTATAATTGGAGCTTTAATCTATTTTTTATCTCCAATAGATTTAATACCTGATTTTATTCCTGTAATTGGTTATATAGATGACATTTTTGTATTAGGATTAGTATTCAATCAAGTAAGATCAGACTTAGAAGAATATGAAAAATGGAAAAACGCTTAATATGAAAAAAGTAATTTTGCTATTAGTGATAAGCCTGATCGTCTCATCTGTTTCTTATAGTCAAAAAAAACAACTTACACCCTATCAACTCAAAGTTCAATTGCTTACAACAAATTTAATCAATGATCTTGGACTTAAAAATATAGTAAATAAATATAGTAATACTGGAAATTTAGGTGAATTAATGGGTGCTGCCGAGTTTATTTATGCTTGTAAGACTCAAAAAGGGATTTTAGCTCTTTTAAAATTTAATTCATCATTGGAACAAGCTAAAAAATTAAAAAATGAAATAGATTTTAGAAATGATAAAATCATAAAGGATAAAGAAGAAGCTAAAAGAGAAGCGTCAATAGCACTAAAAAGAGAAATAGTAAAAAAGAAAGAACTTGAAGAGCAAAATAAATTAAAGCAAATTAAATATGAAAACTCTGATTATGTAAAAATAAAAAATAGAGTTAAAGATGATTTTTCAAAATGGTTAATTAAAGGAGAGTATGAAAAATTAGAAAGTTATAATAATAGAATTAGTAGCGATGGTCAAACTGTTTTTGATAGCATTTGCTTCAAGGCAATAAAAAATCAGTTGATTGATGAAAATGAATATTACTCTAGTGTAGAAGAGGAATATATGGCCATTGATGGAATTAAACTTGGTTTTATAGAATTAGATAGATATGATTCTGAAAAGGAATTTTTTAATGTAATTATCAACCTCCACGAGAAACAAATTAACGATACTTTAAATATTAAGATTGAACAAGCACAAAATTTTAAAGAAAACCATGAAATAAACAATTCTTCTCTCATTAATACTGAGTGGTGCTTTGTTGAAAACAATTTAACTCCAACAAAATTTACTCTAGAAAATGATCAGATTAAAAGGACAATCAATCTTCCGAAAGAAATCTTGACAAAAATAGAACTATCCTCAAATGATTTACAAATAGATAATTTAAAGAGCAATATTATTTTTGACTTTAATAAGTATCAGAATTATTTAATAGAAAAGCAAAAACAATTTAGGGAGAAATTATTCCAAAAAAGAAAACTTGACAGCATTGCTGAATCTAATATAATACTTAAATATGAAGAATTTAGCGATGGCAGATCAATCCATATCGAAGAATCGTTTAAGGACGAGATTATTAGTTCAATGAGAGTTCTTGCCGTAAAAAACAATTTAGATTTAAGTCATGCTTATGATGATTATAAAATAAAATTTATTGTTGAAAAAGACGGATCATTAAGTGAAATTACAATAATTTCAAGTGTTGGATATAAAATAATTTACGATGAACTAATTAGATTAGTAACTAAAAAAGCAAGGTTTATTCCTGGAAAGTATAAAAGCACTCCCTGTAGAACTCTTTGTTTCCTACATTATGAGCCTTATCTTAAAAAAATTTATTTTAATAATTACTAAAATAGATCCCCGATAGGGTTGGCTTCCCGCTCGTTTACGTCACCTAAATAGCATCTTTTTTTTTTAGGTGAAAATAATAAGATATAGATTTCCACGCATTCGTATTGATCCAAATCATAATATAATTTCAGACTAAAAGAAATATATAGAAGAAGAATTAATGATAAACTAAACCACTAAAAGAAGTTTATTTCTACTGCACTTTTATGTAAATTACTGTTCTTTTTCACAAATATTAAAAGCGCTAACCCAAAAAGTTAGCGTTTTTTTTGTATTCCTTTTTTAACACAATCTTCGATAGTGTTCTACTAAAAGAATAAATCAAAATAGTAACTTTGCTTCCGACCTATTCGGAATTTGCAAAATTATGCTAGATACAAATAATACCATTGAAGTTCAAGGCGCTCGCGTTCACAACCTAAAAAACATCGACATTGCTATTCCCAGAGAAAAACTCGTTGTCATAACAGGACTTTCGGGTTCGGGAAAATCATCCTTGGCTTTCGATACTATTTATGCCGAAGGACAACGTCGCTATGTAGAAACATTTTCGGCTTATGCCCGACAATTTTTGGGAGGATTAGAACGTCCAGATGTTGATAAAATCGATGGTCTTTCGCCTGTGATTGCTATTGAACAAAAAACGACTAGCAAAAGCCCGCGTTCTACCGTGGGAACAATTACTGAAATATACGATTTCTTGCGTTTGTTATATGCGCGTGGTGCTGATGCCTATAGTTATAATACGGGAGAAAAAATGGTTTCCTACTCTGATGAGCAAATCAAAGAATTAATCATTCAGGATTTTAATGGAAAAAGAATCAATATTTTGGCTCCAATCATTCGAGCGAGAAAAGGACATTATGCCGAACTCTTCCAACAAATTACCAAACAAGGTTTTCTAAAAGTAAGAGTTAATGGAGAAATTGTAGACATTACTCCCGGAATGAAACTCGACCGTTACAAAACACACGATATAGAAATTGTAGTGGATAGAATTGTTGTTGATACTTCTGATGACATACAAAAACGTTTATCCGAAAGTATCAACACTGCTATGCATCACGGTGAAAATGTATTGATGATTTTGAATCAGGATACGAATGAGGTACGCTTTTTTAGCCGTAATTTGATGTGTCCCACTACTGGAATTTCGTATCAAAATCCTGAACCCAATTTGTTTTCATTCAACTCTCCAAAAGGAGCTTGTGAACACTGCAACGGGTTAGGAACTATTAATGAAATCAATACCAAAAAAATCATTCCCAATCCAAAATTATCCATCAAAGCGGGTGGTTTTGCTCCGCTTGGAGAATACAAGTCGTCTTGGATTTTTAAGCAGCTTGAAACTATTGGAGAAAAATTTAATTTTAAAATAACGGACCCCATCGAAAAAATTCCAGCTGAAGCTATGGAAATGATTTTGAATGGTGGTAAAGAAAAATTTGCAGTTCAATCGAAAGATTTGGGCGTTACGAGAGAGTACAAAATTGATTTTGAAGGCATTTCGCATTTCATCAAAAACCAACACGACGAAAGTGGTTCTACTGCTATCAAGCGTTGGGCTAAAGAATTTATGGATGAAATTGCTTGTCCGGTTTGCGAGGGCTCTCGCCTTAAAAAGGAAGCTAATTATTTTAGAGTAAACGAAAAGAATATTTCTGAATTGTGTACTATGGACATTTCAGAATTGACCGCTTGGTTTTTGGATTTAGAAAATCATTTGACCGATAAACAAAAACGAATTGCAACAGAAGTCATAAAAGAAATTAAAGATAGATTAGCGTTTTTGATGAATGTTGGTTTAAATTATTTGGCGTTGAGCCGAAGTTCAAAATCACTTTCGGGTGGTGAAGCACAGCGTATTCGTTTGGCTACCCAAATTGGCTCGCAATTGGTTGGTGTGCTTTATATTTTAGACGAACCGAGTATTGGTTTACATCAAAGAGATAATGAGAAATTAATTCATTCTTTAGAGCAATTGCGAGATATTGGTAATTCGGTTTTGGTAGTTGAGCACGATAAAGATATGATTGAACGTGCCGATTATGTAATAGATATTGGTCCAAAAGCAGGAAAATATGGAGGCGAAATCATCAGCATTGGTACTCCACAAGAAACCTTAGCCTCGAACACGATTACTGCTCAGTATTTGAATGGAACAATGAAATTTGACATTCCCAAAAAGCGCAGAACAGGCAATGGAAAATTTCTAAAACTGACTGGAGCCACTGGAAACAATCTAAAAAATGTTTCTATTGAAATTCCTTTAGGGCAAATGATTTGTGTGACAGGTGTTTCGGGAAGTGGAAAATCGACTTTGATCAACGAGACCCTCTACCCTATCTTAAACGCTTATTATTTTAATGGAGTCAAAAAACCGCAGCCGTATAAAAAAATTGAAGGTTTAGAACATATCGATAAAGTAATTGATATTGACCAAAGTCCGATTGGAAGAACACCGCGTTCTAATCCTGCCACATACACCGAAGTTTTTACCGAAATTCGTAACTTATTTACGATGACTTCTGAAAGTATGATTCGTGGATACAAAGCGGGACGTTTTAGTTTTAATGTAAAAGGTGGTCGTTGTGAAACCTGCGAAGGTTCAGGCGTTCGCACTATCGAAATGAACTTTTTACCTGATGTGTATGTAGAATGCGAAAGCTGTCAAGGGAAGCGTTTTAATAGAGAAACCCTTGAAATTCGCTACAAAGGCAAATCCATTTCGGATGTATTGGATATGACGATTGATGAAGCTGTACCTTTTTTTGAAAATATTCCAAAAATATATAGAAAAGTCAAAACCTTGCAAGATGTTGGTTTGGGTTATATCACTTTGGGACAACAAAGCACTACACTTTCTGGTGGTGAAGCGCAACGTATTAAATTAGCGGGTGAATTGTCTAAAAAAGACACAGGAAATACCTTTTACATTTTAGATGAACCTACTACTGGTTTGCATTTTGAAGATATTCGGGTGTTGATGGATGTGATTAACAGATTGGTGGACAAAGGAAATACCGTTTTGATTATCGAACACAATATGGACGTGATTAAACTCGCCGATTATATCATTGACATTGGCCCCGAAGGCGGAAAAGGTGGCGGACAACTGGTAGCCAAAGGAACACCTGAGGAAATCATTAAAGTAAAAAAGAGCTATACTGGACAGTTTTTAAAGAAAGAATTAGCATAATTTTAAAAAAAAGTTCCGGAGGAACGACTATATTGTAGCAACGGATTTTAATCCGTTGAAAATAAAAATAAAATTAAAAACATATGAAATTAGAAGATTTTGATAACGACGAAGACAAAGTGATTCAAGACAAATTGAAACGCAAAACTTGGAATGAAATTCGAACCAATGATAGCTGGGCGATTTTCAAAATTATGTCAGAATTCGTTAATGGATACGAGACTATGAGTCGTATTGGTCCTTGTGTGACTATTTTTGGTTCGGCTCGTCTAAAACCTGACACCCCTTACTATTTATTGGCTGAGAAAATTGCTTATAAAATTAGTAAAGCAGGTTATGGAATCATCACGGGTGGTGGGCCTGGAATTATGGAGGCGGGAAACAAAGGTGCTCATTTAGGTGGAGGAACTTCTGTGGGTTTAAACATTGAATTGCCATTTGAACAACATTTCAATCCATATATCGACCATGATAAAAACTTAAATTTTGATTACTTTTTTGTTCGAAAAGTCATGTTTGTAAAATATTCACAAGGATTTGTAGTAATGCCGGGTGGTTTTGGCACAATGGATGAATTATTCGAAGCTATTACTTTGATTCAGACTAAAAAAATTGGAAAGTTCCCGATAATATTAGTTGGAACTAGCTTCTGGTCGGGATTAATAGATTGGATCAAAAGCGTATTAGTGGAAAGGGAACATACTGTAAGTGAAGAAGATTTGAACTTATTTAAATTAGTAGATACTGAAGATGAAGTGCTCGATGTTTTGGATAAGTTTTATAAAAAATATGACTTAAGTCCCAATTTTTAAGCAAACGAACAGCCCAATAGGGATCTTTAATTTTAAAAAAAAATCTATTCACCATTAAGTTATTTAAGGTTGATTAAGCAGTAATAAACTTAATTTTCATAATCTCTTATTGGTGAAGAATTTTTCTTCAAATCCATACAATTCATGGTAAACTTGTCATAGTAACACATATATTTCAACTATTGTCCGTACTTTTATGAAGTATAAATTGTAATTCAATTCCCTCAGCCCAATTGTATCGATGCCAAAATTCCTATTTTTTATTAGCTTACTGGTGTTTTCTTTATCACAAAAGATAAGTGGGCAGCATCATATTCAACTGAAAGCAACCGTAAATTGGACCAATAAATCAATTTATGTTGAACAAAAAATAGATTTTATTAATACTTCTACAGATACGCTAAAAACCATTCTTCTCAATGACTGGAATCATTCTTATTCAGGGAACAACACTCCCTTAGCTAATCGGTTTTCAGATGAATTTTATAGAGGTTTTCATCTAGCATCAAAGGAAGAATATGGTGCTACTAAAAATTTGATTATTGAGTCAACTAATCAAAATATTAGTTGGAAAAGAGTCGATCAACATCCCGATTTAATAGAAATTAAACTCGATAAACCTATATTACCACAAGAAAAAATTAGTTTTGAATTGAGTTATGTAGCCAAAATTCCGAGCGACCGTTTTACAGGAATAGGATATTCCGCAAAAAAAATGGTTTTAAAAGATTGGTTCTTAGTTCCTGCCCGTTATGAAAACCATCAATTTGTTCGGTATAGCAATGCCAATCTAGAAGATATTGCCAATTCAATTTCGGATTATACCCTCGACCTCAAAGTGCCTTCGCTTTTTGCAGTAACTTCTGATTTAAATAGTATTCAAAATTCGAATGACAACGCCTCAGATCATTATGTTTTAACTGGAAAAAAAAGAAACACAATGAGCTTGTATCTTGAACACAAAAACAGTTTTATGAATTATAAAAATGATTTTGTTGAGATTCAAACTAATATGAAAGATTATCAGATCAACCCCATTCATAAAGCGGTAATTATTGATAAAATTGCGCATTTTACTCGCGAAAAACTAGGTCAGTTACCGCAAGAAAAAATTACAATTTCACAAGCTGATTATGACCATAATCCTTTTTATGGACTGAATCAGTTACCTTCCTTTTTGAGTCCGTTTAGCAATGAATTTATCTTTGAGTTACAATTTTTAAAAACCTATCTCAATAATTATTTAAAAACCAGCTTGCGACTGGACCCAAGAAAAGACAATTGGATTTATGATGGTATTCAGATTTTTGCCATGATACAGTACATTGAGCTTTATCATCCTGACAGTAAAATGCTGGGATCTATTGGAAAAATAAAACTATTAAAAAGCTATCATTTGGTTCATTTAGATTTTAATGAGCAATATAGTTATTTCTATACGTTAATGGCTCGAAAAAATTTGGATCAATCTTTGAATGACCCGAAGAATTCTTTAATAAAATTCAACGAGCAAATCGCGAATAAATACAAAGCCGGCTTGAGTTTTCGCTATTTAGACGCTGTCTTAGAACAACAAAAAGTGCCACAAAGTATTCTCGAATTTCTTGCAATTAATCAGCAGCAGCAAACCTGTAGCGATGATTTTAAAACCATCTTAGTCCAAAAAGCCCAACGCCCTTTAAACTGGTTTTTTGATACGATTATTGACTCCAGAAAACTAGTAGATTACAAATTTGAAAAAGTACAAAAAACAAACGATAGTATTTCATTCTCAGTCAAAAGCAAAACTAAAATTACTGTGCCAGTACCAGTTTATGGCATCAAAAACAATGCTGTTGTTTTTAGCAAATGGTTAGAAGTAGCCAAAAATCCTGATTCTACTTATACCATCCCAAGAAAAGGAGCTGAAAAGATTATTCTAAATTACAAAAATGAAGTCCCGGAGTTTAATTTGAGAAACAACTGGAAAAAACTTGAAGGTTTTTTTCCTAATAATCGTCCTTTGAAGTTGGCTTTTTTAAAAGATTTAGAAGACCCATATTATAACCAAATCTTGTACACTCCTGTCATTGGATTCAATGTGTATGATGGTTTTTCACCTGGAATTCGTCTACACAACAAAACCATTTTAAACAAACCTTTCACTTTTGATTTGAGTCCAATGTATTCTATCAAAGCTAAAACGTTCTCTGGTTCTGGTTTTTTTACAGTAAATCAGCTGTATAGAGAGAGTCGTCTGTACAATGTCCGCTATTCTTTAGGGGCCTCCTATTTTCATTATGCACCTGATGCCACATATTTACGATTGAATCCGATGGTTCAAATGCAAATCAGAAGTACTGATTTTCGCGATAACAGAAAACAAATTATAGTACTAAGACAAGTGATGGTGGAACGACAAAAAAGCGAAATTGTCAATGACAATTCTCTTTTAAACTATGCGGTTTTTAACGCAAGATACCTTAACTCCAAAACAGAAATCACTAATCACTTAAGCTTTTCAACTGATTTACAACTTTCCAAAACATTCGGTAAAACTGCCATTGAGGCGCAATACCGTCAATTATTCAGAAATAGTCGTCAATTAAACTTGAGGCTATATGCCGGAAAGTTTTTGTACAATACTTCCACCAGTTCTGACTTCTTTAGCTTTGCTTTAGATCGCCCAACGGACTATTTATTCGATTATAATTATTATGGTCGCTCAGAAAATAATGGTTTTTTTAGTCGACAATTTATTATGGCTGAAGGAGGATTCAAATCAAAACTCAGTACTCCTTATGCTAATCAATGGCTTACAAGTTGTAATGCTAGTTTCAATATTTGGAATTGGGTTGAAATTTATGGAGATCTAGGTTGGCTTAAAAATAGAGGAATGACTCCTTTATTTGTATACGACAGCGGTATCAGATTAAATTTATTACCTGATTATTTCGAACTTTTTTTTCCAATATATTCCAGCAATGGATGGGAAATTTCACAAGAAAATTATCATCAGAAAATTCGCTTTGTCGTTACACTTGACCCAGGTAAGCTCGTAACTCTATTTACAAGAAAATGGTTTTAAAAACGTGTTAAAAGGATTTAAAATATGCGTATATAATAATTTTTTAATAATTTTTAAGGTAATTTAATAATTTATACCTACATATAATTGCATTTGATTGAAAATAATTTAATTTTATTTTATGTAACGAATTATGAAAATCACTTGTTTTTAAGTAAGTTTGCATAAAATTACTAGCTACAGTATCATGGTAAAAGAACAACACAACACTACATTAACTTTTGAAGACTTTAAAACAGAAGTTATATCTGACTATACACTAGCCGTAACGAGTCGTGAATGCAGTCTTTTAGGTCGTAAAGAAGTGCTCACTGGAAAAGCAAAATTTGGTATTTTTGGTGATGGAAAGGAAGTACCACAATTAGCGATGGCCAAAGCTTTTCAAAATGGTGATTTTCGCTCTGGATACTACCGAGACCAAACGTTTATGATGGCCATTGGGGAACTAACTGTTGCACAATTTTTTGCAGGTTTATACGGCCATACCGATCTTAGTTTTGATCCCATGTCTGCGGGAAGACAAATGGGAGGGCATTTTGTTACCCATAGCTTGAACGAGGATGGTTCATGGAAAAATTTAACACAACAAAAAAATTCAAGTGCAGATATTTCACCTACTGCAGGTCAAATGCCACGATTACTTGGACTAGCCCAAGCCTCTAAAATTTACAGAAATGTATCTGGTATCACAAATGCCGCTAATTTTTCCACTAACGGAAACGAAATCGCTTGGGGAACTATCGGTAATGCTAGCACTTCTGAAGGGTTATTTTTCGAAACTATCAATGCTGCCGGTGTATTACAAGTTCCTATGGTGATGAGCGTTTGGGATGATGAATATGGAATCTCTGTACATGCCAAACACCAAACCACCAAAGAAAATATTTCAGAAATCCTAAAAGGATACCAACGTGATGAAACCGGAAATGGTTATGAAATACTAAGAGTAAAAGGTTGGGATTATGCCGAATTAATCACCATTTACGAAAAAGCAGCGGCTATTGCTCGTGAACAACACGTTCCCGTTTTAATTCATGTACAACAACTCACTCAACCCCAAGGCCACTCTACCTCAGGTTCTCACGAACGTTATAAAAACAGTGAGCGATTAGCTTGGGAGAGAGAATACGACTGTTTACGACAAATGCGACTTTGGATGATTGCTATAAACATTGCTTCTCCTGAAGAATTAGATAGCATTGAAGAAAATGCTAAAAAAATTGTTTTAGAAGCTAAAAAACAAGCCTGGAACAACTTCATACAACCCATAATCAACGAACAAAAAGAGTTAATAGCATTACTAGAATCCATTGTCAATACAAGCACCAATAAAGAGTTCATTACAAAACACATTGCTGAACTAAAAACTATAAAAAATCCACTAAAAAAAGAAATTTTGGTGGCAGCCCGTAAATCCTTGCGTTTACTTATCAATCAAAAAGGTCATTCCGAACTATCAGAATGGATTACAAATTACTTGGCCATAACACAACCTAAATTTAGTAGCAATTTACATTCAGAGTCTGCACACAACAGTAGTAGCATCCAAAAAGTAGCGGCAACTTATAACGAAAATGCAAAAGCAGATACGGATGGCAGAATGATTTTAAGAGATAATTTTGATGCTTTATTTCATAAACACCCCGAATTATTAATTTTTGGAGAGGATGCAGGTGCTATTGGTGATGTCAACCAAGGCTTAGAAGGCATGCAAGAAAAATATGGAGAATTACGAGTTGCAGACACTGGAATTCGTGAAGCTACTATACTCGGACAAGGCATCGGAATGGCTCTACGAGGATTACGTCCCATAGCCGAAATTCAATATTTAGATTATCTATTGTACGCCATCCAAATTATGAGTGATGATTTGGCTACTTTACAATACCGAACAGTAGGCAAACAAAAAGCACCATTAATCGTTCGTACTCGTGGTCATCGCTTGGAAGGAATTTGGCACTCAGGATCTCCCATGGGAATGATTATCAATGCCCTTAGAGGAATGCATGTTTTAGTTCCTAGAAATATGACTCAAGCTGCAGGATTTTACAACTCACTCTTAGAATGTGACGAACCGGCTTTAGTGATTGAATGCTTAAATGGTTACCGTTTGAAAGAAGTAGCACCAAATAATTATGGTGAATTCAAAACACCAATTGGAGTTGTTGAAACATTGAAAGAAGGAACAGACATTACTTTAGTGTCTTACGGATCAACTTTGCGTTTAGTACAACAAGCCGCTAACGAACTTTTAGAGGTGGAAATCAATTGTGAAGTTATCGATGTGCAGTCATTACTTCCTTTTGACTTGAATCATGATATTGTAAAAAGTTTAGCTAAAACGAATCGCCTTTTAGTCATCGACGAAGATGTTCCAGGTGGTGCTTCGGCCTATCTTTTACAACAAATTACAGAAATTCAAGACGGTTACAAATACTTAGATAGTAAGCCTGAAACACTTACCGCCAAAGCACATCGCCCCGCTTATGGAACCGATGGAGATTATTTTTCAAAACCATCTGCTGAAGATATTTTCGAAAAAGTATACAGCATGATGCACGAAAGCAATCCTGCTAAATTTCCTAGGTTATACTAAAAAATAAACACTTATAAAAAATGCCGTTTCTACTAGGAACGGCATTTTTATTTATACAATAAATATTTTGCTATATACTTTTTTTATTACTTTTAAAACTCAATAAAAAAAGGAATGACCTCACTTGAACAAGTATTACAAAAACTCGAAGGAATAAAAGTAATTGCTCCCGCAGTCCCTTTTTCTTCCTATGTTGCCTTAGACTTATCCATTCACAATCAAGAATTAACAAACTATAATCTAACTACTTCTGCTGATTTTGAAAATTATATCGAAAACTATTTAAAGGCAAATCAAGCTAACATCGCTTATGGCGGATATCAAGAAACAAGAAACTTATATAAAAGAAGCCACGTGTTCAATACTTCAGAGGAAGAAGAACGCAATATACACATTGGATTAGATTTATGGACAACTGCTAATACTTCCGTTTTAGCTGCGTTAGATGGAAAAATTCACAGCTTTCAATTCAATAATCAACTGGGAGATTACGGCCCCACCATTATACTAGAACATGAAATTGACAATCATCATTTCTACACTTTATACGGACACTTGTCCCTAGAGAGCATTCAAAACCTTACTAAAGGACAAATTGTAAAAAAAGGAGAACAAATAGCAACATTAGGAAAGTCAAGCGTAAACGGAGATTATGCGCCACATTTACACTTTCAAATCATTAAAGATATAGAAAACAAAGAAGGTGATTACCCAGGAGTATGTAGCCAAACCACTCTTTCATTTTATCTTGAAAATTGTCCAGACCCGAATTTACTATTAAAAATCAACTACTAATCATGCATCCAAACGAACAACTGATCCATCAATTCTATAGCGCTTTTCAAAAAGGGGACTCTCTTACCATGCAACAATGTTATCATCCCGACATTCAGTTTTGTGATCCTGCATTTGGTTTATTAAAAGACGAACAAGTGAATCTGATGTGGAAAATGCTTTTAGAAAGAGCTAAGGGAAATATCGAAATAACGTATACAGATGTCAAAGCAGATGAAAATTATGGCATCGCAAAATGGGTGGCACACTATACTTTCTCTCAAACGAATAGAAAAGTCGTTAATCATATCACAGCGGAATTCCAATTCAAAGACGGACTTATCTATAAACACACTGATGATTTTAATATATGGAAGTGGTCACAACAAGCCTTGGGATGGAAAGGACAGTTACTAGGCTGGACAGGCTTTTTTCAAAAGAAAATTCAAGAAAAAGCATTGTATTCATTAAAAAAATATAGTGAACGTTAAACATCAAAAAAAGGGCTATCAAGAAAAAATTCTTCATAGCCCTTTTTTATATATTGTTTGTTACCTACAAAAAGATACTTAGTATGTAGTAAGTAATCGCTGCTAACAATCCAGAAATTGGAATGGTTAACACCCAAGCCCACATCAAACTAACCGTTACTCCCCAACGAACGGCAGAAACTCTATTCGTTAATCCTACTCCAATAATGGAACCTGTAATAGTATGAGTTGTACTTACCGGAATTTTCAAATGTTCTGTAAAATACAAGGTCAATGCTCCAGCTGTTTCAGCAGCAACTCCTTCAAATGAAGTTACTTTAGTGATTTTTGACCCCATGGTTTTCACAATTTTCCAACCACCGCTTAAAGTCCCTAAAGCGATAGCAGTGTAACAAGCTAACGGAATCCATGAAGGCATTACTCCTTTAATTCCTTTATCTTCATTAGGAAGAATTACATTTAAATCTATCCACCAAGAAGACATATCAAAATTTGGATTCTTAGCTAAGAAAACTGCAACTGCTGCAGCAATAATCCCCATTACTTTTTGAGAATCATTCCCACCGTGTCCTAAACTAAAGGCAGCAGAAGACAGTAATTGAAACTTTTTCAACCAAGAATTTGCTTGATGAATATTTAAACTACTAAACATCAAACAGAAAGAACTGATCGACAATATAATAAAAGCCACTAATAACCATTTGATATTGTGTGCTTCAAAAGCAACACTCCAAAAATGAGAATCAAATCTCGGCTTTTCAATATCCGCATAATATTTCATTTGTTTTTCAACAAACCAAATCGTTAATGCCATAAGTGACACTGTAAAAATCTTAGGATAAATACTTTTCTTAGAGGAATTCAATAGCCAAATTGAAATCAAATAGGACATCAAAGCACCTAATAACGGGGCCAACACAATGAAAGCGATTACTATCAAGACTCCCGTAGGCAATCCTCCATCTTTCCCTTCTTTGAACCAAGTTACTACTCCAAAACCCGCATGAGCAATGGCCGCACCCGCAAAACCACCAATTAAGGTATGAGAAGAACTCGACGGAATACCCAACCACCAAGTTAATAAATTCCAACAAATAGCAGCAATCACTCCCGCTAAAATCACCACTAGATTAATATCCATGGTACTAGCCGTTTTTGCAACTGTATCGGCCACACCAAAACCAAAAACCCAATAGGCCAAGAAGTTAAAAAAAGCAGCCCAAAGCACCGCTTGAAAAGGAGATAAAACTTTGGTCGCAACTACAGTGGCAATAGCATTAGCCGCATCGTGAAACCCATTGATATAATCAAAGATGAGCGCTAAAACTATAATAATTATTAATAATGTAAATTCCATAATTATATTTTAAAAAGCAAAAGAGTTTAGGAGTGTTTTACAGTGATAGATTCTAAAACACTTGCCACACTCTTGCATTTGTCTGTAGCGGTTTCTAATACCGACAGCACTTCTTTATACTTAATGATATTTTTCACATCTGTTTCGTTTTCGAAAATTTCAAAAACAGCTTTATTGTATACATTATCCGACTTGTTTTCTAATTTATTGATTTTAGAACAAGCATTAGTAATGGTTTTCATGCGCTCTAAATTCTTCAATTCTTTTACTGCTTCGTCGATATGTTGACAAGCTTCCAAATTGATTTCAGTAAGTTTACGAATTGATTTTGTGATTTTATCCACTTGGTACAAACGCATTCTACTGGCTGCACCATGCAAATTATCCGCGACATTGTCTATAGAAGTAATCAAAGAGTGAATATCCTCTCTGTCAAATGGAGTAATGAAATTTCTACTCAACTCTAAATTAGTTTGACGTGTTATATCTTCTCCGCGTTGCTCTAATTGATCAATTTTCAAAAATAAATCTTCTCTTTCTTTTAAAGGCAAATTAACTGCTTCGTGCAAATTAGAAGCTAATTCAATCAAATTACTTGAGGCTTCTTCGAATAAAGGAAAGAACTTTTTGTCTTTTGGAACTAAAAATTGGAATAAACTATTAATTGTCATTTTTTTTCTATTTAGAATTGCAAAATTAAATCATTATTTACAGTTAATGTTAGCTTAATGTTATCAATTCATCCTCAACTTGAAAACTATTGAGGAACCGAATTGTGTTTTCTATATCATAATGCAAAATGCGATCTTCCTTAACAAATGGCACTTCCTCACGATAGACTTGCAAAAACATTTCAATAAAATCACTTGATTTTAAAGGTCTTCTGAATGCGATGGCTTGAGAAGCATTCATCAACTCAATGGCTAAAATGCGCTCTAAATTATCTAATACTTTTAGACATTTGGTAGCACCATTAGCCCCCATACTTACATGATCTTCCTGACCATTACTAGACACAATACTATCAATACTAGCTGGTGTTGCTAATTGTTTGTTTTGACTTGCAATACTAGCGGCTGTATATTGTGGAATCATAAAACCAGAATTCAATCCAGGATTATCTACTAAAAACGCTGGAAGATTTCGTAATCCAGAAATCAATTGATAGGTTCTTCTCTCGGAAATACTTCCTAATTCCGCCAAAGCAATCGCCATGAAATCTAAAGCCAAAGCTAAAGGCTGCCCATGAAAGTTCCCTCCAGAAATGATTTGGTCACTTTCTATAAAAATATTTGGGTTATCAGTAACAGAATTTATCTCGGTTTTAAAGACTTTTTTCACATATTCCATAGCATCTTTTGACGCTCCATGCACTTGTGGAATGCAGCGAAACGAGTAAGGATCTTGTACATGCAATTTGTTTTGTTCAATAATCTGACTGCCTTCTAAGAATTCATTTATACGTTGTGCGGTTACAATTTGTCCTTTATGAGGTCTAATATAATGTATTAATTCATTAAACGGTTCAATTCGTCCATCAAAAGCCTCTAGGGAAATTGCTCCTATCAAATCAGCGAAATAAGACAACTTATACCCTTTTATAAGAATGTGCGCGCCATAAGCAGCCATAAATTGTGTTCCGTTCAACAAAGCCAAACCTTCTTTAGACTGCAAAACAATTGGCTCCCATTGAAACCTTGTCAGTATCTCAGACGAGTTCCATTTTTTTCCTTCAAAATACACTTCGCCCTCACCTAATAAAGGCAATGACAAATGTGCTAAAGGTGCTAAATCTCCTGATGCTCCAAGAGAACCCAATGTATAAACAACAGGATAAATTCCATTATTGTAAAAATCAACCAAGCGTTCTACTGTTTGCATTTGCACCCCAGAATAACCATAGCTTAATGATTGAATCTTCAATAACAACATCAATTGAACAATAGCAGTCGGTACTTCTTCACCTGTGCCACAAGCATGCGATTTAACTAAATTCTCTTGTAACTTCGACAAATTTTCATTGGAAATTTTCACATTACACAAAGAACCAAAACCCGTATTTATGCCATAAATAGGTTCGTTATGAGTGGCCATTTTTTTATCCAAGAAATCCCTACATTTCTGAATATTCACTTTTGCTTCTTCAGAGAGCGCAATAGGCTTTTGAGAGCTAATAATCTCTTGTAATGCTTCAAAAGTAAGGAGTTCGGTAGAAATATAATGCGTATTATCCATTTTAAGAATCGTTTAAGCTCCAAAATTGAATAAATTCACATTAAAAACCAACTGAAAATAGAAATAATTTAAAAAAATAAGTGCTCCAACTATTTAAACATGTATAATAATCTAAATCTTTCATTCATTATCATAACTAGCAACATTTCACTAAGTCTTTCCATAATTATGGCCCTTCTTTTACAAAAAAAGAACTATAAATTAAACAACAATAAAGAAAACCCTATCGGACAACTATAGTAAACAAAGCAAAAATCATAATCATTTTCAAGTAAAAATAAATTATCTGTAATTTTATGAATTATGATTCAATATTTTTAAAATATTCGCAAAAAGACTAAACAGTTCCACATCTTTACAAAAAAACTGTACTTTTGGATCATCAAAATGAAAAAAGGGAACAGCACATACACACTACTACAAACAACACCAGCAGGGGTTGATTTTGCCGTTACCACCATTACTACCACCACTACTACCCTTTAGGGGTATACATTATTACATATCATCCGTTTATATCCCATCTATTGTATAGAAAATAGACTTTTGGGAGGCAGCAAACATTACCATTCAATTAAATAAAATAAAAAATGAGAGTATTAAAATTTGGCGGAACTTCCGTAGCCAATGCCGATAATATCAAATTAGCCCTAGCCATCATTGCAAAAAAAGCAGAAAAAGAACCTTTAGCAGTTGTTGTATCCGCCTTGAGCAAAGTCACAGATTTACTACAACTAGCTGCCCATAAAGCAGCTAATAATGATGAAAACTTTAGAGAAATTGTTCTAGAAATAGAAAAAAAACACTTAGACACACTAAAACAATTAATTCCAGTTGGCGAACAAAGTGCATTATTGAGTCACATCAAACGCATCATTAATCACCTAGAAACGCTATTGGATGGCTGTTTTTTGTTGGGCGAATTATCCCCTAGAACTTCCGATACCATTTTGAGTTTTGGCGAATTGTTGTCGTCCTTTATCATCGCAGAGGCTTTAAAACAAAATTTAAAAAATACTACGTATAAGGACAGTCGCGAATTGATCAAAACGAACGCTTCTTTCGGTAAAGCAAGCGTGAATTTTGAACTAAGCAATAGTTTGATTCAAAGTTTTTTTAAAAATAATAGTGTCCAAGTAGTGTTACTTCCAGGATTTATCGCCGCTACTGAGGACGGGATTACAACAACTTTAGGTCGTGGTGGTTCCGATTATACTGCCGCAATTTTTGCCAGTGCTTTGGCTGCTGACGAATTGGAAATTTGGACTGATGTAAACGGAATGTATACTGCTAACCCGAAATTGGTAAAACAAGCGCAACCTATCGCTACTATTTCCTATCAAGAAGCTATGGAATTATCGCATTTTGGAGCCAAAGTATTGTACCCTCCCACTATTCAGCCGGTTTTACAGCAAAATATTCCTATTTGGATTAAAAACACTTTTGAGCCAGAAGCTGAAGGCACTTTTATTTCGAACACAATTGTCGCTAATGGTTCACCTGTAAAAGGAATCAGTCACATTGACAACATCACATTGGTAACGCTCGAAGGCTCGGGAATGATTGGCGTAGCGGGTTCTTCCAAACGTCTTTTTGAAGTGTTGTCTAACGAAAAAATCAATGTAATATTCATTACTCAGGCCTCTTCAGAACATTCAATTTGTATTGGAATTTTAAATTCTGATGCTGAAAATGCCGAAATCGCCATCAACAAAGCCTTTGAAATTGAAATTGGACAAAACAAAGTAGAACCTTGCATCGTTGAAAAAAACTTATGCATCATTGCTTTGGTAGGTGAAAACATGAAAAATCACCAAGGACTCAGCGGACGAATGTTTAGTACTTTAGGGAAAAACAATGTCAATATCCGCGCTATTGCACAAGGCGCTTCAGAGAGAAACATTTCGGTAGTAATTAACGAAAGAGATGTTAAAAAAGCACTGAACACACTACATGAAAACTTCTTTGAAGAAAACACCAAACAACTCAACTTATTTGTGATGGGTGTGGGTAATGTAGGTGAAAAATTCATGGGGCAAATTCACCAACAAAAGAAATTCCTAAAAGAAAATCTAAAAATAAATTTGCGTGTTATAGCGGTTTCTAACTCTAGAAAAATGTATTTTGATGAAGAAGGGATGTCGCTCAAAGAGTGGTCGTCACTTTTAGCAAATGGCGAACCTGCCAATGCTGAAGCTTTTATCGCTAAAGTAAAGGAACTCAATTTGCGCAACAGTATTTTTGTAGACATTACCGCCAACGAAAATGTATCTAAGCTTTATGAACAATTTTTGAGACAAAACGTAGCAGTAGTGACTTGCAACAAAATTGCTTGTTCTTCGGCGTATGCCAATTATCAAAACCTTAAAAATTTATCCCGAAAATACAATGCCCCTTTCTTATTCGAAACCAATGTAGGTGCTGGGTTACCAATTATTGATACAGTCAAAAACTTAATTGCATCAGGCGACAAAGTGCACAAAATTCAAGCGGTTTTATCGGGAAGTTTGAATTTCATCTTTAATAATTTCGGTCCAAATTATTCTTTTCACGATGTAGTAAAAGAAGCAGGTGTTCAAGGATTCACAGAGCCCGATCCAAAAATCGATTTGAGCGGTGTTGATGTCGCAAGAAAAATTTTAATTCTTATACGAGAAAGCGGTTATCAAATGGAAATTGAAGACATTGAAAATCTTTCTTTCTTGCCAGACGAATGCATGAAGACAACTAACAATGAAGATTTCTTCCAATCACTTCTTGCAAATGCCTCCCATTTTGAGCACTTGTTAAAAGAAGCCAACGAAAAAGAATCCCGTCTAAAATTTGTCGCACAATTCGAAAACGGCAAAGCCAATGTCGGATTACAATGCATCACCAAAGATCATCCATTTTATAACTTAGAAGGAAAAGACAACATTGTGTTATTCTACACCGATCGTTATGTAGACCAACCCTTATTGATTAAAGGCGCTGGTGCAGGAGCTGCTGTTACTGCTTCAGGAATTTTTGCCGATGTCATTCGTATTGGAAATGTGTAAAAAGAGTTACTGAGACACTAAGTTCCTTAGCCCCTAAGACAATTCAAACTTAGAACAATAAAAACTTAGCTACTCAGAAACTAAGAAACTAAAAAAAATGAAAGAAATAAAACTATTTTGTCCAGCTACTATCGCTAATCTTTCTTGTGGATTTGATGTATTGGGCTTGTGTTTGGCCACTGCAGGCGACGAAATGATTGTGCGGACTTCTACCGAAAAAGGCGTTCGCATCACGAAAATTATGGGTGCCGATTTGCCTTTAGAAACCGAGAAAAATGTAGCTGGAGTAGCTGCTTTGGCACTGCTAGAAGCTTTTGAAACAGAAATGGGTTTTGAAATCGAAATCTACAAAAAAATTAAAGCAGGAAGTGGTATTGGAAGTAGCGCCGCAAGTTCAGCCGGAGCCGTTTTTGGAATTAATGAATTGCTTGGCCGACCATTTTCGCGCAAAGAATTGGTGCAATTTGCCATGCAAGGCGAAAAACTAGCCAGTGGCAATGCCCATGCTGATAATGTAGCTCCTTGCCTTTTGGGTGGTTTCACTTTGGTGCGAAGTTCTAATCCTTTAGACATTATCAAAATCGACAGTCCTTCAGAGCTTTATGCTACCGTAGTTCATCCACAAATTGAACTTAAAACTTCGGATGCGCGTTCGGTTTTAAAACAAACTGTTTCCCTAAAAAGTGCTATTACTCAATGGGGCAATGTGGGTGGTTTAATCGCTGGTTTATACACCCAAGATTATGATCTTATTGGGCGATCATTGCATGACGAAATCATAGAACCCGTTCGCAGTATGTTGATTCCGGGTTTTGATACCATCAAACAAACCGCTTACGAAAACGGCGCTTTGGGATCTGGAATTTCAGGTTCTGGTCCTTCAATTTTCGCACTGAGCAGAGGTGAAAACACAGCCAAAAAAATAGCTAATGCAATGAGTAAAGTCTATGAAGAAATGAATTTACCCTACGAAATCCACGTGTCGAAAATTAATCCAGATGGAGTTACAATAATTTAAGAATTATGATTAACGATTTTTGATTTCAGATATGAAGCACGTTCAAAAAAATCCTAAATCACAAATCCTTAATCTTTAATCAAAAATCGCAATGAAATACTACAGTTTAAATCATAATGCACCCAACGTTTCTTTTGAGGAAGCGGTGGTACAAGGATTGGCCTCCGATAAAGGCTTATATTTTCCCGAATCAATTAGCCCGTTGGCAACCGACTTTTTTGAAAACATCGAAAATTTATCACACGAAGAGATTGCATTTCAAGCCATTCAACAATTTGTGGGTAACGAAATTCCAGCCGACACTTTACGTCAAATCATAGCCGAAACGCTTTGCTTTGATTTCCCAGTAGTCGAGGTAGAAGAAGGTATTTATTCGTTAGAATTATTTCACGGCCCAACGATGGCATTCAAAGATGTTGGGGCACGTTTCATGTCACGTTGCATCGCCTATTTTAACCGAAACGATTCTTCAAAAAAGAACACAGTATTGGTAGCCACTTCTGGTGATACAGGAGGCGCAGTGGCGAGTGGTTTTCTAGGTGTGACTGGCGTAGAAGTGGTGATTTTATATCCATCAGGCAAAGTGAGCGACATTCAAGAACGCCAATTGACCACTTTGGGACAGAACATCAAAGCGCTCGAAGTTGATGGTGTTTTTGACGATTGTCAAGATATGGTTAAAAAAGCCTTTTTGGATCCCGATTTGGCCGATGTTCCTTTAACCTCTGCGAATTCCATCAACATTGCCCGTTGGTTACCCCAAATGTTCTACTTTTTCTTTGCTTACAAAGCCTTGAAACAACATCAAAAACCCTTGGTCTTTTCCTGTCCAAGCGGAAATTTCGGAAACATTTGCGCAGGCATCATTGCGAAGAAATTAGGGGTACCCATCGAACATTTTGTAGCGGCTACTAATGCCAATGATACCGTACCACGTTTCCTAGAAAATGGCGTTTATGACCCAAAACCTTCCATCGCAACAATTTCGAATGCTATGGATGTGGGCAATCCAAGTAATTTTGTGCGCATTCAAGAACTATATCAACACGATATGAAGCAATTCGAAAAAGACTTTTCGTCCTATACCTTTAGCGATGCTGCTACACTTGAGGCTATGAAAACAATTCAACAACAAAAAGGCTACATCGCAGAACCACACGGAGCGATAGGTTATTTAGGATTGAAAAAAGAGTTGCAAAACCATCACGAAGCCTTGGGGATTTTCCTCGAAACCGCACACCCTATTAAGTTTTTAGACATCGTAGAACCCGCATTAGGTGTGACTTTACCTATTCCGCCACAAATAGAAAGTGTCTTAAACCAAGATAAAATAAGCACCAAAATCAAAACCTACGAGGAACTGAAAGCGTTTTTACAAAATCAATAATTCCTCCTCTTTCCTATTCATAAGCGATTTCTGTAAAGGAATCGCTTTTTTTTTAGACTCCTACAAATTACCAAAAAAGTATTTAACTTCAATTTTCAAAAATTAGGAAATACTGCTACCCAGAGGTCAAGATAAAAACACTTTGACAATTCACAAATATCTTTTTTCATTTAACCTCATAATACACTACTTTGCGATCTTTGAGTATGTATTTGAACCATGTAAATATTAAGGCATTGAAGTTTTTGTTTGTGACCCTTGCGGTTAAATTACCAGTAAATCATCAAAGCAACCCTTTTTCAAATTCTAGTTCTAAAATAGATCCCAATAACTTTTTATGACAATCCTTACAGATTTTTTTGCAGTTCAGTGCACTATTTCTAATTTCTGTACACCTTTTGATTAATTTCCCTATAGAAATAATCCAACTTCCCTATATCTTTTACAAAAAAGCTATAGGGAAAATATAAAATCTAACCTTTGACCTTAAAAAGTGAAAAGGATCAAAGAAAATCCACAACCTTATGTATTAGTAAAGTTAAACTACCCAACAAGCCCAAGTATCAAAAATATCTCCACTTTTTTTGTTGAAGGTCAATAATTGACCTTATAAGTCAAAGTCCTCCTTTAACAGACCAAGAAAGAAATTAATGATTTTATTACAAGTAGAAAATCTAAAAAATAACTAAATTTAAATAAACCATTAAGATCATTAAGAAAATTAAGATGTATTATTCTTAATCTTAAAAAAAAACAAGCTGAATTAAATATTATTTCTATTTTTTTTCTTACTTGTATAAATATCTTGTATTCACTCTAAATCTCTTATAACCCTATTTTCAAACATATTATGCCATTGTAAGCTTAATTTTCTTGATCTTAAGGGTAAAAATTTCTAATCCCAACTTATTGAATTTAGACGGGATAAAATCTTTAGTTTACTTTAAATCACTTAAATCAGTACCTGTTTCAAGTTCTTTTGCCTCTTGATTTTGTAAAAACAAGCGAGCTGTTAAAGCGCCTCTCAAAACTATCTTTTCACCATTTACCTCTAACCAACTCCCCTCTCTTAACCCAAGTACTGGGATCGCATTAAAAGCATGAAACTCCTTAATTCTCGTTTCACGAGTTTCACCCATATGTGTAGAATCTGGTGTTGGATCTAAATAGTGAGGATTCAAATTAAAAGGAATCAATCCTAAAGTTTGAAAACTTGGAGGATATACTATAGGCATATCATTAGTGGTTTGCATACTCAATCCACATATATTACTTCCGGCACTAGTTCCCAAATACGGTGTACCTAGTTTTACTGTTTCTGACAGCAATTGCATCAAATTAAATTTATACAATTGACTTACTAACAAAAACGTATTTCCGCCACCTGTAAAAATCCCTTGAGCTTCCTGAATTCCTTTTTTTAAGTCTTTGAAGGTATGCACCCCAACAATCTCTATATTAATTTTAGCAAAAGCTGATGCAACTTTAGCTGTATATTCATCATGTGATATGCCTCCCGGCCTAGCGTAAGGAATAAATACTATTGTCTTACAATTCACAAAATGGTTTTGTAAGGTTGGCACTAAATAATCCAAATAATCTCCTCCATGTAAAGTAGAAGTGCTGGCGATAATAACTTTTTTCATTATAGGTATTTTTAAAAGGCTAAAGGTATAAAAAAGAGCAGAGCTATCTTAATCTACATTGCGCCAAAGTACATTTTATAGTCATTAAATTAACATTTATTTACCAATTCATTAATGATTTATTAGCAAGGTATTACAATACTTTTACCCCGATAAACAACTAGAAAAGGATGAAAATTTGGCTTACTCTTTTTATTCAATCATCTATGGCGATGCAAATTCATGCACAAACCAAAAAGGAAGTTATACTTAACGGTAAAATCATAGCACCCACAATAGAAGCCGAAGAAATCTTTATAAAAAATGAAAGTACTAACCAAACAATCACAAGCAATAAAGACGGGGCATTTACATTAGCTTGTAACGTTGGTGATATTTTGGAGTTTTCAGCAATGAATTTAGAAACAGTAAGAAAAAAAATAACTTCAAACGAATTTCAAAATGAAAGAATTTCTGTTGAAATGACTGCAAAAACCATTACTTTACAAGAGGTAATCATTAATAACAACGCAATCTCTGCAGAGAAACTTGGAATTATTAAACAAAATCAAAAGAAATATACTCCTGCTGAGCGGCGTTTAAAAACTGCAGGAGATTTCAAACCTATTCATTTGTTAGGTCTTCTTGGCGGAAGTTTAGCAGTAGATCCTATTCTTAATAAAATCTCGGGGAGAACTAAAAATTTGAAAAAAGAACTAGAAATCGAAAAAAAAGAAAGGCTTTTAGAACAATTAAAAGCACTTTATTCTAATAAATACTATGAAGAGAATTTAAACCTCCCAAGGTTATACGTTGATGCTTTTAGATATTTTTGCATTGAGGATAAAAACTTTGTTTCTTATTACATATCTGGAAACAAAAAACTACTCGAACTATTACTTTCAGAATTAGCTGTAAACTTTAACAAAAAACAGAATTAGTGAACAATAAGCTTTCTATCTTTCTATTATTTATTAGTTGTCCTTTCTATTTATTAGGGCAAAACATTGGAGTAAACACTATTCAAGGAAGAATTTCTGTAGAATCTAATTTTATAGACGGGATCAATATAAAAAACGAAACCACACGTCAATCGTCAACTAGCAGAATTGAAGGTTTTTTCAGAATTGCTGCCAATGAAGGAGATATCATCACTTTTTCGGCAGTTAACTTAGAGACTTTAACCAAAATTATTACTAAATCCGATTTGAGTACAAAGGATTTGAGAGTAGAAATGGCCCTAAAAAGTATTGTTTTAAAAAATATCATCATTAATGGTAATTCTGAAATTTCAGCTCAAAAACTAGGAATACCTTCCGCAACAAAACATTTTACTCCTGCAGAAAGAAAACTTCAAACCGCTACTAAAGGAAGTTTAGACGGAATTCTTAATGCCTTTTCAGGAAGAACAGAAATGCTAAAAAAAGATATTATTGTTGAAAAAAAACAAACCTACTTACAAAAATTAGAATACTTATTTGAAGAAAAATTTTATACCAATAAACTCAAAATTCCAAAGGACTATATCAAAGGTTTTCAATACTACTGCATAGAAGACCAAAATTTCATCAGTTCTTTAAAAATAAAAAACAAAACTATGAGCGAGTTTTTGATCATTAAACTTGCAGAAAATTATCTACAAATTATTTCCAATGAAGATAAACAAAAGTAAGTGCTTTTTTTTGTTACTGACTGTTCAATTCGTTTTTGGACAAATTCAAAAAGAAGAAACTATACTACACGGTAAAATCATTACCACTTCAGGTATTTTTACTGAAATAGAAGTCGTAAACTTAGTTTCAGAAAAAAGCATAAAAGTAAATGCAAATGGTGAATTCCAAATTGGTGTAAATGTCGCCGATGTTTTAATTTTTGTCTCAAAAAACTTCGAACCCTATAGAAAAGTAATACATAAAGAAGATTTATGTGAGGATTACATTACCATTAAAATGATTCCAAAAAGTATCGAACTAGATGAAGTAATCATCAATCAATACTCAAATATTAACGCTAAAGCATTAGGAATTATTCCAAAAAACCAAAAATCGTACACTGTTGCCGAAAGAAGATTAAAAGCAGGATCCGGTGGTATTGGCGGGTTAATCAACACCTTTTCAGGAAGAAAAGAAATGCTTAAAAAAGAACTAGAAATCGAAACAAAAGAAAGTAATATCGCTAAATTGAAGCGCTTATTTTCTCATGATTATTATGAAAAATCCTTCCATATCGCCCCGGAAAAAGTCAATGCCTTTCAATATTATTGCGTAGAAAACACAGGTTTTGCCAAATTAATAACCACAAATAACAAAGCAGAAATACTACTTGCCTTGTTACAATTAGCAGAAACCTTTAATGCGTTGAATACTGAGGTAGAGAAACAATAAGTACTTTTATTTTTTGGATAGCTTCTACTATTACTGCTTGACAAAAAAAATTTCTCACTTACTTCGATAAAATAGTATTACTATTCCATTTTCAAGACTTAAACACACATTGATAAAAATTAATATTTGATTTTTCGGACCACAAGAATGCAAAATTTAAAAGTTTCAGTACATTTGAAAAATGAAAAAAACTATTGTAACTATAGGCCTCTGCTTCTTAATTATGAGCCTTTCGTCTTTTGAAATACATAAATTCTATATGGCCATATTTCAAGTACAATTTGTACCTGAAAAGAAAAGAGTGCAAATTACTTCACGAATTTTTATAGATGATTTGAATAAAGCCCTTGAAAAAAATTACCATGTTAAAGCAACTATTGGCAATGGACCTAAAACCCCTGAAGAAATTGCAATCCTTAAAAAATATTTTGGAGAAAATTTAGTAATTCGAATCAATAATCAGTCCTATCCGCTTCACTATAAATCCAGCGAAATGGAAGAAGATGTTTTGGTTTCCTACTTTTTAATTAAAGAGGTATCTAAAATACAGCAACTGAACATAAAAAACACTTTGTTGATTGATTGGAACTCAGATCAACAAAACATTATGCATTTTACAGTAAATGAGACTAAAAAGAGTCTAATTTTTACTGAATCTTCAAAAAATCAAATGTTAAAGTATCACTAAAAAGCAAGTAATTCCGTTAAAATAATTATTTTCACAAGCTGAAAAACGCTAAACCAATTTATGAAAAAAACCACCCTCCTTTTATTATTTCCGGCATTTCTATTTGCCCAAGAAAAGTCAACTAACGCCAATACAAAACCACTAGGCCAATACGACACGAACAAGTTTAGTCAAATGTATGACGTATTAGCAACTCCAAACATGTTTCGTACTGCTTCAGGAGCTCCTGGACCTGCTTATTATCAACAACAAGCCGATTATAAAATTGATATCGAGCTTGATGATAAAAACTCCAAAATATACGGTGCCGAAACCATTACTTACCACAACAATTCACCTGACAAGCTAGACTATTTGTGGATACAATTAGATCAAAACCAAGCCGCTAAAAATTCACAATCGCCCTTAGCAGAAAATGAAAAATTAGAGCAGGTTTTGTCTCCTAACAAATTTACAAACGAGTATTTAAAACAAGGTGTTGACCGTGGTTTTAAACTGGAGTATGTAAAAGATGTCAAAGGAAATCCGATGAATTATACAGTAAATCAAACCATGATGCGTATTGATTTACCGACTCCAATGCAACCTGGTGAAAAAATAACTTTTTCAATAAAATGGTGGTATAATTTGAATAATTATCAACAAGATGGTTTCCGTTCGGGCTTTGAATTTTTTGAAAAAGACGGTAATAAACTATACATTATTGCGCAATTTTATCCCAGAATGGCGGTCTATAATGATGTCGAAGGCTGGCAAAATCAACAATTCTGGGGAACTGGCGAGTTTGCATTGCCTTTTGGGAATTTTGACGTAAACATTACCGTTCCTGCAGATCATGTAATGGAAGCCACCGGAGAATTATTAAATCCTGCCGACGTTTTTTCAGCAGCCCAAATGAAACGCTACGAACAAGCCAAAAAGAGTTTTGACAATCCTGTAATAATTGTGACACAAGCTGAAGCTGAAGCGGCTGAAAAAGGATTTTCAACCCAAAAGAAAACCTGGAAATTTAGTGCCAAAAACGTACGCGATTTTGGAATTGCAACGTCTAGAAAATTCATTTTTGATGCAATGGCTGTTAAACTTGGTGGAAAAGTAGTAATGGCTACTTCTGTCTATCCAAAAGAAGCTAATCCACTATGGGGCGAAACTTCAACCAGAACCGTTGCCCATACATTAAAAAGCTATTCATCGCATACATTTGATTACCCTTATCCTAAAGCTGTTTCAGTTTCAGCAGAAGATCAAGGTATGGAATATCCAATGATTTGTTGGAATTTTGGTCGCCCTGATGCGAATGGAATTACCAGTCCACAAGTAAAAAACGGAATGATTGGAGTAATTGTACATGAAGTGGGGCACAACTTTTTTCCAATGATTGTTAACTCAGATGAGCGTCAGTGGTCATGGATGGATGAAGGATTAAATTCTTTTATGGAATATATGGCAGAGCAAGAGCTAGGTACCAATTTCCCATCTAGAAGAGGCCCTGCAAAAAATATCGTTCCGTACATGAGTGGGGATCAAAAAATGCTGGAACCCATTATGAGTAATTCGGAAAGTATCATTCAATTTGGGAATAATGCCTACGGAAAACCAGCAACTGCCTTAAATATTTTGAGAGAAACCGTTATGGGGCGTGAACTATTTGATCATGCGTTCAAGACCTATGCGAATCGTTGGAAATTTAAACATCCCACGCCAGAAGACTTTTTTAGAACCATGGAAGATGCCTCTGCATTTGACCTAGATTGGTTTTGGAGAGGTTGGTTCTACTCTACTGATTTTGTAGACATTAGCATTACCGAAGTAAAACAATATTATGTAACAGACCAAGCTACTACTGAATTAAAAAATTCAAAAGTAAGAAAAGGACGTTTTGGAGAAGAAAAAGGACCATTTGTATATCTAGTAAATGCCTCTCATCCTGAATTGAAAGAAACCGATAAAAAAGCTTTGAAAATAGAGGAATTCAAGTTACTTTCAGATTATGTAAATGAGAAGCTTACAGCCGAAGAAAAATCAAATTTAAATTCACCTAAGTATTTCTATGAAGTAGAATTCAACAAACCAGGTGGTTTAATCATGCCAATTTTGGTTGAATTGACTTATGAAGATGGCACCACTGAGAACTTCAAATATCCTGCGCAAATTTGGAGAAAAAACAACGATACTGCCCGAAAAGTATACGCTACCGCAAAAGCTATCAAGAAAATTCAAATTGATCCAAAACTTGAAACCGCTGACATTGACATAACCAACAATAGTTGGCCAAAAATCGAAGAAAAATCAAAATTTGATTAATTTTAATGTATACCTCCTACAAGTAAGCCTGATTCTCTCAGGCTTACTTTTTTTAATCCCATACTTATAGTTTATGAAGTAATAGATCATTTTCATACAAATTTCAATCCCTACTAAAAGAACACTTCCAACCATGACTGAAATCAGGTATTAATTTAATAAGTTTGCTTAGGCATTCACAATTCTAATAAAAATTGACAAAAATCACCCCAATGTCCATAGCTCAGAATTTAATAAACATAAAGAAAAACCTCCCCGAAGGTGTTACGCTTGTAGCAGTTTCAAAAACAAAACCTGTATCAGACTTAAGACAAGCCTATGACGCAGGTCAACGCATTTTTGGTGAAAACAAAATCCAGGAAATGGCAGAAAAATGGGAACAAATGCCCAAGGATATTGAATGGCACATGATTGGTCATGTGCAAACCAATAAGGTAAAATACATGGCTCCGTTTGTGCAATTAATTCATGGTGTAGACAGCTTGAAATTATTAGAAGAAATCAATAAACAAGCCCAAAAAAATAGCCGAGTTATTGATTGCCTATTGCAAATTTATATCGCGGAAGAAGAATCAAAATTTGGTTTGGATGAAATAGAAGTGGAAAACTTACTACAATCAACGTCTTTTAAACAAATGGATAATATTAGAATTGTTGGACTTATGGGCATGGCCACCTTTACCGATAATCACAATCAAATTAAAAAAGAGTTTACTCATTTAAAATCGATTTTTGATAACCTACAAAAACTGGAAACTAACAACTGCCAACTGAACACTATTTCTATGGGAATGTCTGGTGATTATCCATTAGCTATCGAATGCGGCAGTACTCTGGTTAGAATCGGAAGCAGTATCTTTGGCGGTAGATAAATTAGATAGAATTCCATAATAAGGATTTAAAATTTAAAAACGGATTAGTAAAAACTGAACACTGAATTTGTACGCAATACTAGACATAGAAACCACCGGAGGACAATTTAATGAAGAAGGAATCACCGAGATTGCTATCTACAAATTTGATGGCCATGACATTGTAGACCAATTTAGTAGTCTGGTCAATCCTGAAATTCCTATTCAACCTTTTGTAGTGAAACTAACAGGAATTAATAATGCTATGTTGCGATCAGCGCCAAAGTTTTATGAAGTAGCCAAACGCATTATAGAAATCACTACCGACTGTGTTTTGGTAGCCCATAACGCTAGTTTTGACTATCGAATTTTAAGAACAGAATTTCGCAGATTAGGCTATGATTTTACAATCAAAACACTTTGCACGGTAGAATTGTCACAAAAATTATTACCTGAACAACCTTCACACAGTTTAGGAAAATTAGTGCGAGCCTTAGGTATCCCTATGGCAGACAGGCATCGTGCCAGCGGTGATGCCATGGCGACGGTAAAACTTTTCCAACTATTGCTAGAAAAAGATGTTGAAAAAACCATCGTGAAAGCGTTAATCAAAACTGAAATTGAAAAAGGAATTGCTCCAAAACTCCTAGATATAGTGCAAAGTATGCCTTCTACAACAGGGGTTTATTATATTCATAATGACAAAGGCAACCTAATTTACATTGGCAAAAGCCGAAATATAAAGAAGAGAATCAATCAACATTTTACAGGAAAATCAAATAAGTGCAAAAAAATTCAAACCGAAGTTTTTACAGTAACTTATGAAGAAACTGGAAGCGAATTAATTGCATTGCTCAAAGAGAGTCAGGAAATAAAAGTCAACAAACCCATTTTGAATCGCGCGCAACGCAAAAGTATTTTTCAATTAGCGCTTTATACCGAGATGGATAAAAATGGCTATTTGAACCTGAAAATTCAAAAATATGACGGAAGAAAAAAAGAAATCACCTCTTTTTCCTCCCTTCAAGAAGCCAAAAATACATTGTTCAAGATTACAGCTGCCTATCATTTGTGTCAAAAATTAACTGGCTTGTACGATACCAAAAAAGAATGTTTTCAATATGGCATTAAAGAATGTGATGGCGCATGCATTGGAAAAATTACTGCTGAAGACTATAATCAAAGAATCTATCGCTTTTTAAAAGACAACGAGTTTGAAACTCAAAACATGATTCTCATTGATAAAGGACGAAAAAGCAGTGAACGCTCTGCTGTGTTAATCGAAAATGGAATTTATAAAGGCTATGCTTTTTATGATTTGAATTATCAAATCACGAATCCTGAGATCTTAAAAAATATATTGGTGCCGATGCAAAACAATCGAGATGCGAAAAATATTATTCAAAATCATGTTCGAAAAAGTAAAACGATAAAAGTAATTCACTTTTAGACCCCTAAGCTAATGAAATATTTAATTACCATTGTTGGACCAACGGCTATAGGAAAAACAGCTTTGAGTATCGTGTTAGCGCAACATTTTAAATGCGAAATCATTTCTTGTGACAGCAGGCAATTTTTTAAGGAAATGAGCATTGGTACAGCGGTTCCTTCACCAGAAGAACTCCTGTCAGCTCCGCATCATTTTATCCAAAATAAATCGATTTGTGAGAATTTTACGGTAGGCGATTATGAAAAAGAAGCCCTTTCAAAAATAGACGAATTGTTTAACACTAACGATTTTGTGGTTTTGGTAGGAGGTTCGGGTTTATATGTGGATGCTGTTCTAAAAGGCTTTGATGCCTTTCCTGAGATAGACACAACGGTTAGAACTGCGATTCAGCAGCAGTATGAAGTAGAAGGAATTACGTATTTACAAAACCAACTTAAATCCCTTGACCCGGCCTATTTTGAAAGAATAACGAAAGAAAATCCACAAACACTCCTGAACCCGCAACGGATGATGCGTTTTGTAGAAGTTTGTGTAGGTACAGGAAAACCTTATTCTTCTTTTTTGAATCAAGAGAAAAACAATCGCAATTTTACGCCAATACTGATCGGTTTAGAAGCGGATAGAAATGTGCTCTACGAGCGAATTAATCATCGGGTGGACCTTATGATGCAAGAAGGTTTGCTGGCTGAAGTGGAGGGTTTACATACTCATCAAGCGCTGAATGCCTTACAAACTGTGGGTTACAGAGAGTTATTCCGCTATTTGGATGGGGAATGGGATTTGCCTTTTGCTATTGAAGAAATTAAAAAAAATACGCGACGGTTTTCGAAAAGGCAACTCACTTGGTTTAAAAGAAAGGAAAACACAGAATGGTTTGATTATACTACCGAAATAAATACTTTTGTCAAGTATATTGATTCAAAAATACGATAACCCAAAAATTCCCTAGTGCACACTACCTAGCCCCGACAGAAGGGATAAACCTTGTGGGCCGGGGTTCGGCACACAAGTTTAGGAATGATGGCGGGAACGATGTTTACTGAAAATGCCTGATGATTCGCTCCTAATTTTAACGAAGCCTCTTTTTGTATAAATCTTAATCTTTTTTTTAAAATGCCCATATCTCCAAATTTCACCTCGATGCTATCGAAAACATGGGAAATTAATTTTACCCAATGTACTCCTAATGGTTATCTTAAATACACTGAATTATGCAATTTGCTTCAATTGACTGCTGCGGCTCATTCTGAACTTGGAGGAATAAGTTTTGCGGACATGCAGGAATTTCATCAAGCGTGGGTTTTGAGCAGAATGCGCGTGGAAATAGAGGCTTTACCCAAATGGGGGGATACCGTTACGGTGACCACTTGGATTAACTCATTAGAAAATTCGCGTTCTGTGAGGGCTTTGGAAGTGCAGGTTAATGGTGTGAAAATTGTAGGTTCTGAAACTTTTTGGGCTGTTTTTAATACTCAAAAGCGTCGTCCGGAAGCACTAGCGTTACCTTATGCGCATTTTGAACTGTTTCCTGATAAAAAGGCGACTGCGACCAGTTTCTCGAAAATAAACATTGATTCGGGTAGAGAAATTTTGTTTGAAAAAACAGTTTGTCTTTCGGATTTAGACATTGTAAATCATGCTAATAATGTCAAATATCTTGAATGGTGTTTGGATTTGGTTGACCCAAAATTATTACTAAAACAAAAAGTGGCAAGTTTTGACATGAATTTTTTAAAGGAATTATCCCTTAACGATACCGTGCAAATTCATGAGAATTTACAAGAAGAAACTTGCATTTTTTCAATCACTAAAGAAGATAAAACCTGCTTTGCCTTGCAATTGCATTTTAAATCAAATTCTGAATTGTAAATCCCATTAACGGAATGATGATTCAAAAATAATCCGTAAGCATCTGTATTCATTTGATTATTCTGGTTTATTTGTATAAAAAAGGCTGAAACAGGCCATTTTCTCAATAGTACTATTGATGATGATATGGTTCATTTTTTAGGATGGTATACCCCCGATAAAGTTGCTCTATAAAAAACAAACGAACCATTTGATGGGAGAAAGTCATTTCCGAAAGTGAAATTTTTCCTTGAGCCATAGCATATACTGCATCTGAAAAGCCATAAGGACCTCCTATGACAAAAGCTAGTGTTTTGATTCCGGAATTCATTTTTTTTTGTAATTCTGCTGAAAATGCTACACTTGAAAACTGTTTCCCATTTTCATCTAATAAAATTAACTGATCAGAAGCGGAGATTTTTGATAAAATCAACTGTCCTTCTTTCTCTTTTTGTTGACTTTCGGATAGATTTTTTACGTTTTTGATGTCAGGAATGATTTCTAAGTCAAATTTGATGTAAAAAGACAAGCGCTTTGTATAATCGTCGATTAAGTTTTGGAGCGATTTGTTATCCGTTTTGCCTATTGTGATTAATCTTATGTTCATTTTGCTATTTTTCTGTGGGCAAAAATAAATAATTGTGTTCACATCTGGGGATTAACGATATCAAAACTGACAAATAATGGAGTTCTAATGGTAGTTTTTCGGATAGAAATAAAAAAATAATGCTAAAAAAAATGACTGCCTCAATAGAGAAACAGCCATTTTTTGATTTAGAGGCAAGTATATTTTATAAGAATTCTCCGTGTTGCGTAATATCTAATCCTAATTCTTCTTTATCCTCGCTTACACGCAAAGGTGTGATTTTATTTACAATAAAGAATAAAGCATAAGAGGCCGCAAAAGCAAAAGCAGACACTAAAACCAAAGCTTTTAATTGAATCAAGAACAAAGTAGCGTCACCATAGATCAATCCTTGGTTGTCACCCACAATTGAATTAACCGATTTTGAAGCAAAAACACCAGTTAAAAGCATTCCCACCATACCTCCTACACCATGACAAGCAAACACATCTAAGGCATCGTCAATTTTTCCTTTAGGAAATTTACTGCATACAATATTGCTCACCACACTGGCAATAATACCAATAGCAATAGCGTGAGGAATCGTCACAAAACCAGCAGCAGGAGTAATAGCTACTAGTCCAACAACTGCTCCAATACAAGCTCCCATAGCCGATAACTTATGACCTTGAATTTTGTCAAAAAACACCCAAGCCATTGCGGCGGCGGCGGCGGCAACCGTTGTCGTACCTAAAGCTTGAGCCGCTAAACCACTAGCACCAACGGCAGATCCAGCGTTGAATCCAAACCATCCAAACCATAATAAACCAGTTCCTAATAATACATAAGTAATACGAGCAGGATTTACTTTTTGTACTTTTCTTTTACCTAAGAATATGGCTCCTGCCAAAGCAGCCCAACCTGCACTCATGTGTACTACAGTTCCTCCAGCAAAATCTAGTACTCCCCAACCAAAGAATAATCCATCAGGATGCCAAGTCATGTGACACAAAGGAGCATATATGAATAATATGAATAAAACCATGAATAATAAATAGGCCCAAAAACGGACACGCTCTGCGAAAGCACCAGTAATTAAAGCAGGAGTAATAATAGCAAATTTCGCTTGAAAGAAAGCAAATAAAATAAACGGAATAGTTGGTGCTAATTCCCAAGCAGTCGTCGCATTAACTCCCGAAAACATAAAATTTGAAGTTGGATCTCCTATTATCCCCCCGATGGAAGGTCCAAAACACAATCCAAATCCTACTAATACCCATAAAACCGTAACAATAACCATGGCCATAAAACTTTGTAGCATGGTACTAATTACATTCTTTTTTCCAACCATACCTCCGTAAAAAAATCCAAGTCCAGGAGTCATTAATAATACTAAAGCGGAGGCCACAATCATCCAAGCTGTATCACCAGTATCGAGTTTTAAGGCTACGATATGAGGTCCTAGTGTAGAAGATTCGCCGATGAAGTAGATAGAAAAAATGGATAATACCAATATTGTGACCAAAATCACACTCAAAATAATCTTGCGCATAGTTTTTAAATTTTAATTAATTACAGGATAAAAATATAAAATCATTTATAACCCCCAATAAAAAACATAATTAAAAATTAATTTTTGTTGATTTTCAAATTTAACCCCCTAAATTTTAAGGGTATTTAGATTTAATACTCTTCAATTTTTCAAATCCTCAATTCGCTTTAGGATTAAAAGAAGAAAAATATTTGTTTTATTTTAAATGAAAAGCTTAAAATAAACAAAAGGAATCCAGCCTATAAAATATTACTACAAAAAAATAAACCATTAAGATCTTCAAGAAAATTAAGAATTTTATGCTTCATGTAACTTACTATTTTAATGATTACCGTTAAGCTGCATTGTATACTTTTTCCAAAAACAAATTTTCCAAACCGTCAAACTATTATATCTTCCACACTAAACCTAGTAGCACCAAAATTAAAAAGGAGCCATCTTAGAAAGACGCCTCCTTTTCTTTAATTCTAAAATAAAATGTGTGTTTTTCTTTAGGTTCAACTGAATTTTATGTAAAAAGTTATAACAAATAAAAGGAATCCAGCCTATAAAATATAGCCACACACAAAAAAACCATTAAGATCATTAAGAAAATTAAGAATTTCATACTTCATATGCCTTACTATCTTAATGGTTAAAAATTAAGCCGCAATTTATACTATTTCCTAAAAAACAAATTTTCTAACCAGTCAAACTATTTTATCTTCCACACTAAACAAACTAACACCTTACTTTAAAGTATGCTCACTCAGTATGCGATACACTTCATTGATATTATTACTTCCTTTTCCAAATTGTTTGCTAATAGGATTGGGTTCATTATTGAGCCAAATTTTCAAATCGGCATCCATGTCTAAGATTCCAGCACTTTCTTTAGAGAATTTTTTGATGCTTTTATAGGGAATCGATAAATAATCTACTTTGGAACCTACTAATTGTTTTTCGACTAATATTAATCTTTTGTTAGTAAAAACAAACATGTCTTTTATCAAACGAAAGGCTTTTTCGATGGCTTCGCCTTCAATTAATAATGGCTCAAATTCTTTAGAAGCACTTTCGATAGTTACTTCTGAGGCGTTTCCTAAAATGGCATTGAATAGTCCCATACTTTTTATTTTTGATTGTATTTTGCTTTGTATTTATCACTAAGTTTTGTTTGATGCGTCGCTAAACTAATCATTCTTCCTTGGATAAAGGCATGGGTTAGTTTGTTGGTTCTCATGTCTAAAGCATCGCCTTCGGAGATAAAAAGAGTAGCGTCTTTTCCTTCTTCTAAAGAGCCACATTGTTGGTCAATGCCTAATAATTTAGCAGTATTCAAGGTAATTAGTTGTAAGGCTTTTTCTTTGTCTAAGCCGTAAGCGACACAAGTTCCAGCCAAAAAAGGAAGGTTTCTAGTGTTCATTCTTTCGTGACTTCCACTATTTTCTAGACCTACCACAATTCCATTATCAGTTAATATTTTGGCCATTTTGTATGGTAGATTTACATCTTGATCATCGTTTGTAGGCATATCGTGTACTCTTCTCAAAAACACGCCAATATTGTTTTTTTGTAAAAGTGGCGCTACTTTATAGGCTTCGAATCCACCAACAATGACCATTTTTTTAATTCCGTTTTCTAAGGCCAATTGGATACCATCTGTAATTTGTTTTTCTTCATCGGCATGAATGAACAAAGTTTGTGTGCCTTCGAATAAACCTTTAGTCGATTCGGTAACTAAATTTCTATTGTCTGAGGTACCGCCTAGATAAGCTTTGGCACTTTTGAAAAAAGCATTTAATTCTTGAAGTTGTTTGGTGTACTCTTTATTGGGTTCAATCGAACCTGGTTCTGCCCACCAGCCACCTCTTCTAAAAGTAGCAGGAAGATTGATATGGATACCATCATTTTCTTTGATCAAAGCCTCTTTCCACTGCCAAGCATCTAATTGCACAATAGAAGAACTGCCAGAGATTCGTCCTCCTCTTGGCGTAATTTGAGCCATCAAAATTCCGTTAGGGCGAACCGTTTCAATCACTTTTGAATCGGCGGTGTAAGCCACGATACTTCTTACGTTTGGGTTATAAGTTCCAATTTCTTCCTCATCATCCGAAGATTTTACCGCGTCAATTTCTACTAATCCCAAAGTAGAATTGGGTACAATAAATCCAGGATAGACGTGTTTTCCCGTGGCATCTATTGTAGTATTGTAGGCATCTTTGGCTAACTTTATTTGTTGGGCATTGGCTACCAAAGTAATTTTTCCGTCTTTAAAACCAATGGCTGCGTTTTCTATCACTTCGCCTGTTCCTAAATGTGCTGTGGCATTAAGGATAAGTATCGATTGAGATTGTGGTGGCGCAGGTATTTGTTGGGCTTGACTAAGTGTTGAAAAACCTAGAGCGGCCAATAAAAGTGCTATTTTTATATTCATCTTTTTTAAAATTTGGTGTTTGTAGTGCATGCTAAATGGGATTACAATTCTTCCATAGTATCGCATTCGTACTCAGGTTTGATTGTTTTTTTAGGAGCTTGCGTGGCCATTCCTTTGTTTTTTTCTAACAATAATTGACCAATCAATTGAGCTCTTTCTTTAGCATTTGCTGCTCTTTTGGCTTCGTCTACTTGGCTGTCAAAATAAACAACACCTTCGATTAATGTTTTTTCTGCTTTGGCATAAATAGACAAAGGATTGTTGTTCCAAAGTACTACATCGGCATCTTTGCCTACTTTTATACTTCCTACTTTATCGTCAATGTGTAATAATTTTGCAGGATTTAAAGTCACGAATTTCCAAGCTTCTTCTTCAGAAATATTACCATATTTTACTGCTTTTGCAGCTTCTTGGTTCAATCTTCTTGACATTTCGGCATCATCTGAATTGTAGGCTACTACTAATCCGTGGTTGTGCATGATTGGTCCATTTTGTGGAATAGCATCGTTTACTTCGAATTTATAAGCCCACCAGTCAGAGAAAGTGGAGGCTCCTACACCGTGTTCTTTCATTTTATCGGCCACTTTGTATCCTTCAAGAATGTGGGTATAGGTATTTACTTTGAATCCCATTTTGTCTGCGACATTTAGTAACATCAAGATTTCTGATTGTACATAAGAATGACAAGTTATGAATCGTTTGTTGTTCAAAATTTCAGCTAAAGTCTGTAATTCCAAATCGGTTCTTGGCGCTTTTGTTTTATCTTTTTTTCCACTTGTATTGTATGTTTTCCAAGCTAAGTCGTATTCTTTGGCTCTTTGAAAGTAATCCGTAAACACTTGTTCTACTCCCATACGAGTTTGAGGAAAACGTGTTGGATTTACATTGCCCCAATTGGATTGTTTTACGTTTTCACCTAAAGCAAATTTGATGAATTTGGGTTGGTTTTTGTATAACAATTCTTCTGGTTCCATTCCCCATTTCCATTTTACGATAGCCGAGCGACCACCAATAGGGTTGGCAGATCCGTGTAGTAATTGGGAAGTAGTCACTCCACCCGCTAAATCTCTATAAATATTAATGTCTTCGGAGTTCACTACATCTTCGATAGTTACCTCGGCACTAGAGTTGTGTCCGCCCTCGTTTACACCATTAGAAATAGCAATGTGAGAGTGTTCGTCAATGATACCGCTGGTTAAATGTTTTCCTTTGGCATCAATAATAGTAGCTCCACCGTCAGAAAGATTTTTCCCGATGGCAGCAATTTTTCCGTTTTTAACCAACACATCGGTTTGTTCTAAAATCCCTTCTTTTTCGTTGGTCCAAACGGTTGCATTTTTGAATAACAAAGTTTGCGCTTTTGGTACTTCAGTATTTCCGTAAGCGATGTTGGGATAAGTAACAGGCTGAACCGCGAATGGTTTTTCTACAGCGCTTGAGTCTTTTGCAATCTTGAATGGTGCTGTTTTCTTAGCATACCAAGTCACTTCTGATCCATTGTTTAAAATAGCTTTACCCGAGAGGTTTTCGGTAGTATCTACCAAACCATTCAATCTTGTAAAACTCGTTTTTACATCGTCATTAGGTTTGATTAGAAGAGTAACCCATTGATTAGCAAAAGTCAAATTCGATTTTACTTTCTTTTTATCAGCGGTTGTAATATCTGATTTTGGTTTGGCAACTTCTCCTTCAATTTTTAGTTTATAGGTTTCATTACTAACGGTCAAATCATAGTCTCCACGAATGTCTTTTACAGTCCAATCGTTAATCACATATTTATTCCCTTGTACCCAGTTTTCGAAAACGATGGTTTTTTCGTCAAAAATAGCTCCTGAAGTAATGATGAAATTGGCATAGCTACCTGTTTTTAAGGTTCCAATTTCATTACTTTTTCCGAGTAAAGCAGCGGGAGTAGTAGTCAAAGCTTCTAGCGCTTTGATCGGATCAAAACCAAATTGAATGGCTTTTAATAAATTTCCTCTAAAGTCTTCTACCTTTTTTAATTTATCGGTAGTTAAGGCGAAAGTAACGCCGTTTTCAGATAGTACTTTTAAGTTGCTTGGCGCTTGATTCCAAAAACGCAAATCAGCCAATTCCATTTGGTTAGCATTGAATGGATTTGAAACATCGTAAGCTTCCGGGAAGTTAATCGGAATGATAAAACTAGCATTCGTTTTTTTGATTTCTTGAATGCGTTCAAATTCGTTTCCAGCTCCTTTAAGGATATAATTCAATCCAAATTCTTTTGCAATTTTGGAGGCTCTTAAACTATTCAATTTGTCCTCTGCAGTAAAAATTTGAACTAGTTTTTCGTTGGTCATCAGAGCTTCTAACGATAAGTCTTTGTTTGTGGCGTTGCCATTTTTGTACCATTCCTTGTCGTGATACATTTGACGAATCAAAGCCATCATTCCCATCAGCGAAGAAGGGTAGGATTGATTGGTGGTCACGCTACGAGTAAAGCCAAAGTGTTGAGTGGCTTTGTTGCTCAAAATTCGATTCGTTTTGTCGCTATTGTTCAATGCTACGATAGCCCCAGTTCCTCGGGCAATTCCGTCTTGAATGTGAGTACCTACTACACCAAATCCAGCTTTTAGTAATTCTTCGGCCTTGGTTTCGTCGTAAGCGAAAGTTTCGTAAGCATTGATTTCTGAGCGAATATTTTCGTTCCAATAATAACCTACGCGTTTGGTGTCATAAGAAGAACCTCTTTCGCCAGATGCCGTTCTTTTTGGTTTTTCGGCACCAAAACTAGTATACATATCGATGAATGAAGGATAAATTGATTTCCCTTCGGCGTCAATGATCATTGCATTTTTTGGGATTGCTACTGTGGTTCCTGATGCTACAACTTTACCATTTTGAATGAGTAATGTTCCTTTTTCAATGATTTGAGTAGGGGTAACATAGATTTTTGCGTTGGTAAAAGCAGTATAATAATTGTTTTTGTTTGGAATACTTTCGTTATTTGGAAAGTACTCTTGTGCTTGTGTTTTTGCTATAAAAACACCAAAAAAGAGTAGGATTATAAGTTTTTTCATAATGGGTTAGTTAATTTTTTTAAAAATACTAAAATAAGTTGTACGAATTAGAATCATGACAGCTTTAACTATTTTTTTATGAATGACTTTATTTTTATCCTAAATATTTATTTTTTTACCTCTTTTTTTTAATAAGATGTAAATATTTTTTTTAATTTAACAAGTTGATTACTGTTATTGTTTCAAAATTTATTTTACTTTTAATCAAAAGAATATTGCTATGCTTGTTAAAGTTTTTGGAAGTGCAGTCTTTGGGGTAGAAGCTACCACAATTATCGTAGAGGTTAATATTGATAAAGGAGTTGGATATCATTTGGTAGGTTTACCAGATAATGCTATAAAAGAAAGTAGTTATCGTATTGCGGCCGCTCTCAAAAATAATGGTTATACTTTACCAGTAAAAAAAATCACAATCAACATGGCGCCTGCCGATTTACGAAAAGAAGGCTCTGCATACGATTTGACATTAGCCATTGGAATTTTGGTAGCTTCTTCACAGATTACTACTACTGTTTTAGAGGAATATATTATTATGGGAGAATTATCATTGGATGGCAGCTTACAGCCAATTAGAGGCGCATTACCCATAGCAATAAAAGCCAAAGAAGAGGGGTTTAAAGGATTTTTTCTCCCGAAACAAAACGTAAAAGAAGCCGCCATAGTTGCTGGATTAGATGTTTACGGCGTTGAAAATGTGCAAGAAGTCATTGATTTCTTAGAAGGAAAAAAAACTCTTGAACCCACACGAATTGATACAAGAGCGGAATTTTACAAAACGTTAGATTTTCCTGAATTTGATTTTTCTGATGTAAAAGGTCAAGAAAGCATAAAGCGTTGTATGGAAATTGCTGCGGCTGGCGGTCATAATATTATTTTGATTGGACCTCCCGGTGCAGGAAAAACGATGCTAGCCAAACGCCTGCCTAGTATCTTACCTCCAATGACCTTACGTGAAGCACTTGAAACCACCAAAATTCATAGTGTTGCCGGGAAATTAAAAGAAGTAGGACTGATGAATCAGCGCCCTTTTCGGAGTCCACATCATACTATTTCGAATGTAGCCTTAGTTGGCGGGGGGAGTTACCCTCAGCCGGGTGAAATTTCAATGGCGCATAATGGGGTGCTGTTTTTGGATGAGTTGCCCGAGTTTAAACGCGATGTTTTGGAAGTAATGCGTCAGCCTTTAGAAGATAGAGAGGTAACGATTTCTAGAGCCAAATTTACGGTGACTTATCCTTCCTCGTTTATGTTGGTGGCAAGTATGAACCCGAGTCCGAGTGGTTTTTTTAATGATCCTAGCGCTCCTCAAACGTCTTCTCCTCATGAAATGCAACGGTATTTGAGTAAAATTTCTGGACCGCTTTTGGATAGAATTGATATTCATATTGAAGTAACTCCGGTTCCTTTTGAAAAATTATCAGATGATAGAAAAGCAGAAAGCAGTGCCGCTATTCGAGAGCGCGTCACAGCTGCACGCGAATTACAAAGCAAACGATTCGATCTATTGGAAGCGATTCATTATAATGCTCAAATGAGTACGAAACATATTCGTGAATTTTGCGCATTGGATGCTACTTCAAAAGAGCTACTCAAAACCGCTATGGAGCGCTTAAATCTTTCAGCAAGAGCTTATGATCGAATTTTGAAAGTCGCCCGAACCATTGCTGATCTTGAAGCGTCTTCCGATGTAATGGCTTCGCATATAGCCGAAGCAATACAATACCGAAGCTTGGATAGAGAAGGCTGGCTGGGTTAAAATTAGAGAAAGAAAAAAACACCCGTAGGTGCTTTTTATATGATAGAGCTATTACACGATTATCGCTTTTCCTTTAGCGATATTCTGTTGATTTGAATCAAAATAAAAATCAATTCTACCTAAGTGCAAACCGTAACATCCCACTTGATTTACCAAAACGTCCTTTCCGACAAGATTTTTCATTATCGTGGGCTTATCCAAAAATGTATGGGTATGACCGCCAATTATTAAATCAATATCTTGTGTTTTTTGAGCCAATTTTAAATCTGAAATTTTAGTAGAATCGCTTCCTTTTGTATAGTCATAACCAAGATGAGATAAGCAGATTACCAAGTCACATTTTTCATTGGTTTTCAAGGCACGTGCCATCTCTTGGGCAATTTCAACGGGGTCAAGATACACGGTTTCTTTGTAGTTTTTTTTATCAACTAAACCTTGGAGTTCTATTCCTAAACCAAAAACACCAATTTTAATTCCGTCCTTGATAAAAATTTTATAGGGTTTAATATGAGTGTCTAAAATTGTATTTTTAAAATCATAATTGGCAGAAATAAAATCAAATTTAGCATGATGCATTTGAGCATAAAAACCTTCAAGTCCATTATCAAAATCATGATTTCCTAAGGTAGCCAAATCATATTGCATCATACTCATTAACTTCAATTCTAATTCACCACCATAATAATTAAAATAAGGAGTACCCTGAAATACATCCCCAGCATCTAACAATAAGACATTGGCATTTTCTTTCCGAATGGTATCGATTAAGGCTGCTCTTCTAGAAACACCTCCCATATTGGCATTTCTGGGATCATCAGCTGGAAAGGGATCAATATGACTATGCACATCATTAGTATGGAGTATCGTGATTTTTTTTATATCAGTCTTTGAAAAACTCATTAGAGGCAAGCTAGGCAAAGCTAATAAAGCAGAACTCGCAGCTGTTTTTTGAATAAAATCTCTTCTTTTCATAAGTTTGTTTTTTTTGAATACAACAGTTGTTATTCTTCCGTAATTCTAGCTTCTTTTAAAACAGGTATTGTTTTTATTTCTTTGAAATAATCAATCAAGACATTGCGTAGTTTATAATCTAAATCATAGGTTTTAATTCCTTTTTTAAAAAAACTCATATCATCACCTCCGCTAGCAAGATAATCGTTTGTGGCTACCTGATATTCTTTAGAAATATCAAATGCTACACCTTTTATCTTAATATCTTTAGGCTGATCGTTTTTATCAATGGTAAAAGTTAAACCTGAAAGAGGTTGTGGTTTTTTAGTTTTGATAAAATAAGTAATCAATTCCATCACCGTTTCTCCTTTTAAAGTAATCACTACTAAACTATTTTCAAATGGCATAATTTGAAAAGCAGTTCTCGTGGTAACCTCTCCTTTTGGTAAGATAGAGCGAATACCTCCATGATTCAATAAGCAGATATCAATTTGCTTGTTCTCACGGGCTTTTAAAATCACATTTCCGCGCTCTAAACAAGCATCGGCCATCAAATTACCAATGGTAGTTTGCCATTTACCACTACTTTTGTCTAAGGTTTCAGGAGAATAGGCTAAAACTGTATTCAAATCCTTGTCTATGTTATCTCGATACGGCTTAAGATAGACATCGATTTTTTCTGTGGAAGTTAGTGTATTATTAACAGAAACCCTTTTCCCTTCAATTTTGGTAAGCTGATACGCTTTAGGTGCGCAAGAAAAAATGGAAGAAAATGTTAAGAATATAACAAAAAGTTTAAAAATTTGAATATACTTTTTTAGTTTTACCATGTATAATAAGACTTTAATTAATTAGTTTTGTACCTCAGTAAAAGTAGTATGTTTTTCAATTATTTTAAAGATTTTTTCCTAAAAAAGAAGTTAAAAAACATCTTGTTAAATACGAGAAAAATATCGCTATCTAATGAGGTGCAAAGTATTGGTTTACTTGTAGATGAAGTTACTTTTAACCAAACAAACGCACTAACAAAAGCGCTAATAGCAAACGGTTTTCATGAACAAAACATCACAGTTTTAGCATTTAAAGAAGCAAAACACCTAAATCAACCATGTGAATATTCCGTTTTTAGCTGGAAAAGCTTGAGTTTAGACCTGCAAATTCAAGATCCAAAGGTTTTGGATTTTATACGATTTCCGTTTGATGTTTTATTGAGCTATTATGACACTCAAAATAGTTTTTTAGAATGGATTACACATCAGTCATTGGCAAAATTTAAAGTAGGTTTTTTCACGATAGATCATCGTTTGAATGATTTATTGATCAATACACAAACAATAAATTACAATCAATTCGCACAAGAATTTATGCGAGTTTTACAATCAATTAAAAAAAATTAATTCTATTTATTTCCATTATGCAAGCATTATTAGGTACAGGTGTTGCTTTAGTGACCCCATTCAAGTCAAATTTTTCAGTAGATACAGAAGCGTTAACAAACATCGTAAATTACGCTATTGAGAATGGAATAGAATATTTAGTGGTTATGGGAACCACTGCTGAAAATGCAACGCTCAGCCCTCAAGAAAAAGAACTAGTAATCAATACAGTTATCGAGACAAACAAAGGCAGACTGCCTTTAGTTTTAGGCGTAGGAGGCAATAACACCTCCCAAATTGTAGAAGAACTAAAAACAAGAGATTTTACTGATTTTCAGGCTATATTATCAGTATCACCCTATTACAACAAACCTACACAAGAGGGAATTTATCAACATTTTAAAGCAATCGCAGAAGCATCTCCATTGCCTGTATTACTCTATAATGTTCCGGGTAGAACTTCAAGTAATATGTTACCATCCACAGTTCTTAGATTAGCAAATGACTTTCCCAATATTATAGGTATAAAAGAAGCTGCTGGTGATTTGGCTCAAGCGATGAAAATCATTCAATATAAACCTAAGGATTTTATGGTAATTTCTGGAGATGACATGATTGCTTTACCTGTAGTTTTGGCTGGTGGTGCAGGTGTAATCTCCGTCATTGGTCAAGGATTTCCAAAAGAATTTTCAGAAATGATTCGTTTAGGACTCAATAAAAAAGTGGAAGCCGCTTTTGAAATTCAATACAAACTTGCCGAAAGCATCGACATGATTTTTGAACAAGGAAACCCAGCAGGGATAAAAGAAGTTTTCAAAGCATTGGGGATGGCTGAAAATGTAGTACGACTTCCTTTGGTTTCAGTGGATAAATCCCTTTCCATAAGGATCCATGAGTTTGTGAAAAATTTTAAATAATTATTTAAAAAAAAGTAAGCTTTTTTTTAAATAAAAATATATTTTGTAATCGCTAAATTAATACCTAAATTTGCCAGCCAAAGTTGTGTTTGATTTTTAACTATTTGGTGTTAAATTGTAATAAAAAAAATTAAATGAAGAAAATAGTTGCATTGTTAATTCTTGCTCTCGTTTTGGGTTCTTGTGGAGAATATCAAAAAGCTTTAAAAACTGAAGATGTTGGAGTAAAATATGAATTGGCTGAAAAGCTATATGATGCAGGTAAATATTCAAAAGCCATACGCCTTTTTGAACAAATAGCGCCGGCATACAGAGGAAAACCTCAGGCAGAGAAAATGTTTTATATGTACTCTCAAGCTTATTACAAAACCAAACAGTATGTGCTAGCAGGATATCAGTTTGAAAGCTTTGCTTCTAATTATCCAAGAAGTGAAAAAGTGCAAGAAGCCGCCTATTTAGGAGCTAAATGTTACTCAATGCTTTCCCCGGTATATAGTCTGGATCAAGTAGACACTTTTAAAGCCATTGAAAAACTTCAAAATTTTATTGATAACTATCCTAATTCTGAATATCTAAAGGAAGCCAATGAAACAATGCGCACTTTGAATCAAAAAATTGAGAAAAAAGTGTATGAAAATGCTATTGGTTACAATAAAATCATGGATTATAAATCAGCATTAATCTCGTTAGATAATTTTATTGCAGATTATCCGGGTACTTCTTTAAAAGAAAATGCCTTGTATTTTAAACTAGATTCGGCTTATAATCTAGCCATCAATAGTATTCCTCAAAAAATGGAAGAAAGATTACAAATAGCAAAAGTAGCACACACTACCTTACTACGCTATAAATCTGACACTAAGTATAAAGAAAAAGCTGACGACATGTTAGCAAGAATTGAAAACGAGTTACAAAAATTTACTAAATAAATAAAGTCATGGATTTAAAGAAGACGAATGCTCCAGTAAATACAATTACCTATAACAAAACTGTAATTGAAGAACCTACTGGTAATGTATATGAAGCAATAACCATTATGGCTAAAAGAGCAAATCAAATCAATTCTGAAATTAAAAAAGAATTGACCGAAAAACTAGAAGAGTTTGCTACCTATAATGATAGTCTTGAAGAAGTTTTTGAAAATAAAGAACAAATTGAGGTTTCTAAATTTTACGAAAAATTACCAAAACCACATGCATTAGCCGTTCAAGAATGGTTAGATGGTAAAATTTATCATAGAGATACAAACAAATAATAGTACTTATGTCTGTTTTAAAAGGCAAAAAAGTTTTACTAGGAATTTCTGGTGGAATTGCGGCCTATAAAACCGCTTCATTAGTGCGACTTTTCATAAAAGCAGGTGCTCAAGTCCAAGTAGTCATGACACCTGCTTCTAAGGATTTTGTAACGCCATTAACCTTATCGGCTTTATCCAAAAATCCAGTATATTCTACATTTTACGACAAAGAAATTGCCGATACAATCGTCCCAAACCCTGATGCAAAAGAGCTTTGGAACAATCATGTTGAGTTAGGACTTTGGGCTGATCTCATGATCATAGCCCCTGCTACTGCGAACACGTTATCAAAAATGGCTAACGGTAGCTGCGACAATCTATTAATGGCCGTCTACTTATCATCCAAATGCCCTGTATATTTCGCTCCTGCTATGGATTTAGATATGTACAAACATCCTTCAACACTAGAAAGTTTTCAGAAATTACAATCGTTTGGTAATATAATGATTCCTGCGGAAAGCGGAGAATTAGCTAGCGGACTTTCAGGCGAAGGAAGAATGGCTGAGCCTGAAAATATAATCACTTTTATAACGCTTGATCTTGAAGCAAAATTACCTTTAAAAGGAAAAACAATCTTAGTTACAGCTGGACCAACATACGAAGCAATAGACCCCGTGCGTTTTATCGGGAATCATTCGTCAGGTCAAATGGGCTTTGATATTGCAAATCGAGCAGCAGCATTAGGAGCTCAGGTTTTTTTGGTGACAGGCCCTACTTTCTGCAAACCACTTTATCCTACAATTACTGTTTATCCAGTAATTTCTGCAGAACAAATGTATAATCAATGTCATGAATGCTTTCCAAAAGTGGATGTTGCCATTGCAGCGGCGGCTGTAGCTGATTATCGACCTAAACATATAGCCTCGCAAAAAATTAAAAAAGCAGCCGAAAATTTCAGCATTGAATTAGAGAAAACCAAAGATATCTTAGCCTCGTTGGGCGCATCAAAAAAACATCAATATTTAATTGGCTTTGCTTTAGAAACAGAAAATGAAATTGAAAATGCCAAATTGAAACTTCAAAAAAAGAATTTAGACTTAATTGTTTTGAATTCTTTACAAGATGAGGGCGCCGGTTTTGGTAAATCAACCAATAAGATTACCTTTATCGACAAGAATTTTAGAATTGAGGCGATGGATTTAAAAGCGAAAACCGCTGTTGCCATAGATATTATGGATAAAGTTTGTGCACATTTTATGACCATTTAATCCTTTTGTTTTACAATACTTTTTTTATTCAATAGCCGTTTTCAATCAATAAATGTTTTGATTATGTACAGATTTATAGCTGTCTTTTTCTTAGTGATTGCTTGCTTTTCAAGAACTAGCGCCCAACAACTCAATTGTTCGGTTATTGTCAATGCTCAAAAAGTAACGAATACCAACCAACAATTAATTAAAAATTTAGAATTAGCCTTAAATGAATTCGTAAATAAAACCGATTGGACAGGGCAAGCACTTAAGCAAAATGAGAAGATAAAATGCTCCATGTTTATCACCTTATCTTCTATTTCCTCAGATCAATTTTCTGGAACAATTCAAGTACAATCGTCAAGATTGATTTATAATTCTACTTATAGCACACCTGTTTTGAATTATAATGACAAAGATTTTAATTTTAGATATGTCGAATTCGAAAATCTAATTTTTAATCCCTCTGTTTTTGAATCCAATTTGGTCTCCGTTTTAGCCTATTATAGTTATTTGATTTTGGGATTAAATATGGATACTTTTCAGCCTTTTGGAGGAAACTCCTATTTAGAAACCGCTCAGAATATCTTAAATGTTGCCCAACAAGGCGGCTACAAAGGATGGAGCCAAGCGGATGGCGTACAAAATCGCTTCTTTCTAACCAATGATTTATTATCGCCTACTTTTTCAGCCTATCGACAAACTTTAACAGAGTATCATCAAGGCTTGGATATAATGAGTTCAGATTTAAAAATGGCTAAAGAAAAAATCAAAAACTCGATTATAAACCTTTCAAAACTGCATCAAACACGTCCTAATGCTTTTTTAACACGCGTTTTTTTTGATGCAAAATCAGATGAAATTACCGCTATTTTTTCTGGTGGACCAAGTATCACAATCACTGATCTACAAGAGGTCTTAACTAAAATTTCACCCATGAATTCTAGTAAATGGAATCAAATTAAGTATTAATATCTCCTTTCACTTCTCGGGTGTTAGAACATGTATTCAAAATAAAATAAATGATAACCTCACTTTCCATAAAAAACTTTGCTTTAATTGATCAATTGACTATTGATTTTACTTCTGGTTTATCTATCATCACCGGTGAAACGGGCGCAGGTAAGTCTATCATTCTAGGGGCCTTAGGATTAGTTTTAGGAAAAAGAGCTGACTTGTCCTCTTTAAAAAATGCAGAAGAAAAATGTGTAATCGAAGCCCATTTTGAAATTTCAAAATATAATTTGAAAGGATTTTTTGAAGCGCATGATTTAGATTACGAAGAAGAAACAATTATTCGAAGAGAGATTTTGCCTTCAGGAAAGTCACGTGCTTTTATCAATGATAGTCCCGCAAATCTTCAAGAATTACAAGAATTGAGTTTGTATTTGATTGATATCCATTCGCAGCAACAAACACAAGAATTATCAGAAGAAGAAGTGCAATTTAAAATCATTGATGCTATTGCTGCTAACTCATTTGAACTTGGCAAATATCAAGAAGTTTTAAAGCACTTTAAGTCCGAAAAAACAACATTGAATGCTTTATTAAAGAAGCAAGGAGAAGCTATAAAAGAACAAGAATACAATTCTTTTTTATTAGAAGAATTGCTAGCTGCAAAACTTTCTGATGGAGAACAAGAACAATTAGAAGAAGATTTTGAACGTCTTAATAATGTAGAAACGATCAAGGAAGCAATTGAAAAATCTATCTTAATTGCCAATGAAGATGAAATAGGTGCTTTACATCATTTAAAAGAAATCAAAACAACTTTACAGCGAATTGCGCCTTTCGGAACCAAATATCAAGAGCTCTTAGAAAGAATCAATAGCGTGCTAATTGAATTTGACGATATCAGTTTGGAATTGAATCAACAGGCGGAAATGTTACTCAATGACCCTGAAAAGCTCGAGTATACCAATCAAAAATTGCAATTAATTTATACTTTACAGAAAAAACATCAAGTCAAAACGGTGGCTGAATTATTAAGTATTCAAGAGCAATTAGATCAATCTTTAGTCTCGATAGGGAACTTAGAAACAGAGATTGAAAACCTACAAGAAAGTATTTCAAATCATGAAAGTGAATTAAACGCTTTGGCAGCAATTATTCATAATAAACGAGAAGCTGCACTCCCTGCATTGACCGAAAAACTTACGGTTATCTTGGAAAAACTAGGCATGCCTAATGTTCGTTTTCAGATTACATTGACCCTAGGAACTACTTATTTTAATAACGGAAAAGACGCATTGCAATTTTTATTTTCAGCTAATAAAGGAGGAGATTTTGGATTACTCAAAAAAGTAGCTTCAGGAGGCGAAATGTCTAGAATAATGCTAGCTGTAAAGGCAATATTAGCACAGTATTCTAAATTACCTACCTTGATTTTTGATGAAATTGATACAGGAGTTTCTGGTGAAATTGCAATTCGTATGGGAGAAATTATGAAGCAAATGAGCGCAACTATGCAAGTATTTGCCATTACACACTTACCACAAATTGCAGCCAAAGGTGACTCCCATTTTAAAGTAGCCAAAACGACTTTGGGAGAAACGACTTCTTCTGAATTACGCTTATTGAGCGTTGATGAAAGAGTGTTAGAAATTGCACAAATGTTGTCAGGTACAGCCGTTTCAGAATCTGCCTTAAATCACGCTAAAGCCTTGCTCAACTAAAAAAATGGGCTATATTTGCTCCATTAATTAACCAACCATTTTACTTTTCATGAAGCATTTTTTTTTTATATTTTTTGGAGGTCTACTCCCCTCTTTATTGACGGCTCAGAATAATATAGAGTCTCAAAACTTTAAATTTTTAAATTCCGAATACCCCGAAGGTATTTATTTGAGTTATGAAGATTTTGTAGAAAAAAAAAGCATTGATTATGGACCCTTTTTAATTAGAAAGCCTATGGCTGGATTTAAGGAGATGGAAAGAAATTTCGAAGCAGACCAAGTTTTCTTTTTTAATAAAAAAAATAATTCCAAAATAACCAATGCTTTTGCTATTTCATATAACGGAAGTGTATACATTCAACAACGGCAAATTCATAATTTAGCCTCAAAAGATGATAGAAATCAAGAAGGAGATAATCCAAATTCTTATCATAGAGTTACCAAAGACGGTAATTTTTTATATTTAGAAGTCTCTTTTGCAAATGCTTGGTCAAAAGGATTCGCCTATGGTGTTGGTGGTGCAGCAGCTGGTGCTTATGCAGCAACTTTAAATAAGTTAAAAGGGGTTGTATTTGATTTTAATACAAAGGAATTTAACTTAATTAGGGATTGTCAGGATTTAAATACTTTGCTATCGAAGTATAATAAGGAGACACTTTCTTGTGAAGAAAAGAAGATAGATATACTTAAAACAAGAGAAATAATTGATAAAATTATAAGATAAAGTATTTTACGTAATAATGAAAACCCAATATTATGATTATTGAACCAAGAATGAGAGGATTTATTTGTTTGACATCTCACCCTGACGGATGCGAGCAAAATGTAAAAAATCAAATTGAATATATTAAATCTAAAGGACCAATCGCAGGAGCCAAAAAAGTATTGGTGGTCGGTGCTTCAACCGGATTTGGATTAGCCTCAAGAATTACAAGTGCTTTTGGATCTGATGCAGCGACGATTGGCGTTTTTTTTGAAAAACCTGCAGCGACAGGAAAAGCAGCTTCGCCAGGATGGTACAATTCTGCTGCTTTTGAAAAAGAAGCTCATAAAGCGGGTTTGTACGCCAAAAGTATTAATGGAGATGCGTTTTCTAATGAAGTAAAACGACAAACACTGGATTTAATCAAACAAGATTTAGGTCAAGTTGATTTAGTGATTTACAGCTTAGCTTCACCAGTACGTCAACATCCTGTAACGGGAGTGTTACATCGATCCACTTTGAAACCAATTGGAGGTGTTTATGAAAATAAAACTGTCGATTTTCATTCGGGAAAAGTCTCTGAAATAGCAATTCAACCTTGTGAAGGCGATGATATTGAAAACACTATTGCCGTTATGGGCGGTGAAGATTGGGCGATGTGGATGGAAGCCTTACAAGCAGAAAACCTATTAGCCGAAGGAGCTATGACAGTTGCTTATTCTTACATTGGACCTTCCCTAACCGAAGCCGTATATAGAAAAGGGACTATTGGGCGTGCCAAAGATCACTTAGAAGCAACAGCCTTTACCATTTCAGATAGTTTGAAAGCCATTAATGGAAAAGCTTATGTTTCGGTAAATAAAGCCTTGGTAACTCAAGCTAGTTCAGCAATACCCGTTATTCCATTGTATATTTCTTTATTGTATAAAATCATGAAAGAAAAAGGAATTCATGAAGGTTGTATCGAACAAATGCAACGTTTGTATAGTGAACGCTTGTACAGTAAAGAAGGAATTACAACAGACGAGCAAGGCCGTATTCGTGTGGATGACTGGGAAATGAGAGCGGATGTGCAAGAATTAGTAGCGCAATTATGGCCTCAGGCAACTACTGAAAATCTAGCTGAAATAGGTGATTTATCAGGATATCGTCATGATTTTTATAATCTTTTTGGTTTTGAATTTGATGGAGTAGATTATAAAAGTGAAACCAACGAGCTAGTAAATGTACCAAGTATAGTATAAAACAATAGCAGCCATAAACACCTTATTTTTGTTTTATTTGTAATAAAATTTAAGATAAGGTGTTTTTTTATGGCTATAAAAGAAACCAATATGTATAATTTATTAAAAGGAAAAAGAGGAATTATTTTTGGAGCGCTAGACGAAAATTCTATTGCTTGGAAAACTGCTGAGCGTGTTCATGAAGAGGGAGGTGTTTTCGTTTTGACCAACACCCCTGCTTCCATGAGATTAGGAAATATCGAGGATTTAGCCACGAAAACGGGATCAATAGTCATTCCTGCTGATGCGACTTCAATCCCTGACTTAGAAAATCTTGTAGAGCAAGCAATACATATCTTGGGAGGAAAAATTGATTTTGTTTTACATGCCATCGGAATGTCTGTAAATGTGCGTAAAGGCAATCATTATACGAATCAAAACTATGATTTTACAGCAAAAGGCTGGAATGTTTCAGCCCTTTCATTTCATAAAGTACTTCAGGTTTTGTATCAAAAAGACGCAATGAATGAATGGGGAAGCATTGTTGCTCTCTCGTATATGGCCGCACAGCGTGTATTTCCGGATTACAATGATATGGCAGATAATAAAGCTTTTCTAGAATCGATAGCTAGAAGTTTTGGGTGTTTTTTTGGAAAAAAATCAAAAGTTAGGGTAAATACCATTTCTCAATCACCAACAGCAACGAAGGCCGGTCATGGTGTCAAAGGTTTTAATGGTTTTATCAATTATTCTGAAAAGATGGCGCCACTTGGCAATGCCTCGGCTTTAGATTGTGCTAATTATACCCTTACGCTATTTTCTGATTTAACTAAGAAGGTCACGCTTCAAAATTTAATGCACGATGGTGGTTTTTCATCGATGGGTGTGAGTCAAGAAATAATGGAAATGTTTGAATAAATAGTATCTTTGCAAACTTTTAAACAGTTGCAATAAATTTAATACCACCTAGACTTTATGTTTTTTTCGTTAATAATCCCCGTTTATAACCGTCCAGATGAAATAGATGAACTATTAATGAGTTTGACTCAAATGAGCTATTCGGATGTTTATGAAATTGTAATTGTGGAGGACGGTTCTACCATTCGATGTCAGGAAGTACTGGAGAAATATGCTACATCATTAAATATTTCTTATTATTTCAAACCCAATTCAGGACCAGGTGATTCGAGAAATTTTGGAATGCAAAAGGCACGAGGCAATTATTTTATCATATTTGATTCGGATTGTATTATTCCACCAAATTATTTAAAAGAAGTAGAAACGTCTTTGAATTCTCATTATGTAGATTGTTTTGGTGGCCCAGATAAGGCTTTAGATAGCTTTTCAGATATTCAAAAAGCGATTAATTTTGCGATGACTTCCTTTTTAACAACAGGTGGCATTCGTGGAGGTTCTGAAAAAATAGGTAAATTTCAACCCCGTAGCTTTAACATGGGTTTATCTAGAAAAGCTTTTGAAGTATCAAAAGGTTTTGGGAATATTCATCCGGGTGAAGATCCTGATTTGTCAATTAGATTATGGGAATTAGGATTTGAAACTAAGTTAATACAGGAAGCTTTTGTATACCACAAACGCAGAATTGATTGGGAAAAATTCACCATTCAAGTCCATAAATTTGGCAAAGCTCGACCAATTCTAAATAGTTGGTATCCTAAATATAACAAACTCACCTTCTTTTTCCCTAGTGTCTTTATATTGGGTTTTGGATTATCTATTATCCTGTATTTATTCAGTCAGCATTTTGATTTTATGCTTCAATTGTACTTTTTTTACTTTGGGTTATTGTTTGTTGCTTCTTCTATTCAAAATAAAAATCTCAAAATAGGGTACTTATCTTTAATTGCGGTTTGGAAGCAATTTTGGGGATATGGTACAGGATTTATCGTGTCATATTTAAAAGTAATTGTTTTAAAACAACAACCACAGGAGGCATTTCCTGAATTATTTTTCAAAGTGTAAATGACAAAAATAATTGGGTTAACAGGTGGTATTGGAAGTGGGAAAACGACAGTGGCGACCATTTTTAAATCGCATGGCATTCCCGTTTACATTGCAGACGATGCAGGTAAAGAAGTGATGCAATCGCCACAGATTATATCCAAAATACAAGACATATTTGGCACTACCCTATTTGAAAACGGGGTTTTAGACCGCAAAAAACTTGCTGCCATTGTTTTTAACGACCCCGAAAAACTCAATCAATTAAATGCCATTGTGCATCCAGCTGTAGCCGAACACTTCAAATTATGGGTAGCTGCCCATCAACAATCTGAATTCATCATTTATGAATCAGCCATTTTATTTGAAAGCGGAGGTGATAAAAAATGTTACAAAATTATTAGCGTATACACTCCGGAAAACACTAGAATTCAACGAGTTATAAAAAGAGATTCCACTTCTAAGGAACAAATTCTACAACGCATACAAGCCCAATGGACTGACGAACAACGGCTTGAAAAAAGCGATTTTGTGATTAATAATGACTCCCTTGTTAATACTCAAGACCAAGTTGTTAAAATTCTTAAATTATTATTGAAATAACAATTTGAGGATTAATTGTTAATATTTGGTTAATGCATTATTTATTATATTGTTAAAATGTTAATTTTGTGGCATGAATAGAATGTTTTTTAGATTATTAGTATTGTTAATGAGTTTATCCCTCATTGGTATCATTCTTGTACAAGTGTATTGGTTCAATTCTTCCTTTAACAATAATGATGAGCAATTTAGGTTTCATGTCAAACAAGTCATTGGAAATGTTGCTGAAAAACTTGAAAAACAAGAAGCATATAATTTTTACAACAATATCAATAAATTAAAAGATAGTACTGGTAGAATTCCTCAACGTGAAGACATTATGGAATTTACACTGGTTCAAAAAAATAAAAAAACAAATAAAACAATTGTTTATTCCAATAGTATCATATCTGAGGATTACAATATTAATCCAACTTTTGCTACTAGAAGTAAAGATGATTTAAAATATAAAAGTTTTAACGCTAAGAGAAAAACAGAAATATATAATAACAATAGTATTGATAATTCCGATTTTCAAAACAGTCTAATACCAGATGTTAAAATTGAAAAATCAGGAAGTTTAGAAATTTTAGATCAAGCTCAGTTAGAAATATCATATAAAGATTTTGCTGCAGCATTACCCATACATGAAAGGGTTTCCAATGACGTTCTTACCAAGTTGATTAAAAAAGAATTAGAAGAAAACGGGGTTGATACCCATTTTGAATTTGGAGTGTATAGCAATGGTTTAGCTACTAAAATTCGATCTGAAAATTTCAGTTTCGAAAAAAACGCGACCTATACTACTCCAATTTTTACGGATAATGAAGGTACAGAGAAATACAAGTTACTTGTAACTTTTCCCAACAAAAAGAAATTTTTATTATCCGAGTTAGTAAGTATCACAGTCTTGTCAATTATCTTTACGTTGATTATTCTCATAGCCTATACCTCTGCTTTGAATCAATTAATTCGTCAGCGTCAGATTTCAGAAATCAAGACTGATTTTATCAATAACATGACCCATGAATTCAAAACGCCTATTGCAACCATAAATTTGGCTTTAGATGCCATTCGTAATCCTAAAATCATTGAAGATAAAGAAAAAGTTTTCAAGTATTTAACCATGATTCGAGAGGAAAACAAACGTATGCATGCACAGGTTGAAAATGTATTGAGAATTTCGAAGTTAGAAAAAAAGGAATTAGATATCATCAAAGAGTCCCAAAATGCAGAGGAAGTAATAGAAGACGCAATAGAACACGTGAATTTAATACTTGAAGACAGAGAAGGCAGCGTAACATTACATTTCGAAGCTTCAAGAACAACCGTTTTATTAAACGACTTTCATTTTACGAATGTCATTGTAAATATTTTAGAGAATGCCATAAAATACACTCCCGGAGTTCCTAAAATTGACGTGTATACCGAGAACATTAAAGACATGCTTTTGATAAAAATAAAAGATAATGGATTAGGAATGAGTAAGGTAGCCCAAAAGAGAGTGTTTGAAAAATTTTATAGAGAACATACCGGAGATTTACACAATGTGAAAGGTCACGGTCTAGGTTTGGCTTATGTAAAACAAATAGTTGAAGACCATAATGGTCAAGTTTATGTAGAAAGCGAAAAAGGTAAAGGAAGTACCTTTATTATTAAAATACCACTAATAAATTAGCAAATGGAAAATGTAAATAAAAAAATTCTACTTGTAGAAGACGATTTGAATTTTGGAGCTGTTTTAAAAGATTATTTAATGCTAAATGACTTTGAAGTTGTTTTAGCTAAAAATGGAATGGAAGGGTTTGAAAAATTCAAAAAAGACAATTACGATCTTTGTATATTAGATGTAATGATGCCTTACAAAGATGGCTATACTCTTGCCAAGGAAATTCGTGAAAAAAACAGTGAAGTGCCAATTATATTCTTAACCGCGAAGACGATGAAAGAAGATGTCATGAAAGGCTACAAAGCAGGCGCTGATGATTATTTGAACAAACCTTTTGATTCTGAGGTATTATTGATGAAAATTAAAGCCATTATTCAAAGAAAATCTTCAGAAGTAAAAACGGATCAGGTACAGTTTGAGTTCAATATTGGTAAATTTCACTTGAATTCAAAATTGAGATTTTTGACTTTCCAAGAAGAAGAGCCAATCAAATTATCTCCGAAAGAAAATGAATTATTAAAAATGCTAATTCTGCACGAAAATGATTTGATGCCAAGAGAATTAGCCCTGACAAAAATTTGGAGAGATGACAACTACTTTACTTCAAGAAGTATGGATGTTTACATCGCAAAATTAAGAAAATACCTAAAACCAGATGAAGATGTTGAAATCTTAAATATTCATGGTGAAGGATTTAGACTAGTTGTTAAAAGTCAAACAACTACGTAAAACTCAAAAAAAAGCTTCGAAAATTTCGAAGCTTTTTTGTTGTTGCTTTAAAAATTACAATATGTAATCTGTATTGATAAAATTAGACTCTTTGCTATTTAGTAAGTCCTGTAAAATAGCATTATTGTAAGCATTATCTTTTGAGGCTACAAAAGTTCTGATAGAGAAGGATCTCAAGGCATCATGAATACTCAAGGTGGCTACAGCTGAATCTTTTCGCCCTGTAAACGGAAAAACATCAGGACCTCTTTGACAAGAGCTATTCAAATTCACTCTACACACCAAATTCACCAAAGCATCGATTAAAGGTGCAATGGTTTTGATATCTTTCCCAAACAAACTTACTTGTTGTCCGTAATTAGATTCCGCCATATCTTGTAATGGCTCTTGTATATCTTTGAAAGTCAAAATAGGAACAATCGGTCCAAATTGCTCTTCATGATACACTCGCATGTCTTTATTTACTGGAAAAACAACCGCTGGAAAAATTGAATTTTCGGTTTTTTGTCCACCTTTCGCATTGATCACTTTTGCACCTTTGACAATAGCATCGTTAATTAATTCTTGAATATAATTTGGTTTTTCAACTTCTGGAAGCGGTGTAAGCATCACGCCTTTTTCCCATGGATTTCCATATTTTAATTCATCAACTTTTGCGGCAAAACGCGTATTAAATTCATTGGCAATCGATTCGTGAACATACAATACTTTCAAGGCAGTACAACGTTGTCCATTGAACGAAAGTGAACCAGTGATACATTCTTGAATTGCCAAATCCAAATCGGCATCAGGTAAAATGATGGCTGGATTTTTGGCTTCTAATCCTAAAATCAAACGCAAACGGTTTTTATTCGGGTGTTGGTCTTGCAAAGCAATGGCCGATTTACTGTTGCCGATCAAGGCCAATAAATCTACTTTTCCAGATTGCATTACTGGAGTTGCCACCTCTCTTCCACGTCCATATAAAATATTGATGGCTCCTTTTGGAAAACTACTTCTAAAAGCTTCTAATAAATGAGAAATCAACAATACACCGTGTTTAGCTGGCTTAAAAATTACTGGATTTCCCATAATCAAAGCGGGAATCAGCAATGAAAAGGTTTCATTTAAAGGATAATTATAAGGTCCTAAACAAAGTACAACCCCTAATGGACCACGACGTACCATGGCATGAATTCCTTGTACTTTTGAAAAATGAGCACTACGACTGTTTAATTCTTTCAAACTTTCAATCGTATCGTAAATATACTCTACCGTTCTATCAAATTCTTTTTCGGAATCGCCTAAAGTTTTTCCGATTTCCCACATCAACAATTTGACCACTTCCGTTCGTGTCACCTTCATTTGAGAAACGAAGTTTTCCATACATTTGATTCGATCCGCTACTTTCATAGTGGGCCACAAACCTTGTCCATTATTATAAGCTGTGTGTGCTGCTTCGACCGCTTCAATTGCTTGGGCTTCTTCCATAAAAGGGATTGACCCCAACAAAGTCGGTTCATAATTTGGAGTAGACGAAATAGTTGAATAGACTGGCGTAGTTTTTCCAATCCATTTTTTTAATTCTCCATCCACTAAATAGGTATCTTGATGCAGTAAATTTTTTATTTGAAATTCTTCAGGAATGATATTCATTGATAGGGTTTTAATTATTTTTGAATTCCAATTAGTTAATCTGGCGCAACAACTTCTCCATTCCATGCTAAAATTCCTCCAAGCAGGTTAAAAGCATTGATAATACCTAATTCATTCATAATTTCGCATGCTTTGGCGCTTCTTGCTCCAGAACGGCAATAAACAAAATAATTCTTGGTTTTATCCAGCGCTTCAATGGCTGAAATAAATGCTGGGCCTTGATGAATATCGATATTTATGGCAGACGCAATAATGCCATCATTGTATTCATCTTCTGTTCTTACATCTAGTATAACTGCGTTGGAATCAGCCTCTAATTGAGCTATCCAATCTTCTTGTGATAAATTCATAGTTGTCTTTTTGGTAAAAATACAATGTTTTAGAGAAACAAAAAGAATTGAAATTGTTAAATGGATAATTATTCATTGAAAACGATATCGCAAATTAATTACATCAATAAAAATGAATTATCACTAGTTATTTAATAAAAAAATAATGTTTTTCTCAAATAAAAACAAAATAAAACACACGTTACATTACATAAACCACATTTATTCAATAAAAAACACCCCCTAACGAAAAGTTTAAATTGTAGTATATTTGTAAATACGACAATGATTAGCCCCTTCCCTATGAGCCCTTCAATACAACAAACCTTTCCTTCTTTCTCAAAACCTTTGATAGCAGCCATTGAACAAAACGCTGTGGAACAATTTGTTACTGCAGGCACAACCATCATGAGAACGGGTCAATACATTAAAAGCACAATGCTAATCATTAGCGGTAAAATCAAAATTTATCGCGAAGATGAAGAGGGAGGGGAATTTTTCATGTATTATTTACAGCCCGGTCAGGCATGTGCCCTTTCAATGGTTTGTGCTACGAAGAGTGAAAAAAGCCAAATTATGGCCAAAGTTGTTGAAGATGCCGAACTCATTTCGATTCCATTATCATTGATGGATACATGGATGATGGAGCATCGCTCTTGGTATGAATTTGTAATCGCTACCTATCGCAATCGTTTTGAAGAAGTGCTTGAAGTACTAGACAGCGTGGCCTTTAGAGCTATGGATGAGCGTTTAGAATTTTACCTTAAGCGACAAGTGGCTTCCTGCAACTGCCAAGATTTAAAATTATCACATCAAGAAATAGGGATGGATTTAAATACTTCAAGAGAAGTTATTTCTAGATTATTAAAAAAAATGGAACAAAGAGGCTTAGTAAAATTGCATCGTAATCATATTGAAATTTTGACTAAGTAACTTTAAAAGATCCTCATCTTACTATTCCAATTAAAAAAAATTGTGATTAAAAATTCGAATGTGACTAAAATTACTAAAGTCTAAAAAGGAAAGTAACATCTTTGCGTCACAAAAAAAGAAACATGGAATACATTGGCTATTTTGCATCTATTATCATTGGGTTGTCACTGGGATTAATTGGCGGAGGAGGCTCCATCTTAACTATTCCTATTTTGGTTTATTTGTTTAAAATAGATCCAGAATTAGCGACTAGCTATTCCTTATTTATCGTTGGATTGTCCGCTTTATTTGGCTGTTATAGCCATTACAAAATGGGAAATCTAAAAATCAAAGCTGCTTTATATTTCGCTATCCCCTCTGTTTTTTCTATCCTAATCATACGAGAAGTTATCTTTCCTCAAATTGCTTCCACTTTATTTTCAATTGCAAGTTTTCAGGTCTCAAAAAACTTTTTGATAATGGTGATATTTTCCGTTTTGATGATAGTGGCCGCTCTTTCTATGATTCGAAAAGAATTACCGGAGATCACTACTACGACTACAAATTATACACAATTAGGCATTATTGGTTTTGTAGTGGGAATAATCACTGGCTTTTTGGGTGCTGGCGGCGGTTTTTTAATCATTCCTGCCCTACTATTTTTTGCGAATTTGCCTATGAAACAAGCCGTTGGCACTTCGCTTTTAATCATTTTCATCAATTCGGCTATTGGTTTTGGAGGTGATTTATACATCGGAACCCCCATCGATTATACTTTTTTACTCACTATAGCCGCTATGGCTTTTATCGGAATTCTAATTGGGATTCAGCTTTCTAAAAAAATAGACGGAGCCAAACTCAAACCTCTTTTTGGTTGGTTTATTTTGGTGATGGGCATTTACATCATTACCAAAGAAGTCTTTTTTTAGTCCATAAATATGTAACATTTATCACTTTTTCTATAAAAAATCAATAGTACCTTTGTGTACTCAATAAAACAAAATACCATGCAAATAGAACAAATATATACAGGTTGTTTGGCTCAAGGTGCCTACTACATCACTTCAAACGGAGAAGCGGCTATCATTGACCCTTTGAGAGAAGTACAGCCGTATTTAGACCGTTTGGAACGAGATAACGTTCGTTTAAAATATATTTTTGAAACGCATTTCCATGCTGATTTCGTTTCGGGTCACTTGGATTTGAGCAAAGCTACTAATGCTCCAATTGTATATGGCCCAACAGCAAAACCTGAATTTGAAGCTATTGTAGCTACAGACAATCAGATTTTTAAAATTGGAAACATCAAAATTAAAGTATTGCACACTCCAGGGCACACTATGGAAAGCACTACCTATTTGTTGATTGACGAAACGGGTAAAGAATACGCTATATTCTCTGGTGACACCTTATTTATTGGAGATGTGGGACGTCCTGATTTAGCACAAAAAGCCGCTGGAATGACACAAGAGCAATTGGCAGGCATTTTATTTCACTCGTTAAGAAATAAGATTATGACTCTAGCTGATGAAGTGATTGTTTATCCTGCGCACGGTGCTGGAAGTGCTTGCGGTAAGAACATGAGTAAAGAAACGGTTTCTACAATTGGACAACAAAAAGCTACCAATTACGCTTTAAGAGCCAATATGACCGAAGCTGAATTTATAAAAGAAGTAACCGATGGTTTACTTCCTCCTCCAGCCTATTTTGGAATGAATGTAGCGATGAATAAAAAAGGCTACGAAAGTTTTGAAAAAGTTTTGCATAACGGTATGCAAGCACTTTCTGCTACAGATTTTGAAAGAATAGCTGATGAAACAGGCGCTTTAGTTTTAGATACGCGCAATAGTGGTGATTTTCACAAAGCATTTATACCACAATCTATTAATATTGGGATTAATGGCGATTTTGCCCCTTGGGTAGGCGCTATGATTGCAGATGTGCAACAACCGCTTCTTTTGGTCACTGAGAAAGGACGTGAAGAAGAAACCGTAACCCGATTGAGTCGCGTAGGATTTGACCATATTTTAGGACATCTTGAAGGTGGTTTTGAGTCATGGACAAAAGCCAATAAAGAAATTGACACCATCCATAGAATTTCATCAGCTGAATTTGAGCAAAAGGTAGATATTACAAAAGACGTTGTTATTGATATCAGAAAAGAAAGTGAATACAGCGCAGAACATGTAGCTGAAGCATATAACAAACCCTTATCCGCCATTAATGACTGGATAACTACTATCGACCCGAAACAACATTTTTTTATGCATTGTGCAGGTGGATATCGTAGTATGATTGCGGCTTCTATTTTGCAAGCGAGGGGGGTTAGAAATTTCACTGAAATTGAAGGCGGTTTTGGCGCTATAGCAAAAACAACCGTTCCTAAAACCGATTTTGTTTGCCAAAGCAAAGTGTTGAAGTAAGTTAGAAGGCAGAAACACTATACCTTACTACAACTGCAGCTTATCAATCCAATCTAGAACTATCAAGCTACTCTGGTAAGTCAATGGGACTTTGCGTTCTTTGCGTAATCCTTTGTGGACCTTGCAGTTAAAAAACAAGATAGAATTAGCTTTTTTTGCCTGAAATATACTCCATTTGAAATTACAACTTGTAAAAAAAATTTAAATGAAAGAATTGAATTGTTGTGTAAAGAGTTGCGAGAAACCATTAGACCAATCCTATTGGGATTTACAATACCAATCTGAAACAACAGGTTGGGATTTGGGAACGATTTCTCCACCAATCAAAGCGTATGTTGACCAGTTGACGGACACTACAATTTCGGTATTGATTCCGGGTTGTGGGAATACTTATGAAGCGGAATACCTTTTAGAAAAAGGGTTTACCAACATTACAGTGATTGATATTGCTCCTACTCTGGTTGAAAAATTAAATGAAAAATTCAAAAATACTAATGCTATTCGTATCATTCAGGGGGATTTTTTTGAACATATGGGTAGTTATGATTTGATTTTGGAACAAACTTTCTTTTGTGCTTTGCCTCCGCAAATGCGTCAAAAATACGTTTGGAAAATGCATCAATTGTTATCCAAAAATGGAAAAATTGCGGGACTACTTTTTAATCGCAGTTTTGAGGTAAGTCCGCCTTTTGGTGGAAATACAACCGAGTACGAACAGTTATTTTCTGAAGCTTTTCAATTTAAAATTCTGGAAACATCCTATAACTCGGTTACGCCAAGAGCGCAATCGGAATTGTTTTTTGTCTTTGAGAAAAAATCGGAAGTGATGGTGCAATGTTTCGCTTTGAGTGGCATCACTTGTTCGAATTGTACGAGAACGGTACTTCAGAAAATAGGAGCAATTACTGGAGTAATTAATGCACAAATCAATAGTACGTTTAGTGATTTGATTGTTATGAGTACCAACGAAATTTCTCTGGAACAATTAAGAGACGTACTTGCTTATGAACCAGAGTACAGCATTGCGCTTGTTGATTAAACTTTCACCGTTGTATATTTAGAAGATGAATTTTTAAAAGTCAAAAGCTTAAAAAACAATACCTACACGCTTTTGAAAATCTTGCAGGAAATTGAACTCGGGTTTACAATATAAAGAATAGCAACAATGAAACCAAAGAAGCAAATTGCTGCTCCTTAACCCCGATAGCAGCGGCATCCTTTGCTTTTTTTCTTTAAAAAAGCAAAGATATAGCGGATAGCGGGACGATGTTTCCTGAAAAGCCCATTTGTTGCTGTTCCTAAAAAATATAAATCAAAAATATAGACACGAAAATGAAAACACTTTTATTTACCAACTGGCATTTGATGCGCTGGATTCGATTGGCTTTTGCCCTATTCTTATTTGGAGAGGCTTATGCTACTCGAGAATGGTTTTTTATTGTTTTTGGTTTGTTTTTCTTGCTTCAAGCTTTGTTTAACTGGGGTTGCGGGGCAAATGGTTGCGCTATTCCTAAAAAATAAATAGACTATGAATGCTTTTCAACAATTGATACAGAAAGACCAACCTGTTTTGGTTGATTTTTTCGCTACTTGGTGTGGTCCTTGCCAAATGCTCGCTCCTATTCTAAAACAAGTAAAGGAAAGTCTTGGTGATCGTATTACAATTATCAAAATTGATGTGGACAAAAATCAAGCGATTGCAGCTCAGTATCAAGTTCGCGGGGTGCCTACAATGCTTTTGTTTCAAAACGGGAAGCAATTGTGGAGACAATCTGGGGTGGTGAGCAAAGATGAATTGATCAAAATCATAGTAGAAAAAAGCAACGCATGAGCTAACATGAGGACGTTTTTCTACTCGATTAAACATCAACTTTAGTAAAAAAAAAAAAAAATCAAAAGACCTGAGCATTTGCATTTAGTAAAAAGTAGCAAGGTATCGCACAAAAAACAGGTATTGTATTTTTTTTTATTCTTAAATCAAAGATAAAATTAGTAGTGATTAATGTAATTCGTAGCTAATACTTAAAAAAATGAACACCTTGTCAGAAAGCCCACTTTTCAATCGTTTTCTTAAATTTTTCATATCAAAAACTAAAAAATAATGTTTTTTTTTGTTTTCTGAATTATATTTGTGTGTATAAAAAACACAAAAAATGGACGTAGAAATTCTTGCTCGAATCCAATTTGCCTTTACTATTGCTTTTCACTATATCTATCCCCCACTAAGTATTGGACTTGGACTACTTATCGTGCTTTTTGAAAGTATTTACATCAAAACAGGGAACAAAGAATATGAAATGCTAACCCGTTTTTGGATTAAAATTTTCGCACTAACATTTGGAATTGGCGTTGCGACTGGTATCATTATGGAATTTGAATTTGGTACTAATTGGGCCGTTTATTCTAGATATGTTGGCGATATTTTTGGTAGTGCATTAGCTGCTGAAGGATTATTTGCTTTTGGGTTAGAAAGTACTTTTTTAGGGATTTTACTTTTTGGTTGGAATCGGGTAAAACCTTGGGTGCATTTGGTTTCTACCATAGGTGTTTTCTTGGGTTCGATGTTTTCTGCGGTTTGGATTGTTGTGGCTAATTCTTGGCAACAAACCCCTGCAGGCTATCATATTGTTGGCGAAGGCTTGCATGCTCGAGCTGAAGTAACTGACTTTTGGGCGATGGTTTTCAATCCCTCAAGTGTAGACCGATTGATCCATACTTGGCAGGGTTCTTTTTTGGCAGGTGCTTTCTTAGTATTGAGTGTTCATGCTTATTATCTGAGAAAAGGTAAGTTTATTTCCATTTCTAAAAAAGCTTTCCCCATCGCCTTGGCAGTTGCTACAATTGTTTCGTTTTCACAGTTACTTTCGGGTCACAGCTCTGCCGATGGCGTAGCGGTGAATCAGCCCGCTAAATTAGCCGCGATGGAAGGTCATTTTGAAAAAAATGCCCCAGCAGATTTGTATCTTATGGGTTGGGTGAATAAAAAAGACCAAACCGTAACAGGCATAGGTATTCCGGGTGGCTTATCGTTCTTGGTTCATCAGGATTTTAAAGCGCCTATCAAAGGATTGAATGATTTTCCTGAAGCAGACCGTCCGAGCCAAGTTAATGCGGTGTTTCAATTTTATCATATTATGGTGGCTATTGGGTTATTCTTGATTGCTTTGACTTTGTATGCTAGTTTTTTGTATTTCAAAGGAAACTTGTACGATACCAAATGGCTCTTGGGCGTTTTTTCCTATGCTGTTTTATTGCCACAAATTGCGAATCAAGTGGGCTGGTTTGCGGCAGAAATGGGTAGGCAACCATGGGTAGTCTATGGTCATTTGAGAACAAGTGAGGCATTTTCTCAAGAAGTTTCCTCGCAACAGATTTTATTTTCGCTTATTTTATTCACTTTGGTTTATACGCTATTATTGATTTTATTTATTTATTCCGTGAATAAAAAAATAAAACATGGTCCCAATGAGCCTGCACTTTAAACTTCTCATTATTATTTTAAACGAAAAAGATGGAGTATTTTTTAGGTATTGATTATCCTACACTTTGGTATTTAGTAATTGGCCTTTTGTTTTCGGGCTATGCCATTTTAGAAGGATTTGATTTTGGTGCTGGTGCTTGGCACTTGTTTTTTCGAAAAGATATAAGCCGACGAATTGCTATTAACGCTATTGGCCCTGTTTGGGATGCCAATCAGGTTTGGTTAGTGATTGGTGGTGGAGCGCTATTTGCTGGATTCCCAGTGATGTATGCTACCATGCTTTCGGCGATGTACGTTCCTTTTATGTTGTTTCTATTTTTTAATATTCTTAGAGCTGCAGCCATTAAATTCAGAAGTGCCGAAGAAATGTTGTGGTGGAGAAAAACATGGGATTATATTTATTGTATTTCAAGCAGCATGATTGCTTTTTTGCTAGGAGTGGTTTTAGGAAACATTTTACAGGGTTTAGCTTTAGGTCCTAATTTCACCTACCAAGGCGGGATTTTTTTATCATTTCTAAATCCCTACGCCATTATGGTAGGACTCACTACTTTATCCTTGTTCATGACACAAGGCGCTATTTATTTGCTTTTAAAAACTGAGGGGACTTTGCACCAACGTTTGACTTTTTTATTGAGAAAAGGAATGATTTTTTTTATTGTAAGTTTTGGTATCACTTCCTTGTACACCCTTGTTTTTATTCCGGGTGTGACCGAAAATTTCAGGGAGAATCCGGTGTATTTTGCAGTTCCTGTCATTTCATTTTTAGCTGTGGCCAATGTACCGCGTTTGGTTTCAAAAAAACAATACATGCGTGCTTTGATTTTTTCATCATTGACCATGTCGTTATTGCTTATTTTAGTAGCCTTACACCTTTACCCTACTTTGTTGTTATCCACTGTTGATTCCAAGTATAGTGTTACCATTTACAATGCCGCTTCTTCACAGAAATCATTGGGAATCATGTTAACTATTGTTGCAATTGGCGCACCGTTATTGGGAGCTTATTTTTTCTTTTTGTACAAAACATTTAACGGAAAAGTAAAATTGGACGATACTAGTTATTAACTTTGATTCATACCTTTTTGTAAAAATAAGAGACAGTTTGCTGCATTGCCGCCAAAAACTTATTTTTTAATCCTGAAGTTTAATGACCCATTTTTGTATCATCATTTTTAGATCACTCGCTAAAATCGGTTTTGGTAAAAAATCATTCATACCAAACTCAAAACATTTCTCACGCTCACCATTTAAAATCCCTGCGGTCAAAGCAATAATGGGCACGTTTTGATATTTTAAATTTTTTCTGATTTCAACAGTAGCTTCGTAACCGTTTACAATGGGCATCTGAATATCCATTAAAATCATGTCAAAAATTTGGTTATTGGCAAACTCGATCGCCTCTTCACCATTTTGTGCTTCCACAATTTTGGCATTAGGAATGATTCTCTTAATCAAAGTAACTGCTAAAAATCGGTTTACTGTATTATCTTCAACGATTAAAAAATTCAATTTTTCCCAATTTATTTCTTTATGTTCCTCCACATCAATCGTATTTTTCATCATTTTAGTTTTTGGCGCATTGGTTTTTTCAAAGGTAATAGAAAAAAAGAAATCACTTCCTTCTCCAGGTTGACTTTTCAATTCTAAACGACTTCCCATTAAGCCAAGTAATTGATTAGAGATAGTCAACCCTAATCCTGTTCCTCCAAATTGTCTTGACGTAGTCGCGTCTTCTTGAACGAAAGATTGGAATATTTTTGCTTGATTTTTTTGTTTTATTCCAATGCCTGTATCTTTTACTGAAAAGTGAATTGTATGCCATTGATTTTTAATCTCGATAACTTTTAAATCCAAATGAATTTGCCCAAAAGAAGTGAATTTAATGGCATTGTTAATCAAATTCACTAATACTTGTTTCAGTCTTAAGGAGTCCGTAAGCACATATTGTGGGACAGCTTCAGCAATGTTTAAAACTAAATCAATTTGTTTTTGTTTAGCTTGAAACTTAAATAAATAAATGGTTTTCTTGAGTAAATGATATAAATCAACCACTTCGATATTCAAATCTAATTTACCAGCTTCAATTTTTGAAAAATCTAGAATATTATTGATGATTCCTAATAAAGATGTAGCTGATTCATTAATAATACTCATGTATTCCATTTGATTGTTATCTAAATTAGTAGCCGATAATAAATCTGAAAAGCCAATTATACCGTTTAATGGAGTACGAATTTCATGACTCATATTCGCTAAAAAGTCGCTTTTGGCTTTATTGGCTACCTCAGCCTTCTCTTTCGACAGAATCAATTCTAATTCTAAGCCTTTGACATCAGTGATGTCTTGAATAGTTCCTACCATAATTAAGGGAACTCCGTTGGCATCCAATTTTAATTTTCCTCTACCATGTAGCCATCTAATTTTTCCGTCGATAGGTCGTATAATTTTATACTCTTTATCAAAAGGCTTCTTAGTTAAATAAACAACCTCTTTTACATAATTAATCATTTCCTCTTTCGAATCGGGATGTAATAAATCACTCCAAGAAAATGAATCGAATACTGCCTGGTCCTCAATTCCAAAAATACTATTCAACAATTCTGAAGTTTGCCAAATATTCGTACTAAAATCAATGGTAAAAGTTCCAATTTTTGCAATTTGTTGTGTTTCCGCTAAAAATTTTTGACTCTCAAGAATTAAATCTTCAGCTGCTTTTCGTTCGGATATATCTCTAAATATAGTCATTATAGTACCATCATATAACAACTTTGAGCTCAATTCTACAAAAATATTTTTTCCGTTTTTCAGCTTAACTTTTCTATTGGAATAAACAGAATTTCCTCTTTTTAAGCTATCAATTTGAAAAGGGTATGCTATAATTTCCTCAGTATAAAAAAAATCATTGACAGACATCGATAGTAGCTCTTCCTCTGAGCAGTCAGTAATTTTACAGGCGTTTTCATTAACGCTTAAAATTTTTCCTTCAAGGGAAGAAACAACAATCGCGTCTAACATTTGCTGTACTAGCGCACGGTACCTAACTTCGCTTTCAATGATTTCTTTTTCGATTTTTTTTCGGTCTGTGATATCTTTGACAAAACCCAAAAAAGTATGCTCGGATAGTTTTAAAGCATCTATTGACCACCATCTTATGCTTTTATTTTTATGAATAAATCTCAAATCTTTCTTTAAACAGCCATTAATTTTCATTTCTAATGTAGCTTCATAATAAGCATCAATGGTCTCGGGATCAATAAAATCTGCTGTCCCCATTTTTAATAATTCTTCTTTGGTGTAACCCGTAATTTTTGTAGCAGCCGGGTTTACCTCGAGTAATTTCCCTCTTTCATTTGTCACTATCACACCGTCAGGGGCATTTTCTATGTAATTTCGAAATTTATGATTACTATTTTCCTCTAAAGTTTTGACCCAATTGTCTTTTACTATGGTCGATCTATCATTTAGAATTAACTCTAATTCCTTATTTTTAGTACTATCGCATACAATTCCTCTTAAACCAATCACCTTATTTTCTAAATTAAAAATAGGCATTGCCGTACCAAAAATCCATTTTCTTGATTTACCAATACCTTGAATTTCATTTTCGAAATCAAACGATTTTTGGTCAACAAGCAAACGATTCGTTTTGGCCTTTAAGCACCTAAAATCTGAGGTTGAAATACGAGACAAATACAGTGAATACAAATCAGTTACTTGTATGTCGATTTCAAAAATAGCATATAATGCTTTTGACCAAATCAATTGATTATGCTCGAAATAAAAAATCCAGCTAGCACTATTACTTGAGATCACACACGCTGAATGACGAAATTCACCGTTTCCCATTTTTTGCCTCGTCACTTCAAAATCATTCCGATCAAAGGCACAAGCATGAAATAATCTTGAAGTTGTATCATACCAAAAACGCCACTGATAATAATAAAGATTGGAAGAAAAATCTAAAACACTGTTCACAATTGTAGTAGCAACGCCAGACTCTTTTGCTGTTTGAAAACTTTCAATAGTAATTTCGCTATCCGAAGGAGTAATAATTTCCATAAAAGAACTCCCTTCTAAATCACTGCTTTTGTATCCTAAAGTTTGAAAGTTATCACTAGCTAATACTATGGTCCAATTATGACTAAAAGTACAGAATAAATCAGCGTTTTTTTTAACAAAGGAGCCATAAGTGTCATAAAAAAGAAGCTCCTTCTTTAATCGCTCTATTTCTTCCTCTAGTTGCGTAGAATGAAAACTCATACTTCATTTGTTTTGAGCATTGTTATCGAAATTGTATGAATCTATTTTAAAACTTAAAGTAAATAAAATTACATTTTTTTTTCTAAAAAAACATTAAAAACACACCAATATTCACAAAAAAATAGCAATTAAATAAATAAATGCTTCCGTAGCAAAAAACAAAATCCTTTTTCTTATTAAATATACCTTAATAATTACACCAAACAAAAGCAAAAACACAAAACACTTACAATCAATTACTTATAACTAAATCATTGAATTACAAAAAACAAAATATTAATTTTTACAACATTTGTATATACATCTAAAAATTATGTTACATTTGTATCGACAAATAAAGTAATTACAAACATGAAAATAGAACAAATTTTAAAAAGCACTATCGATTACAATGAATCGACCCGAGCGATTTTAAATATCATGTATACGGATACCGTAATTACAGAGAGTTTCAATGATATAATAAAACCTTATGACATTTCAGGGGAACAATACAACGTACTTCGAATTCTAAGAGGCCAAAAAGGTAGTCCAGCAAACATGTGCGTTATCCAAGAACGGATGCTGGCTAAAACTAGTAATACTACGCGATTAGTTGACAAACTGCTACTAAAAAAATTAGTAACTCGTAATGTTTGTCCCGATAACAGAAGAAAAATAGAAGTCCTAATAACAGAAAAGGGCTTATTACTTTTAAAAGAATTAGAACCTCAATTAAAAGTCCACGAAGAATGTTTTGCCTCCAATTTAACTGCGGAAGAACTACAACAATTGAATCACTTATTAGAAAAATACCGAATTAAATAAATACAAATATGAACACCTTTTTAGACAATCAGAAATGGAGATATGCTACCAAAAAATTTGATAGTAGTAAAAAAATCTCAAATGCGGATTTAGATACTTTAAAAGAAGCTATTCGATTAAGTTCTTCCTCCTACGGATTACAATTATACAAAGTTATTGTAGTTGATAATCCAGAAATTAGAGCCCAATTACAACCCGCTGCCTGGGGACAAAGTCAAATTACAGAAGCATCACATCTGTTTGTATTCGCGAATCAAACCACTGTAGGTTCTGAGGATATTGAAGGCTATTTAAAAAATGCAGAGCAAACTCGAAACTTACCTGAAGGTGCCATGAATGCTTATGGCGATTTCATGAAAGGTGGCCTTCTAAATTTAACAGATGATGCTAAAAAAATATGGACTGCCAAACAAACCTATTTAGCACTAGCGAACTTATTAAATGCGGCTGCAGAACTACAAATTGACACCACCCCTATGGAAGGTTTTGATCCTACTCAATTTAATACCATATTAGGCTTAGACAAATTAAACTTAAATGCAGCTGTAGTTGCTGCCGTAGGGTACCGCCACGAGGAAGATGCTACACAACACTATACAAAAGTTAGAAAATCTAACGAAGATTTGTTTATAACTTTATAATTTTACCACTCAAATAATAATCTAAAACCCAATTTAACATGAAAAATTTAAAAACAATTGCCTTAGCTTTCTTAGCATTCGCTTCAGTATCCTTAACTGCACAAACCAAGAAAATTGATCTTACAGGAAGTAGCATTGAATGGTTAGCAAAAAAAGTAACAGGGCAACACAATGGAACCGTTAATTTCAAAGAAGGTGCTTTAGTATTCAAAGGAAAAGCATTAAAAGGAGGTTCTTTTACTGTAGATATGAACTCTTTAACTGCTACTGACTTAAAAGGAGAATACCAAGGAAAATTGAATGGACACTTAAAAGCAGATGACTTTTTTGGAACTGATAAATTCCCAACCGCAACTTTAGTATTCAAAAATATTGGATCAAAAGCTAAAGATGTGTATTCAGTTACTGCTGATTTAACAATCAAAGGAATTACTAAACCCGTTACTTTTGATATTACTGTAAACGGAAATACTGCTACTACAACATTCAAAGTAGATAGAACTAAATATGATATCAAATACGGTTCAAAATCATTCTTTGATAGCATTGGTGACAAAGCCATCAATGATGAATTCGAATTGAAAGTAACATTGAAATTCTAATTTAAAACACTTTTTTATCCAAAAACCACTTCGTCAGCGAGGTGGTTTTTTTTTAGCAGACCAATATTATCGACAAAAAGAAAATAATATCGATTAAAAACATAAAAATAACACAACCATCCCTCAGTTAATGTTTTAATAATACTAAATACCAAATTCCATAACCTGTTCCTTCTACTTTTGAATTGTTCAATTACCATAAAAAAAAATATAAAAAAGTACGGTTATGAAATCTATCAGAATTTTAACTATAATAGGGTGCGGTTTTTCAATACTACTTCAGGCGCAACAAGTTAAAGGAATATACGGAGACACCAATTGGCTGTCCAATTGGACCAATTTTAAACCTAGCACTACAGAATATCCAGAATCAAACGCTATTTTATCAGGAATAATCGACAAAGATACTCGTTTAAACAGCGATTACACCTATCGAATGGAAGGCATCGTATATGTGACCAACAACGCAACACTAACCATTGATCCTGGCACGGTCATCAGAGGTGATGAAATGACTTGTGGTACTTTGGTGATCACTAGAGGTGCAAAAATAAAAGCAGAAGGAACGGAAAAAAATCCTATCATTTTCACCTCAAATAAAATGACTTCCGTTCGAAAACCAGGAGACTGGGGAGGCATTGTAATTTTAAGTGACGCTCCAATTAATAAAGCTGGAATTAACGGACAAGCTTTACTAGATTTCAACTTTGATCCCTCAAAAAGCACTTACGGTGGCACGAATTCAGATGCTAATTCAGGCTCATTAAAGTACGTTCGTATAGAATATGCTGGAAGAAAACTTAACGCTTTAAAAGAACTTAACGGACTCTCTTTAGCGGGAGTTGGAAGACAAACAACATTGAATCATATCCAAATTAGTTATTCAAACGATGACTCTGTAGAATGTTATGGTGGAGAGGTGAAATTAGAAAACTTAATTTCCTACAGAACAACGGATGATGACTTTGATTTTACTCAAGGTGTGCAAGCAAACATCAATAATAGCATCGCCATTCGCCACCCGTTTTCATCAGATGCCTCAGGATCTAGATGCTTTGAAATTGACTCTTATGATAAAATTGAAAACTACGATACCGATAAAAAGCTAACAGCCATTCAAGCCAATAACATCACATTAGTCAATTTAGAGGAAAACAATCAAGGATTAGTAAAAGAAGCCATTCATATCAAAGAAAAATGCAACTTTAGTCTAAAAAATAGTGTAGTTTCTGGTTTTGCTCCTTTCTTATTAATGGATGGAAAAATAGGACTATTCCCAGAAAATTTAGCCAAAATTGCCCTCAACAACATTTTAATCAACAATTGCAACGGCGCCATACAAAGCGAAGAACAAAGTCATAATTCAAAATTAAAATACTGGCCTGATCCAGCAGCTATGGGTATCGAATTTACAACGATCCCAATCGCTGATTTGTTTCTTGCTTCTCAAGTAAAGAATAATCCAGATTTTAGAAAAAAAGAGACAAAAACAATCGTTAGTACCAATTAGTATTTCGAAAAGCTACCATTTCGAAAATTTAAAAAAAAGCAAAGAACCAATACGCACGAGTAGTTCTTTGCTTTTTTAATTATTATTTACCTCTTTTAGTGGATAATAATAGTTTTTTTTGATTCTAATGCTACATTATCAATTACAAATTGTTAAGTTTTTGTTAATTTATGTATGGTTAATTAAGGGAGATTTATTATGTTTACCGAATATTAAGCCCCAAAAACCTAAACATGAAAGTCAACAACCTAACTCTAATTTGCTTAGCGATAAGCATGTCTTTATCGGCCCAAACAAAAAAAGGGATTATCGGTGATACCAATTGGATGACTAATTGGACTAATTTTAAACCCGGAACGGCTGAGTATGCGGAACCTAATGAAGTTCTAACAGGACCTATAACCAAAGACACCAAATTAGTCAGCACCAAAACCTACTTATTAGACAGTAGGGTGTATGTGACCAATAATGCTACATTAACAATTGAACCTGGTACAGTCATTAGAGGCGGAATCGGTGACATTGATTATTGTGGAACACTAATCATTACTAAAGGTGCTAAATTAATCGCCGAAGGAACTGCCAAAGCGCCTATCATTTTCACCTCTGAAAAACCCGCCTCCGTGAGAAAACCCGGAAATTGGGGAGGAATTGTTATAATGGGAAATGCTCCCATAAACAAAATCAAGAAAATCAAACCCGTTTTAAGAGATTTTAATCTAGATTCCACCTATGCCACCTACGGAGGAGACAAAATAGACGATAACTCTGGTATTTTAAAATACATTCGTATTGAATACACTGGAAAAAAAATCAACGGCTCTAAAGAAATCAATGCACTAACTCTTGCAGGAGTTGGAAAAAACACGGTAATCAATAACGTTCAAGTGAGTTATTCTAATGCTGATGCTTTTCAATTCATAGGAGGAGAAATCAACACAAACAATCTAATTTCTTACCGATCTGATGATGATGACTTTGATTTTTCTGAAGGTGTACAAGCAACTATTGATAATAGTATTGCTATTCGTCACCCCTTTTCGTCCGGTTCAGGAAATTCAAGATGTTTCGAAATTGACTCATACGAAAAAACAGAAAATGCCGACTTAACTAAAAAACTTACAAACGTTAAAGCTAACAATGTCACTTTTGTAAACATTGAAGAAAATAATCAAGGCTTGGTTCGAGAAGCCATCTACCTAAAAGAAAATGCTAATTTATCTTTTACAAATAGTGTCGTTTCTGGATTCTCCACCATGGCATTATTGGGAGAAAAAATCACCTTGACTCCTGAAAATTTCTCTAAAATTGCATTTAAAAACATAACAATTAACAGATGTAAAGAAAATTTAATCAGTGAAGAAATTGGATTCAACGGCAAACTTAAATACTGGCCTGATCCAGCAGCTATGGAATTTGAAATTACCACGGTTCCTATTGCAGAATTTTTCAATTCTATTGATATTAAAAATATTCCAGATTTTAGAGTGAAACAAAATCCAATGGTAGCCAATAAATAAGCAAGCAAGGATGCAACCTATTGAAATTTAACATTTTTGTAAAAAAATAATATAAAATTTTCAAAAATAGAACTTGTTTTTTAAATTTTGATTTATATATTTGCTCAACAAAAAAAATATGAGAACAATAACAAACAATACTTGGTGGTGGAATACTTTACGTCAAACGTCGTGAACAAAGCTCCTATAGTATTAGTTGAACTATTATAAATAAAAAGGCTTGTCATCACGACAAGCCTTTTTTTATTGCCTTGTTTTCTGTAAAAAACCAACAACTAAAAGTCTTAATTAAAAAGATATGAACGCCTATTTATTAAATACCCATTACAAGCAAATCCTTGCCGACACCATTACACCGGTTAGTGTTTATTTAAAAATTAGGGATAAATTCCCTAACAGTTTATTGTTGGAAAGTAGTGATTATCATGGTAACGACAACAGTTTCTCCTACATTTGTTGCAACCCCATTGCTTCTTTTAAAATAGAAAACGAAATCATCACTAAGAATTATCCTGATGGAACTTTGGAAACTATTAATATAGATGCTACCACCAAAATACCAGAGGTAATTCAGAACTTTTCGAGTCAATTTAAATCCAAGAAAAATGATTTCAAATTCATAAATAATGGTTTATTTGGCTACATTGCTTATGATGCGGTACGTTATTTTGAAAAAGTAACTATTGCTAAAAAAGAAAACAGTAATTCCATTCCAGATGTGTATTATGCCGTGTACCAAAACATCATCGCTATCAATCATTTCAAGAATGAAGCCTATATTTTTTGTCATAGTTTGGATGAAAAAAATAACATCTCCGAAATCGAACAACTCTTGCAATCTCGAAACATTGCTTCGTATACATTCTCAAAAGAAGGCGAAGGTTTTTCGAACCTTACAGATGAAGAATTTAAGCACAATGTGGCATTAGCCAAAAAACATTGTTTCCGCGGCGATGTTTTTCAATTGGTTTTATCACGACGTTTTACACAAGGTTTCAAAGGCGATGAATTCAATGTGTATCGTGCTTTGCGAAGCATTAACCCTTCCCCTTATTTATTCTTCTTTGACTATGGTGATTTCAAATTATTCGGTTCTTCTCCCGAAGCACAAATTATTGTAAAAAACAGGAAAGCCGAAATTCATCCCATTGCAGGAACATTCAAACGAACTGGCGATGACGAGAAGGATGCTGTTTTAGCCAAAGCTCTTTCTGAAGATAAAAAAGAGAATAGCGAACATGTCATGTTAGTCGATTTAGCCAGAAATGATTTGAGCCGCAACGGACATGACGTTCAAGTAGAAAAATACCGAGAAGTTCAGTTTTTCTCACATGTCATTCATTTAGTATCTAAAGTAACAGGCCATTTACACGAAAAAGCTCTAACATTACAAGTGGTCGCAGACACCTTCCCTGCAGGAACGTTGAGTGGTGCTCCAAAACATAGAGCGATGCAATTGATTGAAGATTATGAAAAAACCAATCGTGCTTTTTATGGAGGTGCCATCGGTTTTATGGATTTTGAAGGCAATTTTAATCACGCAATTATGATTCGAACTTTCTTGAGCAAAAACCATCAATTGCATTCACAAGCAGGTGCAGGAATCGTAGCCAACTCTGATGAAGAAAGCGAAATGCAAGAAGTGTATAACAAATTAAGAGCCTTAAATACGGCATTGGATCTAGCCGAAACCATATAATGTAAGGACAAGTCACGACTTGTCATAATGTAAGGACAAGTCGCGACTTGTCCCTAAAACTAAAACAAAATGAAAAAAATACTAGTCATAGACAATTACGATAGCTTCACTTACAACTTAGTGCATTACTTAGAAGATTTAGATTGTGAAGTAACGGTGTACCGAAACGATGAATTTGATTTGGATGAAATCGCTCATTTCGACAAAATTTTGTTATCACCAGGACCTGGTATCCCTGACGAAGCGGGTTTACTCAAACCAGTGATTCAAAAATACGGTCCCACCAAAAGCATTTTTGGGGTATGTCTTGGACAACAAGCCATTGGAGAAGTCTACGGCGGTACTTTGTCCAATTTAGATAAAGTATACCACGGAGTAGCCACAACGGTAAAAACGATTGTAAATGACGAACTCCTTTTTGATGGATTGGAACCAACGTTCGAAGTGGGGCGCTACCATTCTTGGGTGGTCGATGCAGATTTACCAGAAATTTTAGAAGCCACCTCTATAGACGAAAATGGGCAAATCATGTCGTTACGCCACAAAACCTATGATGTTCGCGGCGTACAATTTCACCCCGAAAGTGTATTGACTCCTGACGGAAAAAAAATGTTAGAGAATTGGGTGAAAAATTAGTGCTAAGTTTTCAGTATTTAGTAGGCAGTCCTACTTAAAACCAAAAAGAAGAATCTTAGTTATTTACAAACTTAGTATTTCATAAAAATGAAAAACATATTAAACAGACTTATCAATCACGAAATGCTTTCGAAAGAAGAAGCAAAAAATGTATTGATTAATATATCCAACGGAAGTTATAATCCTAGTCAAATTGCCTCTTTTTTGACTGTTTATATGATGCGTAGCATTAGTATAGATGAATTAGCTGGCTTTAGAGAAGCGCTATTGGATTTGTGTATCAAAGTAGATTTATCCGCCTACAATGCCATTGATTTATGTGGTACAGGTGGCGATGGAAAAGACACCTTTAACATCTCCACTTTAGCTTCCTTTGTTGCAGCGGGAGCTGGAATAAAAGTAGCCAAACACGGTAATTACGGAGTATCTTCTATTTCTGGTTCCAGTAATGTCCTTGAAAAAATGGGAGTACAATTTAGTAACGACGCCTCATTTTTAGAAAAATGTATTGACCAAGCGGGTATTTGTGTGTTGCACGCACCTCTTTTTCATCCTGCTATGAAAAATGTAGGACCAATACGAAAAGAATTGGCAGTCAAAACCTTTTTCAATATGCTAGGTCCGATGGTTAATCCTTCTTTTCCTAAAAATCAATTGGTAGGGGTTTTCAATTTGGAATTGGCGAGAATGTATGGCTATTTGTATCAAAACACCGAAGTGAATTTTACTATCCTTCACGCACTCGATGGCTACGACGAGATTTCATTGACGTGTCCAACCAAAACAATTACCAAAACAATGGAAGGTATGTTGCATCCAACTGATTTTGGTGTGTCCCTTTTGTCTCAAAACGAAATCGAGGGCGGAAAAACCATTGAAGAATCAGCTGCTATGTTCCATACTATTCTTTCAGGAAAAGGAACGGAAGCCCAAAATAATGTGGTTTGTGCCAATGCTGCTATGGCCATTGCAACTGTTACCCAATGCACTCCTTTAGAAGGATTTCAAATAGCGAAAGAAAGTTTGCTATCTGGCAAAGGCTTGGTAGCTTTGAACAAACTAAAAGAGTTAAGCAGATAACAATTAAAAAATTGAATGATTTAAAAATTTAAAAAATATGACAAAATCGTTTGAAGAATTTGAGGTGTATCAAAAAGGGATCTTATTAGCAAAACTAGTTTTTCAAATAGCAAACAAAAAAGAATTTGAAAAAGAATTTGGTTTTAAAGATCAAATAAAAAGAGCAGTTATTTCAATAACCAACAATATTGCTGAAGGTTCTGAATACAACAATAATAAACAACTTATTAGATATTTAAAAATTTCCAAAGGAAGTTGTGCAGAAGTAAGAAGTATGCTAGTGTTATCTCGGGAACTTGGCTTTTGTTCCCAAACGGAAATTGAAGAAAGCTATAAAATAAGCGTAGAAATATCGCAAAACTTGTCAAACTTCATAAAATATTTAAGTACTAAAATCAAAGACTAATTATTATTCAGATTAAAATCTTTAATCATTCAATCTTTAAATTTATAATTAATGAACATCCTAGATAAAATCATCATCGATAAAAAACGAGAAGTCCTTCTCAAGAAATCCATCATTCCCATTTCGCAATTGGAAGCTTCTGTATTTTTTGAAAAACAAACCATTTCTCTTAGCCAAAAATTAAAAGAAAGTCCTTCTGGAATTATTGCCGAACACAAACGTCGTTCCCCTTCCAAATCCATCATCAACAACAATTTTACAGTTGAAGAAGTAGTAAAAGGCTACGAAAATGCAGGTGCTTGCGGCATTTCAGTACTAACCGACGGTAAATATTTCGGGGGTTCGCTAGACGATTTACTCTTGGCTAGAGCCTCGGTAACTATTCCTTTGTTACGAAAAGAATTCATTGTAGACGAATACCAAATCCTAGAAGCCAAAGCCCACGGAGCCGATTTAATCCTACTCATTGCAGCAGTTTTAACGCGTGAAGAAATTCAATCGTTATCCCAATTTGCTAAAAGTTTAGGACTAGAAGTTTTGCTTGAAGTGCATAATTTAGAAGAATTAGAAAAATCGATTATGCCCACACTGGATATGATTGGAGTAAACAATCGCAACCTCAAAACCTTCGAAGTGAGTTTGGATTTTAGCAAAGAATTAGCCTCCAAAATTCCAAATGATTTTGTCAAAGTATCCGAAAGTGGCATTTCGACTGTTGAGGCGATTCAAGAATTAAAACCCTACGGATACCAAGGCTTTTTGATTGGAGAAAACTTTATGAAAACAGATAACGCTGGCGAAGCTGCCACTGATTTTATAAAGAAAATTAAATAAACACAGATTTCACAAATTTTCACAGATTAGAATTTTAGGAAATTAAGACTTAAAATGAAAATAGAAACAAACAAACAAGATATTTCAACTACTTCCACTTCAGGAAAAAATCAGGTACGGCTTAAAATCTGCGGTATGAAATACCCTGATAACATACTCGAAGTTGCGGCTCTCCTACCCCACTATATGGGATTTATCTTTTGGGAAAAGTCGGCTCGTTATTTTGAAGGACCGTTGCCTGAGTTACCCAAATCCATCAAAAAAGTGGGGGTTTTTGTCAACGAAAAAAGTGACATCATCCTAGACAAAGTAGCTCAATATGATTTACAAGCCGTACAGTTGCACGGACAAGAATCGGTAGCTTTTTGTTTGGAATTGAAAAATAAATTAGGGACTAGTGTCGAAATCATCAAAGTATTCTCAGCAGATGAAACTTTTGATTTTAGCGTATTGAAACCCTACGAAACTGCTTGTGATTTCTTTCTTTTTGACACCAAAGGCAAATTACCCGGAGGCAACGGAACCACTTTCGATTGGACCATTTTACAAAAGTATACTTCCTCCAAACCTTTTTTCCTTAGTGGAGGTATCGGAATCGACGAAATAACAGCAGTAAACGAAATTTTGAACACCCATTTACCCCTTTACGCCATAGACGTAAATAGTAAATTTGAAATAGAACCTGGATTAAAAAACATCAATCTGGTAGGGACAATTCGCGAATTGTCCTTACGCGAATTGTCCTTACGCGAATTGTCCTTACGCGAATTGTCCCTACACCAAAAAAATAAAAAAATGTCATACAACGTAAACGAAAAAGGCTATTATGGTCAGTTTGGAGGAGCTTACATCCCAGAAATGTTATATCCTAATGTAGAAGAATTGCGCCAAAACTATTTGGACATTACCGCTACACCCGATTTTAAAGAAGAATTCAACCAACTTTTAAAAGATTATGTGGGGCGTCCAAGCCCATTGTATTTTGCGAAGCGATTGTCTGAAAAATACAATACCAAAGTCTACTTAAAAAGAGAAGACCTAAACCATACAGGCGCTCACAAAATCAACAACACGATTGGCCAAATTCTAGTCGCCAAAAAATTAGGCAAAAAACGCATCATCGCCGAAACAGGTGCGGGTCAGCACGGCGTGGCCACCGCTACCGTTTGCGCCTTAATGGGATTAGAATGCATCGTTTATATGGGCGAAATCGACATTGCTCGTCAAGCACCTAATGTGGCTCGAATGAAAATGTTGGGCGCTACCGTACGCCCTGCCTTATCGGGTTCACGCACCCTCAAAGACGCTACTAACGAAGCCATCCGCGATTGGATTAACAATCCCGTAGACACACATTACATCATTGGCTCTGCCATCGGACCACATCCTTATCCTGATATGGTTACCCGCTTTCAGAGTGTTATTTCCGAAGAAATCAAATGGCAATTAAACGAAAAAGAAGGTCGCGAAAATCCAGACTATGTCGTAGCTTGTATTGGTGGCGGAAGTAATGCTGCTGGGACATTTTACCATTTCTTAGACCAAGAAGAAGTGGGTATTATTGCCGTAGAAGCTGCTGGAAAAGGCGTCGATTCTGGACATAGTGCTGCTACGAGTAAACTAGGAAAAATGGGAATCATTCACGGTTGCAAAACCCTGTTGATGCAAACCCCTGATGGACAAATTACGGAGCCCTACTCTATCTCGGCTGGACTAGACTATCCGGGTGTGGGACCTATGCACGCGCATTTGGCAGAATCCGGTCGTGCCGAATTCTATTCCGTTACTGATGATGATGCGATGGAATTTGGACTCGAATTGTGTAAATTAGAAGGCATCATTCCCGCCATCGAAACCTCGCACGCCTTGGCTATTTTCAAACAAAAACAATTCAAACCCTCAGATATTGTCGTGATTAGCCTTTCAGGACGAGGAGATAAAGATTTAAATACGTATATTGACTACTTTAAATTGTAGTAGGGCGTTACCACAAGGGTCGGGCTGTACGCTATATCTCTAGGGGCGAACCCCGCCCCTAGAGGATGCCGCTCCCATCCCTAACGCAAACCCTGCATCACCAGAAATGAAGTAGTCATCAACACTAAAGTACTATGCAGAAATTATTTACATACGGAACCTTACAACATGAGGATGTACAAGAAGATCTTTTTGGGCGAATTTTAGAAGGAACTCCAGAAACATTAAAAGGCTATATCGTCAATAAAATCCAAATTGAAGAAGAATTTGGTATGATTGATTATCCCATCATTGTCGAAACCGACAATCTAGAAGATTCCATTCAAGGCATTGTATATGAAGTAACAAGCAATGACCTACGCCAAGCCGACCTCTATGAAGGAAAGCATTATAAATGTGTAGAAGTAGTTTTGCAATCCCACCAAAAAGCTTGGGCTTATAGTTTGGTGATGTAGAAAAAAACAACCGCAAATTCGCAAATTTTAAGGTATTTACTTTTAATATATCCGCCACAAATTACACGGATAAACACTAATTCAGAATTTCTTTTATTCCACGAATCCTTAAGAACTGTATAATTAGTGTAATTCAATTTCAAAATTGATGATTTAGTGCCAATTTGTGTTTTTCGTGGCTAACATTTTAAAATGCCAATTTGCAGTAATAACAGTTTTGAACTAAACTAAAAAATCTCATTTACATTAGATTTGAGACCATAAATATAGAATTTCAGATAGAAAGAATAAACTATGAACCGAATCAAACACAAATTACAAGAAGATAAAAAAATATTGTCCATCTATTTTTCTGCGGGCTATCCTAATCTAAACGATACCGTACAAATCATTCAAGATTTAGAAAAAAATGGCGTCGATATGATCGAAATCGGATTGCCTTTTAGCGATCCTTTGGCCGATGGTCCCACCATTCAGGCAAGCTCTACTCAAGCCTTGCACAACGGTATGACCACACAAGTTTTGTTCGACCAACTAAAAGATATTCGAAAAACAGTCAACATTCCTTTAGTGATTATGGGGTATTTTAATCCGATGCTACAGTATGGTGTGGAAAAGTTCTGTGCTACGTGCGCCGAAATAGGAATCGATGGATTGATTATTCCTGATTTACCTGTAGATGTATATGCTGACGAATACAAAACTATTTTCGAAAAATACGGATTAAAAAACATCTTTTTGATTACGCCACAAACTTCAGACAAACGCATTCATTTTATAGACAGCGTTTCGGATGGATTTATTTATATGGTGAGCTCGGCTAGTGTTACAGGTTCGAGTGCAGGATTTGGAAACACACAAGAAGCCTATTTCCAACGCATCGCTCAAATGAATTTAAGAAATCCTCAAGTTATTGGCTTCGGAATCAACAATGCCGAAACGTTCCAACAAGCTACACGATTTGCCAAGGGAGCCATCATAGGAAGTGCCTTCATAACTTATTTAAAAGAAAATGGTAGCGCTGATATTTCAAACTTTATTCACTCCATACGATAGTTTAAAATTGTTAAAAATAAGTTAAATAAAAACTAAACAATTGTTTAAATTAAACAGTTGTTTAGTTTTGTCTTAACAAATATAACCTGAGTGAAAACGGACTTTACCGAAAAGCAAATCCAAATACTCGAAGTAGCCGAAACCTTATTTGCTGAGAAAGGTTTTGATGGTACTTCAATTCGAGATATCTCTAAAATAGCAAAAATTAATATTGCTATGATCTCCTATTACTTTGGATCAAAAGAGCGCTTACTACAGTCGTTAATTGTTTTCAAAACAACAGACCTCAAAAGTCAACTAGAAAATTTACTGCTAGAAGATTTAGATCCTATTGAAAAGGTGAATAAGTTGATTGAAATTTACATTAATCGAATCAACAACAACAAAGGAATTTATAGGATTCTACATTTTGAATTCAATTCAAAAAAAAGAGAACAAAACCTATTGGCTTTCAATGAATTCCGAAAAGGCAATTTGAAGTACTTAGAAACCATCATTCATGAAGGACAACAAAAAGGAATTTTCCGAAAAGATGTGATGATTCCTTTAATCACGCCAACCATTTTGGGTACTTTTTTTCATTTTCATATGAATAAAACCTATTTCAAAGACTTATTGAACCTAACCACAGAAAACTTGTACAACCAGTACATCAAGACCAGTTTGACCAAGCACATACAACAAACCATTAAAGCCCTTTTAATATATGAAAATTAGCCCATTATTTGTCCTTGGGATTATGTGTTGGGGAACTTCGACGGTGACCGCTCAAGAAAAAACACATCTTAAGCTAGAAGATGCTGTACAATTAGCATGGACCAAGAGTAACGAAATATCCCTTGCTACTTCAAAAGTAGCTACCAAAAAATATGAACTTCAAGCCAGCAAGAACAATCAATATCCTGATGTAAAACTTTCTGGTCAATACCAACGGCTTACCAATGCCAATATTGATTTGGTGGCCAATACGGCCAATGGTGGCCTACCTACTGGTCCAGTGGATCGCTTAATGTTGGGGCAACTTACGGCTAGCGTACCTGTCTTTGCAGGTTTTAGAATTCAAAACAATATTGATTTACACGACAACTTGTACCAAGCCGAAACAGCTCAAGCGTTCCAATCAAAAGAAGAGATTGCTTTAAAAGTGGTCAACTATTACGCCAGTTTGTATAAAGCCCAAAAAACAATCGAAATCTTAAAAGAAAATCAAAAACGCGCCAAACAACGCGTAGTCGATTTTATCGATTTAGAGAAAAACGGTATTATTCCTCGCAATGATTTGTTGAAAGCACAATTACAAGTTTCTAAAATACAATTGGCCATTGACGAGGCGAGTAATAATTGGAACATCGTTAACTTTTATTTGGTGAATCTCTTACAACTTGCTCCTGCAACTCAAATTGAGATCATCGAAAAGGATTTTGTTAATTTTCAAATGACCAATATCCCCATCGACGAACAACCAGCTTTACAAAACAGAAAAGATTTAGAAGCCCTTCGTTTACAAGGGAAGGCCAGCGAATCCTATATTAAAATAGCCCGTAGCGCCTACTTCCCCACTATTGCTATTTTGGGAGGCTACACGGCACTAGATTTACACAACATAATTACGGTGCAAAATGCCATGAATATTGGTGTAGGAATTTCGTACGATTTTACTAGTCTTCTTAAAAATGATGCCTTGGTCAAAGTGGCCGAAAGCAAAGCTTCTGAAGTACACAACACCGAAGCGCTTTTAACGGACTACATCAAAGTTCAAGTACAAAAAGCGATTGAAGATTATCAATTGGCCATAAAGCAAGATGTCGTGTATGCCGAAGCGATAGACCAAGCTTCTGAGAATTATCGGATTGTAAAAGACAAATACGATAATGGCCTTTCCAACACCAACGATTTATTAGAGGCTGACGTGGATCAACTTACGGCCAAAATTAACAAAGCCTTGAGCAAAGCCAATATCATTCAAAAATATTACGAATTACGCTCCGTTACCGGACAACTAAGCCAAACCTTCAATCCATCAAAATTATAAGTAACCTTACCATGGAACAGAAAAAAACAAATATAAAATTCCTCATTATTACCGTTTCATTGCTAGTACTTGGCAGTATTTATGGTATTTACAAATACAACCATGCACAATCCCACGAAGAAACCGATGATGCGCAAATTGAAAAAAACATGGCCCCCATCATTCCACGTGTGGCGGGTTACATCAGTAAAGTATATGTAGAAGACAATGATTTTGTTAAAAAAGGAGATACTTTATTCACTATTGATAAAAAGGATTTCCTAGTAAAAATTGAAGAAGCCAAAGCCGCATTGATTGGTGCTGAAGGTGGTTTTGAAGTAGCCAAAGCGGATATTGGAAGTGCTCTAGCGAGTATTTCAGTTTCTGAAGCGAATGTACTTTCGGCTGGTGGTAACATTGAATCGGCAAAAATTAGACTCGGAAGAGCTACTAGTGATTTTGCTCGTTATGAAAATTTATATAAAAACCATACGATTACCAAACAACAATACGAACAAGCGTTGGCGACGAAACAAGAAGCTGAAAGTCAATTGAGAGTGTTACAACAACAACAACGCGCTAGTACTTTTCAAAAATCTGTCATTGAAGCCAAATCCAAAGTTTCTGACAAACAAACTGAAGTCGCTGCCGCCAACATCAAAAGAGCTCAAGCGGTTTTAGATGCTGCACAACTGAACTTAACTTATACTGTAGTGACCGCAGCTATTGATGGTCAGGTATCCAAAATTGACATCCAACCGGGGCAATTAGTCCAAGCAGGCCAATCGTTATTTTATATCATCAACAACGATCAAGCATGGGTTGTGGCAAATTTTAAAGAAACACAATTGAACAAAATGATTATTGGTCAAAAAGTGACTCTGAAGGTAGACGCATATCCTGATTATGAATTTATGGGAGTTGTAACTTCTTTTTCTCCAGCAACCGGTTCAAGATTTTCATTGTTACCTCCAGATAATGCTACTGGAAATTTTGTAAAAACCATTCAACGTTTGCCAGTAAAGATTAGTTTAAACAAAAACAATGACGCTACCAAAATCAAATTATTACGTCCAGGAATGAATGTTGAGGTGGACGTTCATTTGAAATAATTTAGTGATTAGTGCTGAGTAATTAGTCCTTAGTCGTTAGCTTCTTGCTCTTGGCTATTCGAAGACTAATCCCTTGGATTAAGGTTCAGATAAAAATTAATTTTTACTAGTCAACCTTGCAGAGAATAAGGACTAAGCTAAGTATTGAGTATTAAGTATTGAGACTATTCACTATTCACTAATTACTAAAAAAACTAAGAACTAAAAAAATGGTGCAAACAGAAGCAGACGATTTAATTGAATATGGCTTTAGGCGAGTAATAATTACGATTACCTGCGTCCTTTGTGCTATGCTTGAAGTAGTGGATACTACTATTGTCAATGTAGCCCTCAACAATATGAGGGGTAGCTTGGGAGCCACATTGACCGATGTAGCTTGGGTAATTACCGCTTATGCCATTGCCAATGTCATTATCATTCCAATGACAAGTTGGTTAGCCCAACAATTTGGCCGAAGAAACTATTTTGCAGTTTCGATCATGATATTTACCCTTTCCTCTTTTTTATGTGGTAATGCTACAAACATATGGGAATTGGTAGCTTTTCGTTTCATTCAAGGATTAGGTGGTGGCGCCCTTTTGGTTACTGCTCAAACAATAGTTACCGAAAGCTATCCCTTAGCCAAGCGAGGTATGGCACAAGCAATTTATGGAATGGGAGTAATTGTAGGCCCTACCTTAGGTCCCCCTTTAGGAGGCTATATCGTGGACCGATTTTCATGGCCTTTTATTTTTTATATCAATATTCCTATTGGTATCATAGCCACTTTATTGACCCTATCGTTTATTAAAAGTCCAAAATATGGCGTCAAATTAAAAGCGAATCAAGTTGATTGGTGGGGAATTATTTTTCTCACGGCCTTTATTGGCTCTTTGCAATTTGTATTAGAACACGGGCAACAAGACGATTGGTTCAATAATTCCATAATCGTGACCTTGAGTGTGGTGTCCTTTTTTGGATTACTTTTTTTCATTTGGCGCGAACTCACTTACGAACACCCTATTGTCAATTTGAGAGTACTCAAAGACGCTAACTTAAGAATTGGAACTGTGATGTGTTTTATTCTTGGATTTGGGTTGTACGGTTCTACTTTTATCATTCCTATTTATACCCAATCGGTTTTAGGATGGAGTGCTACTGATGCGGGACTATTATTAATTCCAAGTTCAATTACAACAGGAGTGATGATGCCCTTTATTGGTAAAATGATTCAAAAAGGTGTCCCACAGGCTTATTTAGTAGCGGCTGGTTTTTTTATCTTTTTTGTGTTCACTTATTGGATGCATTTGGTCATCACACCTGATTCTGGTGCAGAACATTTGTTTTGGCCTCTTATTTTAAGAGGAGTAGGTTTAGGTCTTTTATTCGTACCTATCACTACCCTATCTTTGTCAACTTTGTCTGGAAAACAAATTGGCGAAGGAGCCGCGTTTACTGGTATGATGCGTCAATTGGGTGGTTCTTTTGGAATCGCCATCATCACGACTTATATCGCTCGTATTAATCAGGAACATCGGGTGAACATGATTGGTTATTTGGATAGAACTTCCTTTGAAGTACAACAAAGAATACATCAATTACAAATGGGATTTGTGTCTAAAGGATATACCATCAACGAAGCCTTATCCAAAGCTTATAAAACCTTAGAAATGATGGTTACCCAACAAGCCGCAGTCCTAACTTTTACGGATATTTTCCTCTATTTAGGCTATTTGTTTTTACTATGTATCCCCTTTATACTTTTAGTCAAAAAAGGAAAAAACAAAATCAATCCCGCCGATGCGATGCATTAACGAAAAAGCCGATTTCTAGTACAGAAATCGGCTTTTTTGTTTTGTAACCCTATAGCTTTATCACTTTTTTATTCACTTTTTACTCTTGTGGAGTGCAACATATCAAACTTCCAACCTTTGTCGGTTAAAATGGCTGTGGCGCTTTCTAGCCAATGCGCTTTTCTAATGACTTTATCATCAATAGAAATGATTGCATAGTTGTGATAAGCCACCCAAGCTGTTTTATTGGTGACTTTGATAGCAATAATTTCAATTTTGTTTACACGTTTTGGAATGGGCAATTTGAGTTTGGCTTTATTCAAATAGGTTGCGATGGTATCGTTATTCCAAACTTCTCCGTGTTCCAAAAGCAAGAAATCTTTGGCATAGTATTTTTCAATGTTTTTAGCTTCTAATTTTGACCAAATTTCGTCAAACGATTCTTGTACTAAATTTTGAAACTGTTTTTTGTGGGTTTCCATTACACCTTGAGCGAAGGCTATCGTAGTAAAAAATAGCATCAAAAGTAGAGTGTTGCGTTTTTTCATTATTGTTGAGATTAGAGTATTGCGTTTATTTTTACTGGGTTTATATACATTAGGAACTGCTGTTATAGCCAGTTTTTATTTATTATGATTCATGTTGTCCTACTTTATAAACCTTGCCATTCTTAAAATAGATATCCAAAACATCAGGGTCGATTTTAAATAATCCTGGTACAAATCCTAAGCCATATGCAATGTGATTGTCGTCATATTTATAAAAATCATTACCCATAAGAGAAATAACCTCGTCCTTTGTTTTCCCAATCAATAAGTTGCTTTCCATAATATCATTTGACATCTTGTATCGTTCCTGTTTATTTGATGCCCATTCTTGTTTATTAAAATCAGTTTTGGGATAATATGAAACAGAAAAAATCCATAGTAGTATTATACCTCCAAAAAGTATCGCACTTAATATTATCGCCGGGATAATGGCTAAAAATTTTCTATTTTTTTCATTCCCAAGTTTGAACTTTTTCAAAAACCATATAGATAAAAAGTAAACTGGAATGGCAAGAATCAAAATAAATAAGGGGACTTCATAGCTCATAGTAATAAGTTTCATTTTAAATTAATTGTCATTTCGTCAAGACCTTTTTGCGTTGCGCCAAACTGATGTCTGATGTCTGACGTCAGTCTATGAAAAAAACTTCCGTTTGGTTCAAATCTACATAATTCATAATAATATTTTTCGTGTTTTTGTTTAACTGACCGCCAACTAGCATATAGGCCTAACCAAATTCAGACTTTATTCTTCTACCAAATATATTCTTTTCCTTACTAAAAAAATAAAAATTTACTAAAATATTCTTTACGAATTTGATATCTTAAACTCCTGTGATTGCCCGCGTGAGGGATAGGAATAAACTACCGAAGTAGTATGGATAGCCCGACCGCAGCCAGACAAAGGGGCGCATAACACGTTTGCTATTCGCCCCTTTGGGTGGATGGGGTCACGCCCGAATCATTTTAAAACTGATTATGAAACGCATTGTAATGCTGGATTTAAATCCAGCCCTACACAATCAGTCGAGTCTACGACTCTTTTTTTCAGCAGTTGGAATTCCATCGGAATGGATTGATTTTGAAGCAACGGATTTCAATCCGTTGATGGGATAAAATTACGAGCTATTTATTTACATCTGTGTAATGCTGGATTGAAATCCAGCCCTACACTATCAGTCGAGTCTACGACTCTTTTTTTCAGTAATTGAAATTCCATCGGAATGGATTGATTTTGTAGCAACGGATTTCAATCCGTTGATGGGATAAAATTACGAGCTATTTATTTACAACCGTGTAATGCTGGATTGAAATCCAGCCCTACACTATCAGTCGAGTCTACGACTCTTTTTTACAGCAGTTGGAATTCCATCGGAATGAATTGATTTTGTAGCAACGGATTTCAATCCGTTGATGGGATAAGATTATGAGCTATTTATTTACATCTGTGTAATGCTGGATTGAGATCCAGCCCTACACTATTAGTCGAGTCTACGACTCTTTTTTACAGCAGTTGGAATTCCATTGGAATGGATTGATTTTGTAGCAACGGATTTCAATCCGTTGATGGGATAAAATTACGAGCTATTTATTTATATCTGTGTAATGCTGGATTGAAATCCAGCCCTACACAATCAGTCGAGTCTACGACTCTTTTTTTCAGCAATTGAAATTCCATCGGAACGGATTGATTTTGTAGCAACGGATTTCAATCCGTTGACGGGATAAGATTATGAGCTATTTATTTACATCTGTGTAGAACTGGATTGAAATCCAGCCCTAACTATCAGTCGAGTCTACGACTCTTTTTTACAGCAGTTGGAGTTCCATCGGAACGGATTGATTTTTTAGCAACGGATTTCAATCCGTTGATGGGATAAGAATATGAGTTATTTATTTACATCTGTGTAGAGCTGGATTGAAATACAGCCCTACACTATCAGTCGAGTCTACGACTCTTTTTTTCAGCAATTGAAATTCCATCGGAACGGATTGATTTTGTAGCAACGGATTTCAATCCGTTGACGGGATAAGATTATGAGCTATTTATTTACATCTGTGTAGAACTGGATTGAAATCCAGCCCGACACTATCAGTCGAGTCTACGACTCTTTTTTACTGCAGTTGTAGTTCCATCGGAACGGATTGATTTTCTAGCAACGGATTTCAATCCGTTGATGGGATAAAATTACGAGCTATTTATTTACAACTGTGTTTAGCGATGTTTTTATCGGGTAAAAACGAGTTGGTTGCCTTTGGATAAGTTGGCATCAAAGGCATAGCCGTCATAGTTGAAGCCTTTTAGATCGTCGAGGGTTTCGGCTTGGGTGTCGAGGATGTAACGCACCATCATTCCGCGGGCTTTTTTGGCAAAAAAACTAATCATTTTTAGTTTTCCGTCTTTGTAGTCTTTGAACTCGGGTGTGATTACGGGCACTTTGAGCGCCTTGGCATCTACGGCAGAGAAATATTCGTTGCTCGCCAAATTGACAAACAGTTCGCCTTTTTTGAGCTCCTTGTTTAACGCTTGGGTTAAGGTAGTTTTCCAGAATTGGTATAAATTTTGGCTCTCGCCTACGGGCATTTTGGTTCCCATTTCTAAGCGATACGGCTGCATTAAATCTAAAGGTTTGAGCAATCCATACAAACCCGAAAGGATGCGCAAGCGGTCTTGCAACAAGGGTAATTGGTCTTCGGAGAGCGTGTAAGCATCTAAACCAGTGTAGACATCGCCGTCGAAAGCGTACACCGCAGGACGGGCGTTGCTGGGTTTGAATGGGGTTTTCCAATCTTTGTTGCGTTGCCAATTCAAGTCGGCCAATTTATCCGAAATCGACATCAGGCTAGCTAATTCTTTGGGTGTTTTGAGTTGTAATTCGGCGTGCACGATTTTGGATTGCTTTAAAAAAGCAGGTTGCGTAAAGGTGGCAACGGGTAATTCTTTCTCGAAATTTAAGGACTTGGCTGGCGATATAACAATTTTCATAGATGACTTTTCTTTGTTTTCAAAAATACAATTTGAATTTTAGATTTCCGAACGCACAAATTGTTTTGTTTAATAGTGGCATCACTAATGATTATCGGTATGCTAAAATTTGTACATTTGAGGCTCGATTAAATTTAGATATGGAATACATCCTTATTTGCATTGTAGCCCTTTTAGGTTCCGGTTTGACCTTGTTTTCTGGTTTTGGTCTAGGAACCTTATTGATTCCAATTTTCGGTTTTTTCTTTCCCATTGAAATTGCGATATTTCTAACAGCTATTGTCCATTTTTTAAACAATATTTTCAAGCTTATTTTGCTAGGTAAAAATGCAAATAAGCAAATTTTAATTTATTTTGGGATCCCTGCCATTGTATTTGCGATGCTTGGCGCTTATACTCTTTCACTTATTACCGATCTTTCTCCCCTTGGTAGTTATGTTCTTGGTGGGAAAACATTTTACATAGTCCCTATTAAACTAGGAATCGGTTTGATTTTATTATTTTTTTCTTTGTTCGAAGTTATACCCTCTTGGTCAGAAATTACTTTTGACAAAAAATTCATGCCATTAGGTGGCGCTTTGAGTGGCTTTTTTGGCGGTTTGTCAGGATTACAAGGCGCTTTGCGATCAGCTTTCTTACTCCGCGCAGGGTTGACAAAAGAAGCATTTATAAGTACAGGAATAGTTATTGCCTGTGTTATTGACGTCTTAAGAATGTCTGTTTATACACAACACATCGCTTCAGAAGCAATAAAAATTGATTATACGTTAATCATGTGCGCCACTTTATCCGCTTTTATTGGCGCTTTTTGGGGCAATCGATTACTAGGAAAAGTAACTTTAAAAACGATCCAAATGCTAATAGCATTTTTGTTAATGCTTTTTGCTGTTTTTTTAATTTTTGGTATTTTATAGTTGAAAGCAAGAAAAAACTATTGTTTTTTACCTATTTTTGCACCCCAAATCGACTAAATCTAAAAAGTATGAATAAATTTTCGCTCTTTTTACTTCTTTTAAGTACTGCATTTGGAACGGCTCAATCTCACGAGTCTTATTTTGAAACCATCCGAAATAACGAAGCCCAACTTACGGCTTTCTTTTCTCAAATGCCCAAAGGAGGCGATTTGCACCACCACTATTCTGGCTCTGTTTATGCTGAACCACTGATAGCTTACGCCATTAAAAACAATTTTTACCTCAATTTAGAGACATTAGAAGTACAACCCCAACGAGGCACCGATGGAATTTGGGAATCTTTTGAAATGATTCAGAAAAATGGAGCATTACCCTTGTACCAACAAAAAATCATCGAAAAATGGTCGATCAAAGACTTCAACGGCATAAGTCACCCTTCTGACAAACAGTTTTTTGAATCTTTCGGAAAATTTGAAGCTACTATAAAAGGCACTTTTGAACAAGGACTCTTGGAGCTGAAAAATCGCGCCATTAAAGAACAAGTAAGTTATATCGAAACGCAATTATCAACGATTCCGTGTGATATGAATACCGAGGATTTGACTTCTTATAACGAAGAACTCCGTAGCTTGGTCGCGAAAAAAGACGAAAAAGCTGTATTCAAAGCATTGGATCAATTGTTTGCCACTTTCAACAAAAGAGAAGCCACAAAATATGCTACAAATTTCAATACAAACTTTGTTGCCAAAATGCATAACGACCTAAAGATTGATGATGCTCAATTCACCATGCGCTATCAAAATTTTGTGTTGCGCTTTATGGAACCGCTAGATTTGTTTAAAAATTTAGTAATTGCATTTATTTCTGCTGATAGCAGTCCATTAATCGATGGCGTGAATATCGTTTCGCCAGAGGATGGCGCTACAGCAATGAAAGATTATGAATTGCATATGTTGCTCTATAAATACTGCCATACCAAATTTCCAAAGGTAAAATACAGTATGCACGCGGGCGAATTGACCCTTGGATTGGTGCAACCCGAAGAACTAACTTGGCACATCAACTCCGCTGTCTACACTGCGGGCGCGAACAGAATTGGACACGGCGTAGATTTGGCTTACGAAAAAAACAACTACGATTTATTGCGCTATATGGCGAAAAACAAAATCGCTATCGAAATCAATTTGACTAGTAACGAGTTTATCCTGAAAGTGAAAGAGAACCGCCATCCGTTTAGTTTGTATAAAGAATTCGGTGTTCCTATCGTCATTAGTACGGACGATGCTGGTATTTTGCGTACCAACCTCACCGAACAATATGTGCTTTTGGCCAAAAGATACCCACAAGTAAGCTACAAAGACATCAAGGAATATGTGTACAACAGCATCCGTTTTAGTTTTATCGAAGAGTCTAAAGTAAAAGATCAACTACTAGACGATTTGGATCGCCGATTCAAAAAATTCGAAGCGCAATTTAAGTAAAATTGATTTTCTCTCCTCAAAAAAGAGCAATCCCTGAATAACATCGGTAATGTAAGGCTTCATAAATCAAGCCGTTTCTGAAAAGAAGCGGCTTTTTTTATTCCCAAAAAATGCTAAGCAAAATTATTTTTTACCACATAGAAGCATAGAATTTGTAGCTTTTAAATAGAAAGAAATAGACGTTTTACTATTCACATAGATGAAATATGTGAAAAATAGTGCAATTTCTATTTATTCTATGTTGATTTACTTGAGTACCCGTTGGATGAAATTATTTTTTACCACATATAGAAGCATAGAATTTGTAGATTCTAAATAGAAAAAAATAGACGTTTTACTATTCACATAGACATTCTATGTGTAAAATAGTAGTATTTCTATATATTCTTTACTTGTTTGCTATTAATCTATGGCTCTATGTGGTTAATTTTTTTTTATCAAAATTCTTCCAATCAAATTATAGGGCTGATTTAAGTACTATAGTTTTAGCCTGTACTCAGCTATCAAATTGTCATAAAAAAAACAATTACCATAAAAATTCATAAATACTACAAATTAAGACGATTCCCTTTCAAATTATCATCGAATTCACGGCTACTTTCTCGCTTAAATTTTATAGTTTTATAAAAACAAAAAACAAAGCTTTTTTACTTCTCTAAAAATCTTCGTATGAAATGAGCATAACCGTTAATTAGTCGTTAATGAAGTTAAAGAGATATGCGAATTACATATTCCTTTAAAAAACAAATAAAATCTTCGTATGAAAATAGCCCTTTACAGTAATGAATTTCCTCCGCACATTTATGGTGGTGCGGGCGTACATATTGATTTTTTAAGCCAAGAATTGGCCAAACTCGCCCAAGTAGAAGTCCGCTGTTTTGGGGCACAATCCGAAACCACCCAAAATATGCACGTGCAAGGCATCACCTCCAGCTTGACCAAGATGGAAGACCCTAGCAATGAGCACATCAAAATGTTTCATAACCTGAGTAAAAATGTCGAGATGGCGCAAGCCACACCCGAGGCCGACATTGTGCACTGCCACACTTGGTACACCCATTTAGCAGGCGTTTTTACGCGCGAACTGCTACAAGTACCGCTTATTTTGACCACTCACAGTCTCGAAACCCACCGCCCTTGGAAGGTCGAGCAACTCGGCAACGGTTATTTCCTATCGCGTTGGTTAGAGCAACACGCCTACGCCTCTGCCGATGGTGTGATTGCCGTAAGCGAACAAATGAAAACCGATGTCATCGAAGCCTATGGCGTAGCGCCCGAAAAAGTTACGGTGATTCACAATGGCATCGACCCCGATTTTTACCAACCCACTTTTGATGATGCGCTGTTGACCGAATTAGGCATAAACGCTAACATTCCGTTTGTGCTGTTTGTGGGACGCATCACACGTCAAAAAGGCATTTCGCAACTCATCGCTGCGGCACAACATTTCAATGCCAATTGCCAAATCGTATTGTGTGCAGGCGCCCCCGACACCCCCGAAATCGCCGCCGAAACCGAACTACTCATCGCCGAGCTAAAAGCCACCCGCGAAGGCGTCATCCTCATCTCCGAAATGCTCCCAAGAGAAAAAGTAAAAGTGCTCTACAGCCACGCCCGCGTGTTCGCCTGCCCCTCGCTATACGAACCCTTTGGCATCATCAATCTCGAGGCGATGTCCTGCGAAACACCCGTAGTAGGAAGCGCCGTAGGCGGCATACCCGAAATCATCGTCGAAGGACAAACCGGATTTTTGGTACCCCTCGCCCCCGTTTCCCGAACCGATTTTAACCCCGCCAATCCCCAAGCCTTCCAACAAGATTTTGCAACCAAAGTCAATCTCTTGCTAGACAACGAAGCTTTGGCCAACCAAATGGGAAAAGCCGGTCGTCAACGCGTACTCCAACAATTCAGTTGGGCCTCTATCGCCAAAACCACCTTGGCCTATTACCAAGAAGTCATCGACCGTTTCGAAAAAGAAAAAGCCTAATTTGGGCGTGATGCCAATGTCGTTAAGTTAAGGAAAAAGACTTATTATTTTGTCATTCCAACAGAGGAGGAATCAAACAGATTGTTCACATTATGAAATTCTTCGTTCCTCAGAATGACACAAAAAAACCTTAACTTAATGACATTGGCTGCTATCCCAATGTCTTAAGTTAAGGATTAAATGATAAAATGATTGCTGATTTTTGATTAACGATTTTTGATTACTGATGTATAAGATGCTGAAAATCATATAATTTTTACTCACTTGCTCCAAATCTAAAATCAAGAATCGTTAATCTTCAATCTAAAATCTCTTAACTTAATGACATTGTCTGCTATCCGGCACCAAAAAACACGACCCTAAATTTTAAACAACTTGTTCAGGATTAAAATCTATCATCCATTCAATTCCGAATTGGTCACGAAACATACCAAATAGCGTTCCCCAAGGGCTTTCATCCATTGGTACTTCAACCGTTCCTCCTGCTGAAAGTCCGTTGAAAATATGATACGCTTCTTCTTTGCTGGCAGCACTAATCATAATTTTACTTCTGTTTTCGTTTTCATTTACTTGTCCCAACACCTCGGGAACATCACTTCCCATAAGTAAATTCGAATCACCAATTGGTAATGCGATATGCATAATTTTATGCGTTTCATGATCTGCTATAGGATTTTCTTCAGAAGCGATGTCTTTGAAACGTGACAACACGGTGAACTCACCACCAAAAACCGATTGATAAAATAAAAAGGCAGCTTCGGCATTGCCATTGAAATGAATATATGGATTTATTTTAGCCATAATTACAAGTTTAAAATGTGAGTATTTGAATTATGCATCAGGAATATTAGGCTCTACCAAACGTTTTAGTTTCTCTAGCGATTCTTGCCAACCTAAGTAACACATTTCTGTTGGAATGACCTCTGGAATCCCTTCTTGCGTAATCCAAAGTTGAGTCCCGCACGAAACCGTTTCAAACTGAATCGTAGTAATCATTTGACCTGGCAAATTGGGATCATCAAAAACATCGGTATATTTCAATTTTTCGTTGGGTAGTATTTCTAGATATTCACCTCCAAACGAATGACTACTGCCTGTTGTAAAATTGGTAAACGACATTCGATAGGTTCCGCCAACTTTGGCTTCCAAATGGTTTACTTTACAAACAAAACCATAAGGAGGTAACCAAGAAGCCATGGCATCTGCCTCGACAAATGCTCTAAATACTTTTGCTACTGGTGCCGCCAAAACGCGATGTAGCTGAACAGTGTTTGTTGTCATATTTTATAATTTTATACTCAAAAATAAGGGAATCTATTCAAAAAACAAGAATAGTTATGCTACCTTTTATAATTCTAAAAAAAGTAAAAAACATAAGATTAAACATCCAAGGTTAAAAAAAAGACCATTCCACAGTATTAACACTATGAAATGGTCAAATTTTGTATGCTAGAATTTTATTTTGGAAAAATTATTATGATATCGTTTGTCGAATGAAATTTGAAACCGATTTTATGCTCTCATCACAATAATTAAGACAAAGCTATTTTACAATCAACTTTTGAGCCTCAATGTTAATTGATGTACCAGATATTTTACAAAAATATACCCCCGAAGCTAAATTATCACGTGATATACTAATTTGGTTAACTCCGCTTACCACCTCTAACTCCATTTCTTTAACTAATGTACCAGAGGAATTCAATATCTCAAGCTTCGCTTTTCCTGCTAGCACTGAAGTGAATTTTAAAATTGAATTTTGACCCATTGGATTAGGAATTAGAGAAATATCATTTTCAATATCTTTAAATGCGGTAGCTGAAAGCGTCAAGTCTTTAGAGAACTGAATCATCTGAAGATCCATTTCCTTAACCGAACTTTGTCCATCGGAACTAGTCATCTTAAAAGTTATCGTTTTTAAATCATTTAAAACTAAAGGTAAACCAATACTCGAAGTAAATTCAGAAAGTGGAATTGCAAAATCTTTCAACTCATCGCTCATCACAATAGATTTTTTATATTGTTTTTCCCAGTCTGAAATACTGTTTTTAATCAAAATTATTTCAAGTATTCCGTTTCCTTTCGCTTTCAAATGCAAACTTTTGTATGCAGACAAATCAACAGGAGCAAATCGTGGAGTAAGCGCTTTGTAAGCAGAAACGTAATCAGACGTTATGGCTTTCAATAGTACATTACGTTCAATTTTATATGTATTATCAGCAAATTTTTCTGAATTTTGAGTTACAGTATATTGCGTTACAGATGAATTATTTTTAGGAGCATCTACTCCCCAAGATCCGTCAGATAAAAACAAATCGTCAGGCGTAGCAATACCATCTCCAATTCTAAACCCTATATCAAACAAATTGCCTGTTTCAATGGTTATGTTAGACAAAAACTTTTTATCTAAAATCAAAGAATTGTTTAATTTTTCTTCTACGGATGTTTCAGTTTTTCTAATTCCTGCATCAAAAATTACTGATCCTGTAGCATTGGTATTTATAATTTGCAGTTGAAGCTGCCCATTTACATAAGCTCCTTTTCTTACAAAAACTGTTGGCGGTGTAGAAGTTTTATATTCTAAAATAGATTTCTGTTGATTTAGTAAATTAATAATCTCTAGCCCTAGACTATAAAGATCATCTACTGAATTGGTCCAAATTTGAAAATTGAAATATCCAACATTTTGCGTGTATTTATCTATATTCCAATGGCTTTCAATGCCAAAATTTGCATCGTTATTAATTTTCTTGGCAGAAAAACTAAGCACATATTCGGTGGAATTATCCGCGTTTTTAATTATTGTTTTGATAAACGGCTCGTCGTTGATATGAATAGTCGAAACCGAGATGATTTGTCCTCCAAGTAAACGATCGCAAATATACTTTGTGTGTTCGTACACTTTGTTGTCTGTTTTCAAGGCCAAAATAGAGGCGATTGTATGATTATTCTTTCTATAATCTACTGAATACACCTCTGATGCATTAGTGATTGCTGATAAATCAGTAGGCGTTGAATTGACAACTTCGTCTTCATTAATTTTATTAAGTGGAATGTATTGTTTTAAAATTGATTCACCAGAGTTTTTTGAAAATTTATCTTGTTGACGTACTTTTTTGGCTTTGTTTACGTCGAATTTGTAGGCGGTTTTTGTTCTATCGTAATTACGTTTACTGATCAATTCTGAAAGTCGATTATTACTTTCTAGGCCACCTTGATTTCCGGTAGAAACATTTTGAACAATTACTGGACAACCCGAATATCCGGAACAAGATGGATCTTCACAATCTATTAAACCGTCGGCATCGTCATCAATACCATTATCACATTCTTCAATAAGAACAGGAGCTGTGGGACAACGCGCACCGTCGTTTGAACTCGCAGAAGGTCCGTAAGCAAAAAGGTTAGAAATCATTGCATTTGAACCTGTTAATCCAGACACATTCTTAACAATATAGACCGTTCCTGTTTGGTTGGTAGAGATATAAAAATTTCCCGCTTTGTCAAAATACACAGCACCGTACGTATAATTATTACCCGTTAATATTGGAACCAAACCAAGGTTAGTAATCCCTCCATTTTGGGGATCGATTCTGTACAAAATATTACCTCCTTGCGATACAGCATACAATTTTCCATCAACACTGTTGAAAGCCCAATCGTGAATAACAATATCATAAGCAAGTGTGTTCAAGCCAAGATATTGTAAGTAACTGGGAGATAATGGATTTAGGTCTATTTTAGAATAAGAAGATCCATTGCCTTTACAATAATAGATTCCCTCGGGACTTATATCGCCTACATAACTGCCACTGGATGGTAACTGCTCTATATTAAAAATTGTGGCTGTAAAATCTTTCCCAACACGAACAATCGATTTTGAGGGGGAGCTCAGATATCCCCAAATGTAACCATCTGTAGGATTGTATCCTACAGCATTAATACTACCCGGTGTGACATTTTCCTTCAATAACACAGAAGTACCCGACGCCAAATCTATCGCATACACGTCATTGTACTGAAATAGATAAGCATTAAAATCGCAGTTAAAAGGGAGACTTTGTGATGTAACAAAGTTGAAACAAAAATTCATTACTACTACAAACACTAAGGTCTTTGGGCAAAATAATTTTCTTTTCATAACATTCATTTTTTAGGTTAAATTATAAGTCAGAAATGGTGACATGTTGTTTGAACTTACATTTTTTTGGATTTTTGAAAAAACTTTGATTTATATATTTTTTTTCAGAACGCACATAAAGTTAACTAAACCTCGTTGAAAAACAATAAACAAATCATAAAAAAAACACATAATATACTGTTTTGTAGCACTTTATACACAATAAAGACGAGATAAAAAACAAATTATAAATTAAGAAATCTACCTTACTACCAGATTCCGCAATAGAAATATGTTATACCTAAAATTAGATCACCATTTAAATATTTTTTAGCAGAATTCAGTGAATGGATTTCTTCTACAAAACTAAGAACACTTTTCACTAATGTTTATATATAGTGCTGTTCTAGATAAGTTTCGATTGTTTCTTCCATTTTTAAATTCAAATCATAAAAGTAGCAGCCTACTGATTTAAATTTTTTATAGGTATTCATTGAAGGTTGTTTCCTTCATCAAACATAGACCTTGAGCTTATGCTTTTATTGAATAAATCCCTTTCCTATTAGGTCTACTACATATTATGGGTTAAAAATATAAACCTTTGTTTCATAATGAAATAAAGAAGATATTGGCAAAACCAAAAAGAAAATATTTAATAGTCACTTTGCCAATGGCATTTTATAAAAACCAAGACTGTTTCATTTTGCATAAAAAACTACGGATTTTTAACCGACAACTGTATCTGTGAAAAAACAGCAAAGCAGTAGTTTAAAGAGGCATTAAAACGATCCTAATTTTTTTCAATATTCTTAATGCCGTTGACCTATAACAATCAAATACAATAATAATATAAGTGTTTTCAAAAAAAATTCTAAAATTGAATTTGTAAAACGTTTCAATGCCTTATTTTTGCGCCATGGCAAAGAAAAATACAGACAAAGTTGTCTTTCATCAGATAAAAGTCCTTGATGCTGGAGCAAAAGGCGTGTCGGTGGCAAAAGCGCCCGACGGTAAAGTAGTGTTCATCTCGAATGTCGTGCCCGGCGACGTAGTAGATGTGCAAACGTTCAAGAAAAGAAAAGCCTATTATGAAGGCAAAGCGGTGAAGTTTCACGAGTTCTCGGAACACCGCGTTGAACCAATTTGTGAGCATTTTGGGGTGTGTGGCGGTTGCAAATGGCAAAATATGAAGTACAGCCAGCAATTGTTTTTTAAACACAACGAGGTTAAAAACCACCTGCAACGAATTGGTAAAATTGAAATACCGGATTTCGAACCGATTTTGGGTTCTGAAAAACAGTTTTTCTACCGCAACAAAATGGAGTTTTCGTTTTCGAACAGCCGTTGGCTCACCGAAGACGAAATAGGAAGCAGCGAGGAATTGGACAATAAAAATGCCTTGGGTTTTCATATTCCGAAAATGTGGGACAAAATCCTAGACATCAATAAATGTCATTTGCAAGAAGACCCTTCGAACGCGATTCGCAACGAAGTGCGTGAATTTGCCAATGCAAATGGTTTGACGTTCTTTAACCCAAGAGCGCACGAAGGCTTGTTGCGTACGCTTATGTTGCGCACCGCATCGACTGGCGAAATTATGGTGTTGATTCAGTTTTTTGAAGACGATCAAGCCAATAGAGAGTTGTTGTTGGATCATTTGTATGCCAAATTTCCGCAGATTACGTCTTTACAGTACGTTATCAACAACAAAGCAAACGATACGTTATATGATACGAACATCAAATTGTACAAAGGACGCGATTACATTTTGGAAGAAATGGAAGGTTTGAAATTTAGTATCAACGCCAAATCGTTTTACCAAACCAACTCGGATCAAGCGTACGAACTATACAAAATCACAAGAGATTTCGCTGGATTGACTGGTAACGAAACGGTGTATGATTTGTACACAGGAACGGGAACCATCGCTCAGTTTGTATCGAAAAAAGCCAAAAAAGTGATTGGTGTTGAAAGCGTGCCCGAAGCAATTAAAGACGCCAAAGCCAACGCCGAACGAAATAATATCACGAATTGTGAGTTCTTTGTAGGAGATATGAAAGTGGTGTTCAACGAAGCTTTTATCGCGCAACACGGCAAACCCGACGTAATCATAACGGATCCACCAAGAGACGGAATGCACGCGGCGGTTATTGATCAAATCTTGAAAATTGAGCCTCAAAAAGTGGTGTATGTGAGTTGTAATTCGGCTACACAAGCTCGTGATTTGGCTTTGATGGATGAGAAGTACAAAGTGACGCGCGTTCGACCTGTCGATATGTTTCCGCAAACGCATCACGTGGAGAATGTGGTGTTGTTGGAACGTCGTTAAATTTTGTAAACATATAAGTCATTGAAGTTTTTTTTTAATGGTTTGTGAGGTTTGAAACCATAGAAGGTATTGAAGGGCATATAAGAGTTTTTCTTTGTGGGCTTTGCGTAAATCTTTGCGGTCTTTGCGGTTGGATTTTTTAACCATATAAGGTATTGAAGGGCATTTAAGAGTTTTTCTTTGTGGGCTTTGCAGTTAAATGTTGACACAGATTACACAGATTTTCACAGATTCAAAAAGTAAAATAACTTGTGTACTTTGCGGTTGGATTTTTAAACCATAGAATGATTTATCCGTATAAATAAATAGTTTTAAATGAAAAAAATAACCCTTTTACTGTTGGTGTTTTGTTTCGCTTTTTCAAGTTGTGAGAAAGATGATATTTGCGATGCCAATACGCCTACTACACCTAGAATGGTGATTAAATTCTTTGACATCAACAACCCTACAGAATTGAAAAACGTAAGTAACTTAAAAGTTATTGGAGAAGGAATGAGTACAGGAATAATTTTTAATCCAACGGCAACTGGAGATTCAAAATACTTATTTAATGGAAACTCTATTTCGATTCCACTGAAAACAAATACAACTACCACAACTTTTAGTTTCATTTTAAATTCTGGAAATTCGAATCCAATATTCATCAATACCGATGTTTTGAAGTTCAATTACACCACTAATGAAGTTTTTGTCTCCAGAGCATGTGGATTTAAAACGTTGTTTGTAATGAATATTCAAAAACCATTTGAACACAGTGACGGCTCTATAATTGATCAGAAATGGATGAAAGTGGTATCTCTACAAAAAAACAATATAAACGATGAAAATGAAACACATCTTGCGATCTATTTTTAGTGTTTGCCTTGTCTTTTCAATGTTTTTTTCCCAAGCACAAGAAAATATTGGTACTCCACTAAAAGCAGAAAATATACTTCCTGCAAAACCTAAACAAGAAATAGAAAAACTTCCAAAAAAGAAAGAAACCGACAGTATTGTTCCGAAAATTAATCGCTATGGACTTCGTGTGGGGGCAGATTTATACAAACTGACTCGCGGTTTTTATGACAGCAATTACAAGGGCATCGAATTAGTGGGAGATTATCGACTGACGAAAAAATACTATTTGGCTGCCGAATTAGGTTCAGAAAATAAAACTACAGAAGACGATCGATTGACTTCTACAGCCAAAGGAACCTATGTGAAAGCTGGTTTTGATTACAATGTATATGAAAACTGGTTAGATATGGAAAATATAATTTCCATTGGAATGCGCGCAGGATTTTCAACTTTCAGTCAACAATTGAATAGCTATAAAATCTACAACCCTAATCCATATTGGGGAGAAGTCCCTCCTATCATTTCTGGAAAAAATTATAGTGGTTTGTCTGCATCCTGGATAGAAGTTGTTGCAGGGATCAAAGCCAAAGTTTTCAATAATGTATTTGTAGGATTTAGTATTCGTTTGAACCGAATCATTACCAACAAAGAACCTAATGGTTTCGAAAATCTTTACATACCAGGATTCAACAGAACCTATGATGGTGATTTTGGTGTAGGATTCAACTATACAGTCTCCTATTTTATCCCCATTTTTAAGAAAAAAATACTTCCTCCAAACGCTAACGAAAAGCAACTTAAAAAATAGAAAACATAAAGCTTACAAAAAGCGCTTTTACATTTTTGTTAAAGCGCTTTTTTTATGGTTCTCTTTCTTGGTTAACTTGAATCAATGATAACCAAACGCCTTCATCACTGTAGACGATACTACACTTCAGATAATTGGATTGTTTTTCTTTGCTTTTTAAAAAAGGACTATTCTTTTTTGTATTTTTGATAAACAACTATTTAACAGGTACTTATAAAAAATACACTCCATGAAAAAACAAATACTAATTATCGCCCTACTCTTTTGTTCTTCAATATCGATAGCCCAGAAAGAGTGGTTTTCAACCTTTTCAGATTCGACTGCTTTGGTAAAACAAGCCAATCTCATTTCAGATACCTTTATCAAAGATATCACTAAGATAAGCCCTAAAACCATTTTGGTATTAAAAACACGTCTCAATACGACCCCATATCTTATCTATTATGATGGAGAAGGAAAAGAAAAAACAGCCAATTTACCTTTATGGTCACAAGTTATTCCTCAACAAAAAGCTTTTTTTTATGAAGTTTCTGGAGGAGAAGTCGCCGGAAAAGAAGTGTTTGGTTTATTTTTTAATGGTTTTTATTTACCTCACGAACTAGGTCATGCCTTGCAACACGAAGTGGAAGGCAACGTTTTAGGCTCCTATGAAAGTGAATATTTAGCCAATTGTATCGCCATGCTTTGGTGGAAAAAACAAGGAAAGCAAAAGGAATTAGAAAAATGTTATCGCTACGCCAAAAAAATGTGGGCGAAATTACCAAATCCTATTCCAGAAGGGACCTCAATTCAAAGTTACTTTTCTGAAAATTATCAACAGGCTTCTCAGAATCCGTATATTTATGGGTATATGCAATTTCTGCAGTTTATTACAATTTACGAAGATGCTAGCCTACCTAAATTTGACACTTATATCAAAAGATATTTGGCTGCTACTCCTAAGAAAAAATAACTTCAAAGTAATACCTTTTCAATAAATCAAACCCTTTAAAAATCAATGATGGTGGAGTTCTTTACTTCACTTATCATGAAAGTGCTATGTGTACTACCGATATGCTGCAGTGTAGTTAATTTAGTAACTAAAAATTCTCGATACGCCTCCATGTCTTTTACTAAAACTTTCAAAATATAATCATAATCACCACTTACATGATGACATTCTAATACTTCTGGCAATTGAACCACCTCATTTTCAAATCGCGTAAGAAATTCTTTAGTGTGTTGAATTAGTTTTAAATGACAAAAAACCACAAATCCTTTGGCTATTTTCGATTTATCAACTAGGGCTACGTATCGCTGAATAATCCCTTCTCTTTCTAACTTTTTAATGCGTTCATATACGGCAGTCACTGAGAGATTGAGCTTTAAAGAGAGTTCTTTATTTGTTTTTTTACTATCAGTTTGCAATAAAACCAAAAGTTTCTTATCGATGGCATCTAAAAACATACTTCCATATTTACGTAAAAGCCGACACAAGGTCCACCTATTAGTTTCTTTACAAGCGTAAATGAATAAAAATCTATTATTTCTATTTTCAATTCACAAAAATAGATTTATATTCTATACAAAACATTTATGATACAAAAAAAATCTATAATAAATTCACACTATTGACAATCATTCTAGTCTTTATTTATTTTGAAGATAAATAAATTAAAACTAACCAATACTCATGAACAACTTCAATCCAGCAGATAACATTCAAGACTTACAGTATTTTGGTGAATTTGGTGGGGTAAATCCCTCGATTTCGGATTCATCAACCTACACTTTTTTATCAGCAAAAACCATGTTTGACACCTTTGAGGGCAATATGGAAGGGTGCTATTTATATTCCCGTCACTCCTCGCCTAGCAATTTGTATTTGGATCAAGCCATTGCAGCTATGGAAGGTACTGAAGCGGCTAACGTTTCGGCTTCTGGAATGGGGGCGATTACTCCAACACTTTTACAATTATGTAGTGCAGGAGATCATGTTGTTTCCAGCAGAACTATCTATGGTGGCACCTACGCTTTCTTAAAAAATTTCGCGCCACGATTGGGAATTTCTACAACTTTCGTTGATATTACGAAACTAGACGCTATTGAGGCTGCGATTACACCAAACTCTAAAGTATTGTATTGTGAAACGGTTAGCAACCCCCTTTTAGAAGTGGCCGACATTGCAAGTCTGTCTATACTTGCAAAAAAACACCAATTAACACTGGTAGTAGACAATACTTTTTCACCATTATCTGTTGCCCCAGCAAAATTAGGCGCTGATATCGTCATTCATAGTTTAACTAAATACATTAATGGCAGCAGTGATACGGTGGGTGGAGTAACTTGTGCAAGTCGTGCATTTATCGATAGCCTAAAAAATGTGAATACAGGAGCAAGTATGCTTCTTGGCCCCACCATGGATAGCTTGCGATCTGCTAGTGTGATGAAAAACCTACGCACTTTACACATCCGAATGAAACAACACAGTTATAATGCCCAATATTTAGCCGAGCGTTTTGAAAAGGATGGATTAAAGACGGTCTATCCTGGATTAGCCAGTCACCCAAGTCATGAAATTTACAAAAAAATGATCAATCCAGAATATGGTTTTGGAGGCATGATGACCATCGATGTAGGGTCATTAGATAAGGCCAATGCATTGATGGAAAAAATGCAAGATTGTAATTTGGGATATCTTGCGGTGAGCTTAGGCTTTTACAAAACCTTATTTAGTGCACCTGGCACCTCAACTTCTAGTGAAATCCCATTAGAAGAACAAGCCGAAATGGGATTAACCGATGGACTCATTCGGTTTTCAATTGGCTTAGACCATAACATAGAAAGAACTTATCAATCGATGAAAGCTTGCATGATTGCAATGGAAATCCTTTAAAAATGCCTTTAGACCAGAAAACCGTTGCAGAAATTGTAACGGTTTTTCTCTTTTTCATTGACTTAAAGGACTAATCAAACTAACGAAATCATCTCCCTACACTTACCCCAAGTTTAAAAATCGGTTACATGTACTGTATTAAAACAAGCTAGTTGTTCACTATAACTAATTAGTAATAAAGAAATAATTTATTAATAATATGTTAAATATTTTATTTAAACGCATTCCTTTTAGCTCCTCTTTTATTCAAAAATAAGCCAATAAACCAGCTATAATTATTGACTCTTAAAATGCAAAAAATCTGAAAATGCAGTCAAAAAATTGTGTTTTCAATCGTTGTAGGATCTTTCAAAGACACCTTTCAAAAAAAGCTAAATCTATTGAAATACCGGAAATAATAAAGTTTTAAATAGAAAATAATATCTAAAAAAAACGCCTAAAAAAAACATAAATAAAGATTACATGATATTTGTAAGCTAAATAAAGACTAACATTTTTTATATTTGTTTATGACCATTTTTAAAAAAATAACAAGATTAAACGTATAAAAAATGTGAGACTTTGCAAGCTTGTTATGAAGTAAAATAGGTTGTTTTTTTATTTCTAATTAAAATAAATTTGAATCATTATGACAAAACTCAAATCACCGTTTCAAAAAATAACCAATGATCGAAATTTCATCATTGATTGTTATTTAGAAATGCTGTCTCGCATTAATGAGCTAAAAATTATTGCTTTAATCAAAAACGAACCAAAATCGTTAGCTAACCAAGACAATGATGACATTCCGAGTGAAAAAGTAATTCAATCTTTAAGTATTTACTTTCAATTAATGACCTTGGTGGAAGAAAATGCTGCAACTCAATACCGAAGAAAAACTGAAAATCAACTCAATATTGATTCTACCAGAGGTTCTTGGGCTGAGGCTTTCAAAATTTGGAAAGAGCAAGGTATTACTGAGGAAGATATGCTTAAAACAATAGCTGCAACGCATGTAATTCCGGTTTTGACCGCTCACCCAACCGAGGCCAAAAGGGTAACTGTAATAGAAATACATCGTGAATTGTACCTGCTTTTGGTACAAAGAGAAAACACTGCTTTAAGTAAAATTGAACTTTTTGAAAACAAAGAAAAAATCATTTCCCTTTTAGAAAGATGGTGGAGAACAGGAGAAATTTATCTTGAAAAACCAGACATTACTGACGAAAGATCAAATGTTATTCATTATTTAAGTAAAGTTTTTCCAGCGGTATTAGAAAAAAGCGACCAACAACTCAAAAGCTCTTGGATTGAAATGGGGTTAAACCCCAATAAAATTAAGAATCCAGATGTATTTCCAAAGATAAATTTCGGAAGTTGGGTAGGTGGAGATCGTGATGGACATCCATTAGTAACTCCAAATATCACGCAAGAAACATTGATATTGCACAGACAAACCGCACTATTTTTACTCAAAAATCAATTATTAACGCTTGCCAGTCGTCTTTCAATCTCTGCTATAAACAATCCGATTCCCTTTGTATTAACCGAAGCGATTGAAAAAAAAGCACAAATTCTGGGTCAAGCAGGCCAAAATAGCATCAAAAGAAATCCTTACGAACCTTGGAGACAATATGTAAGTTTGATTTTGGTGCAATTGAAAAATACTGTTTCAGATAAAACTGCAGATTCACAATCTTACTACAAATCAAGTGTTGCCCTCGAAGAAGATTTAAAATTCTTAAGAGAAGTATTAGTGGATAATGGATTGAAAGGATTAGCTGATGATTTACTTTTCCCAATTGAAAGAGCGGTAAAATGTTTCGGTTTTCACTTGGCTAAATTAGACATTCGTCAAAACAGTACATTTCATGACAAAGCCATTTCTCAAATCTTAAAAACGAATGGGGAGAAAGATTTTGATTTTGAAAACTGGAAGGAAGAAAAAAGAGTAGCGTTTTTAAATAAAACATTAGAAAGTCATTCCTTAATTACAGATGTTACCGTCTCTTATGGCCCAGAGGCTGACAATGTATTAGATTGCTACAGAGTGGTTCGACAACATGTGAGCCAATATGGCGCAGACGGTATTGGATCCTTCATAGTGAGTATGACCAGAAGTTTGAGTGACTTATTAGTGGTGTATCTTTTGATGAGAGAAACACAATTGCTTAATGCAAAAATTAGAGTGGTGCCCCTATTGGAAACCATCGAAGATCTTGACAACGGACCAGAAATTCTAGAATCCTTTTTACAAAACACCATCACAAAACAAAGAGCTGCTTTTCTTGATTACAAACAAGAAGTAATGCTTGGATACAGTGATAGTAATAAAGATGGCGGGACAATTGCTAGTAAATGGAATCTTTATAAAGCTGAAAAAGCCTTATCGGCTGTAGGAAGAAAGAACGGAACTGCTATTTTCTTTTTCCACGGAACAGGAGGAACCATCAGTAGAGGTGGCGGAAAATATCATCGTTTCCTGGAAAGTATGCCAACAAATACGGTTAACGGCACCATCAAATTGACGGTTCAAGGAGAAACTATGGCACAATTATTTGGTAACCCATTAACGGCTACTTACAATTTAAATGCCTTGGCTTCTGGTGTCGCAAAACAAACGATTTTGAGCAAAGAAAAAACGGATGATGCAGCTTTCCCTCTAGAAATCATGGAATTTTTATCTCAAAAATCTTGTGAACATTACAAAAATTTAATCGAAACTCCTGGATTTATTGAGTTTTATGGAAAAGTAACTTGTATCGATGTACTAGAAAAAAGTAAAATCGGATCTAGACCTGCCAGAAGAACAGGAACTCGTACACTAAATGACTTACGAGCAATTCCTTGGGTATTTAGCTGGAACTTATCGAGAATCACCATCACAGGTTGGTACGGACTAGGTGAAGCTTTGAAAACATTAAAAGAAGAGCGTCCCGAAGATTTCAAAACATTCAAAAACAATGTTGAAAATTGGACGTTCCTTAAATTCTTAATGATTCAAACCGAAACTAACTTAATCCTTTCTAATAAAGAAATGATGAATTGGTACGCTGAATTGGATGAAAACGAAGCCGAAAGAAAACTTTTCATGGATAAAATTCTTACTGATTATCATAATGGATTCTCAATCATTGAAGAATTATTTGATGAACCAGCAACCAAAAGAAGAAGCGGACAATATGATAATTTAGAGTGGAGAAATGAAAAACTTAAAGTTCTACATCAACTACACCTGAAATATTTAACTCAATGGAGAAACCTCACAGATGAAAATAGTATTGAGAAAAATAAAATTCTGACCAAACTATTGAGTATTGTTAACTCTATCTCTAGTGGACTGAAAAACACAGGTTGATCCCTTGATTATAGTAAACTTTATCGCTAAGGAATACTAAAACAATGAGGTCTTTTTAAAGTTTTACGCTTTAAAAAGACCTTTTGTATTTCGTCACGACTTAAAAAAAATTAGTTGTTAATTTCAATTTAATTCTTTAGCTCTCTTGGATTTATGTATTACTTTTGCAAATTCAAAAAAAGTTCAAAAAACAACGTTTATGCCAACATTTAGCAAACAACTTTCTATAAGATGGTCAGATCTTGACCCCAACTTTCACATGCGACACAGTGCTTATTATGACTTTGGAGCACAGCACCGTATTGAAATTCTTGAAGAATTAGGGCTAACACTTCAAGTAATGAAATCACAGCACATTGGACCCGTATTATTTAGAGAAGAATGTGTTTTTAAAAGAGAAATTCATTTAGCAGATCTCATTATTTTACATACTAAAATTGCCAAGATGAAACCCGATGCCTCTCGCTGGACCATCGTTCACGAATTGTACCGAGAAGATGTTTTATGCGCTACAATTACCGTAGATGGCGCCTGGATGGATACTAGACTCAGAAAACTAGCTAGTCCAACACCACAAATTGTGATTGATTCCTTCAATGCATTCCCGAAAACAAGCGATTTTATTTCACTTTAAAAAATATACCATGTTTACTATTGAACAAATCAAAACGGCTCATGCCAAAGTAAAATCTGGAGCTGATTTTCCAAAATATATTCAAGAATTGATTACTTTGGGTGTTTTGGGCTATGATACTTTTGTTATTGACGGTCATGTTGAATATTTTGGCAAAAATCACTACCGAACCACTGCAACAGAAACCTATACTCCATTACTAGTGGCCGAGTCGGTTCAAAAAGAACGTTTCATCGAATTTTTGGTCATGCATCAAGAAGGCCAAACGGATTATCTTACTTTTTGTAACCATGCGGCTCAATGCGGAATTGCTCAATGGACCGTAAACATTATCGAAAAAACCTGCACTTATCTCGACAAAAATCAAAACAGTATCCTAATCGAGAAAATTCCTATTTAATCAATAAAAAGGAGCTATTGGACTTCCTATACAAGACAAATTTCTACTATGGATTCTGGATTGAACTAGGAATAAAATTTGTTTTTTGAAATATAAAGTACAGCCTTAATTATTTTAACCATTAAAATAATAAGGTAATTTAAAAAAAATAAAACTTAATTTCTTAATGACCTTAATGGTTTATTTCCTTGCGGTTGCTTTTGAAGGCTGGATTAATTTTTCTTATTTAAGTTTTTCACAAAAAACTCAGCAGAACTAATAAAAAAAGGACTTGCCATTTTGTTGTCAAGTCCTTTTTGCTTATTCCTCGTTAGTTTCGTGCGTTTTACAGTAATTACGCCACTTATCAATACAATCCTGAAAATCTGTTGGAATTTCCGTATCAAATCGCATCATTTCTCCAGTTGTCGGATGCACAAACCCTAATGTTTTGGCGTGCAGCGCTTGTCTTGGTAATGCTTTGAAACAGTTTTCAATAAACTGCTTGTATTTCGTAAACGTTGTTCCTTTTAAGATTAAATGCCCTCCATAGCGCTCATCATTAAACAAGGGATGCCCAATGTGCTTCATGTGTGCCCTGATTTGATGGGTACGCCCCGTTTCTAATTGACAAGAAATTAAAGTAACATAACCGAACCGCTCTAAAACTTGATAATGTGTGATGGCTGGTTTCCCTATTTCAGGGTCTTCAAAAACGGCCATTTGCATACGATCTTTCAAATGACGCGATAGATTTCCTTCAATTGTCCCTCTTTCAGCAGTAACATTCCCCCAAACCAATGCAATATATTCACGCTCTGTTGTTTTAGCCTCAAATTGTTTGGCCAAATGTGTCATGGCAGCTTCGGTCTTGGCCACTACTAACAATCCTGAAGTATCTTTATCTATTCGATGCACCAAGCCTGGACGCTCACTGCTATTCATTGGCAAGTTATCAAAATGATGTGCCAAGGCATTGACTAAAGTTCCTGTATAATTACCATGTCCGGGATGCACCACCATACCTGGGTCTTTATTAACTAACAATAAAGCCGCATCTTCATAGACAATATTCAAAGGAAGATCCTCGGGTAAAATATGATTTTCAAAAGGGGGATGCGACAACATTACAGTAATCACATCAAACGGCTTTACTTTATAATTGGATTTTACTGGAATATCATTTACAAAAATATTCCCATCCGTAGCGGCATTCTGAATTTTGTTTCGGGTAGCATTTTGAATCAAATTCATCAGATACTTATCAATTCTCAAAATGGCTTGTCCTTTAGGAACCTCAAATCGATAATGTTCAAACAATTCGTCTTCTAAATCTAAAATCGCTGTATTATTGTTCATTCTCTGTTTTTTCAGATTCTACTGCTGGTGCTTGCAAACTATCATTGGCGATAACTTCTTCATAAGTCGCTTTTCCGTCTCCTAAGACCAAATCAATTTTAGAAGCTTTCAAAACACGATCCCCTGCTTTTAAATTTCTTCCTTTAAAACGTATTTCCAAAACCATATCTTTGGCTAAATTTGGAATGTAAGTAACCGTGCCTGGTTCAAGTCCTAACGCTTTTAAGGTAGGAACCACCTCTCGGTATGTTTTTTCGATTAAATTAGGAAGCTGTACTGACGAAAAACCAGATGAATTAATCTTGATATACACTTTTCTTCCCACCTTTACTTTGGTTCCGGGCAGAGGGTCTTGTTCTACTACACTAAATTTCGGAAAATCACTTCTATAATCCACACTGTCTAATAATTCGTAATCCAAATCTAAATCATCCAATTTCTCTTCTACTTGATCTTCAGTTAATTTAGATAAATTTGGTACTGAAATTTCATGTCCATGATCTGTAGTGTAGGTCAACCAAAACATAAAAAAATAGCCTAAAAGTGCTACAAAAGCAATTGCAAAAAACAATTGACCGAAAAAAACACGACTACCAAGATACTTGCGTAAACTCATATATAATTTTTTAAGAAGCAACAAAGATAAAGCTATTTCGTTTGAAAAAAAATGATAATTTTGTTTTGAATACGTTTAATCATTGAATCGATTAAACGGTTAACCGATTAAACTTTTAAAATGAAAAACATAGCAATCATCATGGGGGGCTATTCTAGTGAATACAAAATTTCACTAATTAGCGGAAACGTAGTCTACCAAACCCTTGACAAAACCAAGTATACTGGATATAGAATACACATCTTCAAAGAGAAATGGGTATATGTAGATGCAAATGATGCCGAATTCCCAATCGATCGCAATGACTTTTCGGTAACTGCAAACGGAACAAAAATTAACTTCGACTGTGTGTTCAATGCCATTCACGGAACGCCCGGAGAAGATGGATTACTGCAAGCCTATTTCGAACTTTTGGGTATTCCACAAACGGCATGCGACTATTACCAAGCAGCATTGACCTTTAACAAAAGAGACTTGTTATCGGTTTTAAAACCTTATGGAATTAAAACAGCAACTTCTTATTACCTAAACAAAGGCGACATAATAAACACTGCTGAAATCGTAAAAAAAGTAGGATTGCCTTGCTTCGTAAAACCGAATAAAGCGGGTTCTAGTTTTGGAATTTCTAAAGTAAAAACCGAAGCAGAATTACCTATCGCTATCGAAATCGCCTATAAAGAAGATAACGAAATCATCATTGAAAGTTTCTTAGATGGAACTGAAGTGTCTGTTGGTGTAATTAACTACCAAGGAAAAATCACTGTCTTGCCTATTACTGAAATTGTTTCGGATAATGATTTCTTTGATTATGAGGCCAAATATGAGGGAAAATCACAAGAAATTACTCCAGCTCGTGTTCCTGATGAAATGACTCAGAAAGTTGGCGACATTGCAAAACGCGCTTATGAAGTTTTGAAAATGAAAGGCTTTTCACGAAGCGAATTCATTATTGTAGATGGCGAACCGCACATGCTAGAAATGAATACAATTCCTGGTCTAACCACCGAAAGTTTGATTCCGCAACAAGCCAAAGCTGCAGGTATTTCTCTCGAAGATTTGTTTACTAATGCAATTGAGTTAGCACTTAATTAAGTTTTTGAGTGGCTAAGATTCTAAACCACTAAGTTCTTAGCAACTCACAACCACAAAAAACAAATGAAAAAAGCCATATTCCCAGGATCATTTGACCCGATAACCTTAGGTCACGAAGACATTATCAAAAGAGGAATTTCCCTTTTTGATGAAATCGTAATTGCAATTGGTGTCAATGCCGAAAAAAAATACATGTTTTCATTAGACGAAAGAAAACGCTTCATCGAAGAGACTTTCAAAAATGAACCAAAAGTCACGGTGATTACTTATGAAGGATTGACAATCGATTTGTGTCACAAAATCAACGCAAATTTCATTTTGAGAGGGCTACGCAATCCCGCCGACTTTGAATTTGAAAAAGCCATTGCTCACACCAATCGTCGACTGTCCAAAATAGAAACCGTCTTTTTATTAACCGCAGCTCGAACTTCTTATATCAGCTCAAGTATTGTGCGTGATGTCATTAGAAACCATGGCGAATATGAAATGCTAGTTCCTGATGCAGTAAGAGTAAAATTACACAAATAGCAACAATCCGGACCACAAGTTGTAAAAGCTAGTAATTAGCGCTATTTTTGCAAAATAATTAAGAATACTAAAAATGAGTATAGAAAGAGAATTAAACAAACGTAGTGGAGGAAAATGTGAACTTTCAGGTGTTACCGAAGATTTAAAAGTATATCAAATTCTTCCCACTCGAAAAGGTGGACTAGATGAATCTGTTTTAATCAACGCTACGCTTATTGACCAAATAGAAAATCCTGAAAAAATGGATATTAACCTTTGGCGATGCCTAAATGACAGCATGTGGAGCGAACACCTTCCGGTTCAAATTGTTTCTTGGCGTATGTTAAGTCGTTTGCGCAATCAAGAATTACTAGATCAAATGTACTTAGACGAGGATGATTTGGCATGGGCACAAGCCACTGGCGAAGGTGAAGAAGATGACAATAAAATTATCCACAGAGATAGTAATGGCGTAATTCTAGAACACGGAGACTCTGTTGTTTTAATTAAGGATTTAAAAGTAAAAGGATCTAGTATGGTGGCCAAACAAGGAACTGCCGTTAGAAACATTCGCTTAGATCACGAAAATGCTGAATATATTGAAGGAAAAGTTGACGGCCAACAAATCGTTATCATCACGCAGTATGTGAAGAAAATATAACTTTCTGTTAGCAATTAGCAATTAGCAATTAGCAATTAGCAAAAAAACGAAAACTCTTTGTGTTTCAAAGTGTTTTCGTTTTTTTATTATCTGAAATTTGAAGACTAAAATCTACAATCTGAAGTCTCTCTACTCCTCTTCTTTCTTTATTACTTTTCTGGCGACTTCAATTTTAAATTTCTTCCCTTTCATTTTTTCATCTTTCACTAATCGAAGTAATTCTTTGACTTTGTTATATTTTACAGCGGCAAAAGAGATAAAATCTTTGACTTCAATCAACCCTAAATCGCCTTTTTCTAACTTCCCTTTTTGAGAAAAGAAACCAACAATATCAATCTTATTGAGTTTATTTTTTTTCCCGCCACTAATATAAATAGTTTGAAATTGCGGTGGTTTTGGCAGAACTACATTGGAACTGACTTCCATTACTGGCATGGTGTAATCAATATAATCGAGTTTCTTTTCGCTTTCATTTACGATAACATAAGCGGTTCCTGAAGCCAGCATACGAGCAGTACGACCATTTCTGTGTGTAAATTCTTCTTCCTTCAAAGGCAAATGATAATGAATAACATGCTTCATTTCTGGAATATCCAATCCGCGAGCAGCTAAATCGGTAGTAATTAAGTAACTCATACTTCCGTTTCTAAACTGAATCAAAGCGCGTTCCCGTTCTTCCTGATCCATTCCTCCATGATAATAGGTAGCATAAATCCCTTTTTCATTCAAAGTATCACTTATGCGCTCTGCAGCATCGCGATGGTTGCAAAAAACAATCGCCGCTTCAGATTTCAAAGAACAAATCAATTGAAATAAAGTCATCAATTTATCTTTGTCTTTTGAAACAACCATTTGCAACAAAAGATTATTTTCTTCTTTACTATCAGGGATAAAATCCAAAATCAAGGGATTTACTACCCGAGTGTATTTAGGAATCTCAATACCAGAGGTAGCCGAAACCAACACACGTTTATTAAGTTTTGTCAATTTTCCAATCACAAACGACATTTGCTCATGAAATCCGAGTTGTAAGGACTTATCAAATTCATCCAAAACCATCGTCTGAATTTTATCCAATCGAAAAGTTCCTCTATCAATATGATCTGCAATTCTTCCTGGAGTACCAATCAAAATTGCGGGTGGATTACTTAAATTCTTAATTTCTGTATCAATAGAATGACCTCCATAACACACATTGACTTTATATCCGGTGCTCATTTTTTTCCATACTTGTTCGATTTGCAATCCCAATTCACGAGAAGGAACCAAAATTAAACATTGCACCGAAAGAATTTCAGCTTGTAACAACTCAAAAATAGGCAATAAAAAAGCTAATGTTTTCCCTGATCCAGTTGGAGAGAGTAATAAAACATTGTTTTCATTAATAATAGCATCATGCGATACTTCTTGCATCTCATTAAGGTCTGAAATCCCTAAACTGGCAAGAATCGGTTTAAAATTGTGCGGTGTATTCATGGTGCAAAAGTAGTTAAAATAGTTGTCAGTGCCTATTTTAAGCGATTAGCATCGTAGTAATAATCAAAATAAGTATATTTGATTTTTCCTCAAAAAACACAAATACATGAAATTCATAGCTACATTGTTTCTCTTCTTTTCACTTTCTATTATAGCTCAAAAAAACAACAAATACGATACTTTTTTCGAAAAAGGGAATGGGAACCAATCAGCTACTTACGAAGAAACTATTCGATATTACCAACTTTTGGCGGCTGATTTTAGCACCATCAAAATTCAAGAAATGGGTATGACCGATAGTGGTAAGCCTTTGCATATTGTTATCTTTAATCCTGAAAAAGAGTTTGATTTTAAAACAATTAAAAACAATAAAGCCGTATTGTTAATCAACAATGGTATTCATGCAGGAGAACCAGACGGTATTGATGCCAGTATGCAATTGTATCGTGACTTGGCCTTAGGCAAAATTAAAGCGCCTAAAAACACCGTTTTGGTGTGCATTCCAGTATATAACATTGGTGGAGCCTTGAATCGAAATAGGAGTTCAAGAGCCAATCAAAATGGCCCTGAAGAATATGGTTTTAGAGGAAATGCCAGAAATTACGATTTGAATCGTGATTTTATAAAATCAGATACCAAAAACACCAAAAGTTTTGTTGAAATTTTCCATTTGACAAGTCCTGACGTTTTTATTGACAATCACGTGAGCAACGGCTCGGATTATCAATATAAATTAACATACATAATGACCCAACACAACAAATTAGGAACTGTTTTGGGAAATTATTTAAATGAAGAAATGATGCCTAATATCGTGAATGATCTACAAAAAAAGAAAATAGAAACAACACCTTATGTCAATACTTTCTCCGACACCCCAGACAAAGGTTTTGGACAATTTTTTGAAAGTCCACGTTATACCACAGGCTATACTTCCTTATTCAACACCATCGGGTTTGTAGTAGAAACGCACATGCTAAAAAACTATGCCGATAGAGTAAAAGTTACCTATGAATTCATGCGTTCAGCCATCGATTTTACAGATACTAATTATCAAAAAATTAAAATGCTACGCGTTCAGAATGAAGCGCAATATTTACCCAATAAAAAATACACTATAAAATGGGAAATAGATACTACTAAAAAAACAACCATCCCTTTTTTAGGTTTTGAAGCTAGTTACAAAAAAAGCGACGCTACCACAGGAAATCGTTTGTTTTATGACCGTACAAAACCGTACAAAAAAGAAGTTCCATTTATCAAAGACTACAAAGCAGTAAAAGAAATAGAAATTCCTAAATACTATATTATCCCTCAAGGTTTTTGGCCAGTAATTGATTTATTAAAACATAATGATATTAGCATGAAACCGATAGAAAACGACACCCTAATAACAGTTGAGCGTTATCGTATTGCGGATTTTAAAACTACAACCAATGCTTACGAAGGTCATTATTTACATCGAAATACCACAGTAAAGGCTACCACAGAAAAAGTTCCCTTCAAAAAAGGCGATTTTTTAATAGCTACAAAACAAAAAGGAGTAAAATACCTTCTAGAAACCCTTGAACCAGAAGGCATCGATTCCTTTTTTAATTGGAATTTCTTTGATACGCTATTGCAACAAAAAGAAGGCTATTCGGATTATGTTTTTGACGATACAGCCGCTCAATTATTGAAAGACAACTCCAACTTGAAAACTGAATTTGAGGAATTGAAAGCAAAAGACGCTGCTTTCAATAAAAATCCAGAGGCGCAATTGGACTGGATTTATAAACATTCTGTTTATTACGAAAAAGCACACCTCAATTACCCTGTTTATCGCGTTTTATAACAAAAAAAAGCTCCTATTTTAGGAGCTTTTCTTCTTCAAATAACAATTTTATATTTTCATAGGAATTTTTTAATGCCTCTTTAATTTCCTCTGGATTCAACCAAGCTACTTTCTCTATACCTTCTTCAAGCTGCCCTTTTGGGATTCCATCAAACTTAGACTGCATTTCAAACCAATGGGTCACTTTGAGTTTGTATTTGCCATTTCGTTTAAAAACATGATAGGTTTTTTGAAGTTTATCAGTAATCCTTAATTGATTAACCCCTGTTTCTTCCTCTACTTCTCGCATTGCAGTAACTTCGATCTCCTCGCCTTTCTCGATGCCGCCTTTGGGCAAATCCCATTTTCCGTTTCTAAAAATAAATAAAACCTCACCTTTTGTATTGTATACCAAACCTCCACCTGCTTTACAAACAGGAATTTTAGCTTTTAAGGTTTTCATGATCTCTTTTTCATCAGGATGGTACAAGTACGCCTTTTGAATTTTATTTTGAAACATTTTTATAATAACCCTTTCGAAATCAATACTTTCCAAAAGAAACAACTCAAAATCGGTTTCTTTAGAAATTTGATTTGTCAAAAAAAGTGGTTTGTCGTTCACAAAAACTTTATACATTTGTATTATGATTTTTAATAAAGATACTGCCGAAAAAACAGCCGAATTGCTTTTGCAAATAAATGCAATTAAATTGAATCCCGGAAATCCTTTTACGTGGGCTTCTGGCTGGAAATCCCCTATTTATTGTGACAATCGTCTAATCCTCTCATTTCCAATAATAAGAAATTATGTTAGAGACGAATTTTCTAAACATATTGAAAAACAATTTGGAAAACCAGATGTAATTGCTGGTGTAGCCACAGGTGCCATTGGTATTGGTATGCTTGTAGCAGAAAGTATGGGACTTCCTTTTGTATATGTTAGACCTGAGCCTAAGAAACATGGTAGACAAAACCAAATAGAAGGTTTTTTACAAAAAGGGCAAAATGTAGTAATTGTAGAAGATTTAATTAGTACTGGTGGAAGTAGCCTACAAGCCTTTGAAGCACTAAAAGAAGCTGGCGCCATTGTAAAAGGTATGGCTGCGATCTTTACTTATGGTTTTGATGTGGCCGAAGAAAACTTCAAAAATGCCAAACTAGATTTATATACCTTGAGTAACTACCAAAATTTGCTCAATTTAGCGGTTGCAAAACAATACATTACCGAAAAAGAAGAAAGCACCTTAAGAGAATGGAATGCTTCACCATCAACCTGGGGTGTTTCAGAATAATACAATTTAACACATAAAAAATGAATTTAGAAAGCCCAAAAGTTACGGTGTCAAAATCTGCTCAAGAACTATTTGATTTATTGACAGATGTCAGAAACTTTGAAAAATTAATGCCTGATAATATTGCCAAATTTGAAGTAATTGGCGAGGATGCTTTTATTTTTGGATTGAAAGGAATGCCTGAAATCAAATTAAAAATGAAAGAAAAAATCGCTCCTAACAAAGTAGTTCTAGGTGCAGCCAGCGATAAATTACCTTTTACACTTACTGCAGGAATTGATGCAGTTTCTGATGCTTCAAGCGAAGTTAAACTAGATTTTGAAGGCGATTTCAATCCCATGATGGCCATGATGATCAAAGGACCAATTGGTAAATTTATAGAAACATTAGCAACCAATATGACCAAATTATAAATCATATTTAACTAAGCTTAAAATGGCAAAAAAAATATTTTTTTTTGCCATTTTTTTTAATACAACATCTGTATTTCTTTAATATCAAACTCCTTTACACTATCATCTTCTAAAAGCACCTGAAGCTTTCCAATAGAAGATACCCCTTGAATAATACCCATAAAATGGGCTCCTTTTTCATTCATAAAAGCCATTGGAACCCCTATTTTAAATAACAATTGTTTATAATCGTTCCAAAATTCAATTTCCATAGCATCCCATTGCATTAGTTTATACTTAAATTTTTGAATAATCAATTGCATAATCGTTTCCTTGTCAAACGCTACTTCATAAAGTGTAATCAAAGAAGAAGCTTTGGGTAAATTTGCAAAATTAGTTTGATTTACATTTAATCCTAGACCCACTATTGAAGTTATAGTACCGTCACTTTTAATGCTGTTTTCTATTAAAATACCGCCAATCTTCTTAGAGTATGACATTATGTCGTTCGGCCATTTAATTCGTAAATCAGAGACTTTACAACTTTCTAAGGCCTCAATAACAGCTAAAGAAAAGGCAATATTGAGACAAAACAACCGGTTTGGCTCTTGCACAAAATCATCAACCAATATACTCATTATCAAATTTTTACCTGATTCAGATTCCCATTTTTGCCCCATTTGCCCTTTACCATGGCTTTGCATTTCCGCAGTAACCACAGTAAAATTAACGGTTTCAGGAAGACCCGAAATCCCTTTAAGAAAATCATTTGTTGAATCTATGGCATCGAGTTTGATTAACTTCATGTACTATTTTTTATAAAACATAATTTAATATTATGTTAAGGTTCAAAAATAATCACAAAAAATGGTAACTTTACACACTTATATAAAAATAATTCATGGCGAAAAAGACTATTAATAATGATGTTTTACTAGCAAACATCATCAAAGGAATTGAAGAAGTAAAAGGAAATGATATAACTATTCTTGATTTAAGAGAAATTGATACTGCGGTATGTGATTATTTCATAATTTGCAACGGTACTTCTAATACACAAGTCAATGCCATTGTCAACTCTATCCAAAAAACAGTTTCTAAAGAACTTAAAGACAAACCTTGGCACGTAGAGGGTACAGACAACGCAGAATGGGTATTAATGGATTACGTAAATATAGTAGTTCATGTATTTCAAAAACACATTCGAGAGTATTACAACATTGAAAGTCTTTGGGGTGATGCCAAAATTACAACTATCGAAAACAAATACTAAAGAAACCTAATTTCTAATGGCTAAAGAGAATAATCCAAATTCCAATAAATTTAAAATAAGTCCTTGGTTAATTTACGCAGCGATACTTATCATTTTTTTATTAATCAATTTTGCAACCGGAGGCTCTAGTTTACAAGAAGCCTCACAATTAACCTCCTCTAAATTCAATGATTATTTAGAGAAAGGGCAAATAGAAAAGGTTATCGTTTACAATAAATCTGAAGCAGAGGTTTTTCTTAACGCTGCAGCTTTGAAAGAAGCTACTCATCAAAAAGTAGCCAAAGATGTATTTGACAGACCTAATAAAGGGCCACATTATACCCTAGAAATTGGTAATGATCAGATTTTTCAAACCAAATTAGAAAAAGCCGTCAAAGAAGGAAAGTTAAAAGATTTCAACTTTTTACAAAAAAACAATTGGTCTGATATTTTAATCAGTTTACTACCTATCATTATCATCATTGGCGTATGGATTTTCATCATGCGAAAAATGTCTGGCGGAGGAGCTGGAGGTGGCGGACAGATTTTCAACATAGGAAAATCTAAAGCTAAATTATTCGATGAAAAAACAGATATCAAAACCACATTTAAAGATGTTGCTGGTTTAGAAGGAGCCAAAGAAGAAATTCAAGAAATTGTTGAATTCTTAAAAAACCCAGAAAAATACACCAATCTAGGTGGTAAAATCCCAAAAGGAGCTCTACTTGTAGGACCTCCAGGAACAGGAAAAACCCTTTTAGCAAAAGCCGTAGCAGGCGAAGCGCAAGTACCTTTCTTCTCATTGTCAGGTTCTGATTTTGTAGAAATGTTTGTAGGTGTAGGAGCTTCACGTGTTCGTGACTTATTCAAACAAGCCAAAGAAAAATCACCTGCAATTATTTTTATTGACGAAATTGACGCAGTTGGTAGAGCTAGAGGAAAAAGCAATATGTCAGGCGGAAACGACGAACGCGAAAATACATTGAACCAACTTTTAACAGAAATGGATGGTTTTGGCACCAACTCCAATGTGATTGTTTTAGCTGCCACTAACAGAGCTGATGTATTAGATAAAGCATTAATGCGTGCAGGCCGTTTTGATCGACAAATTTTTGTTGACCTACCAGATATTCGTGAAAGAGCAGAAATCTTTGCGGTTCACTTAGCCCCAATTAAAAAGGTAGAAGGATTAGACTTAGATTTCTTAGCAAAGCAAACACCAGGTTTTTCTGGAGCAGACATTGCCAATGTTTGTAACGAAGCAGCACTTATTGCTGCTCGTAACAACAAAACTGCTGTGGACAAGCAAGATTTCTTGGATGCAGTAGATAGAATCATTGGAGGTTTAGAAAAGAAAAATAAAATCATTACCCCAGAAGAAAAAAGAGCCATTGCAATACATGAAGCTGGACACGCAACCGTAAGCTGGATGCTTGAACATGCTGCTCCACTTATTAAAGTAACTATTGTTCCTCGCGGCCAAAGTTTAGGAGCTGCTTGGTATTTACCAGAAGAAAGACAAATCGTTAGAACAGACCAAATGTTAGACGAAATGTGCGCTACTATGGGCGGTAGAGCTGCTGAAAAAGTAACTTTCGACAGAATCTCAACAGGAGCTTTGAGTGATTTAGAAAAAGTAACTCGCCAAGCTAGAGCCATGGTAACTATTTACGGATTAAACGATAAAATAGGGAATGTTACCTATTATGACTCTACAGGGCAAAATGAATATGGCTTTTCAAAACCATATTCTGATGATACCGCTAAAATTATTGATACTGAAATATCTGAATTAATTGAAGGTCAATATCAAAGAGCCATCCAAATATTAGAGAAAAACAAAGACAAGCTCAACCAATTGGCGGATATTTTGATCGAAAAAGAAGTCATTTTCAAAGATGATCTAGAAAATATTTTTGGGAAACGAACTTTTGATCAAAATTTAGAAGAAACCATCGCATAGCTAATTAAAGATAAAATAGCTTTTTTTTAAAATCTTAATTCAAAAACTACTTTTGAATTAAGATTTTTTTATCTTTGACCGATTTCCAATAGATTATTTAAGAATAGTATCCCAATATGAGTCTTTTTAAAAAACTTTTTAGTTCTGGCCCAACAAATTCAGAGGAAGAAAAAGAGGTTAATAGAATCTCTTTTGAACAAAACATCCCTGTTGATGAGCAGTTTATCTTTAATTTCAAGAGAAACGGAGGTAAGTTTTTATATTGTGATTCCATAACTGAAGTAAAAGAACAGTTTGAAAATATTTTGGAGGAAAACGATTGGTTTGAAAGTGAAGCTATTTGTTTTGAACCAACCCTTTTTTCTCTTTTAAAAGAGAATAATATTTTTTTTGATAGCCCAAAGAATCCAAAATTTTTATTAGCTACCTGTGAAAATTTAGTATCTGACGAGGGATCAATTTCGTTTTCATCAAATCAAATTAAACAAAAAAAACCACATGAATTACCTATAAATATGGTAATTATTGCTTACACTAGCCAAATAATTGCAGGAAAAAGTGAAATTCTTTGTGCCATAAAAAACAAGTATAAAAAAGAATACCCAACCAATATTACCACCATAAAATATTTCGAAAAAGCGCAAGAAGAAGATTTCACTCAGTACGGTAGTGCTGCAAAAAATTTATACCTTATACTTTTAGAGGATCTGTAATAATGAATGAAACGCTTAAAAGATCTCTATCAGGAGCAGTGTATATTATTTTATTACTAGCCTCCATACTTTACTCTACTGAAAGTTTTTTTATACTATTTGGTGTTTTCTTGGTAATAACTATTTATGAATTTTGTGCATTAGTGCAAATAAATAGAATTTTCCCCCTTATATTTGGAACTATTTTATATTCTTCCATCACTTTATTAAGTAATTATAATCAAGAGACAACCGCTTTTTTGAATCGATTGTTTTTAACACAATTAGATTTATCAATAAACATAATTCAATTAAATCGCATTTTGTTAGCCATCACCCTCGTGGTATCTATAAAATGTATACTTTTTCTGTTTTATGATTCAGTACAAAAAATAAGCACTTCTGCAAAATACCTCTATTTATTAGGCTATATAACTTTACCTTTTGTTTTTATTACTAAAATTTCGTTTGGTGTTAACAATTATAATCCAAAAATAATCATCGGTCTATTTATACTTATTTGGACCAATGATACATTTGCCTACATTATCGGAAAATCGTTTGGAAAGCATAAATTATTCGAAAAAATATCTCCTAAAAAAACCATAGAAGGATTTCTTGGCGGTATTGCATTTGCCATTTTTGCAGGATTTTTAATTTCAAAACTATATATAGAACCCAAACCAGAATTCAGCCAACAATCAATAGTAATTTGGACATCAATTGCACTAATCGTGGGTGTTATGGGCACGATAGGTGATTTAATTGAATCAAAATTTAAACGTATCGCCGAAGTAAAAGACAGCGGAAGTATAATGCCGGGACACGGAGGCATACTAGATCGACTAGATAGTGTTATATTTGTAGCACCAATTATTTTTTTATTTTATCAAATTTTAAATTATGTTTCATAAAGAAGGAACCCCAAGCATTTTATTAGGAACAACTCTTACAGCGGTCATATTACTCTTGTCTGATTATTGTATTGAAACGAATTGGATAAAAATGACGATTCAAATTTTGGCATTAGTTTTTTTGATCATCATTTTACAGTTTTTCAGAAATCCAAAACGCTCAGTGATTTTGAATGAAAATCAAATTTTATCTCCTGTTGATGGTAAAGTTGTTGTGATCGAAGAAGTTTTTGAGAAAGAATATTTCAAAGACAAACGAATACAAGTTTCTATTTTCATGTCGCCGATTAATGTACACGTCACTAGATATGGATTGAGCGGAATTGTTAAATTTAGTAAATATCATCCGGGTAAGTTTTTAGTAGCTTGGCATCCAAAAGCAAGTGAAGAGAACGAAAGAACTACTATTGTGGTAGAAAACGAAACGTTTGGCGCGATTTTGTATCGTCAAATTGCAGGCGCTCTAGCCAAGCGAATTGTAAATTATGCCGAAGAGGGGATGCAAGTGATACAAGGTACCGATGCTGGATTTATTAAATTTGGATCCAGAGTTGATTTGTTTTTACCCGTAGGAACCCCTATCAATGTTGAGTTAAACCAAAAAGCCATTGGCGGAAAAACAGTTATTGCAACAAAAGCATAATGACCGAAGAGGTGTTAGATTTACAATTTCAAGAAGCCTTTGAAAGAGCTTCTCATATGACGCAACCATTACCACCTGATGTAATGTTGCGTTTATATGCTTATTATAAACAAGCCACATTGGGCACCTCCAATTATCATAGAAACGATAATTTTGATTTACGAAATGCCTTTAAGTTTAATGCTTGGATACAAATAAGTCATTTGTCTCAAGAACAAGCCAAAAAAAAATATATTGAGACAGTAAACGACCTATTAAAAAACGATGTAACATGAAAAAATATTTTTTAATTACTCCTTTATTATCCCTTATTCTTTTAACAAGTTGCCAAAAAAAAGAATTAGTCGAAGTAGTTGAAGTACCACTACCCTCCGCCGAAGAAAAGATAAATATCGGTAACCCCGAAGATGTAAAAGCTGATGATGGTTCTTTTCAAGTTGAACCCCTTCCTTACAAATATGATGATTTATCACCTACTTTTTCTGCATTAGCATTAGAATTACATTTTTCAAAACATTATTTAACGTACACTAATAATTTAAACAAAGCTTTAAAGGGCACCGCATTAGAAAACTTAACTATTGAAGAGATTATCACCAAACTCGACATTAATAATGCCGATTTACGAAATAACGCAGGAGGCTATTATAACCATTCGTTGTTTTGGAAAGTAATAGCTCCAAAAGCCGGAGGCATCCCAAAAGACACATTAGCGGGAGCAATTCAAAAAAACTTTGGTTCTTTTGAGAACTTTACCGCAAAATTTAAAAATACAGCCTCTAAACATTTTGGTTCAGGTTGGATTTGGCTTGTGGTAGATCGCGAAGGAAATTTACAAATTACTACTACACAAAATCAAGACAATCCTTTGATGCCTAATGCCCCTGTGATTGGATACCATGGAAAACCTATTTTAGGGTTAGATGTTTGGGAACACGCTTATTACATTGACTATCAATACAAAAGAAAAAATTATATTGATGGATTTTTTGAAATTATCAATTGGAACAAAGTCAACGAAAATTATCAGGCTACCTTCAAGAAAAAATAAAATAATTCATTTGTTCAAAAAATTCATCCGACATAAAAAATTAAATTTCATAAAAAATGCTCCTATTACGGAGCATTTTTTATGAAATAAAACTAACTTTTTATTGCAATTTTAATATGAAAGATTCTGACGGAGCGATGGCTATTGATGCCCTACCCTCTCCATTGATCACTTTTAATTCTGTTTTGTATTTACCATACAATTGGTCTACAAGAGCATACGTGCCATCTTTTAGATTCCATTTTTGAAGTAAGTCTGCTGGAACTTTCATCTCATAATTACTAGCGATTTCAGAAGAAAAATTTGCTACAATAATTAATTTTTCAGTATCTGACCAACGTACAAAAGTATACAAATCTTTATCATATCCTTGAACAATATTGCGATTTGCACCTTGAATTTCTTGAAAACTTCCCATTAAAGCCTCACTTTTAAGTGAAAAATTCAAGAGACGTTTATAGAAATCTCGCAACTCTTTTTCATTAGAAGTCAATTGACCTCCGTCGAATTTTCCATTATTCATCCAACGTTGATGATGAGGTACCCCGATATAATCAAAAATAGATGTTCTAGAATGCGTTCCAAATCCAGCATCTTCTTTACCAGGTTCCCCCACTTCTTGACCAAAATAAATCATTGTAGGCGAAGTGCTCAAAGTAGTAGAGACTACCATTAGTGGCTTCCCTCTTTCAGGAGTTTTGGCAAATTCTGGACTAGCTAAACGTTGTTCATCATGATTATCCAAAAAGTGCAACATATGATGTTCGATATCCATCATATTATTTTGAATCCCTGAAATTTCATCAGGCCATGATCTACCTTGAATAACATCTTTTAACTTGTCGTAAATTTCTACTTTATCATATAAATAATCCATTTTACCTAAATGAATATAATTTCTATATTCTTTTGGATTATAGACTTCTGCCATCAAAAAAGAATTGGGATTCACCATTTTTATGGCTGAATTCATATAGCTCCAAAACTCGTAAGGCACCATTTCGGCCATATCATAACGAAATCCATCTACACCTTTAGCAGTCCAATACAAAGCAATATCTTTAAATTTTACCCATGAATTTGGTACATTTTTATCTGCCCAAAAAGCAAAATGTTCTTTATAATCTTTTTTATCAAAACCTACAGGAAGCTCCGGAAAATCTTTGCTTCCATCTGGACGAATACCGTAATTTACTTTTACTGTTTCGTACCAATCATTCTTATCGGGTTTTGCCAATCTGGAGCCGTTTCCTGTCCATTTAGCTGGAAATTCATCAAATTTCCCATCTGCCAAAGGATGATTTTCTCCGTTGAGTGGTTTCGGAGCATCAGGAACTTCAAAACGAGTATTAGGAATGTAATAAAAATTGTTATCTCTTTTGTATTCTACGCTAACATCGTCATCGGCACCAAAATCTTTAACTCCTTTTGGATTATTTTTACCTTCATATTTACGCGCAATGTGGTTAGGAACAATATCAATAATTACCTTCATTTCTGCCTTATGAGTTCTTGCAATCAATGCTTCAAACTCAGCTAATCTATTGGCTGGATTGACTGCCATATCAGGGTTTACATTATAATAATCCTTAACCGCATAAGGGGATCCTGCTCTTCCTTTTACTACATCGGGATCATCATTAGAAATACCAAAAGCCGAATAATCTCTTATTACAGCGTGGTGCGGCACACCCGTGTACCAAATATGAGTTACTCCTAAATCCTTAATTTCAAGCAAGGCTTTCTCCGTAAAATCATTGAATTTACCTACTCCATTTTCTTCAATAGTCCCCCAAGGTTTATTAGTTGTATTGGTATTCCCAAACAATCTAGTAAACACTTGATACACTACCTTTTTTTGTTGTTTCTCAATTGGTTGATTGTCAGATTTCATTTTTAACTCTTTAGTTTTACATCCAGTAGCCCATAAAATGGTACTGGCACAGAAAAATACGGCTATTTTTTTTAACATAATCTTGTTTTTGTGCATTTATTTCATTTTTATAAATAAGTAACAAATAACTATTCCATTTGATAAATTTACAAAAAAAGGACTCTAAAAGTTGTACTTTAACAAAACTACAAGATTCCTTTCCTAGGCTATATTGCAACTACAACGAGAGAGTTCAAAAAATTGTTAATAATTTATAAATTCAATTTAGCCTCTTTTTTAACATTAAATTTAACAACTACAATTAAAACTTATTAAAGCCATACTTTGGAGGTTTTTCATAAATTTGACAAAAAATATACGCATTGAAAAAACTAGTATTTATTATCCGTTTTTGTTTGATAATTAGCATTACTCCTCACCTATTATTTGCTCAATCACCTAAGAAAATAATTATCGAGCATTCAGATTTTTTTAACGTAAATCAAGTAGAAGCTCCCGATGCAGCTTTGCTGACTGGAAATGTACGAATGACACATGACGGCGTAGTAATGACCTGTAATAAAGCGTATTACTTTCAAAAAGAAAACTACATCAAAGCCTTTGGAAATGTACAATTGGTACAAGGTGACACCTTATATTTAAACAGTAAATATGCAGAGTACAGCGGAAACGTAAAAAAAGCCTTCGCCACCGGAAATGCTGTTATGAGTTCTCCAGATGCCACTTTGGCTACTGATACCATCAACTTTGATAGAAACATTCAAGAAGTTTTTTACAACACTAACGGAACTATTGTCAATAAAGAAAACACTTTGAAAAGTAAATCTGGTAGATATTATGTCACGCAAAAAAAGTTTCGATTTCTAACTGCCGTAACGATCACTAATCCTACGTATACCATCAAATCAAATCATTTAGATTATTACAGTAATTCTGGACATTCTTATTTATTAGGCCCATCAACCATTACTAGTAAAGCAAATTACATTTATACCGAAAAAGGATTTTATGACACTAAAAAAAATTTAGCCCATTTTTTGAATAAATCCTATATCAAATATGACGATAGATTAATTAGAGGCGATAGCTTATATTATGACAGAAACCGCGAATTTGCCTCGGCTACGCGAAATGTTAAAATTACAGATTCGATCAATAGAGGTATCATAAAAGGACATTATGCAGAGGTTTACAAGCAAAAAGACTCGATGTATGTAACCAAACGAGCTTTGGCAGTTAACTTTGTCGAAAATGACTCAGTGTACATACACGGCAAAAAATTAATGGTTACTGGTAAGGAAGGAAATCGAATCATTAGAGCTTTCAATAACGTGCGCTTTTACAAAACAGACATGAGTGGTAAATGCGATTCTATCCATTCCAGTACAAAAACTGCCTTAACAAAACTTATAGGCAACCCGATTTTATGGAATGCAGAAAATCAAATTACAGGAGATGTAATGCATTTAATTGGAGATTCTAAAACCGAAAAATTAGATTCTCTAAAAGTGCTCAACAACACTTTTATAGTCTCCAAAGACACCCTAGGAACAGGATTCAACCAAGTAAAAGGGCAAAATTTATATGGTAAATTAAAAGAGGGAAAACTTCATGATGTGGATGTCATTAAAAATACGGAAGTCATTTATTACATGCGAAATGATCAGCAAGAACTCATTGGAATCAATAAAAATAAAAGCAGCAAAATCAACATGATTTTTGAAGACAGTAAAATAGAAACACTCACTTTTTTTTATGATGTAGATGGAGATTTGTTTCCAGAAAAAGATTTACCTGAAAATGCCAGAAAACTCAAAGGACTCGTTTGGCGAGGAGACGAAAGAATAAAATCCAAAGAGGACATTTTTCCTCCTGAAGAAAACATCGATAATGAAAAAATTATCAAGCAGACCAAGATAGCAAATGATCGAGCGGGTGTTCCAATAAAACCCCGAAAAGAAACATTGAATTACGACAAGAAGAAACCTACAGCAAAATCAAAAAAATAGCTGAAGCCGATTTAAGTATTCAAAAAAAAATCCATAATAAAGAGAATTTATCCTCCTTATTGCAATAACTTAGAATTAAAATGAGTACAGATTTTATAAAATACCAAGCACAAACTTCACCTTATCCCTTAGGCATGGAAGTTTCGCATGCTATTGGTTCTTACATTTACGACACAAATAATAAAAAATATTTAGACTTTGTGGCTGGAGTTTCAGCTTGTACCTTAGGTCATCAAAACAAACGAGTAAACGATGCCATTAAAAATCAGTTGGACAAATATTCACATGTTATGGTTTATGGCGAATATTCTCAAAGTCCTTCTGTAGCTTTCTGTAAATTATTAGCAGAGCAAATGCCTGATCCCCTGAAAAAAACTTATTTAGTAAATTCAGGTACCGAAGCCATTGAAGGTGCCTTAAAATTAGCTCGAAGAACCACTGGTAGAAGTCAATTAATCTCATGCCATAATGCCTATCACGGAAACACTATGGGCTCTATGAGTGTGATGGGATTTGAAGAACGCAAGCAAGTATTTCGTCCTTTAATTCCGGATGTAGATTTTATCACCTTCAACAACGAGACCGATTTAGAAAAAATAACCACCAAAACTGCTGGAATAATTCTCGAAACCATTCAAGGTGGTGCAGGTTTCATTCAACCCGAAAATGATTTTCTAAAAAAAGTAAGACAACGCTGTACTGAGGTTGGAGCAATGATGATCGTTGATGAAATTCAACCGGGATTTGGAAGAACAGGTAAATTGTTTGGGTTTCAAAACTACGATGTCGTTCCTGACATTGTGGTTATGGGAAAAGGAATGGGAGGCGGAATGCCTGTTGGTGCATTTACAGCTTCGGCAGAAATGATGGATTTACTAAGTCATGACCCAAAATTAGGACATATTACCACCTTTGGAGGTCACCCTGTCATTGCGGCAGCCAGTTTAGCCACCTTGCAGGAAATTACCGAGACAACATTAATGGCTGACGCCATAGAAAAAGAAAAACTGTTTAGAACTCTTTTGGTACATCCTTTGATAAAAGATATTAGGGGTAGAGGGTTGATGCTCGCAGCCATGACCGAACACGCAGATATCACTAACGAAGTGATATTAAAATGTCAAGACAGAGGCTTAATTTTATTTTGGTTGCTTTTTGAAGCTTGCGCCATACGAATAACCCCTCCGTTAACTATTTCCGAAGAAGAAATTAGAGAAGGTTGCGCCATCATTTTAGAAGTAATGAATGAAATAGTTGGCAAATAATATTTTTTTTAGATAATCAATTTAACCCAGCGCCATTAATTAAAAAATAGCACCTTTGTTAATTAAATTGTTCACAACAATTCTAAAAAACACACACAATAACACTAAGGTTACCTAATTTTATTTAGGCAAACTCAAAACAATTTAAGTATGCAATTAAGCAACGAAGAAGAAGATTATAGCTTATCCTTATCCAAGTTTGAATCCATGTTAAAGACCAACAAAGTGTTGTTTTTTGACTCAGAAGAGTTTGAAGAAATCATTCTGCATTATTTGGATATGGGAAAAGCCAATTTAGCAAAAAAGGCTTTAAAACTTGCGTTGGATCAACATCCAAAATCTACAGGATTAAAATTGGTGCAAATCGAAATGCTAGTTTTTGACGACAAATTAGATTTAGCCGAAAAAATGCTCAACGAATTGTATGCTATTGAGCCAACAAACGAAGAAATTTATATTCAAAAAGCTAATATTTGGTCGAAAAGAGACCAACACGAAAAAGCGGTTGAGCAACTTAAAATCGCATTAAAATACACCGATGATTTTGCTGATGTTTATAATTTAATAGGCATGGAATATTTGTTTATGGACAATTTGGAAATGGCCAAACAAAGTTTTATTCAATGTTTAGAAGAAGATATAGAAGATCAATCTGCCTTATACAATGTAGTCTATTGCTACGAGTTTTTAGATCAAAATCAAGAAGCCATTGCCTACTTGATAAGGTATATTGATCGAAATCCATACAGCGAAATTGCTTGGCATCAACTAGGTCGTTTGCATTACAGTGTAAAAGAATACGAAAACGCCATTCGCGCCTTTGATTACGCCACACTAATCGACGAAGAATTCTTGGGTGCGTTTATGGAAAAAGCCAAAGCCCTAGAACGCCTAAAAAAATACGAAGAAGCGATTGTGAGTTATACCAGAACCATCGAATTAGATGATGCTACTTCGTATGCTTTACTGAGAATTGGAAAATGTCATGAAAAAATAGGAAACAAAGCATTGGCACTAAAATTCTTCAATCAGACCGTTCACGAAGATCCACTATTAGACAAAGGCTGGATTGCTATCACGGACTTTTACATGCGACTTAAAAACTATCAAAAAGCATTGTTTTTTGTTAATAAAGCATTAGCTATTGACAACCAAAATCGATTGTATTGGAAACGTTATGCCACTATCAACAAGCAAATGAACTTTTTCGAAGAAGCTGAATTTGGATATCGAAAAGCAGTTGAATATGGAGACTACCAATTGGACACTTGGTTGTTTTGGGTTGATATTTTACAATTTTTAGGAGAATTCGAAACCTCAGTACAAACCTTGTTGCAAGCCGCCGAATTTTTTCCTGAAGAAAACGAGATTGAATATCGTTTAGCTGGATTATATTTTATGTTGACCGACGATAGCAAAGGTAAAATTCATTTAAAAAATGCCCTACATCTAAATTCGGAAAATCACATTTTGATAAAGGAATTATTCCCAGTGGTATGGAATCGAAAAACTATACAAAACTATATCTCGAAACATAAAAAAAGTGATGATTGATTCTTTAAAAATGCGTTTTGGTTTACTCGGACGCAATATAAGCTATTCCTTTTCCAAAGGACATTTTACAGAAAAATTTAAAGACCCCGTATTTGAAGGTTGTACGTATGAAAATTTTGACATTGACAATATCAATTATTTTACAGAATTGATCAAAAACAACCCTGATTTAAGAGGATTAAATGTAACGATTCCCTACAAAGAAGCCGTGTTGCCTTTTTTAGATAAATTATCAAAAAAAGCCTCTGAAATTGGTGCTGTAAACACGATAAAATTCACCAAAAAAGGAACTTTAAAAGGCTATAATACAGATTATTATGGTTTCAAAAAATCCTTAAAACCCTTACTGAAAGACCATCATACCAAAGCTTTAATATTAGGAACAGGAGGCGCAGCAAAAGCGGTAGCCTTTGCTTTAGAGGAATTAGGGATTTTATATACTTTTGTCTCTAGAGAAAATAAAGAAAAAACCATTCGATATGATTTACTCAATGCGACAATATTTGAAAATCATACGATTATCATTAACACAACACCTCTAGGAACAAGCCCTAATACAGCCAATTACCCGGATATTCCCTATGATTTTTTTACAGAAAAACATATTGCTTACGACTTAATCTATAATCCAGCTGCCACTGTTTTTCTAAAAAAAGCTAAAAAAAGAGGTGCAATAACTAAAAATGGTCTAGAAATGCTCATTATACAAGCTGAAAAAGCATGGCGTATCTGGAACAAATAATCCCTGTTTATTTCTAATAAAAACATCAAAAGTAGATTTTTGATGTTTTTTTTATTAAGCCTCCTTGAAAATTCTAAACAAAACCAACACCATAACAAACTCAATATCAATAAGTTTAACTAAATTAGCTTTACATAAATTTAATTTTTATGAAAAAGCTATTATTATGTCTTTCATTTTTGCTCATTCCAATTGGAATTGTAAAAGCTCAAGATAAAAATTCAATAAGAAATGAAAAAAATCCATTTTCAGAAGCGCGCTTTAGTTATTTTAAAGAAACATTACTTTTATTCAATGAATATTTAGACACAAAAAATGGATCTTTCAATACTACCAATCTCAGACTACTAAAACCCATAGGCAATCGAGCATGGACCTTGAGAGTGGACCTGCCATTAGTCTCTGCCAACACAAATGCTACCAATAAAACAGGATTAGGAGACCTCAGTATCGCCACCTCCTTTATACCTATTTTAACACAAAAATCTGGTATAGCCACACGGATAAAGTTAACTACCAACTCCGCCATAGATCCTAAATTTGGGCAAGGAAAATGGATCGTTGCACCCGCCATTTTTTATGGAAGATTTATAGATCAAAACAAAAAACTACTCTTAATTGCTGATGCAGAATACCAATATAGTTTTGCAGGATCAGATAATAGGGCAACTGTTAGCATTGCAGTACTAGAGAGCACCTTTGTTTACTCTTTTTCTAAAAACTGGATGAGCTCCAATGTGGCATTTCGTTATAACGAGGTTAGAAAAGGGTTTCAAAATAGTACATTTATAGAATTTGGCAGAAAATTCACCCCAAGTTCTCTATTTTATATTCATCCGAGTGCTGCTTTTGGAAAGCAAAAGGCCTACAATTACGGTTTTGAATTAGGCTTAGTGATACTGTTTTGAATGGCACTTTTTGGCGTAATTTATAAGATTTTCAAAAAGATAGCGACTATAAAGCCTGAAAAATTTTGCAATTAGCCAATCCTTTAGTACCTTTCGCATTCAAAAAAAAATAACAATAAACATTTCAAAAAATGTTAGAAGAAAAGCAAGATAACCTGCCCATTGCAGACGGAAATCAGTCAAATGAAAATATGGATCAAGCCACGGTTGAATTGACTTCAAGTGAAAAAACACAAGACAATCAAAATATTCTTGATGCCATTGCGAATTCAAATGCAGAGGAAAGTGAAGACGAAACCTTGAAAGGACGCCATGACATTCCGTTATTAGATTACGATGCAATGGATATGGATTCATTAGTAAATGAATTACAAAGGTTAGTGTCTTATGAAAAAGTAATGTCTGTGAAGGTACATGTAGACGAAATTAAAAAAGCGTTTTTAGCAAAATACCATCACTTACTTGAAGAGAAAAGAGAAGAATTTATTGCGGAAAATACTGAAGCAAACGAAACATTTGAATATCATTTTCCGTTAAAAAATAAATTTGACCAATACTTCACAATATATAAAGATCTCAAAAACGAACACTTCAAAAGTCTTCAAAGTAGCTTAAAAAGCAATTTAGAAAATCGCTTGTCCATCGTAGAAGAACTAAGAAATCTGATCGATCCTCAAGCCAATATCAAAGACGTTTTAAAGCAATTTAATGATTTAAGAGAGCGTTGGAAAAATGCAGGCCCTATTCCGAAAGACAAATACAACCACGTTTGGAATAACTACCATTTTCATGTCGAAAACTTTTATGATTATTTGCATTTAGATCGAGAAGCAAGAGATATAGATTTTAAGCACAATCTTGATTTAAAACTCAAAATAATAGCAAGAGTTGAAGCGCTAACTCAAGAACAAGATGTCAACAAAGCTTTCAGAGAATTACAAGATTTACACAAGATTTGGAAAGAAGATATTGGCCCTGTATCAAAAGAACATCGCGATGAAATTTGGAATAAGTTTAGTGAATTAACTAAACAGATGCATGATCAACGAGAAAAACTTTTTGAACAACAAAGAGCCGTTGAGTTAGTGAATCTTGACAATAAAAATGACATTATTGCAAAAATTGAACTGTTAGCTACAGAGAAAGTAAATAGCCATTCTCAATGGTTACAGCAAATAGAAAAAGTGGAAGCCTTGAGAAATGCATTTTTCACAGCAGGTAAAGTCCCTTCTGAAATAAATGAAGCTACTTGGGCAGCATTTAAAACGGCAGTACGAAACTTCAATAGCTTTAAAAATTCATTTTATAAGGATATCAAAAAAGATCAAACGGTCAATTTGAATAAAAAAATTGCTTTAGTTGCCAAAGCAAAAGAATTACAAGAAAGTGAAGATTTTGCTGCTACTACTCCTATAATGAAACAAATTCAGGAAGAATGGAAACAAATTGGTCATGTTCCCAGAAAATATTCTGATAAAATATGGAATGAGTTTAAGGAAGCATGTAACCATTATTTTGCAAAATTGAAAGAACACCGAAGTGAAGAAAACAATGAAGAAATCACAGCTTTTGAAAATAAAAAAAATTATTTAGAAACTATCAAAGAATTTCAATTGTGTGGTGATCACAAAACGGATCTAGATGCAATTAAAAAACACATTGAAACTTGGAAAAACTTCGGAAAAGTTCCTTTTTCAAGAAGACATATTGAAGGAAAGTTCAATAAAATTTTAGACGCTTTGTTTGCAAAATTGAGTTTAAGTAAAAAAGAAACCGATATGATGCGCTTTTCAAATCGGATGGAAAATTTATCAGAAAATAACGATGTTCGCAAGTTAGATAATGAGAAGATATTTTTAATGCGTAAAATCGAAGAAGTTCAAAATGAAATTTTTCAATTAGAAAACAATATTCAATTTTTTACTAATACAAAGAATGCCAAAAAAGAAAATTCAATTGTATTAGAAGTTCGAAAAAATATTGCTTTACATAAAGAAAGCTTAGAAGTTTGGAAGGAAAAGTTACAACAAATTCGAAATATAAACATTGAATAATATACATCAAGCCTCAGTTAAACATTGAGGCTTTTTTTATATCATAAAGATTAACAATGTTTTATAGATTTATCTTATCATTTAACATATAAAACTTGTTAATTTTGCAAAATGAATTTACTTCGTAAAATAGGACTAAGTATTGGAGTGATATTGTTATTTTTCCTTTTGAAAAAGGAATACAGTGATCGCCCTACGACTTGTATTAAAACACAAAAAGAGGCCTCCTTTTTAGCAGTAAACACTACTAACTTACAATTTATTCAGCCTGATTTAGTTAGTTATACACTGATAAACAATACTCAATTCTTTATCTTTTTTGGAACGCTTTCTAACATTTATGTTCTCAAAGAACATCTGAATAGCCACTTACATGTAGTTTCAAAAGCTTTTGTATCAAGAAATATCAATCGTATCCTTGCGGTTTCACAGCTTCTATTTCCTAAGCATAATTTTTGGTGATTTATAATTAGCATTAAAAAACGCAACTTTAACTCAGATTTTGTGCTTACAATCTGCGTTAAGGAAGCATTCTTATTTTCATAAATCACTTAAAAATCATACTATGGACACGTCTGTAACTATTATAGGATTAGTAATCACCATATTAATCTCAATTCCTTTGTACTTTGTATTTCGAAGCAATGTTATTCATAAAAATAAAATTATTGCTATACAAAAGTTAAACAATCCTGAAAAAAAATTCAATTTTAAAGATACCGAAAATCAAAATAAAAAAGTATTTTCATTAGATCCTAAAGGGAAGGTTGTTCTATTTATCGACTTCAATCCTGCAAAAACATTTTCAAAATTAATAGACACTACCACTATAACCTCTTGCGAATTAGCCTACGTCACTGATCAAGAAACAGATCGAACCTCAAAGATAGAATTAGTTTTCAATTTCAAACAAAAAACAAAAAAAGAGTCGATTACTGTTTATGACTCAAAATTTGACTTACTTCATCAAATTTGTTTATATGAAGACGACCAATTTGCTAAGCGTTGGAAAAGCAAAATAGATCATTGTTTAACATAATATAGCAACAATTATCTTAAAAAAAACCTAAAAATGTAAAATTAACCCACTGAGAAATGAAATTATTTATTCATTTCTCAGTAATTTAGTATATATGATAAATATCATTTGCTCACTATTGAATAAAAGATACTTTTGTTCGATAAAATTAAGTTAAATATGAAAAATAATCTTATTCAAAAATACAACGTTCCTGGACCTAGATATACTAGTTACCCAACCGTTCCGTATTGGAATGAATTACTTTTTTCAACTGACTTATGGCTACAAACGCTACAAAAATCTTTTAAAGAAAGTAACGCTACTGAAGGTATTAGCTTATACATTCATTTGCCTTTTTGTGAAAGTCTCTGCACTTTTTGTGGGTGCAACAAAAGAATTACAAAAAATCATACTGTAGAAAATCCCTATATCGACGCCGTTTTAAAAGAATGGGCATTATATTGTGCTTTACTTGAGGAAAAACCAATCATCAAAGAAATTCATTTAGGAGGAGGTACCCCAACTTTTTTTGCTATTGAAAATTTAGAAAAATTAATTAATGGCATTTTCAACACGGCAATCAAAGCTGTTGATTACGAATTTAGCTTTGAAGGACATCCTAACAATACGACCAAAGCCCAATTACAAACTCTTTTTGATTTAGGATTCAGAAGAGTCAGTTTTGGTGTACAAGATTATTCCGAAAAAGTACAAAAAGCCATTAATCGCGTGCAATCCTTTCATAATGTGGCGAAGGTAACTTTTTGGGCCAAAGAAATAGGCTACACCTCGATTGGTCATGATATTATTTTTGGATTACCCTTCCAAGAGTTACAAGATGTAATCGATACTATAGAAAAAACCAAGTCATTGCATCCGGACCGATTGGCTTTTTACAGTTACGCTCACGTGCCATGGATTAAAGGAAATGGTCAAAGAGGTTTTAAGGATTCGGATATTCCAAAAGATGCTGAAAAACGCCAATTGTACGAAGTGGGTAAAAATTTATTAAGCAAAAATGGGTATCATGAAATTGGAATGGATCATTTTGCATTGGAAGAAGACAGCCTTTTCGAGTCGTTCAAAAACAAAAAACTCCATCGGAATTTCATGGGATATAGTTCTTCAAAAACACAAGTAATGATTGGTTTAGGAGTGTCTTCAATCAGTGATAGTTGGTATAGTTTTGCTCAAAATGTAAAAACGATTGAAGACTATTATGAATGCCTAAATAACGATAACCTACCCGTTTATCGTGGACATATTCTCACTGACGAAGATTTAATCATTAGACAGCATATCTTGAATTTAATGTGTCAATTTCAAACTTCTTGGGATGAAAAATCGTTATATTTCTCAGAGATATCTGAAGTAGTTACACAATTAGAAGAAATGCAAAAAGACGGACTGATTACAATAGCTAACCAGAAAATCACGATTTTAGAAGCGGGAAAACCATTCATAAGAAATATTTGTATGGCTTTTGATCTTTTGTTAAAGAGAAAAGCGCCCGAAACCGCTTTGTTTTCAATGACAGTATAAGCACATTAATGGCAATTAGGTGTTTGTTGAACAAACAAACTTAAGGTAGTTGGAGAAACGTAAGGGATCCCGAGTCCTAACCCCCTCATAATAAACAAAATACCAATAATCACAGCCACAAACGGAATCGCTTTTTGTATTCTATTCCTAGCCGAAAGACTCAAAAATGATTTCATATAGACAACCAAACTCATTAATGGGACGGTTCCTAATCCAAACAATAACATATAAGAAACACCCAACATAGCACTTTGCATGGCGACTGCTCCAAACAACGCTACGTAAACCATTCCACAAGGAAGTAAGCCATTCAAAAAACCTATGGTAAACAAAGACGAATAGGATTTTTTCTTAAAATTACTCCCTAACGTTTGTTTTAATTTGGAAATCATTCTAAAAACAGGCTTAGAGAAATTGTAGTTAGCAAAAACTCGTTCCGGAAGCACTACCGCTATAATCATCAAGATTCCAATGAAAACAGATAGTTTTTGTTGGAATCCTGCTATAAAAAAACCTTTTCCAAGCAATCCAAATAACAACCCCAAGCTTCCATAAGCCAATAATCGTCCCAATTGGTAAGTGATAATTTGAGTTGCTTTTTTAGCAGGATTAGCATGATCTACAGGTAACATCATCGCGATAGGACCACACATTCCTACGCAATGTAAACTACTAATCAAACCCAAAAAAAAGGAGGTATACAGCATTTAACTACTATTTTTATACTTTTCACAACATTACATTATCATAAAATTCCAATGAATTATTTTATGTAAATGGCTTCTTTAGTTAAATACGCTTTCCCTTCATATTGCCATTCCATATTTATATCCCAACTTCCACCTACCAAATTAGTTTTCGGAATATGTAAAGTAGACTCATTCAAGGCTAATTTTACTTCAAAATCAAGTTTTTTATTCGAAGGACGGTACAAAGCCACGGTTCCCGTAATCTTTTTACAATCAAAAGTAGATGGAAAAGTAATAGTGACCTCGTTATCTAGTTGTTTCACTATAGGTTTATGAGCCAAATCATGTGCATTTTGTACTCTTTGCATTTCTTCTTGATAATGAATATCGTGTTTGTAATATTCTTCAACTACTAAATCATTATCATATTTTGAATCTGATTGTACTTTGACAACAAAATATAGAATAAAAGTGATAAACAATGCAAATGCGATTACAATGTAAGTGCCCCAATTGAATTTTAATTTCATGTTTTTAGTGTTAAAAATAAATAGTAATGATTAATCAAAACTTCTTGGGCCTAAGAAATTGGTTGCCGTTGTTTGGATTAATTCCTCTCCTTCATACACTTCAATCTCGATAGTTGTTTTATCACTTTCTAACAAATACTTATTAATTTCGATAAACAAAGTACCGCTAGTGAGTCCTTGTCTTGGGACGCTTAACTGGTTTTGTCCAACAATTTTTAAAGTTCCTTTAATATCTTTTAGCTTGAAGTGAACCTTTTTTATATCAACATTCGATTTATTGATTACTTTAAATGTATAGACATTACTTATACTCTCTCCTTTGTGTTGAAACAATTGCCCCGGTAATCGCAAAATAGTAGTTTCAATTTCGGATCTCAAAAACAATAAACCAGAAAGTACCCCAATCAAAATAAACAATACCGCGCTGTAGCCTTTCATTCTTGGGGTAAACTTGAAAGTCTCGTTTTTCTCAATTTCATCTTCTGAGGCGTAACGAATTAATCCTTTGGGTAATCCAACACTTTCCATTATGGTATCACATTCATCTATACAAGCTGTACAATTAATACATTCTAGTTGCGTTCCGTTACGAATATCAATCCCTGTTGGACAAACATGAACACATTGTTTACAATCGATGCAATCACCTTTACCTGATTCGGTTCTATTTTCTTGTTTGTTGAATTTGGCTCTACCCTTCTCTTTCTCTCCCCTTACGAAATCATAGGCCACATTAATTGATTTATTGTCCAACAAAACGCCTTGTAAACGACCATAAGGGCAAGCAATAATGCAGACTTGTTCACGAAACCAAGCAAAGACAAAATAAAAAACGCCTGTAAAAATCAATAATGAAATTAAAGTACTGATATGGCTTTTAGGCCCATCTTCAATCATTTTAAGTAAGCTATCACTCCCAATTAAATAGGCTAAAAACACATTGGCGATAAAAAATGAAATCAGTAAAAAAACAAACCATTTTGTGACTTTCTTTCGAATTTTATCGGCATTCCATACTTGCTTATCGAGACGGATTTGAGCACCACGATCACCTTCAATCCAATATTCAATGCGCCGAAACACCATCTCCAGAAAAATGGTCTGTGGACAAATCCAACCACAGAATATACGTCCGAAAATCACTGTAAAAAGTATTACAAACACTACTCCAATGATCATGAACATTACAAATAAGTAAAAATCTTGAGGCCAAAAAGGAAAACTAAAAATAGTAAACCGACGTTCCATCACATTGAACATCATAAATTGGTTACCATTGATTTTAATAAAAGGATTTGCAACTAAAATGATTAGTAAAAAATAGCTCACCCATTTGCGATAGTCATAAAATTTCCCAGATGGTTTCTTAGGATAAATATACTTTCTATTGCCCTCTTGATCGATAGTTGCAATACTATCTCGAAATGATTCATCTGGTAAAACAGCCATGATATTTGTTTTGGTTTAACTTTTTAAAACAACTGTGTCAAAGTAATACACTTTGACACAGTTCCTAAAATAGTATAAAAATCATTATTGAGCGACGGTTGTGTCTACAGCAGTTGTAGCTGAGGCCTCTGCTTTTGGAGCTGCATCATCTGCCCACACTTCTCCTTCGGGAGCTTTAGCCTCTTTCGGATTACTACCTTGTAATGACAAGATATAACTAGCTACTTTTTGCATTTCTTTCGGTTTCAAGGTTCCTTTCCAAGAAATCATTCCTTTACCGTCTCGACCTCCATTCATGATCGTATGAAATATATTTTTAATACCTCCACCAAGAATCCAATGATCATCGGTAAGATTAGGACCTATTTGCCCTCCAGCATCTGCACGATGACAAGCCGCACAATTGGTGGTAAAAATCTCTTTACCAATGGCCAATTCAGCTGGATCTGTCAATAAAGTAACTGTTTTTTCATCCATCAAATCAGGAGCATTTTTCATATACTCAGCTACTTCAATTTTGGCTTGAGCAATTTCGTTTTTCAATTCCATTTCTTGATCGGGGGCTCCTAAAATTTCATAACGAATCAAATATACTGCCGCAAAAGCAATACAAGCATAGAATAAATACACCCACCATGGTGGTAAACTATTATCTAACTCTCGAATTCCGTCATAATCGTGATCCAAAAGTAACTCCCCTTCTTTTTCAATTGGTGCTGATTTGGTCAATTTTTTCATTAGATTTTTAAACCAATCACTTTCTCCAAAACTGGCAGAAGAAGCTTCTTCTAACTTGGCTTTTTGTTCGTCTGTTAAGAGATGATAGGTTATCGTATCGATAGCACTCACAGTAACCTCAATTGCAATTAACAGAAAAAGGAATACAAATAAGAACAAAGAAACCATTGGGAATTTGATAAAGGCAGGACGGTCCCCTGAATCAATAAAATACTCCATTGCGCCAAATACGGCGAAGAAAATAAGGGGAACCCTAACATATACTGGGATTAATTTTTTCATTTTTTAAAGCTTTAAATTATAAAGTACTAGTCTCTTCTAATGGAATATTGCTCATCTCCTGTATGGTTTCTTTCTGATAAGAAAACACCCAAAATGCCAATCCTACAAAGAAGAAAAAGAAAATTAAGAGTGAAAGAATTGGATAAATTTCAATTCCTACGATGGTCTCCATATTGTGTTTAATTTGTTCAAACATAACAGTTTCTTTATTTAGTTTCTTTTACTTTAATATCGGTACCTAAACGTTGCATATACGCTATCAAAGCTATAATTTCTCGTTCATTCATTGGAACAAATTTTTCGCCTCTTGCTTCCGCTTTCTTTTTACTTTCTTCGTAGCTTTTAACAAAGTCAGGGTCATTTTTCAAGCTTTCTTCAATTTTAATGGCTTGTGCTCTTAAATCTTTTTGGCCATTACTAATTTGTAAATCCGTGTAAGGTACTCCTAAAGATACCATAGCTTTCATTTTCTTTTCTAACAAAGAAACATCCATTGCTTTATTATCAAAAAGCCATTTATAACTTGGCATAATTGAACCCGCTGAAATACTTTGTGGGCTCCAGAAATGATTAAAATGCCAGTTATCGTTATATTTTTGACCTACACGCTGTAAATCTGGTCCAGTACGTTTAGAACCCCAAAGGAATGGATGATCGTAAACAAACTCACCTGCTTTTGCTTGAGGCCCGTAACGTTCCACTTCGCTTCTAAAAGGTCTAACTGATTGCGAATGACATCCCACACAACCTTCACGAATATATAGATCGCGTCCTTCCAATTCAAGGGGAGAATACGGTTTAACACTAGCAATTGTTGGGATATTAGATTTAACCATAATGGTCGGAACAATTTGAATAATTCCTCCAATTAAAATAGCTATCGTTGCCAAAATAGCCATTTGGATTGGTTTTCTTTCTAACCAAGTATGATATTTTTCGCCTTTAATTCGTTTAGCACTAATTTCTTTAAGGGCAGGTGCTTCAGCCAATTCATCTTCGATAGCATCACTATTTCGAACGGTTTGCACAATATTGTACACCAACACCAACATTCCTGTTAAATATAATGTTCCTCCAGCAGCTCTCATCCAATACATGGGCATAATTTGAGTCACTGTTTCTAAGAAGTTTCCATACGTTAAGGTACCATCTGGATTAAATTGTTTCCACATAGACGCTTGTAAGAAACCAGCAACATACATTGGTAACGCATAAAGAATAATTCCTAATGTACCAATCCAAAAATGGAAATTTGCCAATTTAGTAGAGTATAAAGTTCCTTTTGACATTCTTGGGATTAACCAATAAATAATACCAAAAGCCATAAATCCGTTCCAAGCTAAGGCTCCTACGTGTACATGTGCAATAATCCAATCGGTGTAATGTGCAATTGCATTAACATTTTTCAAAGACAACATGGGGCCTTCAAAAGTTGCCATACCATAACCCGTCATCGCTACGACAAAAAATTTCAAAACTGGCTCTACTCTAACTTTGTCCCAAACACCTCTAAGTGTTAATAGTCCATTAATCATTCCTCCCCAAGATGGAGCAATCAACATTACGGAGAAAACTACTCCTAAGTTTTGTGCCCAAGTAGGCAATGCAGAATACAATAAGTGGTGGGGTCCAGCCCAAATGTATAAGAAAATCAGAGACCAAAAGTGAATGATTGATAAACGATAAGAATAAACCGGACGATTAGCAACTTTGGGTACAAAGTAGTACATCAATCCTAAAAAGGGAGTCGTTAAGAAAAATGCTACTGCATTATGACCATACCACCATTGTACTAGAGCATCTTGAACCCCAGCATAAACTGAGTAACTCTTCATGGCTGAAACAGGCAATTCTAAACTATTGAAAATATGTAAAACAGCTACTGTGATAAAAGTAGCTAAGTAAAACCAAATCGCTACATACAAGTGACGCTCTCTTCGTTTAAGCATAGTCCCAATCATATTGATACCAAAAACTACCCAAATCAGAGCAATAGCGATATCAATAGGCCATTCTAACTCAGCATACTCTTTTGATGTAGAATATCCTAAAGGCAATGAAACTGCAGCAGCAACGATAATCAATTGCCAGCCCCAAAAATTAAGATTACTTAAGAAATCGCTAAACATTCTAGCTTTTAATAATCGCTGTAAGGAATAATAAACCCCAGCAAACATTGCGTTTCCTACAAAGGCAAAAATAACAGCATTGGTATGTAAAGGTCTCAATCTACCAAAACTTAACCAAGAAATTCCATCGGTTACATTGGGAAAAAGAAACATAAAAGCCAAAATAAGGCCTACAAGCATTCCTACAACACCAAAAACAATGGTGGCGTAAATGAACTTCTTTACAATTTTGTTGTCGTAATAAAATTGTTGCATTTCCATAGTTTAAATTAATTTTCTTATAGTTATTGATTTTATTTTTTCTTTTTGGCTTTTAATTCATCATCAAAAAGCATTCGCACTGATGGGGTATAATCGTCATCGTATTGTCCGGATCGAACCGCAATCACAAAGGCTATAAAAAATCCTATTGCAACAAAAATACTAATGGAAATTAAAAGATAAATGACACTCATACTATTCATTTTAAGGAGACAAAAATACTTTTAAGAAAATTTCCAAAATATGATTTTTATCATATTTAATCTTGTATTGTTAAATTTATGCAAAATAACAAAACAATAGTACTAATTAGTTATTTTTTTTCTCGAGTAATAATTACTCATCAACGTTACAAAACTCACTATAGTAATGGTACTCAGCGGCATAATTATTGCAGCCACTAAAGGCAATAGATTACCTGTAATAGCAAAACTAAGCCCCACAATATTATATAGCAGCGATAAAACAAAGCTCATCTTTATAGTCTTAATCGCATCTTTTGATAATTGTAAAAAGTATAATAATTTATAAAATTCGGTGGCATCAAGGATTGCATCGCAGGCAGGTGAAAAAACATTTACATTTTCCGAAATGGATACACCAACATTACTTTGTGCCAAAGCTCCGGCATCATTTAGGCCGTCACCTACCATCATCACGTTTTTGCCTTGCTCTTGCAATCGTTTAATAAAAGCCAACTTTTCATCTGGTTTCTGATTAAACACAAATTGAACACTCTTTGGTAATATTTTCTCTAAAATAGGGCGTTCTCCTTCGTTATCACCCGATAAAATTTTAATTTCATATTTAGTACTTAATCGATGGAATAAATCCTCTAACCCCTCTCGATATTCGTTATTAAAAACAAAATATCCAAAGTACATCCCGTCCATTTTAATGTGAACCGTAGTTTTTTGCAAACCTTCATGCTCAATATTTCCAACAAACGAGGAAGAACCAATGAGAATTTGCTTTTCAAAGACCTTGGCCTCTATGCCTTTTCCAGGAATTTCACTAAAAAAAGTCAATTTTTCTCGAGAAGTTTCGGGTAAATATTCATAGAGCATCCGACTTAAAGGATGGTTAGAAGCTCGTAATACGGTTTTGATAAGTGCTAATTCTTGTCTTTCTATACTTTTTCCTACATAAGAAATATTAGACTTTTTATTCGTTGTTATGGTTCCCGTTTTATCAAAAACCAAGGTGTCAACTTTGGCCATTTGCTCTATTACCAAGGCATTTTTGAGATAAAATTTTTGTTTTCCCATAATCCGAAGTATATTTCCCATAGTGAAAGGAGCGGTTAAGGCTAGAGCACAAGGACAAGCCACAATTAATACGGCAGTAAAAACATTAAAAGCGATATTGGCATCAAAAAATATCCAATATCCAAATCCAGCGAAGGCAATCACTAACAAAATAGGAGTAAAATAACGTGAAATGGCGTCAGTGATTGTTTTATGTTTTTGCTCCACATTCTTCTGAAAAACATCGTTACTCCACAATTGGGTTAAATAACTTTGGGAAACAGAATGTAATACTTCCATTTCAATGACTTTTCCTATTTGTTTGCCACCGGCAAATACTTTATCTCCAGAGTTTTTAACAATCGGAACTGCTTCACCGGTTACAAAACTATAATCAATTTCAGCTTTTTCACTAATCAAAATACCATCTACCGGAATCAATTCTTGGTTTCGGATTAGCAATCGGTCTCCCTTTTGAATATCGAAAACAGGAATACTTTCTTCTGATGTATCTGCATTAATTTTGGTAATCGCTATGGGGAAATAAGACTTAAAATCACGTTCAAAACTCAAGAAACTGTACGTTTTAATTTGAAACATTTTACCTAAAAGCATGAAAAAAATCAACCCACATAAGCTATCAAAAAATCCGGATCCATAATCCATGATGATATCAAAAGTGCTTCGAATGAACATGACCACTATCCCAAGAGCAATAGGAATATCAATATTTAGCATTTTGGAACGAATACTTTTATAAGCTGACACATAATATCCACTAGCGGAATAAAAGAAACTAGGAAGAGAAAGTGCAAAAATCAACCATCTAAAAAAACCGAGGTATTGATCTAACCAATATTCTTCCACTTCAAAATATTCCGGAAAAGAAAGCAACATGATATTTCCAAAACAAAAGAAAGCCACACCCAATTTATAGGTCAAACTTCGATCTACTGACTCATTTCCTGCCTCATAATTTTCTAAACTAATATAAGGTTCATATCCTATAGAACTTAATAAGTAAACAATTTCTTTGAGCGAAACCTGCTCTGGGTTGTAATTAATTCTCACTTTTTTCTCTGGAAAATTCACATGAGAAGTACTTACACCAGGCTGTAATCGCTGCAGATTTTCCAAAATCCAGATACAAGAACTACAATGGATATGAGGAATATTTAAACTGATGATTTCTGTGGTACTTTCTTGGAATTCTAGTAGTTTCGCTACAATGTCTTTATTATCCAGAAAGTCGTATTTACCAGCAATATCAATAGGTGTTGCCCCAGGTGATTGTTCAAAATCATAGTAACAAGTGAGGTCGTTCGTACTAAATATTTCATAAACTGTTTTGCATCCTTTGCAACAAAATAACTTGTTGTCAAAAAGGATTTCCTCTGACTTCTCAATGTTTAAGCCACAATGAAAACAATTCTCTTTTTTCATAATCAATTTTTCCTATTAAAGTACCGCAAATATTACAATTACATCCCCTTAAAAATATGATTTTTATCATAAATTTGATTATTTTTGACGAAAATTATCCCCGTTACAAATGAGTAAATGTGAACACTGCATTGTTCGTGAATTTAGTTCTTTAAAAGCACTAAACAAAGAAGACTTATTAAAAATAGCCAATTGTAAAACGTCCTACACCATAAAAAAAGGTGAACCTATTTTTGAAGAAGGCGAAACAATTAATGGCGTTTATTGCATTAAAGACGGTTATTGCAAATTATCTAAACTTAGTACCAATGGCAAAGATCAAATAGTAAAATTGGTTAAAGCGGGAGAATTGTTAGGTCAGCGGTCCATGGTTAGTGATGAACCCGCAAATTTAACAGCCATAGCGGTAGAAGACATGGAAGTTTGTTTTATCCCTAAATCAGAAATTCTTGGTTTTTTTAATAACAACAATCAATTTTCATTAAGCTTGATGAAATCAGTTTGTGGTGACTTAAAAGATTCTGACATGCATGTGGTGTCTATGGCTCAAAAAACGGTAAAAAACCGTTTGGCCGAAACCTTACTCTATTTGAAAGAAAATTTTGGAACCAATGCAGATAATACTTTAAAAATCCAACTGTCAAGAGAAGAACTTGCAGGGATGATTGGAACAGCTACCGAAAGTTGCATCCGAATTTTGTCTGAATTTAATAAAAATGGGACCATCGAACTTATTGGAAAAAAAATTGCAGTAAAAGATACCAATAAGCTAAAAAAAATTGCCGAATAACTTTATTCTTTCTTTAGCATCAAATAATAAATAGGAATACCTAAGGCAACTATAGCTAATCCAAAACCTGTATTTAAAGTATCATATAGCAATAAGGTAATACTAATTCCACTTGCCACAATTAAATATAGTGCTGGTATTACCGGGTATCCGAATGCCTTGTATGGCCTTGGTGTGTTAGGCTCTTTTTTTCTGAGTACAAAAACCCCTAGAATAGTTAAAATGTAAAATAACAAAGAGGCAAAAGTAGCATAAGTTAACAAATCACCAAATTTTCCTGAAACACAAAGGATACATGCCCATAAACATTGTAACCAAAGTGCCTTTGCAGGGACTTGATGACGATTTAATTGCATTGCGTTTTTAAAAAACAATCCTTGTTGTGCCATAGCGTAAAATAATCTACCGCCCGAAAGAATGAGCCCACTATTGCATCCAAAAGTAGATATCATTATCAATCCTGACATGAGAAAAACGCCAGTATTTCCCATGATTACGCTTGCTGCAGCCGCTCCTACTCTATCATTAGCGGCAAACATAATTCCCTTCGATAAAGCATCTTGCCCGGAAGGAACTCCTTGTAAAGGCAACAATGACAAATAAGCCACATTCGCTAATACATACACCACAGTTACAATCAACGTTCCCAATACCAAACTTCGGGGAATATTCCGTTTAGGATCTTTGATTTCTCCTGCTATGAAAGTAACGTTATTCCAAGCATCGCTAGAAAATAACGAATTAACCATTGTAGCCGTGGCTGCTCCTAAAATGGCAGTCCCCACTAATCTTGTCACCGTTAGCGTCCCGTCAGCGTTTTGAACGGTTTTATAAGCATTCCACATGGTATCAAAATTAAGATACAAAGTGTTTTTTTGGAGGCCAACATAGATACCAAAAATTATTAGGCAAAATAATGCCATTAATTTAGTTGCTGTTAGTACTAATTGAATCCATTTTCCATTTTCAATGCCTTTGGTATTACTATAGGTCAAGATAAAAATACTAAAAACAGCGAGTAATTGCTTGTTAGCTATTACAAAGGATCCTGATTGCAACAGTGTGCCATCTAAAAACGGAAAAAAAATAGCCGCATAATTCGCAAAAGTCACTGCGATAGCCGCGATAACACCAGTTTGAATCACTGAAAAAACGGTCCAACCGTATAAAAAAGAAATCAATCGGCCATAAGCTCTTTGGATATAGACAAATTGCCCACCAGCCTTGGGCATCATACCCGCCAATTCACCGTAACTCAAGGCCGCAGCGACTGTAATTAAACCTGTGACAATCCAAATCAATACTAACCAAGCGGCAGAGCCAATGTCTCTAGCCATTGCAGAGGTTACAATAAAAATTCCTGAACCTATCATCGAGCCTGCTACCAAACTAGTAGCATCTAATAATCCTAAAGAACGTTTTAAATCGGTTTTATTTTCTGACATCTAAATGAATAGCTTTATTTTTTTATAATTTCTTAGCTTGGTTCCAAAAAACATCCATTTCGGCTAACGTCATATCCATGAGCGGCTTTCCCAACTCATTGGCTTTAGATTCTAAATATTGAAATCTCTTGATAAACTTTTTATTGGTTCGTTCCAAAGCATCTTCTGGATTGATCTTTAAAAAACGAGCATAATTAATCATTGAAAATAAAACATCACCAAATTCTGCTTCCATTTTATCTTGATCTCCAACAGCCACCTCATCTTGAAGCTCTTGCAATTCCTCTTGCACTTTTTCCCAAACCTGCTCCGGTTCCTCCCAATCAAAGCCAACCCCTTTTACTTTGTCTTGAATGCGACTGGCTTTTACCAAAGCAGGCAAACTTCTGGGCACTCCTTCTAGAACAGATGTTTTACCTTCTTTAAGCTTTAGCTTCTCCCAATTTTGCTTGACTTCTTCTTCATTTTCAACCACCGTGTCACTATAAATGTGTGGATGACGGTGTATTAACTTTTCGCAAATTTCATTACAAACATCTGCGATATCAAAGTCTTGGGTTTCGCTTCCTATTTTAGCATAAAAAACCAAATGCAACATCAAATCACCCAATTCTTTTTTGACTTCATTTAAATCGTTATCCAAAATAGCATCGCCTAATTCATAAGTCTCTTCTATGGTCAAATGACGCAAAGACTGCATCGTTTGTTTTTTATCCCAAGGACATTGCGCTCTTAATTCCTCCATTATCGTCAATAATCTATCGAAGGCGGCTAACTGTTGTGCTCTAGAATTCATGCTATTGTTTTTGGTAAAAATAAAAAAATCCTGTTAAGAAAACGACTCAACAGGACTTTATATTGGTATAAGTACTACTACTCTTTTTTAGCTTTCGCTTTTTTTGGCTTTGTTTCAGCAGCTACTTCCTCAGTAACTGATTCTTCTTTCCCAACGGCTGGTGGAGCATCGTCAGTAACCAATCCGCGTTCTTGCAACATATTGTACCAGTTTAGAATTTTTTTGATATCTGAAGCATATACTCTTTCTTCATCATACTCCGGTAAAATTTCTCTAAAATAAGCATTCAAAGTAGTGTTATCTTCTTTGTGAGAAATGGCTTTTCCGTTATTTTCTTTTTTGGCAATGTTTGACATTACTTCTGCCAAAGGTTTTTCTGCTTCATAGGTATACACAGAAATTTCAGTCAACAAGCTCACATTACTTTTTAAACTAACGGTTACTTTTTTTCCGTCTAATAAAGATTCAGCAACAAATCCGGTTCTAGTTTGTACTTTTAGGGCAAACAATCCTGGTTTACCAGAAATTGCTAAAATTTTTTCTAAATTCATTTTCTTACTTATTTATTGTTCTTTGTCAACTTTGGTAACATTGTCATTAAAAAAGACAACTACTTGAAATTTATCTTCCTTTTTTGGCGAAAAATTTCATTCGATAATCTTGAAATGTTTTTCCCTCGGTAATATTTTTTAATTTCTTTTGAATCAATCGTTTTTTGAGTGAAGAAATTTTATCTGTAAACAAAACCCCTTCAATATGATCGTACTCGTGTTGGATTACTCTAGCAATTAAACCATCAAAAACTTCAGTTTTCATCACAAAATCTTCTTCACAGTATTCAATTGTTACAATTGGTTTTCTATAAACATCCTCTCTCACATCTGGAATACTCAAACATCCTTCATTAAAAGCCCATTCTTCTCCTTCTTCTTTGATGATTTTAGCATTGATAAATGTTTTCTTGAAACCTTTCAATTTGTTTTGAGTATCAGATTCTAAATCTTCATCATCGCTAAAAGGAGTCGTATCAATTACAAAGAGACGCACTGACAAACCTACTTGTTCAGCAGCCAAACCTACACCAGAGGCGTTATACATGGTTTCATACATGTTGTCTATCACTTCTTTCAAATTGGGATAATCTGGAGTAATCGCTTCTCCAACTTTTCGTAAAACAGGATCACCGTAGCCAATAATTGGTAAAATCATTTGTAATGGAATTAAGTTTGTGCCACAAAAGGGTTTGTTTCCTTTTTAATTGGTTGGCAAAAATAGTAAAAAATCAACAATGCCAAATTCACAATAGCCAATTAGTTTCGATTTTACTAAATAATTCAATTTGTTCGCTCATTTATTTACTTAAAACCTACACAATTCCTACCTTTGAATTTGATAGTTATCTTCATGATTGAAAAAATAATACATTTTACACAGAGTTCTCATTTTACCAACGCCTTAAAAGTGACTTTAGCTACTGTAATTCCTGTAGTAGCCTTTACATTTTTTGGACAATTCGAAATTGGTTTTACCATTGCAATGGGTGCTTTTTTTACGTATCCAAGTGATATTCCTAGTAGTTTAAATCACAAAATAAAGGGCTTACTAGTAACTGCTTTATTAATTGCTATTGTCAATCTACTGGTAAATATATTACACCCTTTTGGGGTTGTTTTTTATCCTATTTTTGGTGTATTAATTTTTTTATTCTCGATGATTTCAGTGTATGGGCAAAGAGCAACTGCTGTTTCATTTTCATGCTTATTGTCCATTTGCTTGGCCTTTGCGCATTTACATACTGGTTGGAAAATGGTAGAATACTCCGGATTAATTTTCATAGGTGGAATCTTCTACCTTTTTGTTTCATTACTATTTCATTTCATCAATCCTTTTCGTTTTATCGAATTACAATTGGTTACTTGCATTGATCTGACCGCAAAATATTTAAAACTAAGAGCTGATTTATGGAAAAAAGATGCCGATAGAGAAAATATCATTCAAAAACAACTGCTTTTACAGGTTGAAATCAATACCACTCATGAAAACATTAGAAGTGTATTGATAGGCAATCAATCCTTATACTCAGATACGGCTCAAAACAGGAAATTATTAATTGTTTTTATTAATCTCGTGGAAATATTAGAACTTGGGCTAGCCACTGCGTTTGATCACAAAACCCTACACGAAAAATTTGATGTACAACCACAAATCATCAAAAGCTATGCTACTCTTGCCACCAACTTAAAAAAAACATTGAAGCAACTGAGTAAAAACATTGAAAATAAGACCCATTATCGCTCCAAGCATTCATTGGACACCGATTTAAGAAACTTTGAAGACACCATTTTAGACTACGAAAAAGTATTAGGTTCAGAAAAAGCAAAAGAAGGGGTAATTATGCTTACCACTATGCTTCACTATGCCGAAAGTCAGGTAGAAAAAATCAAAACAATTGAGCGAGCTTTTAATTTAAAAATTAAAGAAGCCTATCTTGAGGTGAATCAGAAAGATTTGAAGAAATTTTTAATTCCCCAATACTATCCGTTTTCTACCTTTAGTAATAATTTGAGTTTTTCATCTACACTATTCCGACATTCGTTACGACTATCCGTCGCTTTGCTTTTTGGTTTCATTCTCGCCACTTTTTTGCCTTTTCAAAATATTTTTTGGATTTTTTTAACCATAATTGTGATCATGAGACCCGGTTATGGTTTGACCAAAGAGCGATCTTACCAAAGAACATTCGGAACTGTTCTTGGAGGAATAATAGCATTTGGCTGTTTGTACTTTATCGACAATACTGTACTGAAAAGCATCATGGCTATTTTATGTATATTACTCGGTATGTCATTTACTCAAATTAGTTACAAAACTAGCGCCACCTTTGTAACCATGTACGTTGTTTTTTTATACAGTATCTTGACACCCAATAGTGCTAACGTAATCGAATTAAGAATTATCGATACCCTATTAGGAGCAGTGATAGCCTATACTTTCAATCATTATTTTTGGCCTTCTTGGGAATTTCTAAATACTCCAAAACACATAGAAAAAGCAGTCATGGCTAATAGAAATTATTTGAACGAAATTGCTTTATTGTACAACAAGAAAGGAACGGTTTCGACTGTGTATAAAGTAGCTAGGAAAAACGCATTTGTAGAAATTGGTAATTTGATGGCTTCTTTTCAGCGTATGAGTCAAGAACCAAAATCTAAGCAACTAAAAATCACACAAGTTTACAAATTAACAGTTCTCAATCACACTTTACTTTCCTCAATTGCTTCGATGGGAGCTTATATTCAATCACATAAAACTACGGCAGCTTCCAATGCTTTCAATAGTGTAATGGCTACCGTTTTACAAAATTTAGATGAAACTCTAATCATTTTAAATCCAAAATACATTTCAAATGCCTTACCTATTTCCCATGTGGAAAAAGCAAAAGGATATTCAGATTTAATGAAAATAAAAGTTAAAGAATTAACGACTAAAAATGCTACAGCAATTTCTGAAAATCCTAGTCAAATTCAAGAAATACAAATCATTATCGAACAATTAGTTTGGCTCATTAATCTTTCAGAAAATATTCTAAAAAATACCAAAATTTTGATGGAAAAAACAACTTAATTATTTTCTGTTTAAATAATCTTGCAACATGATAGTTGCCGAAATTTCATCAATTAAAGCTTTGTTCTGTCGCTGTTTTTTCTTCAAACCACTATCAATCATGGTTTGAAAAGCCATTTTCGAGGTAAATCTTTCATCTACACGAATTACTTTCATTTCAGGAAAATGATTGGTGAAGTGCGTTACAAATCCTTTGATAATGGATGCGCTTTGAGAAGGTTCGCCATTCATTTGTTTTGGTTCACCAATTAATACAGCTTCTACTTTTTCTTTAACAAAATAATCTTTTAAAAAGTGAATAGCTGTTTCCGAGGGAATAGTTGTTAGACCTGAAGCAATGATTTGTAATTCATCTGTAACAGCGATTCCTGTTCGTTTTTGACCGTAATCTATAGCTAAAATTCTTGGCATTTGTAAAATTTAAAACACAAAGATAACCAAAGTAAACAATAAGAAAGCAATATATAAAAAACGTGGATGTTTGATTTTAAAAACAAGTTAGCCACGAATTATATTTCACAAAAAGATTAAAAATGTTAGTAAAAAGTAAACAAAGCGAGTTTTAAAAAAAATCGATTTATCTTTGCCAAAAAATAGATACAACATGAATTCATTACAAACAATCATAGAACAAGCCTGGGAAAACAGAGCTTTGCTACAAGAAACATCAACAACAGATGCAATTAGAGAAGTAATCGAACTTTTAGATGCTGGAAAACTTCGGGTGGCTGAACCTGTGAATGATGGATGGCAAGTTAACGAATGGGTGAAAAAAGCAGTAGTAATGTACTTCCCTATTCAAAAAATGGAGACTTGGGAATCAGGAATTTTTGAATATCATGACAAAATGTTGCTAAAACGCAACTATGCTGAGAAAGGAATTCGTGTTGTGCCTAATGCAGTAGCTCGTTATGGTGCATACATTTCAAGCGGTGTTATTTTGATGCCAAGCTATGTAAATATTGGAGCTTACGTAGACGAAGGAACAATGGTTGATACATGGGCAACAGTAGGTAGCTGTGCGCAAATAGGTAAAAATGTGCACTTGAGTGGTGGTGTAGGTATCGGTGGTGTTTTAGAACCCCTACAAGCAGCTCCTGTAATCATTGAAGATGGCGCTTTCATTGGATCACGTTGTATCGTTGTAGAAGGCGTGCATGTAGGTAAAGAAGCCGTTCTTGGTGCTAACGTTTGTTTGACTGCTTCTACAAAAATCATAGACGTTACTGGAGACGAACCTATTGAAATGAAAGGCTATGTTCCTGCTCGTTCAGTGGTAATTCCTGGAAGTTATACCAAAAAATTCGCTGCAGGTGAATTCCAAGTGCCTTGTGCTTTAATCATTGGTACTCGCAAACCTTCAACTGATTTAAAAACTTCATTAAACAATGCCTTACGCGAATATGACGTAGCTGTTTAATTCAACTATAAAATTTTAAAAACTCCAAACTCCAATACTATTGGGATTTGGAGTTTTTTTTACATTGATTTTATTGATAAAAAATACCCCAACTAGTATCTAATTTTACCAATTGGGGTATTCAAAAAAAAAAAAAAACTGATTGAAATTTTATTGCAATCCCGCTAAACTTTGCTCAATCGTAGCAATTTTAGCTAAAGCATCCGCTTCTTTTTTGCGTTCCATTTCTATAACTTTCTCAGGTGCACCAGCTACAAATTTTTCATTCACTAATTTTCCTTGCACCGATTTCAAAAAGCCTTTGGTATAATTTAATTCCTCGGTCAATTTAGCAATTTCGGATGCTACATCAATGTTTCCTGTGATTGGAATAAAATATTCGTTTGATTTTACACGGAAAGACAAAGCACCATCCACTTTTTCTGAAACGTATGCTAATGAAGTTATATTCCCCAATTTAGTTACTATTGCATCAAAATAAGTAGAAGCTTTATCATTGTTCACCACTTTCAATTCGATAGTATCCTTAAACGGAATATTCTTGTCTTTACGGATGGTTCTAATTCCAGAAATTACTTCAATTGTATTTTCAAAATCAGCTATTAATGTCGAATCGAATGGTTTAATTTCTGGCCAAGTTGAAACAATTAAAGCCTCCTCTTTGGTTCTATCCGCGATTAAATGCCAAATTTCCTCTGTCAAGAAAGGCATAAAAGGATGTAACAATTTCATATTGTTTTCTAACATTTCGATGGCTTTATCAAACGTAGCTTTATCAATGGGTTGTTGGTAAGCAGGTTTGATCATTTCTAAGAACCAAGAGCAGAAATCGTCCCAAACCAATTTGTAAATTCCCATCAAGGCATCTGAAATTCTATACTTTTCAAAATTATCTTCAATCTCAGCTAAGGCTTGTTGCAACTTCGCTTTGTACCATTCAATGGCAACTTTTGAAGATTCGGGTTGTGAAATTGTTTCTGAAACTTCCCAACCTTTGATCAATTTGAAAGCGTTCCAAATTTTGTTAGAAAAACCTTTTCCTTGATTACATAATTCTTCGTCAAACATAATATCATTTCCTGCAGAAGCACTCAAAAGCAATCCTACACGAACACCATCGGCACCAAATTTTTCAATTAATTCCAATGGCTCTGGAGAATTCCCCAAAGACTTCGACATTTTGCGACGTTGTTTATCACGAACCAATCCCGTTAAATACACATTCGTAAATGGTTTTTCGCCAGCATATTCATATCCTGCAATAATCATTCTAGCTACCCAGAAAAATAAAATATCTGGTCCTGTAACCAAATCATTGGTTGGATAATAGTATTTGAAATCTTCATTTTCAGGATCCATTATTCCTCCAAAAACAGACATTGGCCATAACCAAGAAGAAAACCAAGTGTCAAGAGCATCAGGATCCTGACGAAGGTCAGAGATTAGGAGTGAGGAGTTAGACGTTTTTTCTTTAGCCAAAACTAAAGCCTCTTCAATGCTTTCAGCCACCACAAAATCTTCTTTTCCGTCGCCATAGAAATAGGCAGGAATTTGTTGTCCCCACCACAATTGGCGAGAAATATTCCAATCGCGAATGTTGTTCAACCAATGTGCATACGTATTGTTAAAACGAGAAGGATGCAATTTAATAGCTCCGTCTTCTAAAACCGATTGAATAGCTGGTTTTACTAAATCATCCATTTTTAAGAACCACTGGTCTGATAATCTTGGTTCGATTACCGCCTTAGTTCTTTCAGAGGTTCCTACTTTATTCAAATGAATTTCGGTTTTAGCCAAAGCACCAATGGACTCTAATTCTTGAGCAATTTCGGTACGAACTACAAAACGATCTTTTCCTTGGTAATGCAATCCGAAACTATTCAAAGTCGCATCTTCATTGAAAATATCAACAATCTCTAAATTATGCTTCTCACCCAAGGTTTTGTCATTCATATCGTGTGCTGGTGTCACTTTTAAGCAACCAGTTCCAAACTCCACATCTACATACTCATCCTCGATAATTGGAATCACACGGCCACAAATAGGCACGATCGCTTTCTTTCCTTTTAAATGAGCAAAACGTTCATCAGTTGGATTAATACAAATAGCAGTATCTCCAAAAATTGTCTCAGGACGCGTAGTTGCTACCGTCAAGAAATCTTCTGACCCTTCAATTTTATATTTTAGAAAAAATAATTTTCCTTGTTGTTCTTCGTAAATTACCTCTTCATCAGATAATGTAGTTTTTGCTTCAGGATCCCAATTTACCATTCGGTAGCCGCGGTAAATCATTCCTTTGTTATATAAATCCACAAAAGATTTGATAACAGAAGCCGACATATCTGGATCCATTGTGAATTTGGTTCTATCCCAATCACAAGAACAACCTAACTGTTTCAATTGTTCTAAAATGGTTCCACCGTATTTATCTGTCCAATCATAAGCGTGTTTCAAAAATTCTTCACGCGTCAAATCGGCTTTATTAATTCCTTCTGATTTTAATTTAGCCACTACTTTTGCTTCTGTAGCAATCGATGCGTGGTCTGTACCAGGTACCCAACATGCATTCAACCCTTTCAAACGAGCTCTTCGGATTAAAACATCTTGAATCGTATTATTCAACATGTGCCCCATATGTAACACACCCGTAACATTAGGGGGTGGAATTACAATGGTGTAAGGAGTTCTATGGTCTGGTTTTGAATGAAAATACTTGTTTTTCATCCAATAGTCATACCATTTCGTTTCAATAGTTTTAGCGTCAAATTGTGCAGGAATACTCATTTTATAATAGATATAATTTAATGGCTTTTCAAAAAAATCATGAAGTACTGATTAACAACCCATAACACAAAGAATTACAATAAAAAAAACTTTGGTTCAGTATTTGTATACTTATGAGTGGCAAAAGTAATTAATAAAGTAGAGTATAAAAAGCGATTTTATAATTTGTACTCTAATTAAAAGAAACTATATTTACCCAACCCAACAAAATCTATTATATGAAAAATCTTATTATTGCAATAGCTTTGTTTATTATTTCTATAAGTAGCTACAGTCAAAATGGTCCTAAAATTGAGTTTTCAACACCAGAGAATACTATTGATTATGGAAAAGTGAACAAAACCTCTGATAATGGTATTCGTGTTTTTGATTTTAAAAATACAGGAGATGCACCATTACTCATTTTAAACATACTCTCTACGAAAGAATGTGTCATTCTAAACAAACCCTCAGCACCAATTCTTCCGGGAGAAAGTGGTAAAATTGAAGTAAAATACAATATGACTCCAGGACCTATCAGAAAAACCATCACCGTTGAAACCAATGCTGTGAATCAAGAAAATGGTAGAGTTGCCTTAAAAATCAAAGGAGAAGTGATCTAAGATTAGTTTAAAGTTCGTTTTCTAGCTTGAAAGCGAACTTTAATTGTTTTTTATCTCTTAGTACTACCATTGTAATACTTTTTTCATCTTCCTCCATAAATAAACTATTAATTTTCTGTAGCGTATACCTAAAAACCGGAGTTCCACCAATGGAAACAATCTCATCTCCTACTTTTAATCCACATTTTTCAGCAGCTGATTTTTTACGGATATTAGCAATAACATAATTGGGTTTTAATTCAAATTTATATTTGTACTCATTTCTTACAGTTACTTTATTTGATTCTTGTTGCTCAAAACCACTTGCAGTCAAAAGATTATTTTCAAGTTTTATATAATCCTCTACCCATTTCAAACCATTTTGCTCAATTTCAATACCGCTTTTATTGTATTTAAAATGAGATTTGAAGTTCGCATTTTTCTTAAGATAGATAGTCCCTCTTTCATAATCAAAAACAACCCTAAACCTCCTAAAAATTTCAGCTCCGATAGACCCTACTCTATTCTCAACCATTTTAACGTGTTTCAACGAACTCGAGTCTGGAAATGCGACAATTGGAGTACTAAACTTAAAATTAGCCATTTTTAATTCACTTATTTTGGCTCTTTTACCTTCTATATCTCCACTAAATCCTTTGCCTAAAAAATCGTCAAAATTTTTCTCAGGCACAGTAATTCCTGCAGTGTAGTTTTGAAAAATCCAAATTGCATCGCTATTGCCTATATCAATCAACATTTTAGATTCAATATAAACATCCTGCATTTTCAGCTGAACATTAAAGTATGGTTTTGCTTTTTCGATTGAAACAGGAAAGCTCACAAATTGCTTATTTAATTTTTGCTGATATTTAGGATTGGGTTTTGAGACTGAAATTTTCTTTCTCAAATAATCAATTTCAACCAAATTATTTTTAAAAAATTGTGTTCCAATAATTCCATTTACAGGAATCCCAATATGTGAGGAGAGATTGAAATTTTGGTCTAAAATGATATAAAAAATTTGCTTTGTAGAGACTAATCCTCTTACAAACATATAATTATTCGAAGACTTCAATCCCTCAATAGACTCATTACTCCCCAAACCCCTAAGTTGAATTTTATCTACATTGAATAGGTTGAGTTCTTTTTTATCATCCAAACTAAATAATAAAGTCTCCTCTACTCCCGTATCCAATAAAAAATTAAGTTCAACACCGTTAACTGTTATTGGGATAAAAATCAGATTATTAATCAACTGAAAAGGAATTTCAGCTTGCGTTTGATTAGCCAAAAATTGAAACCCTTCTTGAGCACGATTAGTATACTGTCCCAGAAAAAAAAATAGAAAAAAAAGGGTTATTCTCATTTAAAAAGAGTTTCTGTAATATTACAAAAAATACAACATATTTGTTATAATCTGATAACAAATAGGACTTAAATTTACATTTAATTTGGAAAAAAAATCGCAATTTTGCACCAAATTATAAAAAACATGCCTAGTATTTCAATCAGAGGTAAAAAAATGCCTGAATCACCAATTCGAAAATTAGCTCCTTTTGCAGAATTGGCCAAATCAAAAGGACGCAAAGTCTATCATTTAAACATTGGTCAACCCGATATTAAAAGTCCCGACCTTGCAATTGAGGCTATCAAAAATATACAACTAGATATTATCGAATATGGACCATCCGCTGGTTATGAAAGCTATAGAAAAAAATTAGCCCAATTTTATCAAAATCAAAATGTTTCAGTAGCTACTGAGGACATTATGATTACAACAGGAGGTTCTGAGGCTTTACTATTTGCCTTAGGTAGCATCATGGACCCTGAAGACGAAATCATTATCCCTGAACCTTTTTATGCTAACTACAGTGCTTTTTCGGCTGAGTCAAGCGCACGAGTTGTTCCGGTAATTTCAAACATTGAAAGTGGTTTTACCCTTCCAACGATTGAAGAATTTGAAAAAGCCATTACCAGTAAAACGAAAGCAATATTAATATGCAACCCCAATAATCCAACCGGTTATCTCTATTCCGAATCTGAAATCAATCAGCTTGGCGCATTGGTTAAAAAATATGATCTCTTCCTTATTGCTGATGAAGTATATCGCGAATTTATTTACGACGAGAAAGACCAACATTTCTCTGTAATGAACCTAAAAGGAATTGAACAAAATGTCATTATGATTGATTCTGTTTCCAAAAGATACAGTATGTGTGGCGCTAGAATAGGCTGCTTGGTAACCAAAAACAAAGAAGTTATTGCCGCTTCCATGAAATTTGCACAAGCGCGTTTGTGTCCACCTACCATTGAACAAATTGCCTGTGAAGCTGCTATTGACACGCCAAAAAGTTATTTTGACGAAGTAATTTCAGAATACAAAGAAAGAAGAGACATTTTAATCAATGAGCTTAACAAAATAGATGGAGTACTAGTAAAAAGTCCAAAAGCAGCTTTTTATTGTATTGCCCAACTCCCTATTGATAATGCCGACGATTTTGCACAATGGCTTTTAGAAACCTATGAGTTTAATGGCGAAACGGTAATGGTAGCGCCTGCCGCTGGTTTTTATTCTACACCTGGTGTGGGCTTAAATCAAGTTCGTATTGCGTATGTTTTAAGTAAAAACGAACTCATAAAAGCAGTTCACATTCTAAAAGAAGCAATAAAAGAATACAACCAACATTCTTAGAAACAAAGAACTGATACTAAAAAGACAATAATTCAAAGGAGTTATTGTCTTTTTTTGTTAAAAATAGAATCCAAATATTACGAAAAACTAGGCAATTAATTCCCTCAAGCGATTGAATTTGTTACTATTTATTATTTATCTTTACCCCTTGAAAAATACACACCCAACAAATAGTAATTTTTAATGACAAATAACGAAGAATTCCAAGACGAAATAGGAAATAATCATATTAGTACCAACGCTAATAATCCGATAAGAGAAGATGCTTTTGCTATTACGGATGAAGAAAAAATTGAGCGCATCAAGAAAGATGTAGAAAATATGTTGCTTACTTTGGGTATGGATTTAACAGATGACAGCTTAAAAGGCACTCCAAATCGTGTAGCAAAAATGTTTGTGAAAGAAATTTTTGGAGGTTTAAATCCAAATAAAAAACCAAAAGCCTCAACCTTTGATAACAACTACAAATATGGTGAGATGTTGGTTGAAAAAAACATCACCTTGTACTCTACCTGCGAACATCATTTGTTACCCATTATAGGAAGAGCACATGTGGCTTATATTTCGAAAGGCACTGTAATTGGCTTGTCTAAGATGAATAGAATTGTTGAATATTATGCAAAAAGACCTCAAGTACAAGAGCGTTTGACGATGCAAATTGTTCAAGAATTGCAATATGCTTTAGGAACAGAAGATGTTGCTTGTGTAATAGATGCCAAACATCTTTGCGTGAATTCTAGAGGAATAAAAGATATCGAAAGTAGTACGGTAACCTCTGAATTTGGCGGAAAATTCAAAGAAGCTCAAACTAGGAGAGAATTTTTGGATTACATTAAACTAGAAACAAAATTCTAAGAGTTTATGTTCTGTTGTTCAATCGGTTAAATAGTTAATCGATAGACAACAGATTGTTAACTTTTTCAAATAAGCAATCACCAATCATAAGTTTGCAATCAATAATTCAACGTTAAACATTAAACCGTTAAACTGTTAAACAAAAAGAAATGCCTTTATACAACCATCAACCCCTAAAAATATACAATTCTCTATCTGGAGAAAAAGAACCATTTGTACCCGTTCACGAAGGAAATGTAGGAATGTATGTTTGTGGTCCCACAGTTTACAGTAATGTGCACTTAGGAAATGTAAGAACGTTTATGTCATTTGATGTGATTTTCCGTTATTTATTGCATTTGGAGTATAAAGTTCGCTATGTTCGTAACATTACCGATGTAGGTCATATCGTGGATGATGTGGATGAAGGAGAAGATAAAATTGCAAAAAAAGCAAGATTAGAACAACTAGAACCGATGGAAGTGGTTCAACGTTATACTGTTGATTTTCATCGTATTTTGAGCGCTTTTAATTTTTTACCTCCGAGTATTGAACCTACGGCTACTGGACATATTATTGAGCAAATTGAAATTATCAAGAAAATAATAGACAATGGTTTTGCATATGAAGCCAATGGTTCTATTTATTTTGATGTGGTAAAATATAACAAAGACCACAACTACGGTATCCTGAGCGGTAGAAACATTGAGGATATGTTGGCCAATACTAGAGACCTAGACGGTCAATCCGACAAACGAAATCCTCAAGATTTTGCTTTATGGAAAAAAGCGGAGCCTCAACATATTATGCGTTGGCCTTCGCCCTGGAGTGATGGATTCCCAGGCTGGCATTTAGAATGTACTGCAATGAGCACTAAATACTTAGGCAATCATTTTGATATTCACGGTGGTGGAATGGATTTGAAATTCCCACATCACGAATGTGAAATCGCGCAAAATGAAGCTTGCACGGGACACACACCAGTAAATTATTGGATGCATGCTAATATGCTTACTTTAAACGGTAAAAAAATGGCGAAATCGACTGGAAATAATATTTTGCCAGGAGAAATTTTGACCGGAGACAATACTATTTTGAGTAAACCTTTCTCTGCTTCAGTTACCCGTTTCTTTATGTTACAAGCACATTATAGAAGCATTCTTGATTTTTCGGATGATGCTATTGTGGCGGCCGAAAAAGGATACAAACGATTAATGGAAGCTCTTTCGTTATTGAAAGACTTACCTACAAGCGCTCAGTCGTCTATTGTGATTGAAGATTGGAAACAATTGTGTTATGATGCGATGAATGATGATTTCAATACGCCAATTTTGATTGCACATTTATTTGAAGGCGTTCGTTATATTAATGTCATCAAAGATGGTAAGGAAACTATAACAGCAGCAGATTTGGTAGTATTCACCACCGCTATAGAAGCTTTTGTTTTTGATGTTTTAGGTCTTGAGAATGAAAAAATTACCGATAGCAGTAACGATAAATTAGAAGGCACCGTTCAGTTATTGATTGATATGAGAAAACAAGCCAGAGAAAACAAGAACTTTGCGCTTTCTGACCAAATTAGAGATCAATTATTGACGCTAGGCATTCAGTTGAAGGACGGAAAAGAAGGCACTACTTTTAGTTTATAATTCAAAAGTTAGAAATTAGAGGTTAGAAATTAGAAGCTTAAAGTTTCCAAAAAAAACAATTTCTATCCTTTTAGCCCCGATGGGAGTGGCATCCTTTGCCTTTTTTCTTTAAAAAGGCAAAGATATAACGGACAGCGGGACCCAAGTTTACTGAAATTCCCTTTGTTTGCTGCTCCTAAAACTGCTTACTTTCCTAATTTTTTGAATCTGAATGTATGTTGAATCGAATACTTACTTATCCGCTGATTGTATTGGTTCGGTTTTATAAGGGTGCTATTTCACCTTTTACACCTGCAGCTTGTCGTTATGAACCGACTTGTTCAAGTTACATGATTCAGGCGTTGCAAACTCATGGTTTTCTTTATGGCGGTTACTTAGGCATCAAACGAATTTTGAGTTGCCATCCATGGGGCGGAAAGGGATATGATCCGGTACCCAAAAAAAAATGCGAACACAAATAGTAATGGAAATTTGATATTTTTATTACATAAAATCTTTATTTTTACGAAAAACAAAAAACATAATGACACACGATTTACACCTTGTTTGGAATCCAACAGAAGGAATTGATTTGGGCTTTTTCATGATTCGTTACTACAGCCTCATGTTTGTAGTGGCTTTTGGTTTGGGTTGGTACCTGATGAAACATATTTTTGATCGTGAAGGAGAATCGATCGAAAAATTAGATTCGCTTTTTATATGGACCGTATTGGCTACTTTAGCTGGGGCGCGATTGGGCCATGTGTTCTTTTATGATTGGGAATATTATCGCAATCATTTGGTAGAAATTGCCCTTCCTATTCGAGAAAATGCCAACGGCAATTTACTAGGGTTCATTAGTGGCTGGGAGTTTACCGGTTTTACAGGATTAGCCAGTCATGGCGCCGCAATTACTATTGTAATTGCCATGTATTTTTACAGCAAAAATATTTTGAAACGTCCACAATTATGGATCTTAGATCGCGTGGTGATTCCAGTGGCGAGTGGAGCAATATTAGTGCGTTTGGGTAACTTTTTCAATTCAGAAATCATCGGAAAAGAAACCACTTCTTCATTTGGAATTCGATTTTTGAGAGATCAATTTAGTCCCAGAGATGTAGTCAATGCTACTGGGATTGCTAACCCAAACGAGGCTTATACTGCAATTGCTACCGATCCGAGATTTGCGGATATACTAGCACAAGTGCCAGCAAAACACCCTACGCAATTGTATGAAGCTTTTGGTTACATCTTCGTTTTTGCCATTTTGTTTTTCTTGTATTGGAAAACGGATGCTAGTAAAAAACCGGGGTTTTTATTTGGCTTGTTTTTAATACTTTTATTTACCGTGCGCATCATTGTTGAGTCAGTAAAAGAAAGTCAAGGTGGATTTGAAAGTGATTTAGGCAACATTCTCTCTACGGGACAATGGTTGAGTATTCCGTTTATACTTATTGGCTTATACTTTGTGATTAAAGCGAAGAAAGAGGCGTAAAAATTCAAAATAATAATACAAACAAAAAAGGTAGCTTTCAAATTTAAGAAAGCTACCTTTTTATTTTAGATCTACTTTTCGAACCTAATTGAGACTATTTTATTCTATTAAATTCGTGGAGAAGCTGCATTATACTTCATTTTCCGTTGAAGCATCGATGGAATGTAAGGGTTCTTTCGGGTCGTTTTCACCTTTTAAATAGGTCGGCAAATTCAATCCTGCCATATTGAATAAATCATTCAATGGCGGAACGGTTTTCATCATTCCTGATACAAAATTGGCTGTTGAACCATTGCCATCGGCATTGTTTCCTGAATCCCAAACGGTGATTTTATCAATTTTAATATTTTTAACGGCTTCTACTTGTGTTTTCACCAATTCTGGTAATTTCTCAATTAATAGCAATTGGAATGCCTTAGTCGGATCTCCACCTGCAGCACTTACTACTTCACGATATCCTTCGGCTTGTTTAGTCAAAATTTCATAAAGACCTTTCGCTTCAGCTTCCATCTTTGCAAAAATTGCATCCGCCTCACCTTTGGCCAACTCCCTGGTTTTTTCAGCCTCTGCTTGTGCATCAATCACTGCTTTTTGCTTAGCAATTTCAGCTGGAATAACAATATTAGCATTTTGAGTAGAACGTTCTCTTTCGGCACGTGCTGTCTCTGCTTTTTGTTCCGCCAAATACGATTCTTCTAGGGCTTTGGCTTGTTGTACTTTTTCTGATGCTAGTGCAATACGAAGTGCTTCAGCTTCTTTTTCTCTTCTTGCGGCTTCGGATTGAGCGATAGCGATTTTAGCTTCATTTTCCCCTTGAATCGCAACAGCATTGGCTTCTGAAGTTGCTACACGAGTATCTCGTTGTGCTTCTGCTTTTCCGATGCTTTCATCTTTAAATGCTGCTGCAATACTTACTTCTCTGTCTTTGTTAGTTATCGCAATTTTCACATCGCGATCTCTATGGGTTTCCGCAATTTGAACGTCTTTTTCACGATCAGCCATTGCTTTACCAGTTTCTCCAATTTTTTCTTGTTCCGCTACCGAAATTTTAGCTTCGTTTATAGCTTTGGCTGCTGCTTCTTTACCCAAAGCCTCAATATAACCTGATTCGTCTTTGATATCAGTTACGTTAACGTTAATCAGTTTTAAACCAATTTTCTTTAATTCTGAATCTACATTTTTAGAGATATTATCCAAAAATTTATCACGATCTGAGTTGATTTCTTCAATGGTCATGGTAGCAATAACCAAACGCAATTGACCAAATAAAATATCCTTAGCTAGTTCTTGAATTTGCTCTGGTGCCAAACCTAATAAACGTTCAGCAGCAGTATTCATACTATCCGTTTCAGTAGAAATAGCAATTGTAAAACGACAAGGCACATCTACCCGAATATTTTGTCTGGAAAGCGCATTGGTTAAATTCGCTTCAATAGAAATAGGCTTTAAATCTAAGAAAGAATAATCTTGAATAACAGGCCAAATAAACGCTCCACCACCGTGAACACACTTAGCAGATGTACCACCTGTTTTTCCATAAATAACTAAAATTTTGTCGGATGGACATCTTTTGTAGCGGGAAATCAAAGCAACAAAAGTTACAAATAGCACGATAGCGGCTACAACAATAATAATGATTTGTGACATATAAATAAGAAATTAGATTTTTTCGACAATAACTAAATGGTGCGCGACACCTACTACTCGAACTAAACTGCCTGTTGCGATTCTTTCGGGAGAATAAGTAATCGCACTCAATTCATGAAAAGCACCATTGATGCTAATTTGAATTTTCCCTTGACCTGTTTTAGCTTCAGGAATTGCCAGATACACTTCGGCAGTTTTGTTTATGGCATTTTCAATTTTAAAACTGTTGTCTTCAGAAAGTTTCAATATTTGTTTGATCAATAAAAAAAACACGATTACAAAAAAGAATCCCACAATGAGAGCTATAAGAATCAATATCGTTTTATTCTCAATGGTATTATAAAATGATATTCCAGTCCAACTGAAGCCCAATAAAAAATTGATTAAGTTACGCAAGGTAAAAACCTCAAAGGTCATCTCACCATCTATTCCGTCGGTATCTGTATCCGTTTCAGCACCACTTAATCCGATAAACGTAGAAATTGTTTGTAGAAGAAAAAAAATACTTACTGGCAAAGCGAGGTACCAAAAAGCCCTCAAGAGGGGCTCATAATTATCCATGAAATTCATAATTGTTAGTTTATTTAACAATTATACGATTACATTTATTAAAAGTTACAAAAAAAATATTTTTTTATTTAAAAAATAACATTAAGTATCTTGTAAAAAAAAGCTGTCAATAGTGACTATACCAGACAGCTTTTAATGATGTATTTCAATAAAGTAGGATTACATATTTCTTCTATACTGCCCACCTACTTCAAACAACGAAGCCGTAATTTGCCCTAAAGAACAAACCTTTGTTGCTTCCATCAAATGATCGAACATGTTTTCATTCTTAATGGCTGCTTCTTGTAAGGTTTTCAAATGTTGTGCAACCAAATCAGCATTCGCTTTTTGCAAATTATTCAACATGGTGATTTGGTATTGCTTTTCTTCTTCGGTAGCACGAATAACTTCAGCTGGAATCACCGTTGGAGATCCTTTAGAACTCAAAAAAGTGTTTACTCCAATAATTGGGAACTCACCTGTATGTTTCAAGGTCTCGTAATACAAACTTTCTTCTTGAATTTTAGAACGTTGGTACATAGTCTCCATTGCTCCAAGTACGCCACCACGCTCTGTAATTCTATCAAATTCTTGTAAAACTGCTGTTTCTACTAAATCAGTCAATTCTTCGATTATAAAAGCACCTTGAATTGGATTTTCATTTTTAGCCAAACCTAACTCTTTATTAATAATCAACTGAATAGCCATAGCTCTACGCACCGATTCTTCAGTTGGCGTTGTAATAGCTTCGTCATACGCATTGGTATGCAAAGAGTTACAGTTGTCATAAATCGCATACAAAGCCTGCAAAGTCGTACGAATATCATTGAAATCAATTTCCTGAGCATGCAAAGAACGTCCTGAAGTTTGAATATGGTATTTCAACATCTGAGCTCTTTCATTGGCACCATATTTATTTTTCAAGGCTTTCGCCCAAATTTTTCTCGCTACACGACCGATAACTGCATATTCTGGATCTACACCATTCGAGAAAAAGAACGATAAATTCGGTCCAAAATCATTAATATTCATTCCTCTACTCAAGTAGTATTCTACATAAGTAAAACCATTGGCCAAAGTAAAAGCCAATTGCGTAATAGGATTAGCCCCAGCCTCGGCGATATGATATCCCGAAATAGAAACCGAATAAAAATTTCTAACATTTTTAGTAATGAAATATTCTTGTACATCACCCATTAGTCGCAACGCAAACTCCGTAGAGAATATACAAGTATTTTGCGCTTGATCTTCTTTTAAAATATCGGCTTGAACGGTTCCACGAACTTGCGCTAGTGTTTTGGCTTTTATTTCATTATAAATTTCCAATGGCAACACTTGATCACCGGTTACTCCCAAAAGTAGTAATCCCAAACCATTATTCCCTTCTGGTAAATCACCTTGATATTTTGGACGCTCTACTCCTTTTTCTTGGTATATCGCTTTAATTTTAGCTTCCACTTCTTCCAGCAAATCATTCTGCTTGATATACATCTCACATTGTTGATCGATAGCAGCATTCATAAAAAAACCAAGCAACATAGGCGCTGGTCCATTGATAGTCATACTCACTGAAGTCATAGCGTGCACCAAATCAAAACCAGAATACAGTTTTTTAGCATCATCCAAGCAACAAATGGAAACTCCAGCATTTCCAATTTTACCATAAATATCAGGACGAATGTGTGGATCGTTTCCGTACAAAGTCACACTATCAAAAGCTGTTGAAAGTCTTTTGGCTGGTAAACCCGCACTTACATAATGAAAACGCTTGTTCGTTCGCTCTGGACCACCTTCACCTGCAAACATTCGAGAAGGATCTTCTCCTTCACGTTTGAAAGGATACAATCCTGCAGTAAATGGAAATTCTCCTGGAACATTTTCTTGTAAACACCAACGCAAAATATCACCCCAAGCTTGGTACTTAGGCAAAGCCACTTTAGGAATTTGCGAATGCGACAAACTCTCGGTATGCGTCGCCATTTTGATTTCACGATCTCTGACTTTAAAAGTATAAACAGGATTTTTATACTTATTTACTTTTTCATTCCAAGTCAGAATCATTTCCCAATTGTAAGGATCTAAATCCATTTTTACTTTGTCGAATTGATTCAAAAGTAAATTCAAAAAGATGCGATTTTCATCATGTGGTGCTGTAGCTGATGGCAATACAGAAGCGTCATCAATTCCAGCTTTAGTGAGTTCTGGCTTCTTATTGGAAACCGTTTCGATCGTTTTGTAAATTCCGTATAACTTTTGAGCCACTTGCTCTTGAGTTAAAGCCGTTTCATCATACTTACGGTTGTTCTCAGCAATTTCGGACAAGTAACGCGTGCGGTGTGGTGGAATAACGAAAATTTTCTCGCTCATTTCACGAGTAATTTCGAAAGTCGATTGTAAATCTGAACTGGTTTTCTCTACAATTTTATCCATAATCGATTTATAGAGCGTGTTCATTCCTGGATCGTTGAACTGAGAAGCAATCGTTCCAAAAACCGGCATTTCATCTGGATTTACATCCCATAAATTATGATTGCGTTGGTATTGTTTTTTCACATCTCTAAGCGCATCCAAAGCACCACGCTTATCGAATTTATTCAAGGCTACTAAATCGGCAAAATCAAGCATGTCAATTTTTTCCAATTGCGTGGCTGCTCCAAACTCAGGTGTCATTACGTATAATGAAACATCTGAATGGTCCATAATTTCAGTATCCGATTGCCCAATTCCTGAAGTTTCTAAAATAATAATATCGTATTTCGCTGCCTTAAGCACCTGAATCGCTTCGGCTACATATTTAGACAAAGCCAAATTAGATTGACGTGTCGCCAACGAACGCATATAAACTCTAGGATTATTAATTGCATTCATACGAATTCTATCGCCTAACAAGGCGCCACCTGTCTTACGTTTTGATGGATCTACAGAGATTAATCCAATGGTTTTCTCTGGAAAATCAATTAAAAAACGACGAACCAATTCATCTACCAAAGAGGATTTTCCTGCACCACCGGTTCCTGTGATTCCTAGAACAGGAATTTTAGAAGTTTCATTTTTAGTATGAATTGTATCAAAAACTGGTTTTGCAATTTCTGGAAAATTCTCAGCCGCCGAAATTAATCTCGCAATAGCAGTTGGAGTTTTACTTTCTATCAATTCTAATTCATTAGACAATTGATCACCAATAGCAAAATCAGAACGTTCCACCAAATCATTAATCATTCCTTGTAATCCCATAGCACGACCGTCATCTGGAGCATAAATTCTAGTGATACCGTACTGATGTAATTCTTCAATTTCTGAAGGCAAAATAACGCCTCCGCCTCCACCAAAAATCTTGATATGTCCTGCTCCTTTTTCTTGAAGCAAATCGTACATGTATTTAAAATATTCGTTATGTCCCCCTTGATAAGAAGTCATTGCAATAGCATTGGCATCTTCTTGAATGGCAGTATTCACAACTTCTTCTACACTTCGATCATGCCCCAAATGAATTACCTCCACTCCAGTTGATTGAATAATACGGCGCATAATATTTATGGCGGCATCATGACCATCAAAGAGAGAGGCTGCGGTAACAATTCTTACTTTATTAACAGGAATATAAGGTTTTTGTGGTTCCATTTTATGAATATGATAATTAATAGCGCCAAATTACACATTTTTTAAAATAAAAATTAGCATTTTATTGAATTACTATAAAACAACCAAATGCTGCTATTTCTTAAAAAAAATAAGTTAGTTTTGGTAAAAAAGGACAACTAATCGCAATAGAATCAAAAGAAAACGTTTTCTTTTGATTCTATAACAAACAAGATTTTGTCCTCAAATAAACAAAAAAATAGTCATTCAGTACGTTTAATGATAAAAACATTTTAAAACCTAGTAATAAAGCACAATTAAAAGAAAAAATGCAAAAAATTACCATCCTCATTCATTGTAAAGATCAAAAGTCAATTATAGCCTCAGTTACTAACTATATCGCCTCGATAGAAGGAAACATTATTTATTTGGACCAACACGTTGATGCCGATGAAAATGTTTTTTTTATGCGATTGGAATGCGAATTAGAGTCGGAAAAATGGCCTATCGAAGCCATAAAAGCTGATTTTGAAACCAATCTAGCCCTTCCATTTGATATGGATTGGAAAATTTATCCACAACTGCAAAAACCGAGAATGGCTTTGTTTGTCTCTAAATATGATCATTGTCTATACGATATTTTGGGACGTTATAGTGCGGGCGAATTACCACTTGAAATCCCTGTAATCATTAGCAATCACGAAGATTTAAGAAAAGTAGCCGAACAATTTGCTATTCCTTTTTATTGCGTTCCTTTTACCAAAGAAATTAAAGAAATTGGAGAAAAAGGACAATTAGAGTTATTAGATAAATACAATATCGACTTCATTGTACTGGCGCGCTATATGCAAATCATTACCCCGAAACTGATAGAAAAGTACCAAAACAACATTATCAATATCCATCATTCCTTTTTACCCGCTTTTCCTGGGGCAAAACCTTATCATTCTGCTTTTAAACGCGGTGTGAAAATCATTGGCGCTACTAGTCATTATGTAACAGAAGGTTTGGACGAAGGCCCAATCATCGAACAAGATATTGCTCGTGTAACCCACAGTCACTCTATAGAAGATTTTATTATGAAAGGACGCGATTTAGAACGAATGGTTTTGGCAAGAGCCATTAAATTGCATGCAGAACGAAAAACTATGGTGTATAACAACAAAACTGTAGTATTTTTGTAGCCTTTTCAATTAAAAAACCCCAAAATCCTAATGAAAAAATTTTTAATCCTACTTATTTTATTCCCTGTTATTAGTAACGCTCAATTCAAAAATATTCTAAAAAAATCATCCGAAACGGCAACTGGTATTTTAAACAAAAACGGAAAAGTAGATATTGCTGCTGGACTAAAAGAAGCTTTAAACAAAGGAATCACCGAACAGGTTTCGAAATTGACGCAAGTAGACGGTTTCTACAAAAATGAATTGGTCAAAATCGTAATGCCAGAAGAGCTAACCAAAGTCGACAAAACATTGCGTAAACTAGGAATGGGTTCGCTAGCCGATGACGGAATTAAAGCCCTGAATAGAGCCGCAGAAGACGCTGTAAAAGAAGCAACTCCAGTGTTTGTAAACGCCATAAAAAACATTAAAATTGCAGATGCTAAAACCATTTTGATGGGTAATGAAAATGCTGCAACAACCTATTTACAGCAATCCACCAACAAAGAATTATATGCTAAATTTATTCCTATAGTGCAACAATCCATTGGAAAAGTTGGTGCAGATGAAATTTGGAATGGAATCATTCAAAAATACAACACGATGCCTTTGGTTTCAAAAATCAATCCCGACTTGAATGATTATGTTACCAACAAAGCACTAGAAGGCGTTTTTAAAATGATTGCTATTGAAGAAAAAAACATCAGAACTGATTTACAATCAAGAACTTCTACTGTTTTAAAGAAGGTTTTTGCTATGCAAGATTAACATAATATAACAAGAAAAAATTACCAAAAAAACGTTGTTAATTAGACTTAACTTATTGACAACAAAGTAATAACATAATTTTAACAATGACATACTAACTTATTCCTGACCTTTGTAGAGTAATAAACTGGTTATTTATTATTTGGTTTTGGTTAGTTATAAAAATGCCGACGTCTTTGGATGTCGGCATTTTTTATTGTGCTGTATTTAGAAAAGAAAGTACGGCTGTATTGAAAGCCAAAGGTTGTTCAACATTCACTACATGACCGCATTTTTCAATAACAAAAAGCTTTGAAGAGCGATAGTGATTTTCGACTACTTTTCGAACAGAGGGCAAAAACATATAATCCTCTTCTCCCATAACATAAAGTGTTGGAATATTCAACTCTACTTGTCTGAACCACTTCAGAACAGGATTGATTTCGGCCGTGAGTTTAAACCATTTTATAAACTCTTTTTGGTATAATTTTTTAGCTTCATTGATAAACAACAATCGCGACTGTTTATGACTTTTCTTAGGCATAATAACAAATGCAAAAAAGCGATACAATACCAAGTAAGGCAATACATATTTGAAAGCATTACCCAAACGCATTAAAATTTGAGAACGGAAATTCATTTTCAAAATGGCACCACCCAAAATCATACTTTGCACCTTTTGCGGATACATTTCAGCCAATTGACGAATCAAAATCGTTCCTAATGAAATACCAACAAAATGAGAACGTTCAATTTTCAAATGCTCTAAAACCTCCACAATATCATTCGCCAAAGCAGAAAAAGTATATTTCTGTTTAAAAGCCGCTTTCAGGGTTGGCTTAGATTCGCCATGTCCTCTAAGATCCAAAAGTAAAACGTTGTATTGTTTTTGAAAATCTCGAATTTGCTTAAACCATATCGACGAGCTACCTCCTGCACCATGGACAAAAGTTACCCATTGCGTACTTGTTTCATTCTTGTAGATAGTGTAATTAAGCATTCGTTAGTTTTTTTGTAAAAATAGAATAATAATTTTAAAAGCCAATTCAATGTGTTGAAATTAGCAACTCAAATACAAATCACTAACTAACAACAACTTAAACATTCAAAACCAACTCTTATTGTAATTCTTTAAAATAAGAAAGCGCCTTAAGTAATCGGCTACCGTGCCAAGAGAAATATTCACCATCTACTAAACGTATTTTGGCATTTGGAAAAAAGGAAGTGAACTCGGCTACATCTTCATTCTTAAAAGGATAAGGTTCCGAAGAAAGCAACACCAAATCAACAGCATCATATCGAGTTGACGCATCAACAGCTATTTCGGGATAACGGGATTGTGTACCAAAAAAATTATTGAATCGATTCAATTGCAACAACTCGTGGATAAAAGTACTTGATCCTGCTACCATATATGGCTTTTTCCAAATAAAATAGGCTGCTTTTTGAGTAGGAATGGTTGCAATAAAAGTCGTAAAATCAGCCAACGCCAAGTCTATACTTTGATTCAAGGCTTGGGCTTCAGCAGTTGTATCGAAAAGCAACCCAAAATCGGTAATCATTTGAAAATTATCTGCAATCGTATCTACATTGGTCACCCAAACTGGTGCAATTTCAGAAAGTTCTTGCACCATTTCTAGTGTATTTTCTTCTTTGTTGCAGATAATGATATCAGGTTGTAAGGCTTTGATTTTATCAAAATGAACTTGTTTAGTACCTCCAACTATTTTTTTGGTTGTAAGCAAATGTTTTGGATGCACACAAAACTTAGTAATTCCAACGATTTGGTCTTCTAATCCTAAATCAAACAACAACTCCGTTTGTGAAGGAACCAACGAAACAATTCGACGAGGAGTCGATTCAAAAAAATGAGAAGTACCGATTTGATCTGTTAGTTGTTTCATATTGTTTGGATTTAACCGCAAAAAATTTAACCGTAAAGGTCGCAAGGATTTACGCAAGGGTAGCAAAGAAAACTTGAATGACCTTAAATGCCTTATATGTTTAAAAAAATAACCGCAAAGCACGCAACGGTTCAACAAACAATATTAAACTTTTAAACCTTAAATTTTAAACGTTTAAACTAAGAATCTCCTCCATTTCCTGTTGCATTTTCAACGCTTCTGCTCTAGCACCTTCGGCAAAATCTTCTTTATTCGAAGCATAAATTATGGCTCTAGACGAGTTGATCAACAAACCAACTTGACTATTCAAACCATATTTGCAAACCTCAGACAAACTTCCGCCTTGTGCGCCAACACCAGGAACCAATAAAAAGCTATCAGGAACAATTTTACGAATTTCCGTAAAGTATTCGGCTTTGGTGGCGCCAACCACATACATCAAGTTATGACTGTTCTTCCAAGATTTTGAGGTTTCCAAAACCTGTTTGTACAATTCTGTACCATTTACCGATAAGGTTTGAAAATCAAAAGCGCCTTCGTTAGACGTCAAGGCCAACATTATGGTGTGTTTATTCTCAAAAGCCAAAAATGGCTCCACCGAATCTTTTCCCATATAAGGTGCTACCGTTACACTATCAAAGTTCAAATCCTCAAAAAAGGCTTTGGCGTACATTGAAGACGTATTTCCAATATCGCCACGTTTTGCATCCGCAATCGTAAAGAGTTCAGGGTAATTGGCATTGATGTATTCAATGGTTCTTTGCAACGATTGCCAACCTTTTATGCCATACGCTTCAAAAAAAGCCGTATTGGGTTTGTAGGCCACACATAAATCGTGAGTCGCATCGATAATGGCTTTATTGAATTCGAAGATTGGATCTTCCGTTGCTAATAAGTGAGAAGGTATTTTATTCAAGTCAACATCTAAGCCTACGCAAAGAAAAGACTTTTTCAATTGGATTTGTTCTAGTAGTTGTTGTGTAGTCAAAACAGTAGTTGTTTATTGTTTGTAGTTTGTTGTTGTTGGCAAATTTCGCAAAGTTTTTTTCAAAGTTCGCAACCTGTTAAAAAAAATGCCAAACATTTCAGTATGGCATTTTTTTTAATATCTTAATCTTAATACTTAGTACTTAATACTCAATACTTAGTTAATTAAAAAACCTCGCTAGCTTCTTTCAGTTTTTCCATATTGTTGACCAATTGTAATTCGGCTACAATTTTCTGAATATCACCGTTCATAATGTTACCCAAATCATATAACGTCAAACCAATTCGGTGATCCGTTACACGACCTTGAGCGTAATTATAGGTACGAATTTTAGCAGAACGGTCACCTGAGCTCACTTGCGAAGTACGTTTTGAAGCGTCTTCGGCTTGTTTTTTGGCCAATTCCATTTCGTATAAACGAGAACGCAATACGTTCAACGCTTTGTCTTTATTCTTATGTTGTGATTTTTGATCCTGACATTGCGCCACCAAACCAGTTGGAATGTGCGTTAAACGAACAGCAGATTTCGTTGTATTTACCGACTGTCCACCAGGTCCTGACGAACAGAAAAAGTCCACACGAACATCGTTCATATCAATTTGTACATCAAATTCTTCTGCTTCTGGAAGCACCATAACTGTGGCTGCCGAAGTATGCACACGTCCTTGTGTTTCTGTTTGTGGGACACGTTGCACACGGTGAACACCCGCTTCAAACTTCAAAGTTCCGTACACATCCTCTCCTGTAACCTCAAAAATCACCTCTTTGAAACCACCCGAGGTTCCTTCGTTCATATCCACAACCGATGTTCTCCAACCTTGACTTTCACAATATTTGGTGTACATACGGAACAAATCTCCTGCAAAAATACTCGCTTCATCACCACCCGTACCCGCACGAATCTCGACCATCACGTTTTTCGCGTCTTCAGGGTCTTTTGGAATCAACATAAACTTAATTTCGTCTTCCAGTTGTGGTAAACGTTCTTTAGCTTCATCCAATTGCATTTTGGCCATTTCAACCATATCAGCATCACTACCATCAGCAATAATTTCATTGGCTTCGTCAATATTAGCCAAAACCAAAATATATTCCTCACGTTTCTCCACTAGGGCTTTAATGCTCTTGTATTCCTGATTAAGCAGTACATAACGTTTTTGATCCGCGATAACATCCGGCTGAATAATCAAATCCGAAATCTCGTCGAAACGCTGTTTTACATATTGAAGTCTATCTAACATATTCTTGTCCTTATATTTTGGACGGCAAAATTACAAAAAAGAAAGCAATTTACAGAAACCCTTTTTCAGTTTTTTTAGGAGCTTAATCCTGCTGTCCGCTATATCTGTGGCTCTGAACCCCAGAGCCACAGGATGCCGCTCCCATCAGGGCTAGAAACGGTAACGCAACACGAATCGAAATTCTAAATTTTAAATTCCAAATTCCAATAAATAAGAATTTATTATAAAAAGCTCTAAAATTCACGCAACGACTCCCCTCTCGAGAGGGGCTGGGGGTGTGTTTTTTTTAAATCCCAAACTTCAAAAACAAACCAAAGACAATAAATTTTGTAATGAAAATTGTATATATTTGAAAAGCTAATGCGCTATGAGACTTATCATAACTATCTACCCAAAATTGGATGGCTTTGAATGATTTTGTCAGACCTGTAAGCTAGTTACCAGCCATTTTAGCTCAAAAAACCGCATAAAAGAAAATGTACAAAGAATTAGAAAAATATTTTAAAGATAGAACAGAAATTGACGAAGAAACTTTCTCGAAAATTTCTGAATGCTTCACACCTATCAAAACTAAAATAAGCCAAATAATTCTGCAAAAAGGAGAAGTTTGCAAAAAATATTATTTCGTAAATAAAGGTTGCTTGAGACTTTTTACAATCAACAATGACGGAAATGAAGGCACAAGATATTTCGCTTTTGAAGGTGCTTTTGGAACTGCATTACCAAGTTTGATAGAACAAACGCCAGCGTTTGAATACATACAAACAGTTGAAAAATCTGAACTTCTCGAAATTTCTCGTGAGGATTTTTACAAACTCGTTGATACAATTCCACAATTTGCATTCGTTTACAGACAAATACTTGAAGTTTCGTTTATTTCTGCCCAAAAACGTATTTATGGTTTTCAAGGACTAAATGCTTTAGAAAAAGTTAAATGGTTAAAACAGTATAATCCGAAAATATTAACAAGAATTTCTAATAAAATGGTTGCATCTTTTTTAGGAATTACACCATCAACATTAAGTAGAATTAAATCGCAATTATAAATGTGGACTTGTCCTAAATGTGAAAGAACTATCAAAAATCTAAATCAATGGCACAATTGTGTCAAAGTAGATATGGATAGTTTATTTGAAAACAAAGCACCAATTCTAATTTCAATTTTCGATAAATTACTTTTTGAAATTGCCGACTGGCAAAACGTAAACATAAGTACCACTAAAAACTGTATCGTTTTTGTCAAAAATCAAACATTTTTGATAATTCGACCAATGAAAAAAGAATTAGACATTAAGTTTTATCTGCCAAACTTTTCAGATGAATTTCCAATTCATAAATGTGTAGAATATTCAGGAAAATTTGAAACGCACATTAGAGTTTCAGAATTAGAACAAATTTCACCACAAGTTTTTAAACTTATAAAAACTTCATATAATTTACTCTAATTTTAAAACGTTGACATAGAACAACGTTTAAATGATTTTTTGTTCATTTATTTGTAAAAATATTTAAACAAAATAAAAATGGCTAAAAATCTTCACACAATCGGTATGGTTGTAAACGATTTAGGAAAATCGTTATCATTTTACAGAACTTTAGGACTTGATATTCCTAACGGTTTAGACAATGAATTTCATTATGAATTCACAAACAAAAATGGCTTTTCAATTGGTTTTATTCCAAAAGCAACAATGTTAAAAACTGACCCAAATTGGATAGAACCAACTGGTAATGCTAGAATAAGTTTGCAATTTGCGTGTAACAATCCAGAAGAAGTAAACAAAACTTATTCAGATTTAATCGAACAAGGATACCAAAGTTTCAAAGAACCTTGGGACGCATTTTGGGGACAACGCTTTGCACAAGTTTTAGATCCTGACGGAAATAATATTGGAATTTTCGCAGAACTTTAAAAAAACAAAAGTGTTTTCGGTTTTTCAAACCGAAAACACTTTCTTTATTAATAGGATTTAAGAATATATTTATGAAAACTACAAACAATACAATTTTAATAACTGGAGGAGCAACAGGCATAGGTTTAGAATTAGCAAAACAATTTATTGCTCAAAATAATACTGTAATTATTTGCGGAAGAAGAGAAGAAAAACTATCCGAAGCAAAAAAAATACTTCCAAATTTAATAACCAAAAAGTGTAACATTTCAGATTTAAAACAGAGACAAGATTTATTCAATTTTTGTATAGATAACTACCCAAACATAAATGTTTTAATCAATAATGCAGGAATTCAAAGAGAAATTAATTTTCTAAAAGGAGAACAAAATTATCTAAACGGTGATAATGAAGTTTCAATAAATTTAGATGCTTGCTTTCATCTAACTGCTTTATTTATTCCGCATTTTCTAAAACAAAGGGAAGCATCTATCATAAACGTTTCTTCGGGTTTAGGTCTAGTACCACTAATCATCACACCTATTTATTCTGCAACAAAAGCTGCATTGCACTCATTCTCAATTTCATTGCGAAAACAATTGTTAGAAACAAATATCCAAGTTTTTGAAATTATTCCGCCAATTGTTGACACCGATTTAGACAGAGGAGCAAGAGATAAACGAGGACAAACCGACAAAGGAATTTCAGCAGAAAAAGTAGCCAAAGAAAGCATCGAAGCAATTAGCAACAATAAGTTTGAAATTCCGATAGGAATTGTAAAAGTGTTGCGAATTGGCTCAAGAATTTCGCCTAAATTATTTCTAAAAATAATCAATAAAAAATCAAGATTTGGAAACTAGAACACAACCCGCTGTCCGAAGTGTTCTTATGTATGAATAAATTTCTTGTGTGTGTGCTGCGCGAATGTCTCTAACTTCGCGCCGTTTTAAATGATGTTGCAAACCATAAATGTGATAAAAGTCTCCTGACTTTTTACGGGAATAGCTTTAGAATGATATCGTGGTAAATCAGCATCTACAACTCCAAAAGCGCGACTTTGGAATCCATATCTACCGAAATAATTCACTAACAAATCTGCCAAGACAGAAAAAACACAACTTTTAATTCTATCTTTCCCGAAGTTTTCTGTAGCCTCAAATCGCAAATCCACCTTAACTTTTTGGCAGAACTATTCGAAAAAATATGCATAGAAAAATAATCCTAATTTTTATAATGTTTCAACTCACATTACTAAATGGTTTCTGCCAAAATAGAAAACAGCTGTCCAAAAAGGGTTATGTAAAACAAAAAGAGTATTTCGTTGAAATACCTTTTAACTATGCAAACAAGCATATTTATATCGAAGTAGTTATTTCAGGTAAAAAATACAACTTCGTTTTTAAAAGTGTCAAGTTTGATGTTTCAAGTTTTTAGCAACTTTTCCAAAAACAGGGTTCCAACTAGTTTCATAAAAACATTAGTCTTTTATTTCTTTCACAAAGAAGCAATATTTGATTTTTTTTGCTTCAATTTGTAGCTGTAAAAAATGAGGTGGTATCAAAAATGAAAATATTAGTAATTCAACAGAAAATGATTGGCGATGTACTTATTAGCTCTATCATTTGCAATAATCTTCGAAAAGCATACCCTGATGCTCAAATAAATTATTTGGTCTATGAAGCCACTACCCCAGTTTTAGAGGGAAATCCCAATATTGATAATCTAATTTTATTTCAAGAAAAACATAGAAAAAGTAAAAAAGAACTTCTCAGATTAGCCTTAAGCATTAGAGCCACAAAATATGATGTAGTGATTGACGCTTATTCTAAACTTGAAAGTTGGATTCTAGTTGGGCTAAGTGGCGCTAAAAAAAGGATTTCTTACCAAAAAATCGGTCGTACTTTTTTATACACCGATAATATCCCTTTTGAAGCGTTCCCTAAAACTAATTTGGGATTAGCCATAGAAAGAAGGCTTTCGTTAGTAACTCCTTTATCTCTAAATATTGCAATAGATCCCTATCCAAAACTATTTGTGAAGCCCAATGAAGTGAAGCAAGCCAAGGCTTTTTTAGCCCAACATGCAGTACCTCGTGATAAAAAAATAATAATGATTAGCTTACTGGGGAGCGAGGAAAGCAAAACTTACCCCTTAGAATACATGGCGAAATTGATTGACAAGATAGGTAAAGAACGAGAAGTTACCTTACTTTTTAATTATTTTCCAAAGCAAAAAAAATCAGCAAAATTAGTATATGATGCTTGCAGCCAAAGTACCCAACAAAAAATTTATTTTGAAGTTTTTGGAGGAGATTTACGCTCATTTATTGGATTAATGAACGAATGTGATGCAATTATTGGTAACGATGGTGGCGCAATTAACATGGCCAAAGCACTTGATAAACCTTCATTTATCATCTTTTCTCCTTGGATAGAAAAGAAAATTTGGGCCACTTTTGAAGATGGAAAAAAACACAACTCGGTACATCTTCAAGACTTTAAGCCTGAATTGTTTGTTTCAAAATCCGAAAAAGAACTAAAAAATGACGCCATTGCATTGTACCAATATTTCAAACCAGAATTTATTTTTGAATCGCTAGATGCATTTTTGAATTATAACCTTAACAAATAATAAAATGTTGAAAGAGGATATAACGAATAAAAATGGCTTAAGCGCTTTAGTTATAACATTCAACGAAGAAAAAAACATCGAAAAAGTCATCGAAAATTTAGCATTCGCTGATGAAATCATTATAGTAGACTCTTTCAGTACTGATGCTACCTACCAATTGGTATCAAAGCAAGAAAAAGTAAAAATTTTGCAACGTGAATTTGTGAATTTCGCTGACCAAAGAAATTACGCTCTAAGTTTGGCTACTCATCCTTGGATACTTTTCATCGATGCTGATGAATATGTTTCGGATACTTTACAAATTGAAATTAGAAAAACAATCCAAAAGGAAAGTCCAATTGTAGCTTATCAATGTTATCGAACTTTTTTCTTCCAAAACAAAGCCCTTTATTTTAGTGGATGGCAAACCGATAAAATATTCAGGTTGTTTAAAAAAGAATTTGCGTACTATAATCCCAAAAAAATAGTGCATGAAAAACTACTAATTAATGGGGCTGTAGGGACGCTACAAAATAAAATCTGCCATTATTCCTATGCAAATTTTACTACCTATAAAAACAAAATGGCACAATATGGTAAACTCAAAGCCCTTGAAGAATTAGAAAAAGGGACTCGTCCCAATGTTTACCATTTTTATATTCGGCCAATTTATCAATTTTTGTATCAATACCTACTTAGATTAGGAATATTAGATGGTCAAAACGGGGTGATTATCTGTTATCTCAACGCTTATAGTGTTTATGTCCGATTTCAAGAATTGAAGCAATTAAATTCAAAATCAATTACTTTTTCCAGAACTTGATTTGTTTTTTCAATCGCTGTTTTTTGGCAAATTTTTGTTGAAATTCCTGGGTTTCGAACCACATTTTTTCGAAGATTAACTCTTGCGATTGTGCATAAAATTTAGCATATTCCTCACTCATCACCACAATCATCTCTTTCTTAGGAGTAAGGTGACTTAAATTTTTCATTCGAGTATCAAAATCCATCGCCGTATGAAATTGCATACGGTTTAAATCCACTAAATAGAAAGCATATTTTCCATCGGCTTGTTTTTGAATCAAAGTATTACCTGGAGAATGATCCAAAAACTCGACGCCTTTTTCATGTAAATCAAAGCAAAATTGAGTGAATTGTCTTAAAATATTTTCATGATCAGGATAATCAGGAATTTCCACAAGCTCTCTAAAGGTCAAATCGCAAGATAAATGTTCGCTCACATAATAGCTGTCTTTTAATCCTAGAACGTCATAATTTTCAAAATAAGCAATCGGTTGTGGGGTTCCTATGCCTTTTGCTAATAATTGCGTAGCGTATTCAAAAGAGCGCTTCGCTTTGGATTTTCTAAAATATTGGTAGGCAATTTTATTGATAAAATGAGGAACTTTGAAAGATTTGATATTGATTGTTTTACCATCAACTTCAAAAAGTTTTATCGCATTTCTTTGTCCTTCAACTAAGAAAACTCCTGAAGTTTTGAATGTTGTAATCTTTTCTAGTATTTCGTCTTGTTTTTTTAAAAAAGCACTTGAGAATAAAAAGCTATGTTTCAATATTATAAATTTAATTGTTATTTCTTAAATAAAAACTTGAACCATTGTCCACCATTCTTAAAGAACAATGAAGTATTTGAAATGGATAAATTTTTGGAACTTTCCACCCATTTTTTTACTTCATTCATGTTTTTAGTGGGAAAAAAACCTAATTTTTTCCATCGTTCCGGTTCTATATAATAAAAATCTTCAAATTGATGATAATTATCCTCATCTACTATGAGCCATTTATTCAAAAATTCTTGATTGATTTGGGAATTGTGTCCCCAATTTTGCAATTTAAACCTAAGAGCTTCTTCTGTTCTAGAGAGGGATTCGTGTAATATCATACTGTTTAGGTAAATCGTCTGTGCTTTAATTCTCCTTCCTACAGTGTAATTTGGAGAGTTTGTAGCGAAAATTGCTTTGGTAGGCTTGTCAACATACAAAATACCATTTGTAGTATACTTATACAAAATTAACCAAAAAGCAGCTATTTGAATCGGTTTTCTTATTGGCATTTCTAAATAAGAGTTATACTTACTTAACTCTTTTACAAAATGTTGAAAATTTACAAAATATTCATCACAATCAATTTGGATAAGCCAATTACCGATCCCCATTTTTTCAGAAAGCATTTTTCTTTCCCTAATTTCACATTCCATTGTTGTCAAATTCGAAACATAAAAATTATCTTCGTATACAACAATTTTTTTTTCAACATCATAAGCTTCAATCCATTCAAAAAAAGTGTCATCAATTACATAATTTTCCCCATTCCATGTACGTCTATTAATGTCAATTGCTAAAAAAACATTATCCGCTTCGTTATATATGGTGGGAATAGAATTTTTTAATAACTCATAATCATATGAAACTAAATAACCAACTTGAATTTTACCTGACATTTTTATTACATTATAAAGTGGTGCAATTTAGGATTTAATTTCTAATTTTGCCAGATGAAAAAATATGACAATTTTATTCTAGGCTACTACTATATGTAAGAGTATTTGCGCATGAAGCAAAGAAAACAGAAAAAAAATGATTAGTAAATGGATAAAATTTTCTTAAAAAGCAATTAAATTATAAAACCAATTAACTGACTTAATATTTATCTTTTATTTCCTTTCATAAATATCATTGAAATCTAAATTTATGCAAGGAAAAAAAGTTAAATCGTAATTTTTTGGAAACCTAATTCTATTAAAAATTTCCAAAAAAAAGACCCTATTCCACACTTTTTAAGAGTTATTTTTTTTTAAAATCAAGACAAAAATAACTTATTAAATACTCTAGAATTCTTTTGAAAAAATAAAGATTCTACTTTTCATTTAAGTCTAACCAAATTGTTTTCAAAGGTTTAATGTTTTTTAAACATATTTCAATTTTTATATCATCCCAACAAAAACAACAACTATAACATCTGTTTTTATTACAATATTTATTAATTAAATAAAATTAAAAATCATTTATCATCTACTTCTACAAGAGTATAAAAGCTCAGTATCTGGTAAATTTGCTTAATTTTGTTTTAAAATTTCAACAAAAAAATATGCGTATTATACTAGTTAGCCTTGATAATTGGGGATTCAATAATTTTATCGCTGAGTCTTTAAAAAAAAGTGGGCATTTAGTGAACCACATCAACTTCAATAAATACGAATATAAATATCAAAATATTCTACATAGGGTACACAATTTTATCTTAAAAACTTTTTTAAAAAAAAATTTAAAAACTATTTTTTACGGTAAAAAAGTACTTGAAAACATTCAGGAAATTAATGAAACTAATGAAGTACAAGATCTCATTTTAGTAATTAAAGGCGATTTCATAGATCCTAAAAGCATTTTAGAATTAAAAAAGTACAGTAAAAAAACCATTGCTTTTTTTAATGATAATATTTACCGATGTCCCAAAATCGCAAAAGTGATTCCGTGTTTTGATGAAGTTTTTTCGTTTGAAAAACAAGATTGTCAAACACATAACTTAAAGTTTGCTACCAATTGGATTTATAATTTTTCCGAAAAATCTACTCAAAAAACATTCAAGTATAAAGTTTTCAATATTGTTTCAAAAGATAAAAGACTTAAAATTCTTTCCAGAATTGCAGCTACTTTAAAAGCAAATAATATCAGCCATAAAATTTTTGTGTATGATAAAATGTTTAGAAAAAAAACATCCACCATCGAGTTCATCACCAACCCTATTTCATTATTAGAAATTAATGAATATGTAAATAAGTCTCAAGTATTACTTGATATCAATCGGAAAAATCAAAACGGACTCACCTTTCGAGTTTTTGAAAGTTTGGGGCTCGAAAAAAAATTAATTACTACTAATGCTGATATAGTTACTTATGATTTTTACAATCCAAACAATATCTTGGTAATTGACGAAAAAAATCCTGAGATACCTGCTTCTTTTTTTGAAAAAGAATATGAACCAATTCCTGAAGAAATATATCAAAAATATACTATTGAAGGGTGGATCGAAAAAGTGGTATACAGCCAACTACAAAAATAAAATACGATGCAAAAAAACATATATATTCTGTGCCCTCCGAAGAAAGCGACTGGCGGCCCCGAAGCCTTACATCAATTGGGCTACATCCTCAACTCGCTTGGCTATAATGCTACCATGTTATATTCAAAATACAGAAAAAATCCGGTGCACCCTTTTTACAAAAAATACAACGTTCCGCATGTGATGAGCATAAAGGATAGCAGTAATACCATAATTATCATTCCTGAATCGATGACTAATTTCATAGCAAAATATCCGTTGTCTGAGAAAAAAATATGGTGGTTGAGTCTTGATTTTTATGAAGTTTTAATGAACAGTCGAGAAAAGAAAAAAAACTGGTTTAGAAAACTATTCGTTCCTTTTAAACATACAGAATATCGTTTTGAAGCTAATAAAACCGTCACGCATTGGTATCAATCTCAAAGAACCAAAGAATTTTTAGAGACCAAAAAATTGGATAACCAAATCGCTTATTTGTGTGATTATGTCACCGAACTTTTCTTTGAGGACCTTCCGGAAACCTTTAGTAAAGAAAATTGTATCACTTACAATCCCAAAAAAGGCTTAGATAAGATTGAAAAACTAAAGAGTCTATTGCCCCAGTATCAATGGATTCCATTAAGCCAAATGACTCGTGAAGAAATGAGAGATACGTTGAGAAAAGCCAAACTCCATATTGATTTTGGTTATTTTCCTGGAAGAGATAAAATTCCAAGAGAAGCTTTAATTTCTGGCACTTGCCTTTTAACTGGCCGAGAAGGTACCGCCGCTTTTAAAGAAGATTTAGGTATTCCAGAAAAATACAAATTAGCCCCTGACGCACTACAATCAGAAAAAGTGGTAGCGCTGATAAATCACATTATGACACATTATGAAGAAGTCTTTGAAGAATATAAAGATTTTCGAAAATTTGTTGCCAATGAAAAAACAGCCATGATTGAAAATGTAAAAAAACTTTTTCCAAAAGATTAGCACTATGAAAATTTGCGTTATTAGCTTTGATTCCACTTATTATGATCACTATATTATTCTTGAATTAAAAAGAAGAAATATTGAAGCGACGCACATTGATGCATCCAAATATAAGTACGAGTATACTTCACTTTTAGATAAAATAGGCAACACCTTTACTAAAGTGGTCCTAAAAAAAAATAAAAAAGATGAAGCCTTAGAAAATTATATTGCCAATCAAATGCAAACATTAGGGCCACAAGATGCTATTTTATTTATTCGCCCTGATAAAATAAGTAGAAAAACCCATCTTGAAATCAAAAAACTTACCTCAAACTATATAGCCTATATTTACGATAGTTGTAGAAGGTTTCCCATTGACCATTTAATCACGGGCGTATTTGATCGGATTTTTTCATTTGATTTAAATGATATCAAACAATATCCGTTTCAATTCGTTTCAAACTATATTTATTTAAAAAAAAGAGAAAGCAGATCGAATACCTCCAATGAAAACATCTTTATCGTAATCTCCATTGACGAACGTTTTGAATTTTTAAACAAACTCGCCGATTATCTTTCTGAACATACCATTCCTTTTCAATTTAAAATTTTTGGCAAGAAAGCACCAAAAAAAAGGAATGAAAAGCTCATTTTTTCAAAAACGCTCTTTTTACCTGAAGATTTAACAGCTGATTTTGAAAACTCTAAAATCTTTCTTGATTTAATTAGACGTGATCATAATGGTTTAAGTTTTAGAATTTTTGAAGCCTTAGCAATGCAACGCAAAATTATCACCACGAATCAATCCATTCGCGAATATGACTTTTACAATCCAAATAATATTTTAATTCTAGACGAAACTGCTGCGCTAAATATTGATCCTCAATTTTTAAATACTCCCTACGAACCATTGCCGGAAACTATTTATCATAAATATACGATTGAGAATTGGGTAAAAACGGTATTCGATTTAGAATAAAAAATAAGGAACTAACAGATTGGTTTTCGTTTTAGAACAAATTCAATCTCAAAAAATAAACGATGAAACTTTCAAAAAAAATTAAATTCTTTTTTAGACGAATTAGAAAAGTCAAAAAATTAAAACTAGCCCATGCAAAAATTGTTCCTACTCCGCTGGAAAAAATAAATCGTAGTCTACTAGAATTTAATGCTTCTGAAAAGCCCAAAGTCTCTATCATTATTCCTTTTTACAATGAGGAAATATACACATGGAATTGTTTACAGTTTTTGAATAAAAACTTACTGAAAGATTTAGAGTATGAAATTTTACTGATAGATGACTGTAGCCCCGATGAAATGGATTTTTCGCTTGCAAAAGGAATTACAATCCACAGAAACGAACAAAATCAGGGGTTTCTAAAGAATATCAACAACGGAATTCAATTAGCCAAAGGAGAATACATCTATATTCTCAATAACGATACTGAAGTGCATGAAAATTTCCTTGATGAATTATTTTACGTTTTTGATAATTTCAAAAATGTAGGAGCTGTAGGTTCTAAACTCTTAAATCCAAACAAGAGTTTACAAGAAGCAGGAGCAGTATTCTTGAAAAATATGGACATTTGGCAAATAGTTTTGAATAAAAAAACGTTTTCACCTGAAGTAAATTACATTGCAAAAGTTGATTATTGTTCCGGATGTAGTTTGCTTTTCAAAAGAAGGAATGATTTGGGGGAATTAAACTTATTTGACGAACAATTTGCTCCGGCTTATTTTGAGGAAACCGACTTTTGTTTTCAACTGAAATACATTCAAAATAAAGAGATTTACTACACCCCTTTTTCAGAGGTAATGCATTTTAATGGCATTAGTTACAATTCCGATACTTCAGAATCCAACAACCTAAAAAAAGCTACCTTGTTTAAAAATAACAAAGAAAAGTTTAAGAAAAAATGGAGAAAAGAAGTAAATCAGGTACAAGCCTCATGTGTTGAGGAACGCATACTTGAAAAATACAATACTAAATCCATTCTATTCTTCACTGAAGTTATTCCTACACACGATAAAGATTCTGGTTCCAACAGATTCAAAGAAATTATGGCTGCCTTTGTTGATTTGGGTTATCATGTGACTTTAGTATGTCAACACACTTTTATTGAAAATCCATACCTCCAACATTATCAAAGAATGGGTATCAATGTGTTTTATGAATACAAAAAGTATACGGGTTATAAAGAATTTATTATAGAACAAAAACTAAATCCTTCGCTAGTATGGCTCTACGGCCCCAACCCATTTGCTTTGTACTTTAAAGAGATTAAAGAAATTTTACCTGCTTCGAAACTAATTTATGACATGGTAGACATCCATCATTTAAGATTTAAAAGAGCGCTTGAATTAACGCCAAATAAAAAGTCTATTAGAAAAAATTATTTGAAGTACGAAAAACTTGAAAAGCAGGCCGCTACTCTTTGTGATTATGTCATTACAATTTCTGATTTTGAAGAAAATTACATGAAATCAATTTGTGACTCAAATAAAATAATGACAATTTCGAATGTTCATTATACTAAAATAGACAAAGCTGAAACTTTCACATTTGAAGATCGAAAGGATATTCTGTTTATTGGTTCTACTCATGCTCCAAATGTTGATGCATTGTATTATTTATACCAAGAAATAATGCCAAAAATATGGAAAACGCATCCAGAAATAACAGTAAATATCATTGGAAATGTTGACACTTTAATCGACGATATCCAACATCCAAATTTTATATTTCATGGTTATGTTCCTTCAATAGAAACCTTTTTTAAAACTAATAAACTTATGATTGCACCTTTACGCTATGGAGCAGGTGTCAAAGGAAAGATAGGCCAAAGTTTTGAATATTTTTTACCGCTAGTGACTACTTCGATAGGTATAGAAGGTATGAAAATAAAAGATAATGAAAATGCATTTGTTGCTGATTTACCTGAGGAATTTGCTGAAAAGGTGATACAACTTTATACTGACAAAGAAATTTGGATGAAATTTCATGAAAAATCTGAAGAAAGTTTGATGCCGTTTTCCAAAGAAAAAGTAATAGAACAAATTAGTAACCTCACAAAATAACCAATAAAAAACTTTGTATTTGGAACACAAAAGTTGACGAGTGACTCATTGCGTTTATGAAATTTCTTATCAGAAAATCTTAAACTTTCATTAAAAATGTATCCCATAAAGACAACATATATAGAAAAAAAGTAGTTTATTTGCCGATTATTTGAAAAAACTAATCATAAGCCAAGTAAATACCCATTTATGAAAAAAAAATTACTTCTCATTTTATTTTGTGTAACTAGTGCATTCACTCAAGCGCAGACTTTAAATGATTTCTTTGAACAAACCAATGAGTTTTTGAAGAAAAATGTCTCTGAAAACGGAAAAGTAGGTTATGCACAATTGAAAAAAAGTCCTGGTGAGCTTATTTATATTTTAGACAACATTGCCAAATTAAAAACACAATTCAAAACCAAAGAAGAAGCCAAAGCTTTTTGGATAAATGCTTACAATCTAGTAGTCATTAAATCCGTACTAGAAAAATTTCCAATCGTTGCCGTAAATAGTGTTTCGGGTTTTTTTAATGAAAAAAAATTCGTGGTAGCCCAACAGGAGTTAACACTTAATGATATAGAAAACAACATTCTTAGGAATATTGTAGCAGATGCTGGTCTGCATTTTGTACTTTGTAAAGGTACAAATGGGGACGCTCCCCTTTTGAATGCTGCTTACGTTCCAGAAAAAGTTAATGAGCAAATTAAGGAACAAGTAAAACTGTACATCAACAACAAAGATTTCTACAGAATTTTTAAAAACACCAATTCGATTGAGTTACCTAAAATGTTCGAAATCTACAAAAATGACTTTGTAACCGGTTATTTCAATGAAATCGACTTTATTAATATCTTCTTAGATAAAAAAATCGAAACCACTTATAAAGTTATGACAAAGTCTTATGATTGGTCATTGAATACTAAATAAAATTCCATAGAAAAGAGTTTCGCCTCAATAATTCTATACCACTAGCGATCAATCACTAAGAATTAGTAAGAGTAGATTCTTTATTTTCTTAAAATCCAATACTTTACTACAATAAAGAAGAAGCTGTCCAAAAAAGGATAGCTTTTTTTTTGAAAAATTATTTGCGCGCCTATTTTATTATCGTAATATTGCAATATAAATATATTACAATGGGTGCGTCCAAATCAGAACAATTTTCTACTTCACAAAATGATATCGCTAGGATTGCAAAAGCCATGGGGCATCCTGCTAGAATAGCAATATTAGAATTTATTTTACAATCCAACTCTTGTATTTGTGGTGATATTGTAAACGAATTACCCCTGGCACAACCCACGATCTCACAACATTTAAAAGAATTAAAAAATGCAGGACTAATCAAAGGAAACATTGAAGGTAATGCCATTTGCTACTGCATCAATGAAAGTGGTTTTAAGAAAATAGAGGATTTCTTTACCAAGATTACAACCGTTTTAGAAGACAAACAAAACGAGTCCCATTCAAGTTGTTGTTAACCTTTAAATAAAAATTCTCATGAAATTATCTGAAGTAAAAAAAATTTTAGAAAAACTAGACGACGTCAATTTTAGTCTACACGACGGAAGTTTGGTCCCCATTCATTTTCATGTCACCGAAGTAGGTATAGTTCACAAAAAATTTATCGATTGCGGTGGGACTATTCGAGAAGAAACTGTAGTGAATTTTCAATTATGGAATGCCAATGATACTGAGCACAGAATAAAGCCAACAAAACTGCTCAACATCATAGCGCTTTCTGAAAAAAAGTTAGGTATTGAAGATTTCGAGGTTGAAGTAGAATACCAAAATGAAACTATTGGCAAATACGCTCTTGGATTTAACGGCACTCATTTTTTACTACTTACTAAAAACACCGATTGTCTGGCCAAAGAAAATTGCGGAATTCCGTCAGAACAAACTAATCATTCATTAAAAAAAATAGTACTTAAAAGCAACTCTTGTATACCTGAAGGAGGGTGCTGCTAATATCCAAAACCATGTTTATAAAAATCAAGAACACCATAGAACACTTAAATTTCGATACAATTTCGGAAGAAAGAAAAAAGATACTACAGCCACTGATTGCCTTTATTCAATCTAAAGCCTCTACGTCATCAACCATACGTTTGAATTTCATTTGTACACACAATTCAAGAAGAAGTCATTTGGCTCAAGTATGGGCGCAAACAGCCGCAGCATTTTATACAATTCCGAATGTTTTTTGCTATTCTGGAGGAACAGAAACAACGGCTTTATTTCCAAAAATTGCAGCAACATTAAGCAATACTGGTTTTGAAATTCAATCCCTTTCAAAAGGGAGCAATCCTATATATGGTATTAAATTCGGAGCAAATCATCACCCTATTATTGGTTTTTCAAAATCCTATGATTCTGAATTCAACCCGAAGAATGATTTTGCTGCTATTTTAACTTGCTCAAACGCTGACGAAGGTTGTCCTTTTGTTGCAGGGGCCGAAAAAAGAATTCCAATTCTATTTGAAGATCCAAAGGCTTTCGATAACACCCCTTTACAAACTGAAAAATATCACGAGAGGAATCTACAAATTGCCACTGATTTTATGTATGTTTTTAGTCAAATCCAAAAATAAATAAGAATGGTAGCCTCAAATTGCACCCCTATGACCTCCAGAAAAAAATTAAATTTTCTAGACAAGAACTTAACACTTTGGATATTTTTAGCCATGGCAACGGGCGTTAGCATAGGATACTTCATCCCTTCAAGTGCCCATTATATAGAGACCCTTTCAAGTGGAACCACGAACATTCCTTTAGCCATTGGACTAATCGTCATGATGTACCCACCCTTAGCAAAAGTAAATTACAATCAAATCAGTACCGTTTTTCAAAACACTAAAGTACTATTTACCTCACTTATACTTAATTGGATTATTGGACCTATTTTAATGTTCATCTTAGCGCTTGTTTTTTTAAATGGTTATCCTGAATACATGATGGGAGTTATATTAATTGGGCTTGCTCGTTGCATTGCAATGGTGGTAGTTTGGAACGATCTTGCTGAAGGTAATCGCGAATATGCCGCGGGATTAATTGCATTAAATAGCATTTTTCAAATACTTTTATATAGTGTTTATGCCTATTTTTTCATCTCCATCCTCCCTAATTATTTTGGCTATTCCGGATTTAAGATAACTATTAGCATGGGAGAAATTGCTAAAAGCGTAGGTATCTACCTTGGAATCCCTTTTGCATTAGGAATTACAAGTCGATATGTCCTAATTAACTGGAAAGGACAAGAATGGTTTGATGCAAAATACATTCCTGCTGTTGCACCAATCACCTTGCTGGCTCTACTTTTTACTATAGTTCTAATGTTCAGCATGAAAGGAGACTTAATTGTTGCTATCCCAACAGATGTGCTACGCATAGCACTTCCACTACTCCTCTATTTTAGTATAATGTTTATCCTAAGTTTTTTTGCAGGTCACTATTTCGGAGCTGATTATTCAAAAGCTACTGCAATAGCATTTACAGCCACTGGAAACAATTTTGAATTAGCCATTGCAGTAAGCATTGGTGTTTTCGGCATCAACAGTGGTCAAGCATTTGCTGGTGTTATTGGCCCACTCGTAGAAGTGCCAGCCTTAATTGCGCTAGTCAATCTAGCATTTTGGTTGAGAAAAAAGTATTACAAAGAAGAATACAAAATGAAATCGCATAGTTGATCTGATTTTACCCCGATTTCAATAAAATGGCGCCTTGACTATTGATAACAAACTAATCCGCAAGTTTCTCAAAGGAAAAATCGCAAGGCTTGCGAAGTTTTATGCTATGTGATATATTTGAAATAGTTAGAGAAAATTATAATTTTCGATATGAAATCTAAATTTAATTTATACACAAAAAAAACTGCCACAACACTTTAAATAAAATGTCATGGCAGAAAAAAAAATAGTATAATAGATTAAAAAGAATAAGTCGTCGCAAATAATACGCTTCCTGCCGTACTTGTTGGGTTTCCATTCTTTTTGAAGAACATATCTTCTGAAGAATTATCAAATCTTATCTCAGGAATGAAAGTAAAATTTCCTTCTTTAAAATTTAGAGAGAATGTATTGGCAAAAATAGTATTATCAACAAGTGCATACTTTGCAGCGTCTTTATCGTCAAAATATTCTATTCTATAGGCCAAACTTAGCTTGTCAGTAAATGTATAATTAGCATAACCCACTAAAGCAAACCATTTGGCGTCCAAAGAACTATTATCATCAGCTTTCAGAGAAGCATAAGTACCGTTGAATCCCAAAGCGAATTTATCACTAAGTTTTTTAGTCGCCACAATATCAAATTGTGTGGCGTTAGTTTCTGAGGAAGGATTATTACTACCTGAGGTAAAATTCAAATAAACAGCTCCTGTATCACCAGTATAAGAGATTTGGCCGATATAAGTTTTTTGATCAGTTCCACTGTCGATAGCGGTTTTAAAATCGGTTGGATTAGTTACCCCTGCCATAAAACTGAATTTACCAGTCGTATATTGCGCTTTTAGCCCGGTATTAAAAAAAGGCCCATTCGTGAAGGCATAGGACATACTATAGTTTTTATTATCTACAGCATCAACCAATTCGTATCCTAAATGTGTAGCAAAACTTCCAAATATCAATTTAAATTTTTCTGAGAATTCGTAAGTAAAATTTAGTTGCTTGATTAAAAAAGTTACATTATCGTTAGGTGATGTATCATTATAGGAAAACTCAGCCGCTCTTTTACCGAATCCCAAATCAACAAAAACGGATGCTTTACCAAATTTATGTGAGGCTTCAATTGACGCCATTCCTAATTCAAATGAATTACTTGAATTTGTAAAGCTTGTTCTATTATTGGCTGGATCCTTCGCAAAATCATCTCTATAGTAAGCGTCTGCAGAACCCGCAAAAGTAGTTGTGGGAGTGGTTTTACTTTCTACTTCTTGTGCTATGATACAATTTGAAGTAAGCAATAAAGCGAGGATCAAGGTGGCTTTTTTCATGTGCATTAATTTTGGTTAAAATTTCAATGTTTGGTTATTGTTTTTTGGTAATGGTTTTTAAATTTTGACAAAACCGTGTTTACAAATACGCTTATTTGTAGGTTTTTTTTCGTTTTGTTTTGACGAATTTATTACCTTTTTTTCTAAGTAGTTCCATTTTAAAATCACTATTTGTTGTTTTCAATGAAGAATTATGAAATCAAAAATTAGACAACAAGAAAAATAAATATTTTACAGAAAACGAGGTTTATTTTAATAATTAAACAAGGGGTATTTTTAAAAAAAACATAGTTTAAAATAAAAACAATAACTTAAATAAAGGGGTACTAACAAATAAATATAGAACTTTCAAACATACACCCCCTACTTTAAAAGATAAAAAATAAAAAAATAAAAAAAATAATTTTAAGAAAAACAATAGCGGTATGCTCGTTTTCTTTTGATTTTAAAATTCAAAAAACCTTAAATCCCTTTAAAACTCCATTTTGATTTTTAACCTATCTTTTAAATGATTAATTTTACTATAATACTTGAATCACAATATGAAATCCTCTATAGTAATTAGCGTATTATTTTTCTTATTTCTACTTAAAGCAACAATAATCGTCTTTGTTTTTGAAAAACCATCCTTATCCACCTACGCCAAAGACGTACTTGAAGAAGACAATAATGAAGAAAAGAAAGACATCAATATAAACCTGTTTTCTGTATTTCAAGATTTAAAAAAGGAAGTATTGAATCAACTCATTTCATCACATTGCTTTTTTTTTAGATCAACACTGGATATTTCTTTTATATACCTAAAAACCAACACCCCACCTCCCAAATATATTTTTAATACAGCCCAAGATTACTTGTCTGTTGCAATTTTAAAAACCTCAACAGATTCACTTGCATCAAAATGCAAACATGGATAGCACGACGATTTGTTTTAAGATAGGGCCAAAATGATAAGCCGTCCGCACTATTTCCTTAAGCATAATACAATAGTTGCATTCTAACTATTACAAAAACACAGTACGATGAGTAAGTTTTATGAAAAAATATTAGAGAACAATAAAAAATGGGTAGAAGAATCGTTAGCCCTTGACCCCAATTGCTTTGAAGACCTAGCAAAAGGACAAAATCCACCTTTGCTATGGATAGGCTGTTCTGATAGTCGTGTACCGGCAAATGAAATTATTGGCGCAAAACCAGGAGAAGTATTTGTCCATAGAAACATCGCCAACATGGTTATTCATACTGACATGAACATGCTTAGTGTTTTGGACTATGCAGTCAATGTATTAAAAGTTGAACATGTTATTGTATGCGGTCATTACGGCTGCGGAGGAATTAAAGCCGCCATGGGAAATAGTTCTATTGGAATCATTGATAATTGGATTCGCCACATAAAAGATGTTTACCGACTTAATCAAAAAGTATTAAACAGAATCCAAAACGAAGAGGAACGATTTAACACATTTGTAGAATTGAATGTAAAAGAACAAGTTTTTGACTTAGCCAAAACCTCCATCGTTCAATCGGCATGGAAAAACGGACAAACTTTATCCTTACACGGTTGGGTTTACGGATTAAACTCAGGATTTGTGACCGATTTAAAAGTAAATATTAGTTCCAATGAAGATCTAGATGAAGTATATCAATTAATTTTATAGAAAAAGAGTAACGGCATTAACTCTCTTTTTTTGGACATAAAACCACTTTTTTTGTGTTAAATAAAATAAAATTGTATTTTTATTACTATAACCAAAAAATAATAGAGTTATGATACGAAAAGCTACCCTTGATGACCTAGATGCCTTAGCTGAATTATTTGATCAATATTTAGTATTTTATAAAAAAAAATCAAATCTAGCTACCCATAAAACCTATTTGAAACAAAGATTAGTGAATAACGAAGCTATCGTATTTATGGCTTTTGACGAACAAAATAATGCCATAGGATTTGCCTTAAATTACATTACTTTTTCATCCTTAGCCCTTAATAAAATTGTAATTTTAAATGATTTATTTGTTGACGCTACCATTAGAAAAAAAGGCTATGCAAGACAACTGATTGAAGAAACCAAGAAACTAGCCCAAGAAATCGGATCACCAATAGTCCGACTAAGAACAGCTAAAAACAATTTCACAGCGCAGAGTTTATATCAAAAAATGGGGTTTGTAAGAGATGAACATTTATATGGTTATGATTTAACTTTATCCAACTAAAAAAGAAAAAACTCAAAAATACATCATCGTATTTTGAGTTTTTCTTTTTACTGTACTTTTTTAAGAACATAATTAGAAGCTAAATCCCCCTTAATTACTTGCCCTTTCATATCCAACTGAATCAATTGGTTTTCACCTACTTTATATTGACTAGGCCTATCCTCAAGATTCTCTAAAAGAACTGTTGATCCATCAAAATTCCAAGTAAACTTCCCCTTAATAGAGTGTAGCTTTTCGTCTCCTTTACCTAAATATTTGGTTTGCAACTCAAAGGAAAAATCAGCATTTAACGACAATTCAGTTTCAATTCCTTCACAATTAGCACAAGGCGTTATCCCCTTATAGACACCTGCCCAATCAAGTGAATTCTTGGAATTATCACCTAATGATAATGCTTGGGCACTACTATCTTTACTTGTGTCATGGATTTGTTGTTCTACTGTATTCTGAACCGAAACAGCATCTGTCTTTTTATTACAAGAACAACTGAACAGACCTATAATTCCAGCTAAAAAAAATACTTTCTTCATTTCCAATCATTTAAAATTAATAATTAGCTTACAATACGTAAATCAAAAAAACTAATTGATTACAGGGTTTAGTTGAGACCATATACAATTCAAAACTTATAATCAAATTGTCTACTAGCTAAGGAATTATCGTTATAAAAAGATACACCGAAAAGATCACCAAAAGCACTATTCCTTGTATAGACGTCGTTTTACCGGTTCGCAAGGATAATGACAACACAAATAATGACAAGACAAAAAGAACCGTTGATTTTAAATCAATTCCCAAAGTCAAATCCAAATCTAATAAAATTGAAACCAAAGCTACTGCAGGAATTGTCAAACCAATACTAGCAAGAGCCGATCCAAAAGCCAGATTTAAACTAGATTGCAATCTATTATTACTTGCCGCTTTGAAAGCAGACAAGGCTTCTGGCAACAAAACCACACAAGCAATCACTATGCCCACCATAGATTTTGGAGCTCCAACAGCCGCAATACCGTTTTCAATGCTTGGAGACAAGGTTTTGGCTACCACAACTACTAAAATCAAAGCTAAAATCAAAATAAATCCACTACTATAGCTAACCCAATTTGAAGGTGCCTCTTCATGAATTTCTTCTATTTCATTGGCATTTTGTGGCAAAAAATAATCCCTATGCTTAACCGTTTGCATCAGTAGAAATGATCCGTACAAAATCAAAGAAATAAATGAAACAAAGAGTAATTGCTCACTATTGTATATTGGCCCTTTGATACTGGTAGTATAATTTGGCAACACTAACGTTAAAACAGAAATGGCCGTAAGTACAGTCATGGCAGCACTAATACCATCTAAACCATAGCTTTGCTCCTTAAATCTTACTCCCCCTATCAATAAGCAACCTCCTACTATCCCGTTCATGATAATCATTTCAGTCGCAAAAATGGTGTCTCTAGCCAAAAAAGCAGTCCCTTCACCACCCGCCATCATCAATGATACTATTAAGGCCACTTCTATAGTAGTAATTGCAATTGCCAAAACAAGCGTACCTAGTGGCTCCCCGATTTTTAAGGCTACGACCTCTGCATGATGCACAGCTGCCAAAATAGTCCCAATCAAACCAATTGAAAGGACAATTAAAAAAAACATACTCATTTCTGAGGGTTTAATCCAGTAGAGAATTCCGGTAATAATAGGAATTATTATAGACCAAAGTGGCAAGTGAGGCGCAATTTCTTTTTTCATAAATGAGTCTGGAACTTATTTTTTTATCGCTGAAATCGAACCGGTATATGAAATACTAGCCCTATTATTGCTTGTAATCATTAAAGATCCCCCTCCATCGTTAAAGATTGTTAATTGAATTTTGAAATGATCATTCTTGCCTTTAACAGAAGCTTTTAATTCATGTCCTTTTTTCGTTTTCTCAATGGTAAACACTTCGGGAACACCTTCAAACTGCAAACCACCTTCACCACCTCCGTAAGGTACACTTCCAGTTGCTCTTCCGAAGAATGGCATTTCGCTTTTAATCAAATCAGGTGAAAAAGAAATATAATTCGGATTTGTAGTCAAATCAATACTTCTATATCCCATGGGTAAAGCTCTGTTAGCTTCAAATTGAAATTGTTTTGATGCAATTAATTCCTCAATTTTTTTTTGTTGCGCCAACGCCTGATCTCTTTTGATTTCTTTTTTAGATTTTTCTTGAGAAAAAAGTAAACTAGAAACCATGAAAAGTAGTAAAACCGATGTTTTTTTTAGTAACAAATTCATACTCAAAACTTAAAATTAAACCAATTATATCTTATTTTTTTTCAAATCGCATCAAAGCAACACCCGCTCCCTCTAAGGTTAATGTTTTACCATCAGCTACGACAGAATAACTATCAATTTTTTCGAGCATATTCATAAAAACACCATCACCGTTCCCAGGACAAGCCATCATAGTAACCGCCATTTTACTGTCCTTAAATGAGATTTTAGCGCCATCTATAACAAATATACCAGTGTAGTTATTACAACTGTTTTTTCCAAATACTCTTTTTTCTTTTACATCAAAATTAATAGTTGGCTTAACATCAGGGTACAACCCGTCAAAAGCAATTCTTGGTCCACTAATATACGTCAACACCCATTCTCCTTGCAACTCGTTTGAAGAATTTGTTGTATTTTTGGAAGTGTTACAAGAGGTGAACGTCATAAGAATTAATGCTGATACTAGGCTAAGGTGTTTCATTTTTTTTATAATTTAATGTTTACAGGTAAATTTACTAAAACCATACCAAAAAAACATCGTACTGATTAATAATCTCAAATTTTAATTTTTTTTTAAGAAAAAACACTATGAAACTGTTAGGAATTGGTTCTCGAATTGAACACAAAAAATATGGAAAAGGAGTCGTAACTAATGTCACCTCAACACACTATTGGGTAACATTTATAGACTACGGATTGGAAACAATTAGTTTAGATGCTGAGTTCGATAGTATTGAAATTACAGAGCACGAAGTCGATACTATTAGTCTTTACGATATTGAAACCACTCTCAAAACACTACTAAAAAAATGGTCTGATATATCAGAAATTGTCCCTATGGCAGATAAATGGAAAGGAGGCAAAATCATCTTAGAACCTGGTCAACCAGGATTAGCCTCTAAAGAAATTCCAATCGATACTTTTTTTCATAAAATAATCATGGTGAGAGACCGACTCAGAGTTATGGAACAAAAAATAAACTCCAGTAAAATAGAAGAATTAGAAAAAATTGAATTGCAACAGTATTTAACTAGAATTTACGGCTCTTTGACTACCTTTAATGTTTTATTCAAATCTCCTAATCATAATTTTATTGGAGAAAAATCAAAATAAACACCTTTAATACTTCATTAATTTACAAATCTTAAACCATGAAAACAAATACCAACCGAAGAGAATTTATAAAAAAAACAGGACTTCTATCAACCGGGATTTTGATGGGGTCTTCCTTAATGAACACTGTTTTGGCCTCTAACTCGAATCACTCAATGCCAGATTTTAGCAACAGTGCGCTTCATTTTATGGATGATGTTTACAGTTTACCTAAACTCCCGTATGATTATAATGCATTAGAGCCTCATATTGACAAATTAACCATGGAAATTCATCATAGTAAACACCATCAGGCTTATGTTACCAATCTCAATAAAGGCATTCAAACCCTAGACAGCAAATTGATAGACAAAACACAAAATCTTTCTTCAATTTTTGCAAACATGCAACTTTTCCCAGAAGTGATTCGAAATAACGCCGGTGGTCATTACAACCATACTTTCTTTTGGAATATCATGAAACCTGATGGAGGCGGAGAACCTAAAGGAGCTTTTGGAGAAGCTCTTAAATCAACTTTTGGGTCAATTGAAAATTTCAAAAAACAATTTTCAGAGGCTGCCGCTAAACGTTTTGGATCGGGCTGGGCTTGGCTTGTGGTTTCAAATGGTCAATTAGTAATTACCTCAACCCCAAACCAAGATAACCCTCTGATGAATTTACCTACAATTGTATCAAAAGGAAAACCCATTTTAGCCTTAGATGTATGGGAACATGCCTACTATTTGAAAAATCAAAACAGAAGAGCTGAGTACATTGCTTCTTTTTGGAATGTTGTTAATTGGGACGCTGTAGCATCGCTTTACAATTCACAATAAATTATAATATCACTAAATTTAGAATTATTTATTTTATAGTAACACAATAGGACAACCTGAATATAACATTAGGCATCCGCTTTCGCTACTTTTACATCTATTTTAACATCATTTCAATAAATAAATGAATGGTTTGTATCGTATAAAATTATTATTATTTTTAAACGAAAGTTTAACTTTCACTAACCATTCATTTTTATGAAAAAACATAGCTTTGTTCCTTCAAAATTAAATCATGATTAACCCCTCAGCACCCGGTTGGATAGACAAATTCTTTATAGAGCATCCTATTTCTAAAGAAAATTCTATAGAAAGTAATGCTACATTTTACGAAAAAACTAGGGACACTGGTTTCATTTATGGTCACATTATCAAATTTGATACCATTAATACAATCGAATCTAAAAAATGGTTTAAAGAGGAAATTTCAAAAGTAGCGTTATTAAATACTCTTTTGGGAGTATACTGTTTGAATGAAAAAAAACCAACCTCCACTTTGTTTATAGAGAAAACATTGGATTTTTATAATCAAATGAATCCCGAAGGCTTTAATTTATTCAAAAAAATTCTTCCAAAGAACAGTAAATCGCAAACTCTAGAAAATTATATAGACGAAAGAGTTCAGACCAATGACGGCATTATAAATAAAAATTTTTCGCATTTGGTTACCAACGCGCTTTTGTTTATTGATATATTGGCTTTTTGTCAATACTTACAACAGGGAGAAATCCCTGAAAAATATTTAAAACGCATTGAAGCCACCGTGGTGAACATAGTTGCTTTGGCTTTAAAAATTAAAAGCAACAAAACTCCCTATGACGATTTATTAATTAAACTATTTGAAGCGTCCGTACGTTACACAAAATTCTCTAAAAATGCAGAAGTGACTTTAGAATCGCTTGAACTTGATTTTTATAGTCATGAATTAGAGAAAAAATACCTAATTGATATCACCAGTATGGCTTTATGGAGTGACGGAGTGATCGAAAAAGAAGAAGCTTATTTTTTATATACATTAGGAAAAACCTTAGGTATCACAGATGATTTTGTGGCAAAATCTATACATCATTCTAATGCATTCATCACACAACATAAAAACGAAATTCCTTATTTTAATTATTCAAATCCGGTTAAACATTTTTATGACCAAACCACTGAAAGTGTAAAAAATTTGGTGAACCGTAACAAAAAAAGATTGATTAAAGAGATAATGGAAAGTAAAGAATTAATGATTTTGCTAGCCCATTCTACTAGAAGAGATTTAAATGAAAAAGAAAAGAAAAAAATTCGAAAACAAATTTTAGATATCTGTAAAACAATACCTTCACTAACTATTTTTTTACTTCCAGGAGGAAGTTTGCTTTTACCTATTTTGATTAAATTTATTCCCACTTTGTTACCTTCCTCTTTCAATGAAAACCTAGAAGAGGATGAATAAACTGCACTCCTTTTAAACAATATTTTACATTGCTGTACTGCATAAAAAAAACGAAACAACAGTTTCGTTTTTTTTGTATAATTCATTTACGATTAAGAAAGCCATGCCTTCATCATCCAAATAGTTTTTTCCTGCTCTACAATAAAATCGCTCATCATTGAATTCGTTCCTTCGTCATCAATTTCTGAAGCTTGGGACAAAATATGTCTTTCAATGGTTAGCAATGCTCCTAGTGAAGATACAATCAATTGAATTGCTTTTTCATCGTTAGAAATATTTTTACCCACTTCTAATTGATTGTGCTTAATGTAATCTTCAAATGTATGCAACGGCGTTCCTCCCAAGGTTAAAACACGCTCTGCAATTAAATCAATTTTTAGCTGAGAATCATTATACAATTCCTCAAACTTTACATGCAAATCAAAAAAACGCTTCCCGCGAATATTCCAATGCATCCCACGTAAACTTTGGTAATACACTTGAAAATTTGACAATAAAACATTTAATTCTAGTACAATTTTATCCGTTTCTGCGATAGGTAATCCTATTGTATTCAGTTTCATAACGTAATTTTTAATTTTTCAAATACGAATTTACAACATTTAACAAGATAGCCTTCCCAATAAAATGTTACATTTTTCTGAGGTCAATTCCATGTGCTCCAATATCATTAAGCTTATTTTAACGAAAAAAGCCTATGAATTCACATAGGCTTCTATTAAATATAATGGAATTAAACATTAAATCTAAAATGCATAACATCTCCATCTTTAACCACATACTCTTTTCCTTCCACTCTAAATTTTCCAGCTTCCTTACATTTCGCTTCAGATCCATATTGAACGAAATCTTCATAAGCTATAACTTCAGCGCGAATAAAACCTTTTTCAAAATCAGTATGAATAACCCCAGCGGCTTGAGGCGCAGTAGCTCCAATATTAATAGTCCAAGCTCTCACTTCTTTAACCCCTGCTGTGAAATAAGTTTGTTGTTTCAATAATTTATAGGCTGCACGAATTAACACGGAAGCCCCAGGCTCTTCTAATCCCATATCTTCAAGAAAAACCTGACGTTCTTCATAGCTTTCTAATTCTGTGATATCCGCCTCAGCCCCTACTGAAAGCACGATTACTTCAGCTTCTTCATCTTTAACCAATTCGCGAACTTGATCTACATAGCTGTTTCCTTTTACGGCAGCACTTTCATCCACATTGCACACATACAATACTGGTTTTGCGGTAATCAATTGAAAACTTTCCATCAAAAGCTCCTCATCATTACTTTGAGGAAAAATGGTTCTAGCAGATTTTGCTTGTAACAGCGCTTCTCGAATTCGATCCAACAAAGCTTTTTCTGTTTGAGCCTCTTTGTTTCCTGTTTTTGCCGCACGGTTTACCTTCTCCAAACGTTTCTCTACGTTTTCTAAATCTTTTAATTGTAATTCAATATCAATAGTTTCTTTATCACGAATCGGGTTTACATTACCATCTACGTGCACAATGTTATCATTATCAAAACAACGTAATACATGAATAATCGCATTACATTCTCTAATATTTCCCAGAAACTGATTACCTAAGCCTTCTCCTTTACTAGCCCCTTTAACTAATCCTGCGATATCAACGATATCAACTGTTGCCATTTGAACTCGCTCTGGTTTTACTAATTCTTCCAATTTTTCAATTCGAGGATCGGGTACATTTACCACACCTATATTTGGTTCGATAGTACAAAAAGGAAAGTTTGCACTTTGCGCTTTGGCATTTGACAAACAATTAAACAAAGTTGATTTTCCAACATTTGGTAAGCCTACAATTCCTGCTTTCATAGTTTATATTTTTCTGAGAATGAAACAACAACTCTCTTTTTTAGCTATTGCATTTTTAAAAGTTTGCAAATATATGATTTAATATATCCTTGTTGAAAAACATTCTAAAAATTATTTAAAATCACAAAATTTGAAAATTTAATACAACATATAATAGTTTTTGTTAAATTAGTTTTACATTTAACAACATATTAACTTATCAATAACCAAAACTCGATCAATTTATGAAAAAACTAAGCTTATTATTTTTTCTTTTATGCTCCTTTATAATGGTAGCTCAAAAAGAAGTAACCGGTATGGTCAAAGACAGCCAAGGAAATCCTTTACCAGGTGTAAATATCATCGAAAAAGGAACTTCGAACGGAACCTCCACGGACATGGATGGAAAATACAAAATCAGAATTAACGAAGACTCCTTTTTAGTTTTTAGTTATGTTGGTTACACTACAGTAACAAAATCAACTTTAGGAATTGTTTTAAATGTAACACTTTCAGAAGAAGGCGGCCAAAACCTTGAAGAAGTTGTGGTAACAGGAACAAGAACCGCTCCAAGAAGTAATACTACCGCAGCATTACCAATAGACGTCTTGTCTTCTAAAGATTTGGTTGGCACTGGTCAAGTTACCTTTGATAAAGCATTACAATACAGAATTCCTTCTTTTAACACGGTAAACACCCCCGTTAATGATGCAACATCTTTGCTAGATCCTTATGAAATTAGAAACATGGGACCCAGTAGAACTTTAATCTTAATTAACGGTAAACGTAAAAACCTTAGTGCCCTAGTTTACGTTCAAACTTCTCCTGGACGCGGTGAAACAGGTGCTGATATTTCGGCAATTCCGACAGATGCTATTGAAAGAGTAGAAATTTTACGTGACGGTGCCTCTGCTCAATATGGATCAGATGCTATTGCAGGCGTAATGAATATAATACTAAAAAAAGGGGTTACCGGAGGCTCTGCTACATTACGATCTGGAATAACAGGTAAAGGTGACGGTGAAACATTCGGGTTGAGTATTAACAACGGAACAACTGTAGGAGATAATGGATTTGTGAACTACACCATCGACTTTTCTAAAACGGAGTTAGCTAACAGACCTGGCAAAGTGGATGCCGATGGTGAATTCAACTATTGGGGAGGGACAATTGCAGGTGTCAACACATTAGCAGATATTAAGAATTTCTTGGCATCAAAACCAGACGCTGGAAACGTCAATGGAACTCCTGAAACAGCCGCTGCAAAATTTTTAATAAATGGAGGTAAAAACATTAATGAGAATGCGCAATTTTATTATAATGCCGCCTATGTTTATAAAAAAGTAAATTCCTTTGCCAATTACAGAACGCCATATTGGAGAAACGCTGTTGACTATCCTTATTTACCATCCCTATTTGGAAACGGAACATTAGCTTCATATAAAGGATACGCTCCAACATTTGAAGGAGAATTAAATGATTACAACGCTACTTTTGGGTATAAATTAAATAAAAATGGTTGGATTGCTGATGCTAGTATTACTACTGGTGGCAATCAACAAAATTACACCGTTGGTAATTCTCAAAACAGATCAAAAGATAGCGACGGTAAATTTATCTACGCACAAAGTCCAACTATTTACACAGGCCCTATTCGCTTTAATCCTGGAGGTGTTGGGTTCACGCACTATGTTGGAAACATTGATATTACAAAAGAAATTTCAGATAAATTTAGTATTGGTTTTGGTTCAGAATTTAGAACTGAAATTTTTGAAGTTAGAGCTGGAGATGAAGCGTCATATATTGGTGTAGGAGCCGATTCTTATCAAGGAAACACACCTGAAAACTCAGGAAAATTCAACAGATATAACATCGGATATTATGCTAGTGCCTCTTATGACATTAGCGACAACTTCTTGGTTGACGGAACAATCCGTTTTGAAGATTACAGTGATTTTGGAAGCAAAACTGTTTGGAAAATCAGCTCTAGATATAAATTTTTGGATGACAAAATCACCCTAAGAGGTTCTGTGTCAACAGGATTCAGAGCTCCTACTTTGCATCAAATTTATACACAAAAAGTACAATCTTCTTTTGCTGCGGGAGGAATTCAATTAGAAGGTATTATCAATAACGTGTCATCTGCAGCTAGACTTAGAGGAATTCCAAGTTTAAAAGCAGAAAGCTCAACCAATTACACAATTGGACTGGGAGTAAAACCAACAAAAAACTTTAGTGCAACTTTAGATTATTACAACATTAGTGTTAAAGACAGAATTGTATTAGGGGACAGAATAACATTTAGCCCTGGCAATATTCAAGCATTCTTTACAAATGCAATTGACACTAAAACATCTGGATTAGATTTAGTGGCAAACTACAGAAACATCGAAATTGGCTCTAGTAAACTTGGAATTAATTTATCAGGCAACTACACTATTGAAAATGCTCTGGATAGTCCTGTTAGAAATATTGCAAGTGTTCAAGCGGTGAATCAAACCGTATTTGGAGCAACATCTGAAGCATTGCTACTTACTTCCAGACCAAAATTTAAAATTATTGCGGGTGCAGATTTAGAATTAAATAAATTTGCCTTTTCTTTAAATAACACGGTATTCGGACCTGCAAAATTTAAAAATGCAGATTTATATGATAAGGCTCTTACCGTTGAATTTAAAACAAAAGTAGTATCAGATTTAGGAGTAACTTATAAAGCTACTGATAAAATAAGTTTAGCGTTGAATGTAAATAATTTATTCAATGTACTTCCTGAATGGAAGTTAAAATCAGATGGTTCAGCTGGTGCTGATGCGATTCTTAACAACCCAGCAAAATTAAAAGATCAAATTAACGATTTAACCTTCAACGGTCGCTATTCACAAATGACTTATGATGGCTCTCATTTTAGCCAATTAGGAACTATGTGGAATCTTTCATTAAATTACAAATTCTAGTTAGCTAGCAAACTATTTACAAAGGGTTGTCATTTTGACAACCCTTTTCTTTTAAAAAATCATTACTTTTAGTATTCAATAAAAAAAGCTTGTTATGGCAAATCTATACAAGGACAAAATGGCCGTCATTTATGATCAAATGTATCAAACCTTCATAGATTATGATGAAGAATACCATTTTTATAATCAAATTTTAGGAAGACATCATTGTCAATCAGTTCTAGAACTAGGAAGTGGTGCGGGTAATTTAGCCCTACGTTTTTTTAAAAACAACCAAAGCTACATTGGATTAGATGCCAGCGAGGATATGATAGCCATCGCCCAAAAAAGAACCTCAAAAAGCACGTTTATTCATGGAGATATGAGAGAATTTGTTCTTGACGCTCCTGTAGATTCGATACTTATAACCGGGCGCTCTACTAGTTATCTTATTTCAAATGAGGATATTTATTACTGTTTTGATTCTGTTTATCAAAATTTAAATCCAGATGGGTTATTCATTTTTGACTGCATCGATGCAAATCGCTACATTCCCTACACAGAAAAAAACACAAGCATTATTCATCAAGCGGATTGTGAAGGGACTACATTCTACAGAGAGAGTAACTGGAAAATTACCACTGCAGATAATTTCCTAATGGAATGGACAGCAAAATACTACCAAATGCAGGATAATGAAAAAGAAATTATAGCAGAGGATTTTTCGACGGTGAGAGTTTTTACGCTCAACGAAATTGAATTATATTTGAATCTCAAGGGGTTTGAAATTCTCGAAACCATTGACAGACCTACTTATGCCTATGATACTTTTGTGATCATAGCTCAGAAGAAAAAAATAAACCTCAATGACTAAATCATTTCACAACATTCTCTATTACTTTTATAATTCCTTGCTCTTCATCTGTTGCGGCTAATCCAGAAAAATCCCAATAATTTGTCAGTATACTGTTTGTCTTGTTAATCAATGTTTTGTCTTTAAAAACTTGAGGTTCTCGATAAGTATAATTTTTATTACTAAAATTAGTGGTTACCAAATAATTTCTAACTTCAATATTTTTGGTCTCTTTTTTATACTCTTTTTCAAAGCCTATTTCTTCTTTAGAACTCACTAAAAAATAGTTAGAATCTTCAATTCTATAGGTGGTCTTAAAGTTCGATTTGTAGATGCTTTTAGAACCGACCTTATTAATTCGCTTGTTATCACTGGACAGGCTTCCTTCAGCAATTTTAGAACTTACTTCAACTATCAAATTCTTTTGATGATCATAGACAATTTTGAAATCATCTAAAACTTCCTTAAAAGGCTCTAATACTGTTGCGGTTAAAACGTAATAAGCATCATTTTCCGAATAAGAACGTATTAAGAAACTATATTTATCTTTTGTCTTAGGATTTAAAATTGGTGCCAAATATTTGAAAGAATAATAATTCTCCATGATATTATTCAAATTATACCCTAGTAAATCCATACTAACTTCTGCATCAATTGCTCCAAAAGATCTATTTTGCTCCACTAAAATGGTTGATTTTACCTTTTTTTGATCGTTAGTCAATTGAAAGTTAAGCAAACCATCTGTATAATAAGCATTTACATTATTCAACTTGAAAAATTCTCGACTATAGACTTTTAATCGGGCAGGGATATTAAAAGTTTTAATAGAATTGGCTACTAAATTTTTCAATATTTTCTGTGGATGCTGTCTGGTTACAATTAATTCATCTAATTTATTCAAATTACTTTTTAAATAAACTATGTTCTTATTAGGCTTCAAAGCCCCTGGTTTCATAGTCAATTCAACATAAGAAGGATGTGTAAATTGAATAGCTGTTCCTCCATTAATGATGTAACTCACCTGTCCCTCTTTGTTACTTAACAAAATTTGTTTTGTTTTCATAATCAAAACCGATACATCTTCAATAGGTAAATTAGTATCAACATCTTTAACAATTAGTGTCTTCTCAACTTTTTGAGCTAGCATAGAAATACTCAAAAGTAACAGACAAAGGAGTAGATTTTTTTTCATAAGCTTTCAATTAAAACGCAATACAATTTTGATAAAAATACAAAATAACACTAATGAATTGAAATTCATATAAAAATAAATCTGTTTTTATGTTAAAACCTAAAACACACCTAAAATTCATTATCAATACCAAACAAAAAGACCTGAGAAAATCTCAGGTCTTTTACCACTATGCTTTAAAAAACTATTCGTTATGTAAAAACGACTGTCTATTCAATAATGTTTCCTCTGATTCAACATGATTATCATCGGGAATACAACAATCCACAGGGCATACAGCTGCACATTGTGGTTCATCATGAAACCCTTTACACTCTGTACATTTGCCAGGAACTATATAATATACTTCATCTGAAATTGGAGTTTGAGCAGCATCTGCGTCTATAGAAGTGCCATCTGGCAAAATAATATTGCCTTTTAATTTAGTACCGTCTTTATATCGCCAATCGTCTGCGCCTTCATAAATTGCAGTATTAGGACATTCTGGTTCGCAAGCCCCACAGTTAATGCATTCGTCTGTAATAATAATTGCCATCTTTAACTAAATTTTAAAATTAAAATTTAAACGTAGTCGATTTTGTATTTGATTTTCATAATAAAAAAACAACTATTGTCTTTAGCTTCTAAAAAGCTTATTTTTGTGCAAAATTACAATCAAAAGATTTCATACACAAGCAATATGACATTAGAAACAAAAAAAAGTAAATTTATTGAATTAGGAAAATTCTTAAGTCAATTTTCTTCAGTAGAAAATCCTTCAAGATATGAAATTTTGGGTAATGATTTATTTTTTGACGAATGTCTTAATTTGATTGCTCTCTCTCAGTCGCATAATGGTTGGTACACACCAGAACAAGTATGTTTTGCTTTTCAATCTTGGTCTAAAGCGTTAACTCAAGAAAAGCTTGACCAATGGCTTTCTGCTTATGACTTCACAGACAGACAGCCTAAAACCGTAGCCTTGATTCTTGCTGGAAACATTCCTTTGGTAGGTTTTCATGATTTTTTATCGGTTTTGATTTCGGGCCATCGTGTCATGGTAAAAACCTCATCTAACGATCAACACTTACTCCCTTTTATAGCTAAATACCTAATTCATATTGCTCCTGAATTCAAAGACAAAATCACCTTTGTTGAAGGAAAACTAGAAGGTTTTGATGCAGTTATTGCAACCGGAAGCAACAATACCGCTCGTTATTTCGAATTTTACTTTAAAGACAAACCTTCGATAATTCGAAAAAACAGAAATTCTGTGGCTATACTATCCGGCAAAGAAACTGCACAACAATTAGAAGCCTTAGGAGAAGATATTTTTCGTTATTTCGGATTAGGCTGTCGCAATGTTTCTAAACTTTTTGTACCAAAAGACTACTCCTTTGTCCCCTTTTTTGAAGCAATATTCAAGTACAAAGAAGTAATTGAATACGAAAAATATGCCAACAATTATGACTATAATAAAGCGGTCTTCTTGATGAGCAATTTCAAGCTTTTGGACAATGGTTTTTTAACACTCAAGGAAGATTCAGGTTTTGGATCACCCATATCCAGTGTTTTCTATGAATATTATGAAAAAATTGAAGCGGTATTACAACGATTGGATGATGAAAATGAACATATTCAATGTATCGTTTCAAATTTTCCAAAGCACTACAGTATCCCATTTGGACATACTCAAAGTCCTGAATTATGGGATTATGCAGATAACGTAGATACAATTTCATTTTTACTAAATATAAACTAGAAAACGACTCAATTATTTCGAATAATTCACCATAATTTTAGAAATGAATGTCGAAATTTGCACTTTTAAATTTTAGGACACTACACAACCATGAAAAAACACAACTACAGCGCAGGACCAAGTATTTTAACCCCCGAAGTTTTTGAAAAATCAGCACAAGCGATTTTAAATTTCAACAACTCAGGATTATCCATTTTAGAAATTTCCCACCGCAGTAAAGACTTTGTTGCTGTAATGGAGGAAGCCAGAGCACTTGCATTAGACTTATTAGGTTTAACAGGCAAAGGTTACCAAGCTTTATTCTTGGCTGGAGGAGCTAGTTTAGAGTTTATTATGGCGCCTTATAACTTGATGAAAGAAGGTGGAAAAGCCGCCTATCTAGATTCCGGAACTTGGGCTAGTGCTGCCATTAAAGAAGCTAAAAATTTTGGAGAAACTGAAATTGTAGCTTCCTCTAAAGAACAAAATTACAATCATATTCCAAAAGGATATACAGTGCCTGAAGATGCCGATTATTTTCACTGTACGAGTAACAACACCATTTTTGGAACCCAAATGAAAGAATTTCCAAAATTGAATATTCCAGTTGTATGTGATATGAGTTCGGATATTTTTTCTCGTGTTTTAGATTTTACTCAATTTGATATTATCTATGCTGGGGCACAAAAAAATATGGGACCTGCAGGAACAACTTTGGTTATTATCAAAGAAGAAATTTTAGGCAAAAACGGTCGTGTGATTCCAAGCATGTTGGATTACGCTAAACATATCAAAGCAGAGAGTATGTACAATACTCCACCAGTTTTCCCAATATACACTTCCCTATTGACTTTACAATGGTTGAAAAACTTAGGAGGAGTGGCTGCCATCGAAAAAATCAATAACGAAAAAGCTGCTTTATTATACAATGAAATCGACAGAAATCCATTGTTTAGAGGAACTGCTGCTGTAGAAGACCGTTCGAATATGAACGTTACTTTCTTATTGAACGACGAAAATCACAGTGCAAAATTTGACGAAATGTGGAAAGCTGCTAACATTTCAGGGCTTCCAGGGCACCGTTCTGTTGGTGGTTATAGAGCGTCTATCTATAATGCGATGCCAATAGAAAGTGTTCAAGTTTTGGTGAATGTTATGAAAGCTTTGGAAGCAGCGGTTTAATCGCTTACACCAAATTTTCTTGAAAGCACAACTCCCCTAGCCCCGATAGTAGTGGATATCCTTTTCTATTTTTCTTTAAAAATAGAAAAGATTACTTCACTAAACTTTTATTTACATAGGAGTTCAGTGAATTTCATTTGCAACGGATAGCGGGATTAGCTCCTAAAAAAATAAAAATATAGTATATTGATTCTTTGGCACAAACAAGGAATTAGAGAAACAAAATGAAAACAAAATGAAAATATTAGCCAATGACGGAATTTCAAAAAGTGGAATTCTAGCTTTAGAAAAAGGTGGTTTTGAAGTAATCACTACAAAAGTGGCGCAAGAACAAGTGGCCAATTTTATTAATGAAAACAACGTGAGCGTTATCTTGGTAAGAAGCGCTACCAAAGTGCGCAAAGACATTATCGATGCTTGTCCTGGTATCAAAATTATTGGTCGTGGTGGTGTTGGTATGGACAATATTGATGTGGACTACGCTAAAAGCAAAGGGATTCACGTAATCAACACGCCTGCTTCTTCCTCAGAATCGGTAGCAGAATTAGTTTTTGGACATTTATTTACTGGGGTTCGTTTTTTACACGACTCGAACAGAAATATGCCTCTTGAAGGAGACTCAAATTTTGATGGTTTGAAAAAAGCCTACGCTAATGGTACGGAACTAAGAGGAAAAACTTTAGGAATTGTAGGTATTGGACGTATTGGTCAAGCTACAGCAAAAATGGCTTTGGGATTAGGTATGAAAGTTATCGCTGCCGATAGTTTTATTCCTCAAGTAGACATTAAAGTGGAGTTTTTTGATGGACAATCAATAACAACTACCATTGTTTCTCAATCTTTAGAATCGTTGTTTCAAGAAGCAGACTTTATTACTTTGCACGTACCAGCACAAGACGGCTACATTATTGGCGAGGAGCAATTGGCTACTATGAAAGACGGCGTAGGAATTGTAAACTGTGCGCGTGGTGGCGTAATTGACGAAGTTGCTTTAGTAAAAGCTTTAGACAGTGGAAAAGTAGCTTTTGCAGGTTTAGATGTTTTTGAAAGCGAGCCAAAACCAGAAATGGCGATTTTGATGCATTCTAAAATCTCGTTGACACCTCATATTGGTGCAGCGACAGGTGAAGCGCAAGACAGAATTGGTACAGAATTAGCTTCACAAATTATTGCTTTGTTAGGATAATTTAAAGCTTTCAAAATACTAAAAGGGTAATTTATAAACAAACGTTATAAATTACCCTTTTTTAATTAAATTTGAGAATACTTTAAATCTAAAATCCTATGTTTGAGCAATTAACACAATTAGTGCAGCAATTTGGAGAGGATACTGTTGTAAAAAACAGTGCTATTCCAAATGAGCATAACGAAGCCGTTATGCAGGAGACAGGCAACTCCATATTGTCAAGTTTACAACAAATGGCTTCTGGAGGAGGCATTGAACAATTAGCAGGTTTGCTTAAAGGCAATACTACACTTGATGGTTCGAATCCTGCAGTACAACAAATTACAGAACAAGTAACGGGTAATTTGAGTGAAAAATTTGGTTTAAGCAGCGAAACGGCTTCAAGTGTTGCTGGTGGAATGATTCCGCAAATTTTAGGCGGATTGATGGGTAAAGCCAATGATCCTAACGATAGTTTTCAAATTTCTGATATTATTGGAGCTATTTCGGGAAATAGTGAGCAAGCAAGCGGTATTATGGATACCATTTCTAAATACGGAACGCAATTTGGTTTAGATCAAAATGCTGATGGCAAAGTAGATATTAGTGACGCTATGAATCTAGCAAAAGGCAGTGGAGGAATTGGAGGAATATTAGGTAAATTATTTGGAAAATAAAAGAAAAAACAACCTATTCCTAACGTCATTTCAACAGTGAGATGACGTTTTTTTTTATGATAGAATTTAGAAATTTAATTGGCAAAATTTGTAAATTTCAATTTCATTTCTAAACCATGAAGAATATACTTATTAGTATTGTAATTATAGCAATTGTTAGTGCTTGTGCTACTCCAAAGACGAAAGTTGCACTGGTTCCAACGGTAAAATCTATAGAAAATGATACCGTAAGAATTGCCAATGATTCTCTGGAATACGAAGTAATCATTATTGACCCTGGTTTTACTAATTGGTTAAATTCTATGGCGTTACCGCGAGGGTATTATTCTCAAACCTATCTTGAGAACAAAAACAGATTCTATATTATAGAATGGAATAGTAGGGCGCAACAGCCCAACCGATTTAATCCTAATTTATACGAAATGATTATCAATTATGAACCACAAATTAATTATGGTTATGAAGTCAATTATTTAATTTACAATTACATGATTTACTTTCAAAATCGCTATCACCAACGATTATTTGGCAATGTTCCGCCACGATAGTTTAGTATATTTGTATTATTGACATTTTAGAATGAAAAAATTAAAAGAACGTTGGGGAATAGAAAGTAACTTTCAACTGACCATAATATTTATTGTTTTTGCCATTACCGGTTCAGCTTCTGCATGGCTTTCAAAACCATTTTGCCTTTGGTTATGCATTTCCAAAGAAGATTTTGGATTTTGGTTCACTCCACTCCGACTCCTACTTATTTTTCCAATTTATCAAGTGCTTTTGGTTTGCATAGGATTTTTATTTGGTCAATTTCGATTCTTTTGGACTTTCGAAAAGAAAATGCTCCGAAGTATGGGACTCGGTTTTCTATTTAAAACATAAAAAAAGCCTCATTACTGAAGCTTTTTTTGTTGGTATTAATTAAGAATTTTTCTGTTTCTTGATGAGATAAGTGTATATCCAAGTCAAAGTAAACGTAGGAATAACATCCGAGAAAGGAAAGGCTTCTTCTATAAATGTAATCGCTCCGGCTACTTTCCCAACACTTCCTTTGTACATCCAGGTCATCAAAAAACCCGCTAAAGGTGCCCAAATGACATCTGAGAATTCACCTATCATTGGTATGGAAAAAGAAAGCATTCCGATAGCATCAAACAAAATACTCAAGAATAAATGTCTTCTTTTTTGAGAAGCTTCGGTGCTAATTTCTGCTTGGTTTGTCATTTTTTAATTTTTGAAAAAGTCCAAACAAAAGTAGTGCCTTTTATTCTTGCTTGATCATATTGAAAAAATCATTTCTATTTTCTTTTTCATTAAAAATCCCTCCATATTGAATGGTAGAGGTAAAACTAGTTTCATCCTTAATTCCGCGACTCGATACACAAAGATGTTTGGCTTCCATGACAATGATGACATTATCGGTTTCCAAAACGGTTTTTAGTTCATTAAAAATCTGCATAATTAAACGTTCTTGCACTTGTGGTCGTCTTGAATAATAGTCAACGATTCGGTTCAATTTTGACAAACCAATCACTTTTCCGCTTGAGACATAACCAATGTGTGCTTTACCTACAATTGGCAAGAAATGATGTTCGCAAGTAGAGTTGAAATTGATATTTGCTTCAACCAACATTTTGTCATAATGATAACTGTTGTCAAAAACAGAAATTTTAGGTTTGTTTTTAGGATCTAAACCACTGAAAATTTCTTGGATGTACATTTTGGCCACACGAAATGGCGTTCCGCTTAAACTATCATCTGTCATATCCAACCCCATTTCTTCCATAATGGCATGAAAATAATGTTCAATGCGCTGCATCTTTTCGGCATCCGATTTTACAAATGCATCAGCTCTAAGAGGCGTGTCTGCGCTAGTGGCTTGGTGATTATCACCTAAAATTTCAATTAATTCTCTGTCTAATACTGTGTTCATCTTTAGGTGTTATTTATTTTAGTAATGTAGTAAACGATTCAGAAAGCTTGTTCATTTTTGGAGTAATTACGTAATGACAATACGATTGTTCCTTATTGCGTTGGTAATAGTTTTGATGGTATGTCTCGGCTGGATAAAACGTAGTCACAGGCGAAAGTCTTGTAACAATCGGCGCGTCATAGATTTTTGCTATCTCTAGTTGATGCATGTATGCTAACGCACTTTTTCTTTGTTCTTCAGAATGATAAAAAATTTCACTTCGGTATTGGGTTCCTTTATCAGCCCCTTGACGGTTTAAGGTGGTAGGATCATGTGTTGCAAAAAATACTTCAAGCAATGTGCTATAAGAAATTTGCTCAGCGTCAAAACTAATTTGTACGGCTTCAGCATGTCCAGTTGATCCGGTACAAATATCCTGATATGTAGGATTCAGGAGTGTCCCACCCAAATACCCTGACATTACACTTTTCACCCCTTTTAACTCCAAAAAAATAGCTTCTGTACACCAGAAACACCCACCAGCAAATGTTGCAAAATTGTCACTCATTCTTTGTAATTTATTTTTTGTTGAACAAAAGTACAAAAATATTAAACAAAATAACTTCTTTAACGTAAGATTAATAATTGTTTTTTCTAAAATAAGTGTAAATCCTGAACAGAAAAATTAAAATCTTTGTTTCTTTGTAAAAACAAATTGGAATGATACTAGCAAAAAACATATCTAAATCTTACGACCAACTAGCAGTATTAAAAGGTGTTGATTTACATATAGCCAAAGGAGAAATAATTTCAATTGTAGGGGCATCAGGGGCGGGAAAAACCACATTACTGCAGATTTTAGGCACATTGGACAGACCCGACAACAACGAAAATTCAAGTTTATACATCAATGGTGAAGATGTTTTACAAATGAACGATAAAGACTTATCTCGTTTTAGAAACTTAAACTTAGGATTCATTTTTCAATTTCATCAATTGTTGCCTGAGTTTTCGGCTTTAGAGAATGTATGCATTCCCGCATTTATTGCAAAAAAAACAAAAACAGCCACTGAAATTGAAGCCAAAAAAATATTAGAATATCTAGGCTTATCCCATAGAATTCATCACAAACCAAACGAGCTTTCTGGTGGAGAACAACAGCGAGTGGCCGTTGCAAGAGCGCTCATTAATAAACCCGACATTATTTTTGCGGATGAACCTTCCGGAAATTTAGACACCAATTCAGCCGAGAATCTACATCAATTATTTTTTAAACTTAGAGATGAATTTGGGCAAACCTTTGTGATTGTTACTCACAATGAAGATTTGGCAGCTATGGCCGATCGAAAATTAGTTATGGTAGATGGTCAGATAAAACTATAATGATACTTATATTACTAAGTTGGATTTACATTAGCTTTAGTACAATTACTATTGGTTTTTACACTAATAGAATAGTTCGATTAAAGAACAATAACTTAATAATCTACTCCATTTTAGGCCTATTTTCTACCACAATATTCACAACAATATGGGCTATATTTGGAAGAATACATTTTGAATTTCATATTGTATACTTTTTGATTAACCAATATCTATTTTTCAAATACAAAGAAAACATTCAATCAGATTTTTTGAACTTTCGAAATGAATTAACCTCACTTCAACTTCATTTAAAAATAATTGCAAGCGCCATTACTGTTCTAATTATTGCTCAATGTGCCTCGATTCCATATATCATTGATAACGAATCCTACTATATTCAAACCATCAAATGGATTAATGAATATGGACTTGTTAAAGGCTTAGGAAACTTACATTTTTTTTTAGCTCAAACTAGTGGCTGGCACATTCTTCAAAGTGCTTTTAATTTTTCATTTATTTATCAGAATTTCAATGATATCAGTGGTTATTGTTTATTACTAGGAAACATTTTTTCTATTTTAAAATTAAACGAATACAACAAAACCAATGATATAAACGCACTAATAATTGGACTTTTACCAATAGCTAACCTATTTTTTTTTCAATTTATTAGCTCACCTTCCCCTGACATTCCAATCTATGTAATCTCATTTCTAATTTTTCATTATTTTAATCAATATAATAGAAATCTAAAAATTGAGCATTTTAATTTAATACTAATATTGGTGCTTTTTTCAATATTTATAAAAACAACTGCTATTGTTTTAGTAGCATTCCCGATATTATTATTTTTCAAAAACTTTAAAGAATTAATGCCTAAATTACAAATCTCAATATTAATTTCCTCCCTTATTCTTTTCATTTTTATTTTAAAAAACAGTATCATTAGTGGTTACCCATTCTTTCCGATATTACATTTTGATTTCTTAAAAACAGATTATCAAGTACCAAAAATAATTGCTGATTTGTATTATCAAGAAACCAAACTTTGTGGCTATTTTATTACAATTGATGAATACCAAAATTTGTCATACTTTGAATTATTTTTAAGGTGGTTATCTTTACCCAAATTACATGGTATTTTCAACAAATGGAGTATAATTCTAGTAATTTCAACACCTTTATTGATTTACAAATTTTGCAATAAAAAAGAATTTTGGATTCTATATAGCATTATGTGTTTTCAATTGTTATTGTTATTGTTTACTTCCCCTCAATATAGATTCTTTTTCAATTTTTTATTATTGTTTACTTTTTATAAAATGGCTATTCTTATTCATAGAGTAAAACATCTCCCTTTCTTATTGTATTGCTCAACTTTGATTTGTGGCCTTGTACTACTTATGCCAATTAATTTAAGTGCTTTTAACCAAAACAAATTCACGTTATCATTAAGTAATTTTTCACTAAAAAACATCATATTTCCTTACAAAAATTCTAAATTCAATACCGAGTTTGAACCCATTCACGATGGAAACCTATTGTATTTTTCACCTATTGAAAATGACTTTTTTTGGGGATCAGGGGACGGAAAACTTCCATGTGTAAATAAAAATCAAGTCGAATATTTTTATCATTATTATAAAGTAAAACCTCAAATGCGGACTACAAAATTAAAAGATGGTTTCTACTCCAAAACATTTTCAAAATAGTAATCATGACACCATCCGAACTCAAAGACTTTCTAGACGAAAAAGTACTACAATACAACACTTTAGATTTCATCGAAAGTGATCCTGTTCAAATTCCGCATTTGTTTACACAAAAAGAAGACATTGAAATTGCAGGATTTTTGAGTGCTACTATCGCTTGGGGTAATCGAAAAATGATCATCAAAAACAGTTTTAAAATGATGGAATTGATGGGAAATTCACCCTATGATTTTGTACTCTCTCATCAAGAAATCGATTTGAATAGATTAGAAAATTTTGTACATCGCACGTTTAATAGTTACGATTTTCAAGCATTTATAAAGGGATTACAACACATTTACAGGCATCATGGCGGATTAGAATCTGTATTTGCAAAACATCAAGAAGCCACAAGTGTCCAGAAAAGCATTCATGAATTCAAAAAGGTTTTCTTTGAAACTACACCTCTATCTCGATCTCAAAAGCACATTTCGGATCCGTTGAATAATTCGGCGGCTAAAAGAATCAACATGTACTTGCGTTGGATGTGTCGTCAAGATAATAAAGGAGTCGATTTAGGTATTTGGAAAAGCATTTCTCCTTCAAAATTATCTTGCCCTTTGGATGTTCATTCCGGGAATGTGGCGCGTAAATTAGGTCTTTTGAGCAGAAAACAAAACGATGCCAAAGCCTTGAATGAATTAGATACAAAGCTAAGAGCATTAGACCCAGTTGATCCTGTAAAATATGATTTTGCGCTATTTGGACTAGGCGTTTTTGAAGGATTTTAAAAACATAATCCATTAAAAAACAAAAAGTTATTCCTATTTTTTTTACATTTGAATATCTAATTTTTTATTTATGGATACTTTTTTATTTTTTATAAAAAATTACGCTCTCCCTGTCTTATTCATTGCTATTTTATTAGTCAGTTTACTATTAATCATCAAAAGATTTTATAATCAATGGCGATACCATCTAAAAAAAAAATATCGTTCCATTATTCAACAATTCTTGATAGAAATTGTGATGAATGATTATGACAAAATAACCGTAAAATCGAAATTAAAAACATTTAGGAAAGCAATTCCCTTTTCACGAAATTGGTGCAAAATTATTGTTATCAATGAAATGATTCGCTTAAAAAAGAATGTCAAAGGCGACAAAACCATCATTATTTCGTTATTGTACAAAAGCTTAAAACTGAACGAACATTCCGCTAAACTCATCAATGATTTTAGGCCCTATAAAAAGTGTATCGGATTTTATCATTTCAAAATGATGAAATATGTTAAAGGGAAACATCAAATCATTCCTTACCTAAGTAATAAAAATGATTTAATAAGATCAAATGCAAACATCAGTTATTTTGCCCTGATAGATCTAAGCAGCGAAAAACTAGCATTTATCCCAGATAGAATTTCAAAACTCAATCAAATAAAAATAATGGATATTTTTTTTGAAATAAAAAAGGATTATCCTACCAACCTTGATTTTTTATTATATGGAGACAGGAGTTCCTTAATTGAATTGGGCTTAAAAATAGTGACCTATTTTAATAACCGTAATGAATCAGAAAGAATCATACAACTATTGAATTATCCTGTTGAATCGGCAAGAATTGAGGCGCTGATAGCAATTAGCAAACTATTTATACAAGAAGCAGAAATACCCGTTTTAGAAAAAATAGGGATGTATTCCAAAAAGGCCCAAATTAAATGTTACGAATGTTTGGCAGAGATTGGGTCTGAAATCACCACAAAACACATCAAATCATGCTTTCAAAATATTTCGGATACCGATATTCAATTAGCAGCAATGTTTTGTTTATTAAAAATCGCCCCCAATCTAGCAGAGGAATTAGCTACTAAAACTCCTGACTACTCAAAAATGTTACAACACGTAAAAACACTATGGATATAATTAAAAATATTGTTGATATTATTTTATCAATTTATGAGATTTTTATTGCAATATTCTCGTTTTCCTATGTTGTTTTCTACTTGGGTTTAGCTATTTTATCCTATGTAGCTATCGTAAGACATATCAATAACAAAAAATTTTTAGAAGACGACATCATTGCCCGTTCTAATTATATGCCTGGAGTTTCAGTAATTGCTCCTGCCTTTAATGAAGGAGTGAATATCGTATATAATGTAAAATCTTTATTATCACTAACCTATCCTAATTATGAAATTATTATCATAAATGATGGGAGTACTGACGATACCCTTGAAAAACTCATCAAAGAATTTGAATTAGAAAAAATTGACTTTTATTATCAAGAAAAAATAAAAACACAACCTGTAAAAGGGCACTACAAGTCGAAAAACCCAGTGTATTCAAAATTAGTAATTGTCGACAAAGAAAATGGCAAAAGCAAAGCTGACGCTTCCAATGCTGGGATCAACTCGGCACAACATCCTTTGTTTTTATGTACAGATGTTGATTGCATTTTAAAGAGAGATACGCTGCTAAAATTAACCAAGCCGTTTATTGAAAATGAAACCAGAGTAATAGCCACAGGAGCTGGCATTCGGATATCAAATTCTTGTGAGATTAAAGATGGCTTGTTGGTAAAAGTCCATTTTCCTAAAAAATGGTTTCCTAGATTTCAAGAATTAGAATATGTGCGTTCCTTTATTTTTGGAAGAATGGCTTGGAGTCAAATTAATGGTTTGTTATTAGTTTCCGGAGGATTAGGCATGTTTGATAAAGAAATTGTAATTGCCGCTGGTGGCTATTGGCATAAATCACTTGGAGAAGACATGGAATTAATCACCAGAATGAGAAAATACATGCATCATAAAAACGAACCCTTTCTGATTCAATATATTCCTGAGTCGTTATGCTGGACAGAGGTTCCAGAGACCAGAACCATATTCATCAGACAACGAGTGAGATGGGCAAGAGGTTTAGTCCAAACTTTGTATTTACATAGAAAAATGTTCTACAATAAACAATATGGCAGAACTGCCTTTGTAACTTTACCTTTCTTTTTTGCCTTTGAATTTTTAGTTCCTATCATAGAGTTTTTTGGAATTATTGTATTAATTTTTAGTTACGCATGGGGACTCATCAATTTTGATTTTCTAATCATAATGAGTGCTTTTGTATATTTAGTCTATTTATTCATTACTTTGGTTTGCATCTTAATTGACGAGACCCTTTATAGAAGTTATGCTAATTACAAAGAGTTACTCATCTTAATCAGCATGGCGATACTAGAACCATTTGCTTACCACCCCTTAACAATCTATACTTCACTCAAGGGATATTGGGATTTTTTCAATCAAAATGAACAAAAATGGGGTGTTATGGTTCGAAAAGGCTATGAACAACCCAAACAAACTTAAAAAAATGAGAGCATTCAACCATTATATTTTTAAATTCTTATCCCTCAGTATCTTTTTGGGAGTAGCCACGCTTCATGCTCAAAAAATTAATACCGATAGTTTGCTAGTATCCATTATTAAGGACATGAGAACTTCCAACAATTATTCACAAAATATAGAAAAATGCCTACTCGGAAAAAAAATAGCTCCTGAATACTTAGATTTTCAAGTACTGCTTGGCAAAAATTATGAATTTACAAATCAAAACGACAGCGCTAGATATTATTACCAAAAGGTTTTAGATGAAAATCCAAAATACGAAGAGGTTTTTTTATATTTAATCAACCTAAATATCAGTGAACAAAAATATGAAGAGGCACTTGTTACCACTGAAAAAGCCCTTGTTTTTTATCCCAAAAAAATAATCTATTTTCAAAAAAAATCCGAAATTTATGAGCTTCGTAAAGAATTAGAAAATCAAAAAAAAAGCTTACAAAAAACACTTGAAGTCTTTCCAAATGATTCTCAAACTAGAATACAACTTGAACAAATAAACGAAAATCAAAAAAACAACAGAATTGGAATTAATTACAATTATACCACAATAGGTCGAAAAGACGTTGGTCCCTGGCATATGGTTCATCTAGAATACATAAATTACCAAAAATGGGGCTCTTTAAACGGAAGAATTAGTTATGCTGAACGATTTGCAGCCAATAATTTTGTAGCTAAAGGCGTTCAATATGAAATAGAATCCTACTACAAAATCGGTAAAAGAAATTATACTTATTGGGATGTAACTCTTAGCAATGATATGGTGTTTCCCAAATACAAACTTGGGGGTTCCATTTACTTAAACTCAAAAAAAGGATGGGAAACCGATTTAGGATTTCGATACATACAAACCCAAAACCTTGACATTCTCACCTTAGTTACCGGTGTAAGTAAGCACACGGGAGACTATTGGTTATCGGTAAAAGCGTATCTTAATAATAACAAAAAAAATTATAATCCTGTATTATCCATTAACAATCGTTATTATTTTAATTCTAAATATGATTATTTGACCCTTAATTTAGGTTTTGGTACTTCTCCCGATGAGAGAAACACCATTTCACAGATACAAAACAGACTTAATCTAAATTCCTTTAGGATAGGGACTGGATACTATAAGTTTTTATACAAGAAATTCATAACTGGAATTCAAATGAATTATAATTTACAAGAATACATTCCCAATGAATTTCAAAATGAATACGAATTGTCATTACTTTGTCACTATAAATTTTAGCTATGAATTTGAAAGCACTACTTCTATTATTCATAATGAATGGATTTGCATTCCTTACTTCTTCTATGGCACAATCTAAAACTATCCAAATTGGGAACCAACCACATAAAGTTGCCCTTGTGTATACCTGCGACGAATCAAAAATTGCAGCAGAGATTCTTTATTCTTATTTAGAAAAATCACTGCCAAACACTTTTGAATTAAAAAACACAAAAAACGCTAGTAACGAACCGCAAATTATACTAGAAATACAAAAAAAGAACAAAGAATTAAAGGCGCAAGAATTTCTTTTAAAAAGCAATCAACACCATATTTATCTTATCGCTAAGCAATTGAAATCCCTTAAATATGCCGCGTATTCACTCTTAGAGCAATGGGAATTCAGAAAATTCACCAGTACTGTAGCATACATCCCAAAACCCGAATCTTTTTCATTTCCCCAAAATTTTTCTCAAAAATATTCACCTGATTTTGAATACAGATATTTACTCTACCCTGATTGTTATGATGCCTCCTTCAGAGAATGGCATAAACTTGATTGGCACGAAAATGATTTTGGCCTTTGGGGACATACTTTTGACCGATTAGTTCCTCCTAAGGATTTTTTCAAAAAAGACCCCAAACTTTTTGCATTGTACAATGGAAAAAGAAGAGCAGAATCGCTATGTATGACGAATGATACTGTTGTAAAATTAGTATCCGATTTCTTAAAAAAAGAAATTGCCCAAAAACCGGATAGTCGCTTTTTTTCTATAAGCCAAAACGATGATGTTATCTATTGCGAATGCCACCAATGTAAACAAATAGCCCAGAAATATGGAGGCCCCCAAGGCGCTTTATATTATTTTTTAAATGCAGTTGCACAACAATTCCCCAAAACACAAATTTGTACTTTAGCCTATTTACACACCTACAATCCTCCAACGAATCTAGTCATAGCACCTAATATTACAACGCTTTTTTGCCCCATCGAAATGAATCGCGGCATCCCAATATCCCTTGAAAACAGTAACAAATCCATTGCAAACAGCTTAAATCGATGGGAAAATACGAACAAAAATTTACTGGTATGGGATTATACAGTACAATTTTCTAATTATTTGTCACCCTTTCCTAATCTGAGCTATTTTGAAGATAATTATAAAACATTTAAAAAAAATAAGGTCAAAGGCGTGTTTGCACAAGGGTACGCAGATGTTCCTGGAGATTTTACCGAATTAAGACAATACTTATTAGCAAAACTACTTTGGAATACCCAGATTAACATAAAAGCCACTACAGCCGACTTTTTAAGAGGGTATTATGGTAAAGCGGCTTCGAGCATTCAACGTTATTTGACCCTTTTATCTGAAAATCAAAAAAAATCAAAAGCGTATCTAGATATTTATTCCGGACCTGTTCAAAATCGAAATTCATATTTAACTCCTGAAGCGATGGATCAATACGATAGCATTATTGAAGAAGCTCTGAATGCGGTTGCAGATGATGCTATACTTAAAGTAAGGGTTCAAAAATTGAGACTTTCTCTGGAATATGTCTATTTTGAACAATCAAAATTTTATGGAGCAGACACACATGGACTTTTTACTACTGATGAAAATGGCCAAAAAATAGTAAAGAAAGGACTAACTGAAAGAGTTTTAGAATTTAGCCAACAATGCAACAAAATGGGCATTTATGAACTTAGTGAAGGTGGAATTTCTCCCGATAATTATTATAAAGATTGGTTAGCCATCAGTAAAAATACTATCCAACATTTGGGCGAAAAAATGCAAATTAAAGTGCTCTCCCCTCCTTCCAAAGAATATTCTGCCAAGGGCGCAAAAGGATTAATTGATGGTATCAAAGGCTATCACGATTTTAACATCAACTGGATGGGATGGTATGGTAGTAATCCTGAAATAGAGATCAATACAAATGGAATAGCTTTCAATTCCCTAAAAATAAATTTCTTAGAAGATCAAAGACATTGGATTTTTCCTCCAGAAGCTTTGACGATTTATGGTTTACAAAACAACAAATGGAAAGTAATAACAACTAAAAATGGGGAAGATTTAACTGAAAATTTTGATATTACAACAAAAACTTGGGAGATAAACAATCCTAACTTTAGTAAATTTGAAAAAATTAAAATGATCATTAAAAATCAAGATACTGTGCCCTATTGGCGTTATCGCAAAAACAAAAAACCAATGATAATGCTGGATGAAATCGAATTTTTTTTCAATTAAACCTCTTTTATAATGAAAACAATTCCAAATCTATTAATTATAGAAAACGACTCCATGACCCTAGATATCTTGTCTATCATCATGGAGAAAGAAAATTATAAGATGACCATTGCTCATGATGGAAATGAAGCAATTACTAGAGTACAAGAAGCATCCTTTGATTTGATTATTATTGCCATACTTATTCCACCAAGATCAGGGTTAGAAATTATCAATTATTTAAACAAAAACTATCCTTCTATCCCTATTGTAGCGCTTTCTTCCTTAGCCGATGAAGAAAAAACAGTGGAAGAAGCCTTTCAATTAGGAGTCTCAGATTTTATTGCTAAACCCTTCAATCCAAATGAACTGCTACTTCGAATAAAACGTTTGTTAAAGAAATAATAGAAAATTAGCTAACCAAAATAGAAAGATCAAGTGTTTCATCAAGTTGTACTGAGAGGACTTCATTTACAACCACTTAATCAAACAATTGATTTTCAGGAAAATACAAGAGCAAAAAAAAGTGTACCTTTGCACAAAATTTAAGCAAATGAGTACTTTCGAACAATTCAATCTCCCTAAATCTGTACAAAAAGCAATAGACGATCTAGGTTTCACCTCACCTACTCCCATTCAGGAAAAAACCTTTTCGGTAATTATGTCAGGAAGAGATATGATGGGAATTGCCCAAACAGGTACAGGAAAAACATTTGCTTACCTTATCCCGTTATTAAAGCTATACAAATTTACCAACACCAATACTCCCAAAATTGTCATTCTTGTTCCTACCCGAGAATTGGTAGTTCAAGTGGTGGAAGAAGTTGAAAAGTTAACCCAATACATGTCGGTCAAAACACTAGGAATTTACGGAGGAGTCAACATCAATACCCAGAAAAAAGCCGTGTATGAAGGAGTTGACATTTTAGTTGGAACTCCAGGTAGAACCATGGATTTGGCGTTAGACGCTGTCGTTCGTTTCGATGAAACCCAAAAATTAGTCATTGACGAATTCGACGAAATGCTCAACTTAGGTTTCAGAACACAGTTAACCGCTCTACTAGCCATGATGAAAACCAAGCGTCAGAACATTCTATTCTCGGCCACCATGACCGATGAAGTAGATGCGGTACTCAATGACTATTTTGATTTTCCGGAAGAAGTAACGCTTGCCGCTTCGGGAACACCATTGGAAAACATTGAACAAATCACTTATAATGTGCCTAACTTCAATACCAAAATCAACCTTTTATCCCATCTCTTGAAAAAGAATGTGGACATGAGCCGAGTTTTAGTTTTTGTAAACAACAAAAAAATATCGGACATGCTATTTAATCGAATTGAGGAAGAATTTGAGGGACAATTTGGAATCATACATTCCAACAAATCTCAAAATTATCGATTAAGTACCATGGCAGAATTCCAAGCAGGAAACTTGAGAGGATTGATTACCACCGATATTATGGCCCGAGGATTAGACATTTCAAACATCACCCATGTTATCAACTTCGAAATGCCCGAAATGCCTGAATTGTATATGCATCGTATTGGTAGAACCGGTAGAGCGGATGCCACAGGAACGGCCCTTAGTTTTGTAACACCTCGTGAAGAAGAATACAAAATAGAAGTCGAAGTCTTAATGAATATGGAGTTACCAATAGCTGATTTTCCTGAAGAAGTCGAAATTTCAACCAAATTAATCGAACCCGAAAAAGACCGACAACCCATTAAATTTTTAATGAAAAAGGTGAAATTAGAAGGGGATGGCGCTTTTCATGAAAAAAGCAAAAAGAACAAAAAAATCAATCTAGGAGGACCCGGTGTAACCAAGAAAAAAACACACGGTTCTGTCAATCGAAACATGCTAAAAACTAGAAACAAAAAACGTAAAGATTCTAACAAATAAGAAAAAAAAATAAGCCACAAATTCACAAACTTTAAATTCGTGAATTTGTGGCTTTTGTAATTTAGCAACACTGACTACAAACGCTTTTCAAACAGCAAATGTACAGGCTCACATACCGAAATTCTTTTTTCAGAATCCGTCAAACTCCCCGTTTCTTTATCCCGTTTAAAAATCACCACTTCATTACTGGATTGATTCGCCACCAATAACAGATTGCCTGTTGGATCAATCACAAAACTTCTAGGACCTTTACCCAAAGTACTCACCGTTTCTCTAAATTCCAATTTCCCGTTTTTCAAGACTTTGAAAATCGAAATAGTATTCGCCTCTCCCCTATTAGTTGCATACAAAAACTTACCATCAGGAGATAATGCAATCGCGGCAGCCCTAAAATCACCCGTATAATCTCTCGGCATCACCGAAGTATCGGCAATCAATGTCATCACCCCTTTAGTAAAACTATAAGTCAATAGTCCGCCGTCTAATTCATTCAATACATACACATATTTGCCCTCCTTATCAAAAGTCAAATGACGAGGCCCTCCACCCGGCTTTACACTCACACTACTGTTATAAGTCAGCAAATCTTTACTCGCATCCGCATTATAATTGTAAACATAAATTTTGTCCGCACCTAAATCAACCGCCAAAACATATTTATGATCCCCAGAAAAAGCCACCATATGCAGGTGTGATGCTTCCTGACGCTCCACATTAGGTCCACTTCCAGAAAGTTGCACCACCTGTTTCGCCTCGGTCAAACTACCATCCGCATTTTTAAAAAAAACAGTAATACTTCCTCCTGAATAATTTGCCGTAATCACATTCTTATCATCCGTAATCAAATAACACGGATCCGCTCCCTTAGTAGCTTGCTTGTTCAATACAACCATTCTTCCCGCTAACCCGTCATAGTTAAAAGCAGTAACCGTACTATTCACACCCGACTCATTCACCACATAAAGATGCTTATTATCCGATGAAAGTGCTAAATAACTAGGATTCTCAATATTCACAGTAAATCCATGCAACAGCGAATTGCCTGAGTTCACCTCCAATTTGTAATTAAAAACCCCTTTCTTCTCACACCTATTAGTGTAAGTACCAATCAGTAAATGATATAAATTCTGTTGCGCTTGCAACGTGGTGAAAAACGACAAAAAAAGCAATAGCCCTAGTTTAACTTTCATAATAACGATATATTTTTAAAGAGCGAAAATAGGCATTATTTAATTCACTCAAAATAAATAATCCCAATTTGAAAAAACCCCATATCACTCCCCATTTATAGGTACAAATTCGTATTTTTGAAAGATTAATAAGAGTGTGCTTTTTATAAGGAGCGGCAAAGAAAACGCCTTTTTGCCAGCATCGTCCCGCTCTCCGTTATATCTTTTTTTTAGTGGCTAGGTAAAAAAACCTAGCCACTAAAAAAAAGGATGCCACTGCGATCGGGGCTAAAAGCAAGCAAAGAGCCCTCTTGGAAACATCCAAAAAACAACGTAAACCTAAAATAAACCCAACATAGAATGCACTTCAAAAACCCCGAAATTCTATACTTTTTATTTCTTTTAGTACTACCCATTTTGGTACATTTATTCCAACTCCGAAGATTTAAAACAGAATATTTCACCAATGTTCGCTTCTTAAAAAAATTAACCATTGAATCCCGAAAAAGTTCAAAAATAAAAAAACGGGTACTATTAGCCACCCGTTTATTATTACTATCAGCCCTAATTCTCGCCTTCGCACAACCCTTTTTTGAAGCCAAAGACCATAAAAATACCACCAACGAATTGTACCTCATTCTAGACAATTCCTTCAGCATGCAAGCCAAAGGACCTCGTGGCGAATTGCTCAAAAGAGCCGTTCAAGAACTACTAACCGAAACCCCTCAAAACACTACTTTTTCATTATTAACTAACGAACAAACCTTTTGGAACACTGATATCAAAACCCTACAAAGCGACTTACAAAACCTCAATTATTCCCCGCTCCCATTTGATCTAGAAGCACAATTAGCTAAAATCAACAGCCACAAATCCGCTTTCAAAAAAAACATCGTCATCATTTCTGATGCACTAGGAATCCCTAAAAAAAGTACCCAAAAAACACAGCCCGACGACCTAGCTTATCTCATTACACCCAAAGCACAACAAAAAAACAATGCTTCCATTGACAGCGTCTTCATCAAGCAAACCTTGGATAAGTTCTATGAAATAACCGTACTTATCAATGGTTTTGGAGAAGAACTAAAGCCCACACCCATAGCTTTATATCATCAAAATAAGCTGATTGCCAAAACCATGATCCCTTTTAAAACCAAAAAAGAAACAATAAACTTCACCATTCCAAAACAAGCGTTTGATGGTTTCGCCAAAATAGAAGACAATAGTCTAACCTACGACAATGACTACTATTTCAGCATCACCGAAAATGAAAAAACAGCCATTCTAAGCCTCGGAGATCCCCAAAAAAGCAATTTTTTATCCCGAATATTTACACCTGAAGAATTTAATTTCACCACTTCAGATTTGCGCACACTCGACTACAATCTTCTAGATAAACAAGCCACAATTATACTCAATGAAATCAACGAAATTCCGCAAGCCTTACAAACTACTTTGCAAAATTTCGTCATTAAAGGAGGCAATTTAATCCTAATTCCTTCGGAAGATTCAGATACAGAAACACTAAATTCATTGCTAAAAAACATTGGAAACCTTCAAATAATAGCTACAGAAAACACCCCAAAACAAATTACTAAAATCCATTTTGATCACCCCCTTTTTAGTGGCGTTTTTGAAAGCAAAATCACTAATTTTCAATATCCAAAAACCGAACAATCCTTCACTATTAAAAGTAATTCCCCCAACATACTTTCCTTCGAAGATCAAACGCCTTTTCTAACCGCAGTTGCAAAATCAGCAGGTACAGTTTTCCTTTTTACCGCCCCTTTAAACCTAAAAAACAGTAATTTCCAACAATCACCGTTGATAGTACCCGTGTTCTACAAAATGGGAATACACCACAAAAACACCTTATTACATGCTGCTACTATTGGAAATAACAGTCCGTTTTGGGTCAATACAACATTGACCAAAGAATCCATACTAACACTCAAAGGAAAGAACGAAGAATTCATCCCCATTCAACAAATCCAAGATAACAAAGTCAAATTAACCTTTGCTGATCTTCCAAAAAATTCAGGCAACTATACCATTTTTAACAAAGAAAAAGCACTCGGGACTATGGCGTTCAATTATCCCCGAACCGAAAGTGATTTAAGCCAAATCAACACCTATATGACTACTGATTTTGAAACCCTAGACAGTATCAAAAACGTATTCAACACTTTACAAACCAACCGAACAGACCATCAACTTTGGAAATGGTTTCTTATCTTTGCGCTGGCCTTTTTCCTAGCCGAAATGGCCATTATCCGATTTGTAAAATAATAAAGTTCAAAAAAACTTATCTCCTAAACCCATGAAAATTCTCCTTAGAGCTGCCACAATCATCGATGCTAAAAGCCCTTTTCACAACCAAACCATGGATGTTTTTATCCAAGATGGTGTCATACAAAAAATAGCATCCTCTCTTCAAAATGACGGCGCTCAAGAAATCCAGTGCCCACAATTGCACCTATCTTCAGGATGGTTCGATAGTAGCGTGTCATTGGGAGAACCTGGTTTTGAAGACAGAGAAACGATTAGCAATGGATTGAGCGTTGCCGCAAAAAGTGGCTTTACAGCGATTGCTTTACAACCTAATTCAAATCCTGTAATTGACAATCAAGCCCAAGTGAATTTTGTAGTTAACAAGGCTAAAACTTCCCTAACTGACCTTTACCCTATTGGTGCTCTAACCGTAGGGAGCGAAGGAAAAGACATGGCTGAACTCTTTGACATGAAAAAAGCAGGTGCCATTGCCTTTGGCGATTACAACAAAAGTTTAGACAACGCTAACTTGCTTAAAATCGCTTTACAATATACCCAAGATTTTGACGGACTCGTTATTACTTTTGCCCAAGACGAAAAAATTAAAGGGAATGGAGTAGCCAATGAAGGCGTAGCCTCTACCCGACTGGGTTTAAAAGGAATCCCCGCACTGGCAGAAGAGTTACATATTGCCAGAAACTTATTTTTATTAGAATATACAGGAGGCAAATTGCACATCCCAACACTATCTACCTCAAAATCAGTAGCCTTAATAAAAGAAGCAAAAAACAAAGGATTAGCCGTAAGCTGTAGCGTTAGTGTACATCATTTGGTGCTCAACGAAGACCAACTCGATAGTTTTGATACCCGCTACAAAGTGAGTCCGCCACTTAGAAGCGAAGTCGATAGAAAAGCTTTACTAGAAGGAATTCTCGACGGGACAATCGACATGATTACTTCTGACCATAATCCTATCGATATAGAGCATAAAAAAATGGAATTTGATGGTGCTAAAAACGGCACTATTGGATTAGAAAGTGCGTTTGGAGCTTTATCTACTGTTTTGCCAACAGCCGTAATTATTGAAAAATTAACCGCTGGAAAAACAACGTTTGGTATTCCATCTTACACCATTAACGAAGGGGAACCCGCTAATTTAACTCTTTTTACTCCCTTTGGAGAAAGTATTTTTACCAAAGAAAACATACTTTCAAAATCAAAAAACACTGCTTTTTTGGGTCAAAAACTACAAGGAAAAGTGTATGGTTGTATCAACCAGAACCAACTAATTTTAAATTAAAACCCTTCAAAAATGAATACAACTAACGAGGGAAAAAACACTGCCATAGTGAGCTACATTACAATCATTGGTGCAGTCATAGCGATTTTTATGAACTCCGAAAAGAAAGATGTTTTTGCAGCATTTCACATTCGTCAAGCATTAGGCATTTTCCTTTCTTTCTTTTTAATTGGCTATTTTATTGGCTATTTTGATAGTTGGATGATTTCGTCTGCCTTTTATGTTTTCTATTTTATCCTTTGGATTTTTGGTTTTACCGGAGCTTTACAAGGAGAAAAAAAACTAATTCCACTGTTAGGCGAACAGTTTCAAAAGATTTTTAAAAACATTGAATAATCACACTACATGAATGTATCTTTAGAATACCAAATAAGAGAACCAAAAATTATTTTAGATCAAAATCCCGTTTTGATTTTATTACACGGATACGGTAGCAATGAAGCTGATTTGTTTTCATTTGCGCCTGAATTACCGGATCATTACTATATTATTTCGGCTAGAGCGCCTTATGATTTGCAATACGGCAGTTATGCCTGGTACGCCATTAATTTTGATGCCGATCAAAACAAATTTTCTGATAATGATCAAGCACGAACATCTCGTGACCAGATTGCCCACTTTATCGATGAACTACTTCAAAAATATCCTATCAACAAAGAAGAAGTAAGTCTAATAGGTTTTAGCCAAGGTGCCATTTTGAGTTATGCTGTGGCTTTATCGTTTCCTGAAAAAATAAAACAAATCGTAGCAATGAGCGGCTACTTGAACCCTGAAATTTTAGCAGAAGACTACTTAAAAAACAACCTTAATTCCTTACGCATTTTTGCTTCTCATGGCACCGTAGATCAGGTAATCCCAGTAGAATGGGCTAGAAAAACGGCTCCTTTTATGGAAAAACTAGGGGTAGCCATAACCTATAAAGAATATCCTATCGGTCATGGTGTTTCGCCACAAAATTTTTATGATTTCAAAAATTGGTTGCAATAAATCCAATGTTGTAAAAGAAGGACTATTCTGAAGTATTTGGGTAAAAAATTACCACTTGGGTTTCACTAATTGTCACGAATTTAAAAAAAGCGGAAAAACTTTGACGGCAGCTTGCTAACTTTTTTTACCGCTGATTCGCTGATTTGCAAAGATTAAAAAAGTGTTAGATAGAATTCCACTCTATTTAAAAACAAAATAGCACCCATAACTTTGGTGCTCAAAGAATTGTAAAATCAAAAAGAGCCTGTTTTTCGTGCCAGTTAGTGCAATTTATAATTACTTATTTTATCAATTACAAAACCCACAGCCTTTTGGAATACCCTAAAAAAAGGCGCTCAATTTTCATCGGAAAGTTGCTTTTTCATAACGGTTTCCACAAAAGAGACTCCCAAATAATCAATTGCCAATGCTGATACTACCTGCCATCCATATTTTAGATAAAAATCTACCCCAACAGGAGATGAAGCCAAAAAAAGCACTGACAGTCGACTAGCTTTAGCTTCCTCTTCGATGTATCTTAGTAACTTTGAACCAATTCCCTTATTGGCAAAATCAACATGAGTATAAAATCCAACAATATAGTCGTGATCTAAAGCAATTGTCCCCACAATATTTCCATTTTGTTTGGCACAAAACACCTTCTGATTTTGGATTTTTTCTTGCAAAGTTTCAATTGAATAATACTGTTCAAAAACACCCCATTGCTGTTCAGAATAATGGGGTTTTAAAAAATACTTAGCATTGTTTAAAATCAATGCACTCAGTGCCACAGCATCAGTAATCTCTGCTTTATGAATAGAAAAAGGCACATTCATTTTAGTTGATTTTTTAAAATTAGACAATTACTTTTGATATAATAACGACTGATTGACCTCAAAAGTAATGCTTTCGTCAGGGTTAATAAAATACTTCAAAATTACCTCTCCCCAATATTCACCATCACTAAAATCTGCAATAATCCAACGATGATTTAAAATTTTGACTTTATTAATAACAAATTTATTAGGCCCAATGGGGTCTTGACCAGTATAGGGATTCCCCTTTGGATTCGAATTGTAATCCAGTAATTTTTCTGTAACAACAGGAATTAGTTTTTCAATTAAAATCGTTTTATTAGGATTAGTTAGTTCAAAATAATTTTGGGCATTCTCATTTTTTTCTAATGAAAAATAAGCAGCCTCGTCTAATTTCAACGTGACTTTTTTGATACTATCTCTAAGTTTGGTGGTTACTTTTGTAAATTTTTCTTGTTCGAATTTTACTTCTTTATTCAAAAAGACATAGGTATAAATATTGAAGAGTATCGCTAAAATAAAACCGTAAAGTAGGAGTGATTTTTTCATTTTTTAAAACAGAATTAAAGGGTAATCATTAAGTTATCATATGCCAAAAACACATTTTCAGGCAGTTGGTTTTGGACCTCTTCGTGAAAACCTAACAGGTGACTAATATGGGTTAAATAGGTTTTTTTGGGCTGTACCAAAGCAATAAAGTCGAGCGCTTCTTGCAAATTAAAATGAGTAGAATGCGGTTCAATACGCAAAGCATTTAGTACCAAAACCTCTAAATTTTTCAATTTTTCGGTTTCTTCAAACGCTACTGTTTTCACATCTGTCAGGTAGGCAAAATCATCGATTCGAAATCCAAAAACTTGCAAATCGCCGTGCAAAACATCTATCGGAATCACCTGCTTACCGCCTAATTCAAAAACTTTATTATTTTGGATTTCAAAAGTTTTTACTGAGGGGGCTCCAGGGTAACGATTTTCGGTTTCAAACACATAGTCAAATCGTTTTTTCAAATTTTGAATAACCCTTTGATGGGCATAAATAGGCATTTCACCTTGCTTAAAATTAAATGGTCGAATATCATCCAAACCCGCGGTGTGGTCAGCATGTTCATGAGTAAACAAAATTCCATCCACTTTTTGACAATCTGACGCTAGCATTTGTTGCCTAAAATCAGGTCCACAATCAATTACATAAGAATATTCTCCCCATGAAACCCAAAGAGACACCCGAAGTCGTTTATCCTTAGGGTCAGCACTTTTACAAACAGGATGGGTACTCCCGATGATAGGAATGCCTTGAGAGGTACCGGTACCTAAAAAATATATATTCAAAGCTTGTTAATTTTTTTACAAAAATAGAATTATTTATCATTCATTTCGAAATCGAATTAGTTAACTTTGTATCAAAATTCTACTTTTCTATACAACCAATGGAAACAAAAAAAATCAAACTTAAAGGAGACAAAATTATTGAGCAAATTCCATCAATAAAGGATAAATCGCTTCGAATTAATTTAAATGAAAACATCTACGGCACTTTTGCTGAAATTGGTGCAGGTCAAGAAACAGTAAGGCATTTTTTTAGAGCAGGTGGTTCTTCGGGAACTATTGCAAAAGCCATGTCAGCTTATGATAAAGATTTTAGTGACGCCGTATATGGTATCGAAGAAGATGGCAGATATGTTACAGAAAGTCGTCTAAAAAAAATGCTCACTTTTGAGGGAGAATTGATAGAGGAACGCCTCAGCAGAGTCAAACACCCTAATAAATTGTTTTTTAGTTATGCCAATACAGTAGCTACAATAGACTTCGCAAAACAATTTAAAGGTCACGGATGGGTAGGAATTCGGTATCAATTAGACCCAAAGGAAGCTTATAATGAAATCATACTTCATATCCGTTTTAAAGAAACGGATTCGCGTTTACAACAAGAAACTTTAGGAATTTTGGGGGTTAACTTGATTTACGGTGCTTTTTACAAATATAATGATCCCAAAAAATTATTACGCTATTTGTACGACCACTTAGATAAAGACCAATTAGAAATTGACACGATCAATTTTTCAGGTCCCCGATTTGCTGAAGTAGACAATCGATTAATGAGTTTACAATTAGTAAAAAATGGCATGACCGATGCCGTAATGTTCAACCCAGAAGGAAAAAACATTTTACCCGCCGCCATACTTTATAAAAAAAACATTTTAGCTTTTAGAGGTAGTTTCCGTCCTGTTACCAAAGTAAACATGGATATGTATGAGAAATCTATTGAAATGTTTTTGGAAGAAAATAAAGTAGAAAAAGAAAATACGCAAGTTATTTTTGAAATCACACTTTCCAACTTACGCTCAGACGGTGAAATTGACGAGAAGGATTTCATGGATAGAGCTGAATTATTGTGCTCTTTAGGACAAACTGTTATGATTTCTAACTTCCAAGAGTATTATAAAGTAGTGGAATACTTTGCTAATTACACCAAAGCCCGAATGGGATTAGCCATGGGAGTAAATAACCTAGTAGATATTTTTGATGAAAAATATTACCGCCATTTAAGCGGTGGAATTTTGGAAGCTTTCGGTAAATTATTTTACCGTGACATGAAAGTATTCTTATACCCTATGATTGGTGAAGAAGGAGAAATCATCACGTCAACTAATCTAAAAGTTCACCCAAGAATGAAAGAGCTCTATAAATTTTTCAAATTCAACGGAAAAGTAGAAGACATTACGAATTATGACCCTGAAATTCTTACCGTTTTTTCTAGAGAAGTACTTAAAATGATTATCCAAGGAAAACCAGGATGGGAAACTATGCTACCGAAGGGAGTTTCAGAAATTATTAAAGAAAAAGGACTATTTGGTTATGATTCCACCAAAGTTTTACAAGCCTAAAATTGTTAAAAGAGCCAAGTATAAAAAACTTGGCTCTTTTTTTATCTTTACCCCATAATACAAACAATGATCGACATCAGCTTGTCGTTCAAACACATCATCCAAATCCTTCCTACACATTTTCTAGTCTTTAACACCAAAGAACCACATAGTCTCAAAGAATTACTTTTTTTTCTTTTCCGTTTTTACCTACCACTTTTATCCGTTAAATTTTTTACTTTTTTCTTACGATTACTCAATCAAACTCCTTATTAAAGTAACATTCAAACCTAGACTTTGCGCTATACTTTGTACTGACAGGAAATTATTCAATAAAAACTAGCCCTCACGGACTATTTTGAAAAAAATATAAATCAATGAGTTAGTACTTTTGAATCTAAAAATGGGAGAATTAAACGTAGCGTATCTTGAACTCTTAAAAAAAAAACATTAGTAAAAAAAATTCTTGGTTTTGAAGAAGAAATAAATTCACTGAACTCCGCTTAAAATATAACAAAGCAGCAGTAATTTAGTTAAAGTGAATTTCTAATGCAAAATGTGAGCTACAGTTAGAAAAAAATAGGTCCAATACGTTTTCCTATCCATTAGATACAAAAAAAAGAAAAAATGAAAAATAAAAAAATCAAATTACTGATTTTCAGTACTTAAATTTTATTTTTATAAAAAAAATCAAAAAATAATATGCATGCATAGTATTTTTTATATATATTTGAAATCGATATAGTAAACTATGAAAGACAAAACAATTGATTATGTTTTAAGGGCAACATGGCAAGCCGTTTCAAGAATGTACAATGAAGAAGCGGCCAAATATGATGCTACCATGGCAACAGGATTTGCCTTATTGAGTATTGACAAAGATGATGGAACACCATCAACTTCCTTGGGACCTAGAATGGGAATGGAAGCCACGAGTTTGACTAGAACACTCAAATCAATGGAAGAAAGAGGATTGATTTACAGAAAAAAAAATCCAGAAGATGGCCGAGGAGTTTTACTATATCTTACTCCTTTTGGAAAAGAAAAAAGGGAGCTTTCCAAAAATACCGTACTCCGCTTTAATGAAACCGTTAAAGAACACGTATCGGAAGAAAAATTATTGCATTTCATGGAAGTAGCCGAGATCATTAATGAATTAATTCTTGAAAAAAGAATCTTTAATTCTGAAGGTCTTGAAATCAATGAAGAACAAAGTTTTACTAATCAAAACGGAGCTTTTTAATTATTCAAGAAAAGCACTTATTCGAATTAATCAAAAAAAAAATAAAATAGTAACTAAGTATGAAACGCACAATTAAAAAAGTCGCAGTAATTGGATCTGGAATCATGGGATCTGGAATTGCTTGCCATTTTGCCAACATTGGTGTTGAAGTCTTACTTTTGGATATTGTTCCAAGAGAATTGACGGATGCAGAAGCCAAAAAAGGATTAACTCTCGAGAGTAAAATCGTGAGAAACCGATTGGTAAATGATAGTTTAGCTACCGCTTTAAAATCAAAACCCTCTCCTATTTACAATCAAAAATTCGCAAACCGTATTAGTACTGGAAACACTACCGATGACATGGCAAAAATTGCAGGTGTAGATTGGATTATCGAGGTGGTTGTAGAGCGTTTAGACATCAAGAAATTGGTTTTCGAACAAATTGAAAAATTCAGAAAACCAGGTACTTTGGTAACCTCAAATACTTCTGGTATTCCGATTCACTTCATGAGCGAAGGCCGTAGCGAAGATTTCCAAAAACACTTCTGCGGAACTCACTTTTTTAACCCTGCGCGTTACTTAAAATTATTCGAAATCATTCCTGGCCCACAAACTTCAACTGAAGTATTGGATTTCTTGACAGGATATGGTGAAAAATTCTTAGGAAAAACTTCGGTTGTAGCCAAAGATACTCCAGCTTTTATCGGAAATAGAATTGGAATCTACGGAATACAAAGTTTGTTTCACTTAGTGAAAGAATTAGGATTAACCATTGAAGAAGTGGATAAATTGACGGGACCAGTTATTGGTCGTCCAAAATCGGCTACCTTCAGAACTGTAGATGTTGTTGGTCTTGATACCTTAGTACATGTAGCCAACGGAATCTACGAAAACTGCCCAACTGATGAGCAACACGAGTTGTTCAAATTACCAGATTTCGTCAACAAAATGATGGAAAACAAATGGTTGGGAAGTAAAACAGGTCAAGGTTTTTACAAAAAAGAAGGCAAAGAAATTTTATCTTTAGACTTAGACACTTTGGAATACCGTCCTTCTAAAAGAGCTTCTTTTGCTACTTTGGAATTGACAAAAACAATTGACAAACCCATCAATAGATTTAAAGTTTTAGTAAAAGGAAAAGACAAAGCAGGAGAATTCTACAGAAAAAGTTTCGCTGGAATGTTTGCTTATGTTTCGAACAGAATTCCTGAAATCTCAGACGAATTATACAAAATTGACGACGCTATGAAAGCTGGTTTTGGATGGGAAAATGGACCATTCGAAATTTGGGATGCCATAGGTGTTGAAAAAGGAATTGAAATTATGCAAGCTGAAGGTCTAGCACCTGCGGCTTGGGTTACCGAAATGATTGCTGCTGGAAATACAAGTTTTTATACTGTAAAAGAGGGTGCTACGTATTTCTACAATGTTCCAACCAAATCACAAACAAAAGTTCCCGGTCAGGATGCATTCATCATCTTGAACAACATTCGCGAAACCAAAAAAGTATGGAGCAACAGTGGCGCCATTATTCAAGATTTGGGAGATGGTATCTTAAACCTAGAATTCCAATCTAAGATGAATACTATTGGTGGCGATGTATTGCAAGGAATCAACAAAGCCATCGATCTAGCCGAAAAAGAATACCAAGGTTTAGTAATTGGAAATCAAGCGGCAAACTTTTCTGTTGGAGCCAATATTGGAATGATTTTCATGATGGCTGTAGAGCAAGAATACGACGAATTGAACATGGCTATCAAAATGTTCCAAGATACTATGATGCGTGTACGTTACTCTGGAATTCCAGTAGTAGTTGCGCCACACGGAATGACTTTTGGTGGTGGTTGCGAAATGAGCTTACATGCTGACAAAGTGGTTGCCGCTGCAGAAACCTATATGGGATTGGTTGAATTTGGTGTTGGTGTACTTCCTGGCGGTGGCGGATCTAAAGAAATGGCTTTGAGAGCTTCTGATTTATTCCGTAAAAACGATGTAGAATTGAATGTGCTGCAAGAATATTTCATGACCATCGCTATGGCAAAAGTATCAACTTCAGCTTACGAAGCATTTGACACTGGACTATTGCAACACGGCAAAGATATTGTGGTAGTAAACAAAGACCGTCAAATTGCAGAAGCTAAGAAACATGCCTTATTAATGGCCGAAGCCGGTTATACGCAACCAATTCGAAGAACAGATGTAAAAGTTTTAGGAAAACAAGCGTTAGGAATGTTCTTAGTTGGAACCAATCAAATGGTTGCTGGTAAATATATATCGGACCACGATCTAAAAATTGCAAACAAACTTGCGTATGTTATGGCTGGTGGTGATTTATCTGAAGCTACATTGGTGTCTGAACAATATTTATTAGACATTGAACGCGAAGCATTTTTATCACTTTGTACTGAGAGAAAAACGCTAGAAAGAATTCAGTTCATGTTAACAAAAGGGAAACCACTTCGTAATTAGAAAATAGAAAAAAGAGAATAGAATATAGATGTAAGACAAAAGTCAATTTTCTATTCTCTATGTTCTCTACTCTTAAAAATAAAAATATGAAAACAGCATATATAGTAAAAGCTTATCGTACAGCCGTAGGAAAAGCACCAAAGGGAGTTTTTAGATTCAAACGCCCTGATGAATTAGCAGCAGAAACCATTCAGTATATGATGAATGAGTTGCCTGATTTTGACAAAACCCGTATTGATGACGTAATGGTTGGAAATGCTATGCCAGAAGCTGAGCAAGGTCTAAATGTCGGACGTTTGATTTCTTTAATGGGATTAAAAGTGAATGATGTACCAGGTGTAACCGTAAACAGATACTGTGCTTCAGGTCTAGAGACTATCGGGATGGCAACTGCCAAAATCCAATCTGGAATGGCGCATTGCATCATTGCAGGTGGAGCTGAAAGTATGAGTTATATTCCAATGGGAGGTTACAAACCAACTCCAGATTACAAAGTGGCCGCAGCGGGTCACGAAGATTACTACTGGGGAATGGGATTGACTTCTGAAGCGGTAGCAAAACAATTCAACATTTCTCGTGAAGATCAAGATGAGTTTGCTTTTCAATCGCACAATAAAGCCTTAAAAGCCCAAGCAGAAGGAAAATTTGACAACCAAATTGTACCTATAACAGTTGAACAAACTTTTATCAATGAAAATGGTAAAAAAGAAACCAAATCGTATGTAGTAACTAAAGATGAAGGCCCAAGAGTTGGTACTTCATTGGAAGGACTAGCAGGCCTTAGAGCAGTTTTTGCAGCAGATGGAAGTGTAACAGCAGGTAACTCCTCTCAGATGAGTGATGGTGCTGCTTTCGTTTTGGTAATGAGCGAAGAAATGGTGAAAGAATTAAACATTCAGCCGATTGCCCGTTTAGTAAACTTTGCTTCTGCAGGTGTAGAACCAAGAATTATGGGAATTGGTCCAGTAAAAGCGATTCCAAAAGCCTTAAAACAAGCAGGATTGACGCTAAATGATATCGATTTGATTGAGCTAAATGAGGCTTTTGCTTCTCAAGCTTTAGCAGTAACTAGAGAATTAGACTTAAATCCTGAAATCATCAACGTAAACGGTGGAGCTATTGCTTTAGGTCACCCTCTAGGTTGTACAGGTGCTAAACTTTCGGTTCAATTATTCGACGAAATGAAACGCAGAGGCAACAAATACGGAATTGTTTCTATGTGCGTAGGCACAGGACAAGGAAGTGCGGGGATTTTTGAGTTGGTGTAAAAGAGAAAAAAGAGCAAAGAGGTAAGAATAAAGAAGCAAGACACAAAAGCAAAGAAAAAAGAATTTATGAGGCACAACTTTAAGAATTTGAAAATTTGGATTTTAGCTATGGAGATTACAAATGATATTTACAAGCTAACTTTTACTTTTCCAAAATCAGAAACTTACAGTTTATCTAGTCAAATGAATCGTTGCTCAGTCTCAATGCCTTCAAATATTGCAGAAGGTTCAAATAGAGGAAATAAACATTTTCAACATTATTTGAATATTAGTTTAGGTTCATCATTTGAATTACAGACACAGTTATTGATAGCTTGTCAAAATGACTATTTATCAAAAGAAAAAACAGAAGAAATAGAAAATAAAATAATTGAATTTCAAAAGATGACAACAGGTTTCATAAGTAAGTTAGACAACAATCTTTCTTCTTGATTCTTTCATCTTTCATCTAAAAAAAAAATCATGAGCAATAAAACAAGAGGTGGTCAATTCATCGTAAAAGAAACAAAATGTGAAGATATTTTCACGCCAGAAGATTTTAATGAAGAGCAGTTAATGATGCGTGACTCTGTAAAAGAGTTCGTTGACAAAGAATTATGGGCGCACAAAGCTCGTTTTGAGAAAAAAGATTACGCGTACACCGAGGAAACTATGCGTAAAGCGGGTGAATTAGGTTTGTTAGGCGTCGCTGTTCCAGAAGCTTACGGTGGTTTAGGAATGGGATTCGTATCGACTATGTTGGTTTGTGACTATATCTCTGGAGCTACTGGTTCATTTTCAACTGCATTTGGTGCCCATACGGGTATTGGAACTATGCCAATTACATTGTACGGAACAGAAGAACAAAAATTAAAGTATGTTCCAAAGTTGGCTTCAGGTGAATGGTTTGGTGCGTATTGTTTGACAGAACCAGGAGCTGGATCGGATGCCAACTCTGGAAAAACAAAAGCAGTTTTATCTGAAGATGGAAAATATTATTCTATCACAGGACAAAAAATGTGGATTTCTAACGCAGGATTTTGTTCGCTTTTCATTGTTTTCGCTAGAATTGGCGATGACAAAAACATTACTGGTTTCATCGTAGAAAACGACCCTTCAAATGGAATTTCTATGAATGAAGAGGAGCATAAATTAGGAATTCGTTCTTCATCTACACGTCAAGTTTTCTTTAATGAAACTAAAGTTCCTGTTGAGAACATGTTATCTGAAAGAGGAAATGGATTCAAAATTGCAATGAACGCCTTGAACGTAGGTCGTATTAAATTGGCAGCGGCTTGTTTGGATGCACAAAGAAGAGTAATTACGGAGTCCGTAAAATATTCTAACGAAAGAATTCAATTCAATACTTCAATTTCACAATTTGGTGCTATCCGAGCAAAATTAGCTGAAATGGCTACTTCATGCTATGCTGGAGAAAGTGCATCCTACCGTGCGGCTAAAAATATCGAAGACAGAATTGCTGAACGCGAAGAAGCAGGATCAACGCACCAAGAAGCAGAATTAAAAGGAGTGGAAGAATACGCTATCGAGTGTTCTATCTTGAAGGTAGCGGTTTCTGAAGATGTACAAAACTGTTCTGATGAAGGAATCCAAATTTTTGGTGGAATGGGATTCTCTGAAGATACTCCAATGGAAAGTGCTTGGAGAGATGCTCGTATCGCTCGTATCTACGAAGGAACGAACGAAATCAATCGTATGCTATCAGTAGGTATGTTGATTAAAAAAGCTATGAAAGGACACGTAGATTTGTTAGGACCAGCCTCTGAAGTACAAGCCGAATTAATGGGAATTCCATCTTTCGAAACACCTGATTATTCTGAATTATTTGCCGAAGAAAAAGAAATGATTGGCAAATTGAAAAAAGCGTTCTTAATGGTAGCTGGTGGAGCCGTTCAAAAATATGGTCCAGACTTAGAAGCGCACCAACAATTATTAATGGCAGCCTCTGATATCTTAATCGAAATTTACATGGCAGAAAGCACTATCTTACGTACTGAAAAATTAGCTAAAACTAATGGACAAGACAACGTAAAAGAACAAATTGCTATGGCTCAATTGTATTTATACAAAGCTGTTGATATCATTACACAAAAAGGAAAAGAAGGTATTGCTTCTTTTGCAGAAGGCGATGAACAACGCATGATGTTAATGGGATTACGTCGTTATACTAAATATACCAATATGCCAAATGTGGTGAGTTTGAGAGAACAAATTGCGGCTAAACTGGTTAACGAAAACGTATATTGCTTCTAATATTTTTAGTTTTTATTTGTTCAAAAAAGTCGGCTTGGTGGTACAAGTCGGCTTTTTTATTGTTAAAAAAAAAAAAACGCACATTCGCAAATTACCCGGTATAAAAATGGAAACAATTTGAGGTACTTTTTCTATACTTTTTTCTTGGATAACGTGCGACACGAAAGATAAAAGCTAATCAAAGTCAAGCAAGAAGCCAGGAAAAAAGGAGCACCTGGTACGTAAAATGGACTGTCTTCAGCCGTAGCAAAAGCAAACAAATTAGTCATTAATAAAGGTCCAAAAACACCACACAAACTCATCAAACTAGTCATGGCGCCTTGTAATTCTCCTTGTTCATTCGAAGGCACTTGGCTAGAAATAACACCCTGAATACTAGGTCCGGCGATTCCACCCAAACAATACGGAATCAGAAAGGCGAACATCATCCAACTTTCTGAAGCTAATCCAAAAAGCAATAATCCAAGCGCTGAAAATGACATTCCTAAGTAAATGGATTTGACTTGACCTAAACGCGGAATGATTTTTCGAATTAAAAATCCTTGAACAAAAGCAACTAACAAGCCTACAACTGCAAGCGAATATCCCACCATTGCAGCATTCCATCGAAATTTGTACATGGTATAATAGGACCAATTGGACTGCACCGCATGCGAAGCAATAAAAGTAAGGACTAACGAAATCACTAAACCTGACACTACGGGATACTTCTTCAAGTTTTGCAACGAACTAATTGGGTTGGCACGCTTCCAATCAAAAGCTCTACGATTGTCCTTAGACAGTGATTCAGGTAAAACAAAATAACCATAAATCACATTCAAAAGAGTAAGTCCAGCAGCAATTAAAAAAGGAACATTCGTCCCCCATTGGCTACTAACACCCCCAATTACGGGGCCGATTATAAACCCTAACCCAAATGCGGCGCCAATCAATCCGAAATTTTGCGCCCTTTTCTCTGGCGAACTAATATCTGCAATGTACGCTGTTGCGGTACTAAAACTTGCACCCATAATTCCTGCAATAATTCTCCCGACAAAAAGCCAAGCAATAGAGGGAGCGAAGGCATGAAAAACATAATCCAATCCTAATCCAAAAAGCGATACAAGTAAAATGGGGCGTCTTCCAAAACGATCACTGAGACCTCCCAAGATTGGAGAAAATACAAACTGCATCAACGCATAAGAAAAAAGCAACCACCCTCCATATCTAGAGGCCTCATTTACACCAAGACCTGTAAGATTTTCGATGAGCTTGGGTACAATAGGAATAATAATTCCCAAACCTATGACGTCAACTAAAACAGTTATAAAAATAAAAAATAAAGCCTTGTTGGATTGTTTTACCATGAAATTTGTTTGTGTTTTTAAAGTGAAAAATGCCATTTTCTAAACGGCGAAATAATTCTAGACTAATGCCATAGTAGCCATGAAGTACTAAAAACCAGGCCTTATGTTATTAATATTTTTAAAATTGCGAGTCACAAAATCGAAAGCAGCTGTCATGATAGCTCCCATCGATTTGGCATTTTTAAAATTAATATCATGGGTATAATTAAACAATTCTAGCTTCAATTGATTCACATGCTCTATTGGTGCCACGGGATCATTAGTCATAATTTGCACTAATCGTTTGATTCTGTTTTCATAAGATTTAATTCGTTTGGCCATGGCAGACCGTTCTTCATATTTGTATTGTTCAATAGAACTTTCTTGCAATTTATCCTTCACTAACATGACCATAGGATAATTTTCTTTGAAAAACTGAGGGCGATATACTTTAAAATTCCCCTCGTAAGTTTGTTGATCAAAATCGATAGCTCTAATTCTATAAACCACCTGATCAAAATCATGGGTAGGAACAATCACATAATTATAAGCTCTCATATCCCCAAGCAAACGAATCATACAGCGCTCGTTAAATTTCACAAACTCTTTAGCTATCTGGGATTTGGCGGTTTCAGAACATTTTCCTAGGCGCTCTTTCATAAAAACATCTCCCGGAATTCCCATAATATGTTCTTCCACCAATGTATCGCCATACACTAAAAAATTGATCTTATCAGGCGATAAAATATGCTCAAATTCTAAACCGTATACTCTCGAAGCATCCGCTTTTTTAATATAAAAATGAGTATAATTATCATTCAAAATGTTTCTAACTTTCACTCGAAACGGTTTTGAATTTCCGAAAGTACAATAATCAATAGAGTCAATATTAAGGTATTTAATGACATTCGTATTCCCATCCGAATGCAATAAAGAATAGATTTTCATTAGCGTTAAATCGATTTCAGCTCTTTCGAATTCATTATAATAAACACGAATCCATAAGGTGTCATTATTTTTTTTATCGAATACATTAATGGCTCCAGAAAATCGCAATAAATCATCATAAAAAATAGGCACTTTTGAAATGCGCTCAAATCTTTCTAAATATTCCATTAATGGCTTGTTGATAGGATAAGACGGTTTTTTAAAAATCATTAATGGCTCGCTCATAAGATTGTATTTTCTACAAATTTAAGTAATTTCGGTTGTTCCTAATACTAAAACCCATTTGTCTAAAGGTAACTTATTCTTTTTTTATGGAGAATCTACCTCGTTTGCACTTCTTAATTACAAAAAACAATATGACTGTCCGTAACTCATACCAACAGTCTAAATAATGACAATATACTTTGCGTCTCTGCGCCTTTGCGTGAAATTGGGCTCGCAAAGTCGCGAAGACGCAAAGATCAGAAAGGATTATATTTGTGAAAAACATTCAACAACTAATTTATTCTGTGAAATGGTACTAGTCAAGGATAGTCATAAAAAACAAAATTAAAGTGTAACAAAATTCGCACTGACTCGTCCTATAATCATCTAAAAACAAAAAACTTGGAAACGATACTATCGATTAAAAACCTCAACAAACGCTACGGCAACATTCAAGCGTTAAAAAACGTTTCTTTTGAAATAAAAAAAGGAAATGTATATGGAATATTAGGTCCTAATGGTAGCGGAAAATCGACCACCCTAGGCATTACGCTAAATGTTGTGAATGCTTCTTCTGGAGAATACCAATGGTTTGATGGAAAAACAGAAACTCATGAAGCGTTAAAAAAAGTAGGAGCGATCATCGAAAGACCTAATTTTTATCCCTACATGACGGCGGTCGAAAATTTGAAATTAGTTTGCAAAATTAAAAACATCAACTACTCAAAAATTGAAGAAAAGCTTGAATTAGTAGGTCTTATCGAAAGAAAAAACAGCAAATTCAATACTTTTTCATTAGGAATGAAACAACGATTAGCCATTGCTTCTGCCCTACTCAACGATCCCGAAATTCTGATTTTGGATGAACCCACGAATGGTTTAGATCCGCAAGGAATTCATCAAATAAGAGCTATCATCAAAAAAATTGCCGCTTTAGGCACCACAATTTTACTAGCCTCGCATCTTTTGGACGAAGTAGAAAAAGTGTGCTCACATGTAGTGGTTTTACGCAAAGGTGAAATTTTATATGCCGGTTCGGTTGATGGCATGGCAGCAAATGAAGGTTTTTTCGAATTAAATGCTGAGGATAACCTTGCCTTAATTGAAGCCTTAAACAAACATTCAGCCATAGAGAAAATGGTAACCGAAGATTCGAAAGTCATTGTGTATTTAAATCAGGACCTAAGCGCCTCAGCATTGAATCGTTATTTGTTTGAAAATGGGATTAGCTTGAATCATCTTGTAAAACGAAAAAACAGTTTGGAAGAACAATTTCTTGAATTGACTAAAAAATAACAGCTCTTATTCGCGCTCAAAACTTTTCACTATGAAACGACTACTCACTATAGAATTGCAAAAAATCTGGTTGAACAAAGCCAGTAGAATCCTAACGCTCACTTATTTTATACTGCTTACAAGCATTGCTTTAATCGCTTCTATCAAATTTGATTTAGGGATTTTTAAATTTCACTTAGCTGAAATGGGGATTTTCAACTTCCCTTATATTTGGCATTTCAACACCTATATTGCAGCTATTTTGAAATTTTTCTTAGCAATTGTCATTGTATCCATGATGGCTAACGAATATAGTTATGGAACATTAAAACAGAATCTCATTGATGGGATGAGCAAAAAAGAATTTATCCTTTCCAAATTCCTAACAGTAATCGTCTTTGCTTTAGCATCAACAGTCTTTGTTTTTGTAATGAGTCTCATTTTGGGGTTGTGCTTTTCTTCTTACACAGAAATAGGAATTATCTTCTCAGATTTGGAATACCTTGTAGCTTTTTTTGTAAAATTGATAGGATTTTTTTCACTCTGCTTATTTTTGGGGATTTTAGTAAAGCGTTCTGCTTTTGCCCTTGGATTTTTATTAGTACTTTCTTTTGTAGAAGCTTTTATTCGAGGGTATTTGAACTTTCAAGCTTTTCCTGATAGCCCAACGGCGGGATACATTACTCAATTTTTTCCTTTGGAATCCATGTCTAACTTAATCGTTGAACCTTTTTCACGATTATCAGTAGTTAAAAATATTGGAACAAAAATTGGAGTTGAGAATACCAAAGACTATGGCGTAGATTTTTGGGCAATGCTGATTGTTGCTGTTTGGATACTCGTTCTAAATTACTGCTCGTATAAAATATTGAAAAAACGCGATTTATAGTATATTTGCGTTACTATGAAAATCAATTATCTTCTGGCTTGTTTGTTTATTTTGGGCTGTTTTTTAAAAACGAAAGCGCAATATATCAAGGTAGATGATACTTTTTCTACTCAATATCTTATTGAAAACGTATTAGTGAACAGTACTTGTGCGCAAGTTTCAAATTGTAATGAATCCGGAAATACATTTTCAGTCGGACAAAAAAGCCTAGGATATTTTGACGGAAATGCCAGCTCATTTCCATTAAAAAAAGGTATATTTCTGAGTACTTGGAACAGTAAAAACTCTGAAGGACCATTTACTAACAATCAAAATAATAGTGGTTCAAGTGCATGGAAAGGGGATGCCGATTTAGATGCTGCTTTAGGAATTTCAAGTATTAATGCATCGGTAATAGAATTTGATTTTATTCCCTTAACCGATACATTTAGTTTCAACTATTTGTTTGCTTCCAATGAATATCAATCCTATTTTCCCTGTCAATTTTCGGATGGATTTGCATTTCTCATAAAAGAAAAAGCAAGCAATTTACCATATCAAAATTTGGCAGTTTTGCCTGCAACCAACACACCCGTTACTTCTACGATTGTTCATCCTAAAATTGACCCTGTTCCTACCAGCAATGATGTAAAACCTGGTTGCCCAGCACAAAACGAAAGCTATTTTGGAGGGTACAACACTTTCAACAGTCCTATCAATTATGCTGGACAAACTAAAATCATGACGGCACAATCAAAAGTTATTGCGGGAAAAATATATCATATCAAATTGGTTATCGCTGATGACCGACTCGTTGATTATGACTCGGCTGTTTTTATTGAAGCGGGAAGTTTTACTTCTAAGATAGAGCTAGGTCCTGATCGGCTTTTGAGTAGTAATAATCCAGTTTGTTTTGGAGAAACATTGGTTTTAAACACTAATTTACCTGCTTCAAACATCCACAAATGGTATAAAAATGGCATCGAAATTCTAGGAGAAAACCAACCTACTTATACTGTCACAGCAGCTGGTGTCTATAAAGTCGCTGTTTCATTTTCAAACTCCTGTGTTTTATCCGAGGAAATAAAGATAGAATACACGCCAGATTTGATATTGAATAACAGCTCGCTAGTACAATGTGATATTGATACAGATGGTTTAACCACTTTTGATTTGAATATCACTGATGCCAATCTAAAAAGTAATGATTCGAACATTACAACGACAACGTGGCATCTTAGCTTTTCAGAGGCTCAGAATTCGACGAATGGGATAACTAGTTTAACGAACTTCAATAATACGAGTCCAAATCAAGTGCTTTATGTGAAGGCTAGCTCCAAATATGGTTGTTCTAAAATTGCCACAGTTACGTTGAGTACGACTAATACAATTATTCCGAGTCCGAGTTCGATTGCTGTTTGTGATGAAGATGCTCTTCAAGATGGATTATATGAATTTGATTTAGCAGCATTAGTAACGCCTCAATTGTTGAATGGTTTGCCCACAAGTTTAGCAGTAGATTATTACCGTTCATTCGCTGATGCTTTGGAAGAAAAAAATAAAATAAGTCCTCTCTTTAAAAACACTCAAGCTTTTCAACAAACAATTTTTGCTCGAATTAAAAACGGAGTGGATTGCTACGGCATAACCCAAATTAACTTGGTGGTGAACGTTTTTAATCCCGTTAATTTTAATGAAGAATCCCTCTTTTTATGTTCGGGTAGTACTCAAAATTTGAGTGTAGAGCCGGGTTTTTCAAGTTATTTATGGAATACTGGTGCTCTTGTTTCGGCTATCAATGTTAAAGAGGTAGGTAAGTATACGGTAACAGTAACAAATGATAAGGGGTGTAAAAAGACCAAAACTTTTATCGTAAAAGGTTCCGAAAAAGCAACGTATCAAGGAACTACAATCAAAGATTTTGATGGAAAAAACAATAGCATTACTTTAAACTATTCCGGAATAGGAAACTATGAATTTTCATTAGACGGCATTACTTATCAAGATGAAGCGGTCTTTAGGGCTGTTCCGCCAGGTATTTACACTGCCCTTATTCGGGATAAAAACGGCTGTGGCACTAGCACTTCAGATTTGATTTATGTATTGGATTATCCTCGTTTTTTCACTCCAAATGGAGATGGCATCAATGAAACATGGAAAATCAAAAATTTAGATCTACTTCCCAAATCAAAATTAACCCTATTTGACCGCTATGGAAAATTATTAAAAGAGCTTACTACTACTGAAGGCTGGAACGGAACATTTATGGGGGTCGCTTTGCCTTCGGATGATTATTGGTTCCTTCTTATTTTTCAGAATGGAAAAGTGATTAAAGGGCATTTTAGCTTAAAGCGATAATTTCTTCTCTATTTTATTAAAAAAGTGTTTTTCGTGTAAAAATCACAAAAAAGTAGTAACGAGTTTGCATAAAAACTTATAAATAATTCTTTTTTGTACACTTTTTTAATCCACTTATTAAACCTATTTTTGGTTTTAAAATCTAAAGATCAACTATGTTAGCATATGTCTATAATAGATGTATTAGCTTACAAAACCAAAAAAAACTATTGCAAGTGCTCCAATAAAAAGTAGCTCTTTTTAATCCGACAGAGTATTCGAATGAACCTATGAAAAAAATTATACCCCTTTTACTATTACTTTTGATCGCCAAAACCCATGCACAATTTAGTAAAACCCATTATATAGCTCCTTTGACAGCACAAACAGGTGTTGCAGAAGATCAATATATTTATATTTCTACACCAAACACTAAGGATGTTCTATTTAAAATCATAGAAAATGGAGGTAACGTAATTACGGGTGTGGTGAATAATTTGAATCCTTATCGATATTATATAGGGAGAGGTGATTTTTCTCAATTATTTACGCCAAAAAATGTAATTGGCAAGGTAATAAATAAAGGGTATGTCATTGAATCAGAGGATTTAGTATATGCCAATATTCGAATGAACGCAGGAAAAAACGGCAATGGAGGGTATAATCACGCAGGTGGATTAGTTTCGAAAGGGAATAGTGCTTTGGGGAAAACCTTTCGTTTAGGCGCAATGTTGAATCCACTTTTTGATAGTAGTTTGTTGAATTTTGCCTCGATTATGGCCACTGAAAATGGAACCAAAGTTACTATTTCAAACCTTCCTATTGGAACTGTTTTTACGGACGGAACGGTGGTGAGTGGCTCCATAAACGTTGTTTTAAATAAAAATGAAAGCTATGTCATCGCTTTAGAAAATTCTAATACAACAAGCAATCCCTCTAATAGTGCTAAATTGATTGGGGCGCTAGTGGAAACAGATAAAGCAGTGGTGGTCAATGCGGGTTCCATTTGTGGAAGTAATAGTTCCGTGGTTAATGCTGGCGGTAGTCCCACAGGGCGTGACGTAGGATTTGATCAAATTGTACCCATAGATCGAGTAGGTACGGAATATATTTTTGCTAAAGGACTCGGAACAGATGAATTGGAAAAGGTTTTATTAGTAGCCCATACAGACCAAACCAAAGTGTTTCTAAACGGGGGAACTGCGCCATTGACCACCTTGAATAAAGGAGAGTATATCACAATCGATGGAAGTAATTTTATCAATGGAAGTATGTATGTTACTACTTCTGAAAAGGTTTTTGCCTATCAAAGTATAGGAGGGTTAGCGCCTGGATTTAATCCTAATGGTTCACCTAATAATCCTCCTGCCAATCAAAACCTGTTTTTTGTACCGCCATTAAATTGTGCTACACCAAACGTTGTGGATAATATTCCGAATATTCAAGAAATTGGCGCTATTACTTATACGGGGGTGCTCAATATTGTCACTGAAACAGGTGCTGTTGTATTGGTTAACAATACTCCTATTGCAGCGATTCCAGAAGATATAACCGGAAAATCAACATTTGTAAAATACACATTATCTGGATTATCTGGGAATATTGCGGTAAAGTCCACAAAACAGGTGTATGTATCGTATTATGCAACCAATGGAAACGCTACCTATGGTGGTTATTACTCTGGATTTGATTTAAAACCAGAAATTGTTTCTGACAAAATAACCATTGGAACCTCATCTTGTATCCCCAATGTAGTATTAAAGATTAGTACCTTGTCTGCCTATGACACATTCCAATGGTATAAAGATGATGTAGCCATTCCATCTGCGACTACCAATACTTATACCCCTACAACACCGGGTTATTATCAAGTTAGAGGAAGTATTTCTGGTTGTTTGAGTGATGTTTTTTCAGATAAAATCCCGGTTAGTGATTGTGCCAAAGACGATGATAATGATGGTACAAACAACAACATTGATATTGATTGGGACAATGACGGCCTAGTAAACACTACCGAAAGCAGTATAATATTACTCAACCAAAACAACACCTTAGCATCAAGTGATTATGACGGAACTATAACAGGTACAGGAACGATTTCGGGCTATCCTTTTTATGGATTTGTTTCCGAAGTACCTCCTGTTAAAAATACTCCAAATAACTATACTTTGACCTTTAAAAAACCTGAAACTATTACTTTTCAATACATAATAGATGGGACTTCCCAAACTACGCCTGTTGCAGATTTAGCTAATGGTGAGGGTGATTTCGTAGTTAGTGCTCCCACAAATCAGACGTTGACTGTTACCAATCCAATTGATGATGTCTTAATTGACACCAATTTTGATGGTATTTATGAAAGTGGCGTCAAAGAATTTACCTCTTTCGAAATTCGTTTTCGATTTAAAAGCACCACACCTATTCCCCAAGGTGGCGCACGCTTCAAAATTCAAGGATACAAGATTACAGCCTTAACTTTTAAGCATTATAATCTTTCAGAAACAACAAGCAATCGTGCGGCATTTATGCTAAGTCAAAACATAGAAACGGACTCTGATGCAGATGGCATTCCAAATGTCTTAGATTTAGATAGTGATAATGACGGAATTCCTGACAGTATTGAAGCTCAAGGAAAAGGGTTTAGATCTTTTTCTAGTGTAGATACAAACAAAGACGGTTTGGATGACGCCTTTGAACCTGGATTACAATCCATTAACTCTGATGCTGACGCAACTATTAATTTTACGGGCTATGACAACCTAGACCTTGATAGCGACAATGATGGTATCTATGACCTAGTAGAAGCAGGCCACAATGCCTCCGATGCCAACAAAGACGGTAGAGTAGACGGAAATGTAGGTTTGAATGGTTTACTAGACAACCTAGAAACCACACCGGATAGCGGAAAATTGAAGTATACGATAGCCGATACCGATGCGGATGGGAACTTTAACTATTTTGAATTAGATAGCGATGATGATGGTTGCAAAGACGTCATTGAAGCTGGTTTCCAAGATACTGATGCTGATGGATTATTAGGAAATGGTCCTGTTACCGTAAATGACAAAGGGATTGTTACCTCAGGTGCTGGATATACTACTCCGAATGCAAATTACACCATTGCCGCCCCAATTGCAATTACAACGCAACCCAGCAATAAATCACAATGTCTGCTACAAAGTACTACTTTTGAAGTGGTCTCTAATGCAGACAGTTTCCAATGGGAATTGAGCACTGATGGCACAACTTGGTCTACATTAACCAATAACGCAAACTATGCTGGGGTTACAACCAAAACACTACAAGTCAATACCATTTCAGCCAGCATGAATGGCTACAGCTATCGCCTTCAGTTAAACAGAGTAGGAAACGCTTGCGGATTATCTTCTACAGTGGCAACATTAACCACATTAGCACTCCCTTCAGTAGTTACAAGTGTAACGCTTAAACAGTGTGATGACGACTATGATGGAATTACTGCCATTAACTTAACCGAAAAAAATAGTTTCATTAGTGCAAACTATTTAAATGAAACTTTTACCTATTTCAAAACTGCTGCTGGAGCTACAAACAATGATGCGGCAACAAAAATTGCTGACCCAACCAAATATTCCAGTGGTATAGGAAGCGTTTGGACAAGAGTAGAAAATGCCAATGGATGCTTTAGTACCAGTGAAATCAAATTAATCGTTTCGGCTACACAAATTCCAGCTACCTTTCAACATAAATTCACAGTTTGCGATGATTATGTAGATGCTTCAAAAGACGACAGAGACGGAATCGCCACCTTTAATTTCAGTAGCGTAACTACTGATATTCAAGCAATATTACCTTCCCCATCAACAGCTTACACTATAAAATATTTTCCTACGCTAGCGGATGCTCTAGCCGAAACTAATGAAATAACGAATACCACTTCCTATAGAAATACCATAGCAAATCAACACCCTATTTATGTAAGAGTGGATTCTACTCTTGATAATGCTTGCTTTGGTTTAGGAAATTATGTAACGTTGACCGTTGAAAAATTACCAGTTGCGAATCCAATTGCAGATTATAAAGAATGTGATGAAATTAGTAATGATGGTATTTTTACATTCAATACGGCAACTTTACAAGCCGATGTATTAAAAGGACAAACCAATGTAACGGTAACCTATTTTGACCAAAGCAACAATCCGTTGTCTAGTCCGTTTCCTTCCAATTTTTCGACTAAATCACAAACCATAAAAGCTCGTGTGACCAACACCATTACCAACACAAACAATGGTATTCCTTGTTACGATGAAACAACCATCAAATTTATCGTCGACGTTCATCCCGTGGCCAATACAGTAAGCATTCCTGCTGCTTGCGATGATGTTAACCCTAGTGATACGGATGGACTAAACACTTTTGATACCAGCACTATAGAAAACCAATTATTACAAGGACAAACTGGTATGGTGGTTCGTTATTTTGATAAAAACAATAATCCATTACCTAGTCCGCTACCTAATCCATTTACAACCGCTTCGCAAAATGTTAGAGCAACGGTGGAAAACCCAAAAAACTCCACTTGTATTGAGGAAACGATACTTTCATTTATTGTAAATCCATTGCCAAAAATTGATTTAAATACTAATGGAAGTGAAAATCAACTAGTATGCTCTAATTTACCAACTTTCAGCGTTCAACTCAATGGAGGTATTACTGACGGAAGTCCAATTACAAATTATACCTATGTATGGAAAAAAGACGGTACGATTATAAATGGACAAACCAACTATACACTAGAGGTAAATAGCGAAGGACTATATACCGTTGATGTAGTTACTGCTCAAGGCTGCAGTAGAACAAGAACTATTCAAGTCACCGCCTCAGATATCGCAAAAATCGAATCGGTTGAAGTTGTAGATATAAACGATATCAATTCCATTACTATTACTGTTTCTGGAGCCGGAGATTATGAATATAGTTTTAATGATCCAACAGGTCCGTTTATTTCTTCCAATGTGTTCGAAAATATTCCTTCTGGTATTCATACTATTTACGTCAATGACAAAAATGGATGTGGGATTGTGAGTAAAGAAGTCGCTGTTGTTGGCGCACCCAAATATTTTACTCCAAATGGAGACGGATTCAATGATTATTGGAATGTTAAAGGAACCAATACTACCGTCAACTCAAAATCTGTGATTCGGATTTTTGATCGCTACGGAAAATTATTGAAACAAATTTTCCCAAACAATAATGGTTGGGATGGAACCTTCAATGGTCAACCGCTACCATCAGACGACTATTGGTACATCGCCGTTTTAGAAGACGGTCGAGAAATCAAAGGACATTTTGCCCTTAAACGTTAATATTTGTATCGCAATCGATTTTTTTTAAAAAAATTATAAACTACCATCGTTTGCGTAAAGAAATTTTCCAAAATAAAAGTTAAGGGCTCTATTGAGTATTTATTTTATCGGTAAATTTAGGAATGTTGTATTTTTATCTATTAAAAATAGAGAATACCGCAAAAAAACATTCCTAATTTAATCCGACATAATGAAAAAACTAGCGCTACTTTTTATTCTAATTACCACAACACTTCAAGCCCAAATACAAAAAATTGAGCCATCCAATTGGTGGGTGGGAATGAAACTCCATCAAATCACTTTATTGGTCTACGGAAACAATATTCAAGATTTAGAACCTACCACTAAGTACGAAGGTGTAAATATCATAAAAACAGAAAAAGTTGAGAATCCAAACTATCTTTTTGTGACAATAAACATTGCTCCCGATACTAAAGTGGGAAAAGCTAAGATTGACTTTAAGAAAAAGGGGAAAACTATCATTACTAAAGATTTTACTTTATTAGCAAGAGAAAACAACAGCGCAAACAGAGAAAGCTTCTCTAACAAAGATGCTATACTCTTAATCATGCCGGATCGATTTGCCAATGGAAATCCCAAAAACGATAATCTGCCTAGTAGTTTAGAAAAAGCCAATCGCGCTGACGAAAGCGGAAGACATGGTGGTGACATTCAAGGAATTATTAACAACCTAGATTACATTCAATCGCTTGGGTACACTCAAATTTGGAATACGCCGCTTGCAGAAAACAATATGCCAAAGTATTCTTATCACGGCTATGCAGCCACTGATTTTTATAAAATTGATCCTCGCTACGGGACTAATGAAGATTTTAAAAGACTGGTACAAGAAGCCAAAAAAAGAAATATAGGCTTGATTTGGGATGTTGTTTTAAACCATTGTGGTTCTGAATATTACTTCATCAAAGATATGCCGATGAAGGATTGGGTTAATTTTCCAGATACAAAAACAAGAACCAATCACCTGAAATCAACGCTTTTAGATCCTTACGCCTCTGAACAAGATAAAAAAGGCTATACCGATGGTTGGTTTGATGGACATATGCCTGATTTAAATCAAAAAAATCCTTTGATGGCGAGTTTCTTGATTCAAAATACTATTTGGTGGGTAGAATATGCTGGGCTTACTGGATTTAGAGAAGATACCTTTTCGTATGCTGACAAAGATTTCTTGTCCAAATGGACCAAAACCATTCTAGAAGAGTATCCCAACTTTAATATAGTGGGAGAAGAAATGACGCACGTCACAGAAATCGCTGCCTATTGGCAAAAAGACAAAAAAAATGTAGACGGATACCAATGTTACTTGCCTTCCTTAATGGATTTTGCTCTAACAGACAATTTGGTAAAAGCCTTGAACACTAAAAATGATTGGGAATCAACCTGGAAAGAAGTATACAGAGGGATGGGTCAAGATTACCAATTTCCGAACCCCAATAATTTGTTGATTTTTCCAGACAATCACGATATGGATCGTATTTATACTAGAGTACAACACAATCTGGAGCATTGGAAATTAGCCATGACGTTATATGCAACTATGCGAGGAATTCCGCAAATGTATTATGGCACTGAATTATTGTACAGACAAGAAAAACCGGGTAATGATGGATTCAGAAGGGTCGATTTTTATGGCGGTTGGGAAGGAGATTCCAAAAATGCGGTTACCGGAAAAGGATTAACTAGTGAAGAAGTAGCGGCTCAAAAATTCTTTACCCATCTTTTCAATTGGAGAAAAACAGCCACAGCAATACATAATGGAAAATTCAAACATTATGCTCCTGAAAAAAATGACGCTTACGTCTATTTTCGATACAACGATACACAAAAAATAATGGTGATTTTGAATAAAAACGATAAAAAAATCACATTGGATATGAAAACCTATCAAGATATGATTCCTTCCAATTTCAGTGCAAAAGATGCGCTAAGTGGTAAAGAAATAAATATAAATGGAACGCTAGAAGTAGCCCCAAAAACGGCTTTGATTCTAGAAATTAAATAAAGTAAAACGAGTTTTTAATTGAATTCAGATTTAGCTGGAGACAATCTATATCTTATGAAAACCGAATTCAATTATTAAACCTTTGATTTCCTGCAAGAAACACTAAACATAAACAAATGAAAATCAAATTAATCCTACTCTTTTCTATCACTTTTATGCAATACTCAGTGGCACAAGTGCAAGTGACTTCTGGAAAAGTGTTACGTTTTGAAAATTTCAAATCAAAACTAATTGATGCCCGAAACATTGATGTTTGGCTACCCGATGGCTATTCAGACAAAGAAAAATACGCTGTTCTCTATATGCACGACGGTCAAGCATTATACGATGCACAAAGCACCTGGAATAAGCAAGCTTGGGAAATAGATGAAGTGGCAGGGAAATTAATTGCCGAGGGAAAAACTCAAAAATTTATCGTCGTAGGTATTTGGAACAACGGGCCAAAACGTCACCCAGAATATTTCCCTCAAAAGCCTTATGCAAGTTTGACTCAAATTCAAAGAGATACCGTCACAGCTCAATTACAAAAAGCTGGCAGGACCAAAGATACCTTCAACCCTTATTCAGATTTGTATTTGAAATTTTTGGTGACCGAATTAAAACCGTTCATAGACCGAAAATTCGCTACTAAAAAAGATCAAAAAAATACTTTCGTTGCAGGTTCGAGTATGGGTGGCCTCATTTCGATCTACGCAATTTGTGAATATCCAAAAGTTTTTGGAGGTGCCGCTTGCTTATCAACGCATTGGCCGGGTGTATTTTCTGTTGAAAACAATCCAATTCCAAATGCGTTTGTTCAGTATTTAAAAAACAATTTACCAAGTCCAAAAAATCATAAAATCTATTTTGATTATGGCGACCAAACCTTGGATGCAATGTACAAACCGCTACAAGAAAAAGTAGATGTTGTGATGAAAGCCAAAGGTTTTACCAACAAAAACTGGGAAACCAAATTCTTCCCCGGAGAAAATCATTCCGAGATAGCTTGGGCGAAGCGATTGGATATTCCCTTATTATTTCTATTAAAAAAATAAATGTATCATGATAAAAATTACGGGTCTTTTAACTCTTATTGGTAGCATAAGTTTCGCCCAAACAACTTCACTAACCGTTACTGTTACAGGCATAAACAACAATGCTGGAAAACTCACTGCAGAAGTTTACAACTCAAAAGGAACGTTTTTAAAAAGTGCTTTTAAAACCACTTCTTCCAGCATCAAATCCAATACGGCAACAGTAGTTTTTAATGATTTACCCAAATCCGATTATACGCTGATGGTATATCATGACGAAAATAGCAACGGAAAATTGGATAAAAATTTCATCGGAATGCCAAAAGAAGCCGTCGCTTGCTCGAACAATGCTAAAGGATTTATGGGGCCACCAAAATTTGAAGATGCAAAGTTTTCTCTTGTGGCTAATTCAAAAATTACGATTAAAATGAATGATAAATTATAATTTCTAATGGTATCTATATTGTGTTAGGGATATAGACCCGCATTTTCAGGCGGAGAACACCATAAAAAAATCCCAAACTCCATAACTTTGGAATTTGGGATTTTTACTATTTAGATTTAAAAAAGATTAGATTTTGTATCTCTTTCTATCTGTTTCTGTCAAATATATTTTTCTCAAACGAATAGATTTTGGAGTAACCTCTACATATTCATCTTTTTGAATGTATTCTAAAGCTTCTTCTAAAGAGAAAATGATTGGAGGAATAATTCTCGCTTTTTCATCATTACCAGAAGAACGAACGTTAGATTGTTTTTTCTCTTTAGTTACGTTCACACACATATCATCCCCACGAGAGTTTTCACCAATTACTTGACCTTCGTAGATTTCAGCATTGGGTTCCACGAAAAACTTACCACGATCTTGCAATTTATCGATAGAATAAGGAATAGCTTTTCCTTTTTCCATAGAGATCAATGACCCTTTATTACGTCCAGCAATTTCACCTTTGTATGGCTCATAACCGATAAAACGGTGTGCCATAATAGCTTCACCAGCAGTAGCAGTTAATAATTGGTTACGCAATCCAATAATTCCACGAGATGGAATATTAAATTTAATAATCATACGCTCTCCTTTAGTTTCCATAGAAAGCATTTCACCTTTACGTAAAGTTACAAATTCAACAGCTCTCCCTGAAAGATTTTCAGGTAAGTCGATTGTTAACTCTTCAATTGGCTCACATTTTACACCGTCAACTTCTTTGATGATTACTTGTGGTTGTCCGATTTGTAACTCATACCCTTCTCTTCTCATGGTTTCGATAAGAACAGATAAGTGCAATACACCACGACCAAAAACCATAAATTTATCAGCTGAATCAGTTTCACCTAATTTCATGGCTAAGTTTTTCTCTAACTCTTTGGTCAAACGCTCTCTAATATGACGAGAAGTTACAAATTTACCTTCTTTTCCAAAGAAAGGAGAATCATTAATAGTAAACAACATACTCATAGTAGGCTCGTCAATAGCAATAGAAGCCAAACCTTCAGGATTATCAAAATCAGAGATTGTATCACCAATTTCAAATCCTTCAACACCAACAATGGCACAAATATCACCAGCAATCACTTGCTCCACTTTTTTACGTCCAAGACCTTCAAAAGTATGTAATTCTTTAATTCTAGATTTAGTTACAGTACCATCTCTTTTTACTAATGAAATTGGCATGCCTTCTTTCAAAATACCTCTTTCTAAACGACCAATAGCAATACGACCCGTAAAAGCTGAAAAGTCAAGAGAAGTAATCAACATTTGTGGATTTCCTTCGGATACTTTTGGAGCTGGAACATTCTCAATTACCATATCCAACAATGGCTCGATGTTTTCTGTTTGATTTTTCCAATCATCAGACATCCAGTTGTTCTTAGCAGAACCATAAACCGTTGGAAAATCTAATTGCCATTCTTGTGCACCTAATTCAAACATTAAGTCAAAAACTTTTTCATGTACTTCTTCAGGAGTACAGTTTTCTTTATCTACTTTATTGATAACTACACAAGGCTTAAGGCCTAAGTCAATCGCTTTTTGTAGTACAAAACGAGTTTGTGGCATTGGACCTTCAAAAGCATCCACTAATAAACATACACCGTCGGCCATGTTCAATACACGTTCTACTTCTCCCCCAAAATCGGCGTGACCAGGAGTATCGATAATATTGATTTTTGTTCCTTTATATTGAACTGAAACGTTTTTGGAAGTAATAGTAATACCTCTCTCACGCTCTAAATCGTTGTTATCAAGAATTAAATCACCTGTATTTTCGTTATCACGAAATAATTGACAGTGATACATAATTTTATCAACCAAAGTGGTCTTACCGTGATCGACGTGGGCAATAATTGCAATGTTTCTAATAGATTCCATCTGTTATTTTTTGTGGTTGCAAATGTACACTTTATTTTCATATAAAAAACGTTTCAAAGACGGTTTACTAAAAGTTTGAACATCAGCTGTTTCGGTAATTTCTGGTTATATTTTTACTCGAGTCCTTGAGATTATTTCTAAACTAGAATTAAATTACATATATTTGATTAATGAAAGGTAAAACAAATAAAATAATTAGTGTTTTCATACTCTTCTCGATGTTTATGGCAATAATTTGGCATAAACTGTCTAACCACCTAACTTTTATCAATCCGCAAATTGATAATTTTCTAAAAGATCTTTCTTTTATCCTATTCACCGGTTTTTTGTTTCGGTACATTTTGTCTAAAAATGACAAAAGAAACCATAAAATCCTAGAGAAAATAAAATCTAACAATAACGAAATCAGAGCCTCTAACGAGCGTTACAACATTGTATCCAAAGCCACTAGTGATACTATCTGGGATTGGAACATCCAAAAAGACAGTATAGTTTGGAACAAAGGAATAGAAACCGTATTTGGCTACACTCAAGAACAAGTTGGCAACACCTCTTCTTGGTGGTTTGAAAAAATTCACCCCGAAGACAGTATCAAAATGTCTGTAAAACTATACTCTTTCATAGAGCAAAAATCAGAAAACTGGCAAGATCAATACCGCTTTAGATGTGCTGATAATACCTATAAATACGTTTTAGATAGAGGTTTTCTGCTAAAAGACAAAGAAGGAAGAGCCCTCCGAATGATTGGAGCCATTCAGGATATTACCAAACAAAAAGAAGAAGAACAAAACTTAAAATTACTAGAAACTGTGGTAACTCAAACCAAAGACGCAGTTGTAATTACAAAATCCGAATCAGACACCACTTCATTACCCAACATTATTTATGTGAATGACTCATTTTGTACCATGACAGGATACAAATCAAAAAATCTATTACACAAACCCTTCAATCCTTTCAATACCGAATATTTTGATAGTAATGAGTTTGAAAAATTCAAAACCGCAATAGCCGAAAAAAGAGAATGCCAAATAGAAACTCTTACCTGCAAAAAAGACAAAGAAGAATATTGGGTTCGCTTTTCAATGATTCCAGTATATAATGCCGACCATGAACTATCACATTGGATTTCAATACAAAAAGATGTTACCGAAGAGAGAAGACAGGAAAAAGAAAAAGAACAACTCATTAGAGAATTAACTCAAAACAACAAAGATTTAAAGCAATTCTCATACATAACATCTCACAATTTACGTGCTCCATTATCTAATTTGATAGGCTTATTAAATCTAGTAGAAGACATCCCTATTTACGATGAAGAATTACAAGAAATAATTGATGGATTTAAAAAATCAACCCATTTACTAAACGAAACCATTAACGATCTTGTGAAAATTATTGTTATTAAAGATCAAATATCAATAAAAAAAGAAAATGTATACTTAGAAAATTTAGTAGATCAAATAGCCAATCAACTGCAATTTCAAATAGAGAAAGTCCAACCAAACATCCAACTAGATTTTAAAACACAAGAGTACATTTTTACCAATAAGTCCTATTTAGAAAGCATCATTCTAAACTTATTAACGAACTCTATAAAATATAAATCAGATCAAAGACCACTTAAAATTTCTATTTCAAGTAAAACAGATCAAAAAAATCCAGTAATTTATTTCAAAGACAATGGCATCGGAATAGATTTAAAACAAAACTCCGATCTTGTCTTTGGTTTATACCAAAGATTTCATGATTATCCTGACAGTAAAGGCCTTGGGCTTTACTTGGTAAAATCACAGATTGAATCTTTAGGCGGCAGCATAGCCATAGATAGTGAAGTAAACAAAGGAACCCAATTCACATTAACTTTTTAAAAACATTTTATGTTTAACACTATTCTCTGCATTGACGACGATCCAATTTCTTTGATGATTAGTAAAAAAATCATTTCAAAGATAGCATTCGCTAAAGAAGTGGTGACTGCCCTAAACGGAGAAGAGGCATTAAACTTTTACAAATCAGCTAAAGATAACCCTGACCAGAATCCGAAGATTGATTTGATTTTTTTAGACCTTAATATGCCAGTGATGGGAGGATGGAAATTTTTAGAAATATTTACAACAGACGAATATAACAAATTCAACAAAAACACTAGGGTAATCATCATATCTTCTACTGTAGATCCTCAAGACCTAGCAAAAGCAAAGATATTCCCCATTGTTACTGACTTTCTACCAAAACCAATAACCATAGGCATGCTAGAATATCTTAATGAAAAATTAAAGTAAACAAAAAAACCCCTTTTAAAAAAGGGGTTTTACATCTATATAAAATTGTAAATAATTACAATTTAGAAACGTGCTTAGTTAACTTAGATTTTAAGTTAGAAGCTTTATTATCATGGATAATATTTTTCTTAGCTAACTTATCAATCATAGAAATAACAGCAGACAATTTAGCCGTAGCATCAACTTTATCTGTAGCAATTCTTAGTGCTTTAATAGCATTACGAGTAGTTTTGTGTTGGTATCTATTTAACACTCTTTTCTTTTCGTTACTTCTGATTCTCTTTAGAGCTGACTTATGATTTGCCATCGTAATTATTTTTTATCTTTAAATTAGTTTTTTTGTAGTCCGTAGGGGAATCGAACCCCTGTTACCAGGATGAAAACCTGGCGTCCTAACCCCTAGACGAACGGACCAATATTCTTCTAAGTTTGGGTTCCTATTCTTTTTAACTTGTAGTCCGTGGGGGAATCGAACCCCCCTTACCAGGATGAAAACCTGGCGTCCTAACCGATAGACGAACGGACCAATCTCCTGATTTGAGTTCAGGAAAACTATATTGAAAACAAAATTTGTAGTCCGTGGGGGAATCGAACCCCCCTTACCAGGATGAAAACCTGGCGTCCTAACCGATAGACGAACGGACCCTGCTTCTGTATTGCGGATGCAAAAATACAACTATTTTTGAGAAGCACAATAGCTGATGCAAAAAAAATTATTTTTTTTTAATATGCCTTGGCAAACAACACTCTCCCAACCGAAGGATCACCAGTAAGCACGCAGCTTCCCGCCTCCTCTACTCTATCCAAAGGAATACATCTTATGGTTGCTTTTGTCAATTCTTTTATCTTTTCTTCAGTAGCTGCAGTACCATCCCAATGCGCTGAAATGAAACCACCTTTTCCTTCCAAAACAGACTTAAATTCCTCAAAACTATTCACTTCTGTACTATGACTTTCTCTATAAGATAGCGCATTATTAAATAAATCCGTTTGAATTTGCGAAAGTAAAGTAGCAATATAATTTTCAATTCCATCTGCCGCAACTACCTCTTTTGACAAATTATCTCGTCGAGCCACTTCAAAAGTTCCATTTTCCAAATCTTTTGGACCCACTGCAATTCGAACCGGAACACCTTTTAATTCCCACTCAGCAAATTTAAATCCTGGTTTTTGAGTAATTCTATCATCATACTTAACACTAATATCAAGTTTGCGTAGAGTAGTCGAAACAGTTGCAACAGCAGCTGAAATCGCTTGCAATTGTTCATCTGACTTATATATAGGCACAATTACAACTTGAATTGGCGCCAAATTAGGAGGTAAAACCAATCCTTTGTCATCAGAGTGCGTCATAACTAAAGCTCCCATCAATCGGGTTGAAACTCCCCAAGAAGTTCCCCAAACATATTCTTGCTTGCCTTCCGCATTGGCAAACTTAACATCAAAAGCTTTGGCGAAATTTTGACCTAAAAAATGTGATGTACCAGCTTGCAAGGCTTTACCATCTTGCATCAAAGCTTCAATACAATAGGTTTCTTCAGCGCCAGCAAATCGTTCTGTTTCTGTTTTTAATCCTTTTACAACGGGTATAGCCATAAAATTCTGAACGAAATCAGCATACACATTCATCATTTTCTCTGATTCTTCAATAGCTTCTTCCTTTGTAGCGTGAGCGGTATGCCCTTCTTGCCACAAAAACTCAGCAGTTCTTAAAAACAAACGCGTTCTCATTTCCCATCGTACTACATTCGCCCATTGATTAATCAACAATGGTAAATCACGGTAGGATTGGACCCAACCTTTGTATGTAGACCAAATGATAGCTTCACTAGTTGGACGAACAATTAACTCCTCTTCTAATTTTGCATTTGGATCAACCATTAACTTTCCTGGTTTGTCTGGATCATTTTTTAATCGATAATGCGTAACAATAGCACATTCTTTTGCAAAACCTTCAGCATTTTTTTCTTCGGCCTCAAACATGCTTTTGGGCACAAACAAAGGAAAATAAGCATTTTGATGACCTGTTTCTTTAAACATGCGATCTAGCTCTGATTGCATTTTTTCCCAGATTGCATACCCATATGGCTTGATTACCATACAGCCTCTAACTCCTGAATTCTCTGCTAAATCCGCTTTTACAACCAGCTCATTATACCATTTTGAATAATCTTCTTCTCTTGTAGTAAGGTTCTTGCTCATATTTAATAGTTTGGCACAAATTTTGTTTTTAATATTTTTAACTTTTACGTTAGGCAAAACTAACTATTTTTGTATTGTTCAACAATAAAAAATCCCATAGATATGAAAACTACTCTTTTTTCACCAAGAAATACGTACCAATTACACTTTGTTGGATTTTTAATGTTACTTTTCACTTCCTGCGGATCTTATCAAAACAGTTCATATTATGAAAGTGATGGTGTTTACACCACAAATACCTCTCGTAATTACAATGCTACTCAAAATAATTCAGGAACTCAGTACCAAGAATATTTTAACTCCTTACAAAGTACCGATGGATCTTCGGAAATTTTTACTGATGTAGAGAGTTATAATAATGCTATTGCATTTAATGACAGTATTCAGGCACCAAATACAGGGTATGCCGGTTGGGGTAGCAATCCTCAATCTACCACTATTTATATTAACGATAACGGATGGAACAATTGGTATGGTCCTGGTTGGGGATGGGGCATGAATGGTTGGTATGGTGGTTGGGGATGGAATAACTGGTACGGCCCGAACTGGGGATGGAATATGGGCTGGGGCTGGAACAATTGGTACGGACCCAACTGGGGCTGGAACACAGGGTGGGGATATCCTGGAGGCAATTGGGCGTATCATAATAGATACACCGACTACAACTATAATTCGAGTAGAAGAAGCTCAGGCTATACTAACCGATCTTATTCTACTAATGGTAGTAACAATAGAATGAGTTCCAATTCTTTCAACAGAAATTATACTTCTAACGGAATTAGCAACCGAAGAGGTAGTACTGATTTTACCCGAAACAATACCTCAAACACTAATTATAGCAATTATTCTAACCGAAGAAATAGCACCTCAACTGCTAATCCTGGATACAACAATAATTCAAATTCCACTTACAACAGAAACAGTACCCGAAGTGAAAGCCGTAATTACAACAATTCTTCATCTAGCAGCAGAAGTAGTAATTATAGCCCGTCTCGAACTTATTCTCCAAGTTCCTCTAGCGGAACTATGCGCTCATCAGGTGGTGGTGGTAGAACTTCCAGCGGAGGTGGCAGAGGTGGCAGAGGATAACAGCTACAATAACAGTTCAATGTATTTTTTAAACAATTAAATAAAATGAAAAATAATCTTATTGTATTTGCTTTAGCTTTACTTACAGTTTCCAGTAATGCACAAGAAATCAGAGACGCTTTACGCTATTCCGTAGACAATCTTAATGGTACCGCAAGATATAGAGCCATGGGAGGCGCTTTTGGAGCCTTAGGAGCTGATCTTTCTGCCATTAATTCTAATCCTGCTGGTAGTTCTGTTTTCAACAATAATCAAGTTGGAGTAACGTTGACAAATTATGATACTAAAAATAATTCCAACTATTTTGGCACCAAAACAAGTGATTCTGAAAATAGTTTTGATATCAATCAAGCAGGTGCTGTTTTCGTATTCAAAAACCAGAATAGCAATTCAAACTGGACCAAAATTACTTTTGGAGTAAACTATGAAAACATTAACAATTTTGACAATTCACAATTTTCTGCAGGGGTAAATAGACAAAATTCAATTGGTAGTTATTTTGTAAATTATGCCAATGGCGTTCCATTGAGCACCCTTGAAAACGGAAATTATGGACAACTAAGCAATAAAGAACAACAAGCTTTTTTAGGCTACCAAGGCTACTTAATCAATCCTGTTTCAAATTCTACTACTAATACTGCTTACACTTCCAATGTGCGAGAAGGTGGCAATTATTATCAAGAAAATGCCATCTATTCTAATGGATACAACGGAAAACTATCCTTTAATTTTTCTACAGCTTACAAAGACAAACTTTATATCGGGGTGAATTTGAATTCTCATTTTTCAAATTATACACAATCTCAACGCTTCTATGAGGATAACGACAATAGCTTGACTACTGATGATCGTATTAATAGAATGCGTTTTAGTAACGATTTACACACTAATGCCACAGGTTTTTCATTTCAACTAGGCGCTATCGCAAAAATTACTGACGGTTTAAGAATGGGATTAACGTATGAATCACCTACTTGGCTTAGCTTAAGCGATGAATTTACTCAAAGACTAAGCTCGGTACGAAGTAATGTAACAGGTGAATTACCTGCCGATGTGATTGACCCAAGAATCACCAATTATTATGACCCTTACCGATTACAAACACCCGGCAAAATTACCGGAAGCGCAGCTTATGTATTTGGTAAAAAAGGGTTAATCAGTTTTGATTATGCGCTTAAAGACTATAGTGCTACCAAATTCAGACCATCAAATGACCCTTATTTTATGGACTTGAACCGTGAGATGAATACAACTTTAACAAGTACTTCTGAAATACGCATTGGTGCTGAATACCGAATTAAAGCATTAAGCATAAGAGCAGGATATCGTAGCGAAGAAAGTCCTTATAAAAACAAAACTACGATTGGCGATCTAACAAGTTATTCAGGTGGTTTTGGTTATAATTTTGGAGCAACAAAAGTGGATTTGAGTTATTCTTATAGCAAAAGAAATTACCAACAAGGCTTTTTCAATACTGGCCTAACAGACGCCGCTAGCATTGATACCCTAAATAACAACATTTCACTGACCTTGTTATTTGAATTGTAAATCGACCTCAATGGTATACGCGAAGCCTATTCTTTCAAGTTTAGGCTTCGTTTTTTTTATAAAATCATTCGTTATTCATAAGGCATTGTAAATTATTATTGTCCAACACAAAAGCTAAAATTCACATTTTTTAACCAAAAAACCTCAGAAATACATTTAAAAGCGATGACCTATTTCAATTTTAATAGATTTCTTTTACGGAATAAGGGTTTACTGAGACTTCATAATATTCAAAGGTTTTCATGAGTTCATAAAATAATACGAAAATTACCTTTTTTGTATTTCATAGAAATTGAACTAGAAAAAAAGCGTAATTTTGCCGATTCAAAGAAGAAAGGGGATAGAAATTATGAGAACAAAGTCGTCAAAAAAGAACAAGATCAATGTAATTACTTTAGGTTGTTCAAAAAATGTATATGATAGTGAAGTGTTAATGGGGCAACTTCGAGCAAGCGGAAAAGAGGTTACACATGAAGCAAAGGCAGCTGATGAAGGTAACATTATTGTAATAAATACTTGTGGATTTATTGATAACGCGAAAGCCGAATCAGTAAATATGATTTTGGAATATGCCGATAAAAAGGAAAAAGGATTAGTCGACAAAGTTTTTGTTACTGGGTGTCTTTCTGAAAGATATCGCCCCGATTTAGAAAAAGAAATTCCAAATGTAGATCAATATTTTGGCACCACAGAATTACCCGGTTTATTGAAGGCTTTGGGAGCAGATTACAAGCATGAATTATTAGGCGAACGCTTGACTACAACACCTAAAAATTATGCCTACTTAAAAATTTCGGAAGGTTGTGACAGACCTTGTAGTTTTTGTGCGATTCCGTTAATGAGAGGAAAAAATGTGTCTCAAACCATTGAAAAATTGGTTAAAGAAGCAGAAGGATTAGCCAAAGATGGCGTAAAAGAATTGATTTTGATTGCGCAAGACTTGACGTATTATGGTCTTGATTTATATAAAAAACGTGCCCTTGGCGATTTGCTAGAAGCGCTAGTAAAAGTGGAAGGTATTGAATGGATTCGTTTGCATTATGCATTTCCTACCGGATTCCCGATGGATGTATTGGAAATCATGAAAAGAGAGCCAAAAATTTGTAATTATATCGACATCCCGTTGCAGCATGTTTCAGACAAGTTGCTGAAATCAATGCGTCGCGGAACTACTCAAGCAAAAACCACACAATTATTAAAAGATTTTAGAGCAACGGTTCCCGGAATTGCTATTAGAACCACCCTAATTGTGGGATATCCAGGAGAAACTCAAGAAGATTTTGAAATATTGAAAAATTTTGTTCAAGAAATGAAATTTGACAGAATGGGTTGTTTTGCTTATTCTCATGAAGAAAATACGCATGCTTTTCTACTAGAAGATGATGTGCCTCAGGAAGTAAAACAAGATCGAGTGAATGAAATTATGGAATTACAATCCCAAATTTCATGGGACTTGAATCAAGAAAAAGTTGGCAAAACCTTTCAATGTATTATTGATCGCAAAGAAGGAGCACACTTTATTGGCAGAACAGAATTTGATAGCCCTGATGTAGATAATGAAGTTTTGATAGATGCAGCAAAACATTATTTGAAAACAGGTGAATTTGTAAGCATAAAAATTACCGAAGCTACAGAGTTCGACTTATATGGTGAACCGGTTTAATTATTATATTTGAAATAAAAAACAACATGAGAAAAGCAATATCTATACTTATTCTAACGCTAGGATTTTTATTCACTCAAAATAGCTCGGCACAATATTACAACAACGGTTACGGAAATAATGGCTATGGTAATGGTGGTAGAATGGGACAAATGAATCAAATGAGTCAGCTTCCAACACAACAAAGTGCTCCAAAACCGCCTTCAAACGAAGAAACTGCCAGTAAGGTAATTGACAATTTAAAAGCTGAATTAACCTTGGATGCACTTCAAGAAATTGCTGTAAAAAATATTTTAATAGAAAGTTTAAACGCACAGGGAATAATTATCAAAAAAGAAACTTCAAACGAAAGCAAAGGAGAAGATCTTAAAGTGATTTCCGAAAACACAGATCGTAAAATATTAGAACTATTAAACCCTGACCAAAAAGAACTTTATAAAAAAATCGTGAAAGACGGTTTCAAAAAAAAGAAAAAAAAATAAATTCAAATTAATTAACCAAAACCACAACCATGACTATTAAAAACTATTTGATTTTATTTTCTGCTGGAATATTCATATCTTCTTGTGGAACTAACCCTTATAAAGAAAGCAACAAAAAATACGAAGAGCAACTTAAAACACTTCAAAAAAAGTTAGCTGACAAAGAAAGTGTTGAATTAAAAACAATTAATACCAGCACTACACTTGACACTCTTTTTACTAAACAAATCAGTAAGTTAACAGATTCAATTTACAAAAAAGGACCTACTACCCTTGAAAATATCAAAACAGAATGGATAGGCACAGTCAACTTTAATTTACGTAAACCAAATTTTGTAATCATACATCATACTGCACAAGATTCATTACCACAAACAATCAAAACCTTTACTTTAGAGCGTACTCAAGTTAGCTCTCACTATGTAATAGGTGATGATGGAAAGGTAGTTCAAATGTTAAATGATTATTTAAGAGGTTGGCATGCCGGAAATGCAACTTGGGGAAGAAATAGTGATATCAATTCTGCTTCTATCGGCATAGAATTAGATAATAATGGCAAGGAACCATTTTCCGAAGCTCAAATTAATAGTTTGATTGCCTTATTAACAAAATTAAAGAAGGATTATAATATCCCAACTCAAAATTTTATAGGCCATTCTGATATTGCTCCTTCTAGAAAAGTAGATCCTAGTGCTTTATTTCCTTGGCAATTATTGTCAGAAAAAGGATTTGGCTATTGGCCAGAGGAAACACTTGAAAAAGCACCAACTGATTTTAATATTGAAATGGCTTTAAGAATTATTGGTTATGATACTAAAAATTTAAATGCTGCCATTAGTGCTTTCAAATTACATTACATCAAAACCGATCTCACTCCAATAATCGATCAAAAAACACTTGACGTAATCTATTCTATATATAAAAAACAATAAAAAAAAGGCTTTTTGAATTTGATCAAAAAGCCTTTTTTTCATGAGTTAAATTACTCTTTTTCTTATACAGCATCGCTATTTCCGGTTTGATTACTTCTAATGTGCAAATCTTGTTGTGGAAAAGGGATCTCAATTCCATTCGCTTTGAAAGCAACATCAATAGCAATAATGATATCATTTTTAACATCATTGCCAAAATTAAAATGAGGCACCCAAAATTTTATAGCAAAATCGATGGAGCTATCATTAAATTTTGTGAGCCAAACCATGGGTTCGGGATTTTTTAATACTAAATCATGAGCATTCAAAACCTTCTTTATAATAACTGTTACTTGTTCCAAATCAGAACCGTAAGCCACCCCTAAGTCCAGCTCAAATCGCCTGCGATTACTCCCCATAGTCCAGTTTACCAACTGATTACTTAACAAATCTCCATTAGGAATGATAACATCCGCCCCATCCCAAGTGGTGATAACACTACTGCGAATTCCAATGGATTTCATTTTCCCGGTTTGCCCACCTACCTCAACGATATCATTAAGGTTGATAGGTTTTTCAAAAGCGATGATCAACCCGCTAATTAAGTTATTAGTCAAATTTTGTAAACCAAAACCAATCCCCACACTCAGCGCACTAACCATTAAAGCAATCTTGTCCATGGGAATACCCGCCGATACAAATGCTATAATGACTCCAATTGTGATTAACGAAATACGAATTAATAGCAACCAACTCCCCAATCCATTACCGGTTGCTTCTTGTCCTTTGGGCTTGGTATCTGTAGCTAAAAGCGTTACGATTCTAGCGCTTAATCCTGAAAGAAAAATGATAAAAAAGAATGAAAAAACCGAATGAAAGGAAAATTTAAACTCACCAAATTGCTTTTCCTCAAAATAAGCGGCAGCTATTGGATCTATAAAATTTTGAAAATTATAGGTATTTCGACTTACTAAAATATACCAACCTACAAAAAACAAAAAGTAGACAAAAAGAGGCATTTTAAAGTCCGCTTGTTCATTTTGCTTTCGTTCAAAATCTTCTTGATGATATAATGACAAATGCTTCGAAAAATTAAAAGTATCGATACTTAAACCAAAAGACCAAATTAATTGGAATACAATCATGAGCGTAAAAAAACCATTTGTCATTAAAATTTTAGCTAAATTATAGCAATCATGTACCATATAATAGATGGCTAAGACTTGGAATATTAAAAAAATAACAAATGCAACTGTAAAACTTTTCTCTTTAAATTCCTTGTCACTTTTTCTACTATTAACCAAAACATAAAATCCAAATAGTATTCCAATGATACTCATTAATAGCACCAAATTTCCTTCTAAAGGAGTATACAATAGAATTAAATTATCCAAAATGGCTATAATATTTAATGCAAAAATTACCAACCATACTTTGAACCAATACCTACTCGTCGAACGAAAAGAAATAAGTGTAATTGCAATTCCGGAAATCAGCCACAACAAACCCGAAAATACAAAAGGAGGAGATGGCAAAAAGAATTGAAAAATAGAGATCATGATCAAAACCGAAGCGGCTAAAGGATAATTTAAAACATATCCAGGAAATTTTAAATTTTTATAGAGATTGGCCTGCTTGAATTTTTTCCGAATAAGTCGCAAATAAATAGTCAAAAAAGCTGTAAAGAAGAAAAATACAATCAAATTATCTACTTGGTTGGCTCCGTAAAAAACAAAAGACAAATACCCTTTATAGAGTGACTGAATAAGAGTCTGCTTAAAAGTAAAATCCTTGGATTCTGAATAAACAATATCAGGAAGCGCATTATTTATATTTTCACTGACTGCCTTTCTAACGTTGTTAACAAGTGCCAAATCTGTTTCTAAACTGTACTTAAAAACTTTGCCTTTAACTTCGAGTTTTTGAATACTATCAATGGCATTTTTCAAACTAGAATTAACCAATTTTAAATCATTGGCTATAAAAACCATACGTTGCACATAATTTTTCTTAGCAGCTTCTTTCACTGGAATTTCATATAAGATTTTATCCGCGGCTAAAGAATCCATTCTTCGTTGAATCTTACTCAAAGATTCATTGTTTAGTGAAATTTTCTCTAATTGAGAATTTGTTCTTTTTAGAATTTCTTTCAAAAGTAAGGAGGTAGCCGATAAATCTCTGGCAGATTGCATTTTACTCTCGTTAGTTACGATTCCCCTTGTGGTATTTTTTTTCAGTTTGACCAATAAGTCCAACTCTTTTGTAAAGCCTTTGTAATCAATACCTTCTTTCAATACCGCATTAGCTTTTTGAATCTGTTCGTTTAATAAATTAAAAGAATGGTTTTGTTTGTTCAGCAAGACATTAAACTCATAATTTTCTTTACTTTGCGTAAAGCTCTCCTTATTGAGTTGCTTCATTTGCTTATCGGTTTTTTTGATGTTTTGCAACAAAGTATCCAAAGTTTGGGGATCCGTGTTTTGAGCCAATAAATCAGATGTTAATCCCGAAAAAAACAGAATCAAGAAAAGGAAAATCAAAGTAAATCGCTTCCTTCTTTCAAATAAGAATAAATAGAATGTCAACATAGTTATTAAAGAATTAAGTGAAGTATAAGAAATTTATAAACATTGTGTAAAAACTAAACAATTCATGTAAAGAGAAAAACCTCCCGTTTTGGTTACTAAAATTATTAAAAAATAAGATTATAATTACCACAAAACAAACAATATCAATACTTTAGTTTAAATATCATAAAATAAATCTTCCTTTTCAAAAGTATTCCAAAAAAAAACCTCAGTTATCGTTAATTAGACCTCAAAAAGAAAGATATAAAAAATAGGTATTCTTACTTTTACGGTTTCATCCAATGAATAACTGTTAACTACTCGCAAACGCTGTAATGAACTTAAAACTAAATCCGCTATTTACAAAGGCACTTCCTTTTGATTCAAATCAAAATAATACACCAAGGCAAGTTTACAATGCTTGCTTTTCATCCGTATCTCCCAAAGTACCATCAAATCCATCACTAATTCACGTAGGTATAGATGTTGCGAAGCAAATTGGATTACAAGAAGAAGAGTTGAAAAGTGATGATTTCTTGGCCGTTTTCTCAGGAACAAAAATGTATCCCAACACACAACCTTTTGCCATGTGTTATGCGGGTCATCAATTTGGAAATTGGGCAGGACAATTAGGCGATGGAAGAGCTATTAATGTAATGGAAGTGACACACGAAGGAAAAAACTTTACACTACAATTAAAAGGTGCAGGACCAACCCCATATTCACGAACCGCAGACGGATTAGCTGTTTTACGTTCTTCCATTAGAGAATATTTGTGTGCCGAAGCCATGCAACATTTAGGAGTACCCACTACCCGTTCCCTTTCACTAGTTGTAACAGGAGACGAAGTTCTGAGAGACATTATGTACAACGGGAATCCAGCTTACGAAAAAGGAGCTATAGTTTGTAGAGTGGCTTCGAGTTTTATTCGATTTGGAAATTTTGAAATTTTTGCCGCCAGACAAGATCACACGAATCTGAAATTACTCGCTGATTTTACCATTCAACATCACTTCCCATCTATAAAAGAAACAGGAAAAGAAAAATACATCCATTTTTTTGAAGCAGTTTCTAAAAGTACTCTCGAAATGATTCTCAACTGGCAAAGAGTAGGTTTTGTTCATGGTGTAATGAATACTGATAATATGTCCATTCACGGCATTACTATTGACTATGGGCCTTATGGATGGCTAGAGGACTACAACCCAACCTGGACTCCAAATACAACAGACAATCAACACAAAAGATATCGATTTGAAAATCAACCTCAAATTGGCTTATGGAATTTGTATCAATTGGCCAATGCCTTATATCCATTAATCGAAGAAACGCAACCTCTGGAAGCAATTTTGGACGCTTACACCAAAGAGTATGACTCCAACTATCTACAAATGATGCAATCAAAATTGGGATTTCAAACAAAAAACGAAGATGACCGTAACATAATTCAAGAACTTATTGATTTGCTACAAGAAATAGAAACCGATATGACTATTTTCTTTAGAAACTTGAGTTTAGTGCTTAAAAATGATACCCCAGAAACTGCTTTAACAAAAATAGAATTCGCCTTTTATAATACTAATGATTGTAATGAAAATATTGCTTTAAGATGGCGCAATTGGTTCACTAAATACATTGATCGCCTTCAATTAGAAATCGTATCTGATGCGGAAAGAAGCAACGCTATGAATCAAGTTAATCCAAAATATGTGCTTCGCAACTATATGGCACAATTGTGTATTGATGCCGCAGAAAAAGGAGACTATACCATACTAAACGAATTATACGAACTTTTACAAAACCCATATCAAGAACAGCCAGAATATGAGAAATGGTACACCAAACGCCCCGATTGGGCAAAAGACAAAATTGGTTGTTCGATGTTAAGTTGTAGTTCTTAAAAAGTTTCAGAACTAGAACACTTTTTAGAACAATAGATAAAATTCATCTAGAATCCATTTCTGAACAAAGAAAAAAAACTTTTTTTTATACGCTATCAAAAATCAAATGGATAGTTTTGCATTTTATGGAACAAAGTCAAAATCATTAAAATAAAATGCAGATGAATCAAGAGATTATCAATGCTTTTGAAGTAATAAAAAACGGCGGTATCATTCTATATCCTACAGATACCGTTTGGGGTATAGGCTGTGATGCAACAAATCCTGAAGCCGTGGCTAAAATATATCAGCTCAAACGTAGAACCGAAAGCAAAAGTATGATTTGCTTGATGAATGGGGAAAAAATGATGTACAATGTATTCAAGGAGATTCCCGAAGTAGCTTGGCAAATTCTAGATTTATCCGAAAAGCCCACCACTTTAATACTAGATAATCCAAGAAATGTAGCCCCTAATTTAATTTCTGAAGACAAATCATTAGGTATTCGACTGATAAAAGAACCTTTTTGCTTTAAATTACTAGAACGTATGAAAAAGCCATTAGTGTCTACTTCTGCTAATATTTCTGGACAACCCACACCATTATCTTTCAAAGAAATTAGTCAAGAAATTATAAAAGGCGTAGACTATGTTGTAAATTTGCAGCACGAAAAAATCAACGGAAAACCTTCAACCATAATAAAACTCACGAATGATTCGCAGGTTAAAATCATTAGAAAGTAGGCTTAACAAGCCACGAATTCACAAATTCTAATTAAAAAAAAAATGATGACACAAATTATTCACAAAGAAGAAAGTTTTCAAATAATGGGAATTTTATTTGATGTCCATAATAATCTTGGTGGTGGTTTTTCTGAAATCGTATATAAAGATGCATTAGAATATGAATTTAATAAACATAACATTCCGTTTGAAAGAGAAAAAGAATATAGTGTGCACTACAAAGACATCATTTTAAAACATAAATTTTATGCTGATTTTGTGGTTTTTGATACAATTATAATAGAATTAAAGTCCTGTGAAAAAATAGATACTAAACACATTGCACAATGTATTAACTACTTAAAAGTTTCATCAAACAAACTAGCAATCTTAGTAAATTTTAACAATAAATCATTGGAATACAAAAGAATAGTTTTCTAACCCAAGAATAAATTTGTGCCATCATTCAAGAATAAAATAATTAATAGTAATTCGTGAATTCGTGGCAAATGCAATATATGAATTATAAATCAGCACTTAATAACACAATATTCGAAGTAATATCGAGAGCTTCCCAAGAACTAAACATAGAGAGTTATGTAATTGGCGGGTTTGTTAGGGATTTACTTTTACAAAGAGGCTCCAAAAAAGATATCGATGTGGTGGCCGTGGGCAGTGGTATCGAATTGGCCCTCAAAGTTTCGGAACTTTTACCTAAAAAACCAAAGGTACAAGTGTTCAAGACGTACGGCACCGCAATGCTCCGTTTTGAAGATACTGATATCGAATTTGTTGGCGCCAGAAAAGAATCCTACACCCACGATAGCCGAAATCCTATCGTAGAAAATGGAAGCTTACAAGATGATCAAAACCGCCGTGATTTTACCATAAACGCTTTGGCTTTGTCTTTGAATCCGTCTAACTATGGAGAACTCTTAGATCCCTTCGGTGGAATTTCGGATTTAGAAACTAAAACGATAAAAACGCCGCTTGACCCAGATATTACCTTCTCGGACGACCCCTTGAGGATGTTGAGAGGCATCCGTTTCGCTACGCAATTAGGTTTTGACATTCACCCAGAATCTTTGTCTTCGATTACCAAAAACGCAGCGCGAATAAAAATCATTTCAGGAGAACGTATTGTAGAAGAGTTAAACAAAATTCTCTTGACCGAAAAACCTTCTTTGGGCTTTTTATTGCTTTACAAAACAGGATTATTAGAATTGATTCTACCAGAGTTAACAGCTTTGAATCAAGTAGAAGAAATAGAAGGACACACCCATAAAAACAACTTTTATCATACCCTTGAAGTAGTCGATAACATTTGCCCTAACACCGAAGATGTTTGGTTGCGATGGGCGGCTTTATTGCACGATATTGGAAAAGCTCCTACCAAACGCTTCAACAAAAAACAAGGATGGACGTTTCACGGTCACGAGTTTTTGGGAGGTAAAATGGTTAAGAAAATCTTCGAAAGGTTACACATGCCGTTGAATCACAAAATGAAATTTGTACAAAAAATGGTTGTAATGAGTTCGAGACCAATTGTTTTGGCTCAGGACACAGTTACAGATTCAGCAGTACGTCGTTTGGTTTTTGATGCAGGAGAAGATGTAGAAAACTTAATGACGCTTTGTGAAGCAGATATAACTACTAAAAACCCAAATAAATTCAAAAAATACCATAGTAATTTTGAAATTGTTCGCAAAAAAATTGTTGAAGTAGAAAATCGAGATCATGTCCGTAACTTTCAACCTCCAATAAGTGGCGAAGAAATAATGGCTCTCTTCAATTTAAAACCTTCCAGAGAAATTGGCATCCTAAAAGAAGCCGTTAAAGAAGCTATTTTAGAAGGAGAAATACAAAATGAGTACCAAGCCGCTTATGAATTTATCTTAAAAAAAGGAGCCAAATTAGGCCTAAAGATTAACGATTGTTAGCCCTTTTTTTCGTTGCCAAACCCATAAATTTGCAATTAAATAATTGATTTTTATCACTAAAAAAATGACTAAATCTAATAAACCTGTTATCATTTGGCTGCTTTCTGGCTGCTTTCTTTTGTTTTTAATGGTTGTGGTTGGCGGAATTACCCGTTTGACTAATTCTGGACTCTCTATGACCGACTGGCATTTGATTACCGATACCTTTCCTCCTATGACTGAGGCGAAATGGAATCAAGCTTTTGAAGAATACAAAAAGTTTCCTGAGTATCAAAAAATCAACATACATAACGATTTTACCTTATCCGATTATAAGTTCATTTACTTCTGGGAATGGTTTCACCGTTTTATTGGTCGAATCATCGGGATGGTGTTTTTAATCCCTTTCTTTTATTTTTTAGCTAAAAAAAGATTAGACAAATCTACTATCAAAAAATGTATTGTTCTTTTGTGTATGGGAGGATTTCAAGGCTTTTTGGGTTGGTTTATGGTTAAAAGCGGATTAATCGACAATCCAGATGTGAGCCATTTTAGACTGGCGTTGCACCTTACTTTTGCTTTCATCACCTTCGCTTATACCCTTTGGGTGGCTTTGGATTTAATTTATCCTAACAAAGACAACTTTTATCCTCAATTGAGAACTATTGCTCGATTTGCCTTTGTGTTTTTGATAATTCAAATTATTTACGGTGGTTTTGTTGCCGGACTAAACGCTGGATTAATTCACAACCATTGGCCATTAATGAGCGATGGGCAATTCATTCACGACAGTGTATTTATCGAAAAAAACAGTTTTATTCTCAATTTAATTGAAGGAAAAAGCGGGGTACAATTCGTGCATCGTACAACCGCTTATCTTGTGGTGGCGTTAATGGTTCTATTGTATTTCAAAAGCAAAAAGTACACTTTGTCAATTGCTCAACAAAACGGTCTCAATGCGCTAGTAGTACTTGTGTTTGTACAATTTGCACTAGGCGTTTTGACTTTGTTATACAGCGTACCCCTTTGGTTAGGATTGGCACACCAAATCACAGCTTTCTTTTTATTGACAGCTATGACTTATACGTTGCACCGTTTCACTAAATAATTGGTTTGCTTTTTAGCAAACCAATTGTTTTGTTTCAAAATCAGGTAGCTGAACAGATGCTATCCATTGATCTTCCAATAAATTAGCCCAAGCATAAAAATAAAGTACCGTATCCGTCAAAACATTTCTATTCAAGTAGGACACCCCAATTTTAGCTAGAACTTCTGGATTAGATAAGTTTTCGAGCTGTCTCAAATCCGCTTTGGTAAAACCAAATTCCAACATTCTACCAATTATTAAATCCATTGGATACCCACTTGTTGAACAATAATCTATCACTTGTTCCGACCAATCGCCTCGTTTTTGCAAGGCATACCGTTGTATCTCTGCTCTACTAAATGAAGTAATGTTTTGCGCCAAATGTCCGCAATTACATCCTCCCATGTGTCCCCATTCGTAACGTCCACTATTTTGAATTTGTGCTGCCGTTTCACGAAGGGCATAAATTACTTTAAAATTAGGTGTTGCCATGATGTAAGCATTTAGAATTCTTTACTAAAGTACTAAAAAGCAGTAATTTTTATTTTTCTTTAACACAAACTAAACTATTGTTTAAGTTTAATAAAAATGCGTTTATTCATTTCAAACACATAAGTGCTATTTCTGTTAATTTTATTATTTAATAAAATCTATTTAACACAAAGACAACACATATTTTTTTATTGAAAAATTGTTTTTTTTTTAGTTTTGACAAAGTTATTCTTGCAATTATTTTTTTATTATCAAGTGCACGTGATAGTTAAGATTTGATTGAAAAATAATAACTAAATTTCATTAACAACCAAAATAAAAAAATATGATACAAAAGTATTTGTTTAAGGAAAAAAAAATATTGATGTTTTTAATAATTTGTGTGTTATTTCAATTTCAATCTTGTCAAAATGAGGAAAGTATAATTGATTCTAAGGGAGAAATATCATCAAAAATTATAGATGATCCTTTATTTAAAGAACTCGATCTAGCCTTTTACGAAGTCAATGTTAATTTGCTTACTTATCGTAATGAAAAAATTGACAAAGTAAAAATGTCAAAAATTAGAGAGGACGTTAAAAATAAAAAGATAAAATCATTTGATGACTATTTTTCGCAAAAGGAAAAAGCAGGAAGCAAAGATGCTAAAAAAAGGATGCTTGCTCAAATTAAGTTTAATATTTGCCAAGAAAAAATTTTTAAAAAGTATCCAGAATTAAAAAATAAAAAAATGGAATTTGCTTCTTTTTTTCTAAAAAACAGTAAACACAAAATTCCTACATCAGAAATAATTCAAGCGTATAAAAATAATACAAAAACAAATGAATAGTTTTTATAAGGCTTTAGTAGTGATAGCATTATTTGTAAATCAAAACGTTAGGTCACAAGGAGACTGTGACGGATGCTATATTCAATTTAGTTCAAATTGTAATTTTATAACATGGAGATATGTTGAGTCTATGGCTTGGGAATGTACACCAGTATTCGGTTCAGAAAATCATGCAGGATGGTCTGATTTATATGGCGCTATATTTAATGGATTGGTAGAAGAAGGTCTTGGGACAATTGTACAAGGAATCGATATGGCAGAAGATTATTGGAATTGTCTAAATCGTTTACAAGAGCAATATTATTCAGCTTTGGATTCTTTATCTTGGTCTTTAGACGCTTGTTTAAGACAGCAATATAATTGTGGTTACTTGCTAAATGATAAGTATTGATTATTTCAAAATAATTAATTCATAACTGAAATAATTTTTATACTATCTAAACCATACAGCAAAGTTTTCATTTTTTAGGAATTTAAGGGTTAACTTTTTGATTAAAGTTGCCCTTTTTTTTTTTTTTAGATAAAAGTCATAATGTACCATTTTCTTTAACACAAACTAAACTATTGTTTAGTCTTCTTTTCCGCTCAAATAAAACTACTTTTGCGCCTCGACTATATTGTCATTCTACTTTTACAGCTTATAATGTCTAAACTTGCAACTCAAGATAAGTTCTTCGATCTCTCTGATTATGGCCGTCCTTTTGGTAAATTTTTGGCCCAACAATTAAAAGAAACTCGGTTTACCCCTATTCACGTAACCTTACTTTTTGGTCTTTCTGGCTTAATTGCCATTTATTGCATACTCACCAATCATTACTTTTTGGCCGCTTTTTTCATTGTGTTAAAATCTGGAATTGATGCTGCAGATGGTGAATTAGCAAGACTAAAAAACAAGCCTTCATACGTTGGTAGATACCTCGATAGTGTCTTTGATATCATCCTAAATTTTATGATTTTTATGGCCATTTGTTGGGTCTCAAAAACGACATTTTGGTATGCGTTTGCCGCTTTTTTTGGTATCCAACTACAAGGAACTTTATACAATTATTACTACGTAATTTTGAGACATAAATCGGTAGGAGGAGATAATACTAGTAAAATTTTTGAGTACAAAACACCCAAAGCTTTGCCTGGAGAAACACAAAAATCAGTGACTCTTTTGTTCCGAATTTACACAATTGTTTATGGGCTTTTTGATAAAATAATTCACGCATTAGACCAAGAGGCATACAAAGTAAAAACGTTTCCAAATTGGTTTATGACCTTGTTATCCATTTATGGTTTAGGATTTCAACTCTTAGTAATTGCAGTAATGTTGCCGCTTCAATTGATTGAATATATAGCACCATTTTTTATTGCCTACACACTGATGATTTTTGTTCTTATCGCTATTAGAAAACGGTTTATTAGCGAATAAAAGCCTCATAGACAAATTCTATACATAACATATAAATAACTAATAACCAGTGATTTTAATTATTTTAATCTCAATTAAAAAATGAAGTCAATTTTTAACCAATCCAGTTTTTGAAATCGGCTACTTTTTCTCTACTTACAATCACCTCTTCTGCTTTATAAGTAGGCAAAATAATCTTTAAACGAGAGTTACTGTACACCACAATTTCTTTTATTGCTTTTAGCGGAATGATAAATTTTCGGCTGATTCTGTAAAAAGCAGCAGGGTCTAATTCTTGTTCCAAAACCTCTAAAGTGGTTTCCAGAAGATAATCTCTGTTATCAAAAGTGTGCAAATAGGTTCCCTTATTTTCGCTGTAAAAACATTCAATTTCATCTACCGAAATCACCTTCAAATGTTGTCCAATTTTTAACGTAAATCGCTTTTTGTAATTTTTCTCAAATGGGTTGGTCAGCATCTTTTTGATGGCTTCAAAATCTAAGGCAAGCGAAGCGTTTTCAGGTGCCTTTTCTGGTACTCGTGATTTGTATTTACTTACTGCGATTTCCAAATCATCTTCATCGATGGGTTTGAGTAAATAATCAATACTGTTGAGCTTAAAAGCACGCAAAGCATATTCGTCATAAGCGGTGGTAAAAATGATAGCGCTCTTAATTTCGACCGCTTCAAAAATGGCAAAAGACAAGCCATCGGATAATTGAATATCCAAAAAAATAAGGTCAGGATGTTGATGGTTCGAAAACCATTCGATAGCCTCTTCTACCGAGTGCAACAGCACTGTCACATTAATTTGTAGTTTTTCGAGTTTACGTTGCAACAAACGCGCTGCTGGTTTTTCGTCTTCGATGATTATAGTAGTCATTATTTGAAGTTAGAGGTTAGAAATTAGAAGGCGGAAATTAGAAGGCGGAAAGCAGAAAACCGAGAACTCAAAACTGATAACTGAAAACAGATAACTGAAAACAGATAACTGAGAACCGAGAACTGAAAACCGAGAACAGATAACTGAAAACAGATAACCGAAAACCGAAAACAGACATTACTTCCATTGTTGTTGTTTTTTATCTTCTTCTTTTAAAAACTCCTCTATTTTTCTTTTCTCCCAATCTTTGCCTAGGAACAAATCTTTTCCAAAAACAGAAGCTCCGTGTGCTACCAATCCAATGCCCCAAAAGAAGGCGGTGTTAAACGTTTGCCAATTCCAAAAATCAGTATCTCCATTTTGAAAATGTCTTGCTCTCAAAGCAATAAATCCGACATTGACTAAGATATAGACTAGTAGATGCACATAAAATCCTTTTATTTTTTTCACTCTTTTAAAAGCGATATCGTAACGCTCTTCTTGAGTGCTGTCTAAAAATGAATCGTATTGATTTTGCTTATTTTCCATCTTATTTCTGTTTAATTTTTTTTGACAATCCGTTACCTGTTTCAATAATAAAAATGGCACGCGGATGACGCAGATTTAAACGGGTTTTCATATATAAATCAGCGAAAATCCGCACCATCCGTGTTCCATAGTTGAATTGTTGGTACATATAAGCGGACAGCCATATAATTTTTTATTTCCAATCGTTTCTGGATTGTTTTTCTTTTTCCATAAACTCTTTGATTTTTTGCTCTTCCCATTCCTTGCCGAAAAAAGGCATCCAATTAAACACTTTCATCGCGTGAAAGAACACGCCTACACCCCAACCTAATAAAGGCCAAAAGAACCATAAATATCCCGGAGAAGTCACTAAATTGATAGCCGCTAAAAATATATTCACTACAATATAAGAGGTCAAATTTCCGTAAAATCCTTTTAAATCCTCTACTCTTTTTTTGGCTTGATAATATCTATCACCTTCTTGAAAATTCGTTTCCATAATTATTTCCAGATTTGTTTTTCGTTGTTCTTTTCGATCATTTTTTTAATTTGCTTTTCTTCCCAAGATTTACCCAAAATTACTTCGGTAAAAAACAATTGAATCGCTTGAATAGCAAAAAAAGTAGTCCAAATCGCCATTACAAAACCATTGATATAACGTATCGGAAAGAAGTTTAAAGGTACACCATAATACGTTTTCAAAACATAGATTACAACGCCTAGCATAAAAAATACCATATGAAAATAAAAATCTTTCAGCTTTTTAATTCTCTCTTTGGCCATTTGAACCAAAGCTTCTTGTTCTTGATTCGTATCTATTCGTTCCATCTTTATTTCCATTTTTGTTGTTCGTCTTCTTTTCTTAAAATCTCTTGAATTTTTCGTTCTTCCCAGCTAGAGCTGTAACCAAAAACCTTGAAACCATGCATAATCAAACCAAATCCCCAACCACCTGCAGAAAACCAAAACCAATGAAATTGCGGGACAAAAGTAAGATTCACATAAATTAAAATGGGGATCACTACACAATATGAAATCAGATTGCCATAAAATCCTTTTAATTCCTCTACCCTCTTTTTTGCGCGGTAGTACGCATTATTTTCTCTGTAATTTAATGTCGTTTCCATAACAGTTATTTGTTGGGTTAAAATGGGTATTTTAACGGTAAATGTTTGTTCGTTTTGTTCAATCAGTACTTTTCGTTTGGTAATGATTGCGTATCGGTTGATGATGTTTTGTAATCCAACACCTTGTCGGTCTTGTAATACTTCTTTCTTTTGATAATCATTCTGAATCACCAAATAATCATTTTCAATATAAATTCGGATATGCAAAGGTCTTTGCTCGCTTACCACATTATGTTTTACGGTATTTTCTAATAACAATTGCAGCGAAAGCGGCACTACTTTGGCCTCTGGATTTTGAACTTCGGCAGTAACTTCATAAAACAAGCTGTTCTCAAAGCGCATTTTCAGTAATTTCATATAAGTGCTAGCAAAACTCAATTCCTCGGCTACAGAAACCAATTCTTTGTCTTTTTGTTCCAACACATAGCGGTAAATTTTAGATAAAGAAGTGGTGAATCGTTGCGCATTATCTGGATTTTCCTCGATTAGCGAACTCAACACATTCAAACTATTGAAAAGAAAATGCGGATCAATTTGATTTTTTAAGGTTTCGAATTTGGCCGAAGCTGTTCCTGCAATAATCTTTTGTTCGAATACTTCTTTTTTAGAAGCTTGTTTCCAATTGAGCATAAAACTACGCGCATGCATAAAGGTCGAAACGCCCAAAGAAAGAATAATATAAAACATATGCACCCAAACCATTCTGTTGTTGAAAAACTCAGCAACCTCAAGTTTTTGAAACACTACGAAAGTCAAATAATCGATTCCTAAAACTACAGGAACGGTGTACAAAATAGTGCAAAAAATCCCAAAATACACTCTCAAATTCGTTTGCTCTAACCAATTCCATCGGCGATCCAAAATATCATTGATGAGTCCGTTTCCAAAACCAATTCCGTAAGAATATAGAGCACTAACTAAAAAAGTAGTGAGTAGGCTTTGAGGGCTAAAATCCCCTTGCAACAACGAAAAAACAAGCGTAAATACTAGTGTAATCTTCAAACAATCTATAAAGCCTTTCTTGATTCCTTCTAGTGTACTGTATTTTTGTTTTTCCATATTCTTTGACTTTTAGTTTTGGTTTTTCAACCCTTTCAGCGTTTTTGACTCCGAAAGGATTTGAAATTTATACTATTTTTTACAATTCTTTTGAGCTTCTTGAGCGCGATCTAATCCCCATTTTGGTGAGAAAGCTGTTTCTGGTTTAAAAGTAGCAAAAAGTCCAATAGCTTTATCAATTTGTGCACACATAGGTGTTGTATCTGTTCCCCAGAACTTCGCCCCACCAATTTCGAATTCGGCTTTACAAAATACCACTCTTGGATTTTCTGGGGCAATAGCCTGTGCTTTACCGTAGAGTTCCATTACTTTTCCAGATAACTTTTGTCCGTTGGTCATTGGGTCATAAGCAATCCAAGCGGTGTGAATCATAGCTTGCATTACTAATAACTCTGGATTGTTTTCGTTTTTGATTAATTCTACATCCAAAGCGTTTTGTGCTTTGGTTAGCAAAGCTGTTACTTCGTCTTTGCCTTTGGTTCTAAAAGCGGTTGTAGTATTTACTAAAGCCACATAATAGTTAGGTAACCAATTGTTTTTTTCGACTGCTGCAATTCTTTCGAATAAAGCGGCAGCTTCGGTGTTTTTGCCTTCTCCCCACAATTGGAACGCTTTTCCCATTCCTTGTTCGTATTGTCCTTGGGCAGCTAATAAACTGCAAATTAATAAAGCGGTGGCGGTTAAAACTTTGATCATAATTTCTATTTGTTTAGTTGTTAATTTCTTTTAAATGGTTGTTTGTTATTTTGATGATGTAAAAGTACTACTGATGTAACTGCTGTAAAATTGATTCTGACCGAACTGTCGTTTTTTGAGGATGAATTGTAAACCGGTTATACTTTCAATACGATGTGCTTGTTTTGTGTGGCTTGGAACTTAGCGTCTTTGTATTTTGGAGGCCCCATAAACCCTTTGGCATCGTTTGAAGCCGCGTAAGCTTCTTTTGGAATTCCCATAAAGTTGGTGTCTAATTTTCCGTTACTGTTTTCATCGTGAAAAACACTAATCGCATACTCGCCAGCAGGAAGGTTTTCAAAAGTGACCGTTGCTTTTGCGTTTTTGATTAAAGCGACATTGCCTTTGTAGACTTTTTTTAGAAAATGATTTTCGGAATTGTACAATCCGATTAGGACTTGACCTTTGTTGTTTTTTAGACCAACGATGTCTACTTTGATAGCGACTTGAGCGGTTGCCATTGCACTTATGGCTAAGAACAGGATAAGAACTGATGTTTTCATAGTTTATTTTTTTAAGATTGTTTATTATGCTGATGTAAAAGTAGTTTGTACCAATCGAAACTAAAATTGATTGTAACTGAACTGTTGTTTTTGGACGATGAATTGTATAAACACTTTTCTTACCAAAAACACCTAATCTTGCCTCTTAGCCCCGGGAGGAGCGGCATCCTTTGCTGACGGGGTTCGGCAGCAAAGATATAGCGGATCACGGGACGATGCCTGCTGGAAATGCCCTATGCTTACTGCTCCCAGCCTGACTTATAAACAAACCTTAGAGTCAAATTCAAAAACTTTATCTTTTCTTTTCTCTGCGTCTTTGCGTCTTTGCGAGGTCAATTTCACGCAAAGGCGCAGAGCCGCAAAGTTTATATTTAACGCTTTGATTTTTAGTACGAGTTACGGAAAGTCGTTAAACTATAAATTCTATGAATCTAGCCTGCACTGAGGTATAGAAGTGTGGTCAAAAATAATTTAATCCTACGAGTTATAAATTCTTTAACTGGTTGTCGTTTTTGTTGTCGCTGATGGTCCAAAAGAAACCTACAAAAAAGAAACTATCGGCCGTTGGCGTGATGGCTCTGCGGTTGTACACGCCCGCTGCATCTGGAGTATTGGCGTACTCGTAACCAAAGACATTTTGAGTTTGTAAAATATTGGACACAGAGAAATACAGGATTTTTTGTTGCGACACCAAGTACGCCCAATTGAAACTCAAATTATTGAAAGCTTTGGTTTTTCCGTTCATAAATTGGGTCTCGTTTGGATTGTTGTACGGACGACCTGTGGCAAAAGAATGAGTGAAACCGATTTGTGATTTCCAGTCGGTGATGAAATATTTGGTCACCAAAGACGCTGTATGGTCCGCCACAAAACTTGGGGTAACTTGTTTAGGGAAATTGCGATAATCCCGCTCCGTATCGATGTAAGAATAGGAAATCCAATATTCTAAATTCTTAATCGAGCTGCCGTCTCTCCAGAACAAATCAAGTCCTTTGGCGTAACCAGAACCATTATTATTGTATACCGAATTGTACATTGGCGTTGTGGTATTGAATTTTACCAAATTGCTGTAGTCTTTGTAATAGGCCTCGGCTCTAAAGGTTTGACGATCGTTGTTGTATTGAAAGTTTAAGATGTAATGCGAGGCTTTTTCGCTTTCGAATTGGTGCATTTTGGAATACTTGATAAAATCGACACTTGGCGCCTGAGTGAAATCGCCATAAGCGAAAGAAAACTGACTGGTTTTATTCAGTTTGTAAGCCAAGGAAACACGAGGAGCAACGGCGGTTTCGTCCAACAAATCGTTGTATGAAGCACGAACCCCTACTTTGGCAGCAAAGTTTTTGGTGAATAAAATATCGCCTTCGGCAAAAGCTGCTGCTATTGAGGAATTGTATCCGCTAGTACCTCCTATGCCTGAATTTGGCGTAAAATCTTCGTTGAAACGAGTACTAAAATAATCCGTTCCGAAAGCTAATTTAACGTGTTGCGAAATGCTTTTACGGAGTTTGAATTTAAGATGTGAGGCGTTTTCGTCATTGTTTAGTTTATCCAAATCTAATCCCAATTTGTTTTTAGAATAGCCGTAACTCAATCCTGTTGTTACTTGCCAATTGTTTCCAAAACCACCTTTGTAGGAAGTATTTAAGTAAAAGTTGTTATTGTTCAAATCGACTCTAACTTTGTTAGGCGAATTGACGCTTTCTTGATTCAAATCGAATTTGGAAGAATCAAAAGCAGCATATAGTTTTAGGATTCCTTTATTGAAATTGTAACGATATACGGTTTCGCCAGAAAGGGATTGAAAAGGATTGTTCCATTCGATATTTTGAGGCACCACTTTTTGATAGGGAGCCAAGTTGATGTAAGCGGCATTGACACTCAAAGAGCTTTTTTTCCATTTTTGTGTATTTCCAACACCCAAACCTACGGTCATTAACGAAATTTCGGTTTTGTTTTGATCGGGTTCATCTTGGGTATTCAATAACAAAACACTCGATAAAGCTTCGCCATACTCTGCAGAATAACCTCCAGTAGAAAAAGAGATACCGCTAAACAAAAACGGAGAAAAGCGTCCGCGAGTAGGCAAATTATTCGTGCTAGCGCCATAAGGCTGCGCCACTCGGATACCGTCGACAAAAGTTTGCGTTTCATTGGCCTCACCTCCACGAACGAATAAACGACCGTCTTCACCCACGTTTTGAGTACCCGGCAAAGTTTGTAGCGCAGCAATAATATTTCCCGCAGAACCCGCTGTGGTGACAATATCTAAAGGTTTCAACACCGAAACACGCGCTTTGTCTCCCGACTCTAAAGTTCCAGCCGTAATCACCACCGCGTCTAAGGTGTTGACATTCTCTTTGAGGGTTATCGTTTTGTCTTTGTAATTGGCCACATCTATAACGAGAGTTGCCGTTTCGTGTATCAAAGAGCTTATAATTAAGGTCGCATTTCCTTTGGCTGTGGTTTCGAATGAGAAAAGTCCTTTCTCATCGCTTGTGGCGCCATCATAAGTGCCTTCGATATAAATATTGGCGCTAACTACGGGCTTACCTTTGGGATCAATAACTTTTCCTGAAATGGTGTTTTGAGCAAGAGCCATACTACTCATCAAAACCAATAGGGCTACTAAAAAGAATTTGTGTGCGATTTTTTTGATACTTGTTTTCATTATGCTGTTTGTTTTTTGATGAAGCAAATATCTTTCGGGATTATCGATTCTCTAAAAAGTAATGACCGAATTGTAGAAAAACGAGGTTGAATTGTTCATACTAGAAAAAATAAAATCCATAATGATTTTGCAAAACAAAGCAAAAAAACAACTATTAATCAATCTTATATCAAAAACACACCTAATAATTCAATAATAAACTCCTAATTAAAATAACCATCTTCTATTTTTTTCCCAAGTTTTTAAGGAAATAACAAAAATTTAAAAAAGAACAATAGTCTTTCGTAAATGAGTTTCAATTTATTTAAGTTTGTGCCAAAATTGGATTTTATGCAAATGAGCAAAAAAAAATACACAAATGTAAATAGTAGCATTGCGCTACTATTTCTATTTGTATTTTTTCATTTCTTACTGTATTCAGCTTTTAGTAGCGTTCCAGTTTTTTCTTCTTCAAAATTAGAGAAAGAAAATCTTCTTCAAATCTCAACAAAAAGTGATCATTCAAAATATTCAAAAATAACTTTTCCTACCTCAGAAATGGAGGAGGATTTTGAATATAACGAGATTGAAATAGATCCATTTCTACACGCTACTATTGGTTTATTTAGTTTGAATTCTTTGAATAAAAAAACCAAAGCAATTCATTCTAAATTTCTAAACAACTATTTCTACAAAAAAAGCAGTTTGTTTCTACTGTTTTGCAATTTAAAATACCACTTGGTTTAGTACAAACATTGAAAATTATTTTCGATTATTTGTTTATTAACCCAACAAAATATTCTAACAACTTAATTAAGAATGTGTCACCCTTAAACAAAGGTTGACCTAAGAGTTTATCTTTTCCTACTAAGTTTAGAATACTTTAGAAATATTTTAAAAAAATGAAATCAACTTCGACCGTTTTTGATGAACATGAAGTACTTCATAGTCTTAAGCATTTTTTACCCGCACAAAACCCACTTAAGGATTTTGTTCACCACAATACTCTTCATGCTTTTCAGGAGAAAACATTCTTTGAAGCCTTAGAAGAATCCTCTAAAATTTTTGGGTATAAAACATACCTCTCTTTGTCTAGTTTTAGAGAACGATATGCCAAAAAAGAGATCAACAATGAAGTTCTGGAACAAGTCATCCGTTCAAAAAAAGGAGAAGAACAGCTTTCTACATGGAAACATAATCTCCTTGAAAAAAACTATGATGAATCTCTTTACCCAAGAATTGGCAGTTTACGTGCTACTTGGAAGAAAGAATATGCCATCAATCTAGAAAAATCAACTTATAGCATTTTATTCAAGGTTCTATGTGGCTATCTCGATCAAGGAATTGCTATTACCGCGTTCCCTATACTGAGGGATAGCTTCTTAGAGTCAATCAAGGAATTAGATAAAAACAGTTCAATAGGCATTCTTAAAACGAAACGCGCCAAAAATATGCTCCAAAGTGGAGCCTCTATTGAAGAGTTGCTCTATATCATTGTTGGTGATCCTATTTATTATGAGCACTATTTATTTGATCAACAGTTTAGTCATCCGGGTTGGAGTGGTATCGTTGCTACTATTGAAGGCAATCCAGCTTCATTATTAGACAAACGTTCTATTTCTTTAAAAGAGTTAATTCAGTTTGAATTGCTGCTTGAACTAGATAGTTTGGATCAAAAATTTAATTCCATTTGGTCTCCTCTAAGTTTCAAAATCAACCAAAAACCGGTTCCATTATTTGATGAAATAAAAAAAACAGAACTTTTTGAAACCTTATCGCTTTGGCAAGAGGCATTTGAGTGGACGTTTTATGACCAAGTTTTATCGGGAATCAAAACTGTTGAAAAAGAAACGGCAACAACAGCACCTTCGTTTCAAGGACTATTCTGTATGGATGATCGTGAGTGTTCCTTCAGAAGACATATCGAACATTTAGACAATTCAGCAATAACCTTTGGCACTCCTGCATTTTTTAATTTTGAGTTCTTTTATCAGCCTGTAAATGGGCAGTTTTTTACTAAACTTTGCCCTGCGCCAATGCAGCCAAAATACTTGATAAAAGAAGAAAAAAGAAAGAAAAAACAAGCTCGAGATTTACACTACCATAAACATTCGCATTCCTTAGTTTTTGGCTGGATCATCAGTCAAACTCTTGGTTTTTCGGCTGCTTTAAAATTGTTTTTGAATATTTGGAAACCAACTCTAACTCCAGCAACTAGCGCTTCGTTCAAACATTTGAATAAGAAATCAAAATTAATCATTGAACATAATGAGAGTTTTGAGAATGTAGACGATCTTCAGGTAGGTTTTACCGTTGAAGAGATGGCCAACCGTGTAGAAGGCTTATTAAAAAGTATTGGATTGGTAGCCAATTTTGCCCCGATTGTGTATATCGTTGGTCATGGCGCCACTAGTGTAAACAACACGCACTATGCCGGTTATGATTGTGGCGCTTGTTGCGGAAGACCAAGTTCTGTAAATGCAAAAGTAGCTTCCTTTGCCGCTAATCACCCTGAAGTTCGTGAGATATTAAAAAAATGTGGTATCATTATTCCTGATACAACACAATTTTTACCAGCTTTACATGACACCACAAGGGATGAAATCGCTTTTTATGATGAAGATACGCTAACCGTTAGCAATAAAGAATTACATCAACAAAACGAAATTACTTTTGCGAAAGCTTTATCCAGAAACGCAAAAGAACGTTCTCGCCGATTTGACACTATAGATTCTACACAAAGTCTAGAAAAAGTGCATGAAAAAATCAAAAGGCGTTCGGTTTCCCTTTTCGAACCTAGGCCTGAATTAAATCATGCCACCAATGCTATGTGTATAGTAGGTCGTAGAAGTTTGTCTAAGCACTTGTTTTTGGACAGACGTTCGTTTATGAATTCATACGACTATGAAGTGGATCCTACAGGGGATTACCTTGCTGGAATTCTTGGAGCTGTTGCCCCAGTTGGTGGAGGAATCAATTTAGAATATTACTTCTCTAAAGTAGACAATCAAAAATTAGGGGCTGGGAGCAAACTTCCACACAATGTCATGGGGTTAATTGGAGTGGCTAACGGAATAGACGGTGATCTTCGTTCGGGATTGCCTAGTCAAATGATTGAAGTCCATGACCCGATTCGTCTACTAATTATTGTGGAGCATTTTCCTGAAATGGCACAATATGCTATTTCAAAAAACCCTGCCACTTATGAATGGTTTAAAAATCAATGGGTTAAACTAATCGTAGTTAATCCAGAAACCCAAGAACTTTTCCATTTCATAGACGAAACCTTTGAGGCGTATACTCCTATTCAAAAAGAGAACGCAAGTATTCACGATGAGTTAATAGCGGCAGCAACTTCGCAAGAAAATTTGCCTATTTATATTCTAAAATAATTATCCCACATGAACGAGCTTTTACAATATTTTATAGTACTCCCTTTTTTAGGGTTTGTGGTGAGTTTATTGATTCCCGAGAAGAAAGAGTCCAGTATTTCATGGCTTTCCTTTGGCATTGTTTTTACACAACTCATTGGCTTGATCGTTTTTACCTTTTTTTGGGTACTTAACGGGAGTAAGACCTTAAATTTAGATGAACTAACGGTGGTAAAAACGAACAATTACACCTTCTTTATCGATTTTTATTTTGATAAAATTACTGCGGTTTACTTGGTAATTGGGGCATTATTAACCTCGATGATCTCCACCTATAGTCGTTATTATTTGCATCGTGAAAAAGGATACAAACGATTTTTCAATACCGTTCTTTTTTTCTTTTTTGGATATAACTTGGCGATATTGTCTGGGAATTTTGAAACCCTTTTTATTGGTTGGGAAATCATCGGAATTTCATCTTTCTTATTGATAGCTTTTTACAGGGAACGTTATTTACCTGTAAAAAATGCCTTTAAAGTATATTCTCTTTATCGTATTGGAGATGTTGGGTTACTTTTAGCGATGTGGGCCAGTCATCATCTTTTTCATGAAAACATCACATTTTTACAATTAAATGATTATGATTTTGTGAACCATCATTTGCAAAGTCATACTTTCATTGGTTTCTTTATAGCTTTGTGTTTGGCTGCGGCTGCGGCAGTAAAATCAGCTCAAATCCCATTCTCTAGTTGGTTACCAAGAGCCATGGAAGGTCCAACTCCTTCAAGCGCCATTTTTTATGGTTCGCTATCCGTACATCTAGGTATTTTTTTAATGCTAAGGACGTTTCCTTTTTGGGAGCATCAAACCATTGTTCGAATAGCAATTGGTCTCATGGGATTTGCCACAAGTATTATTGCGGCTATGATTGGAAAAGTGCAATCGAATGTAAAAAGCCAAATCGCTTATGGTTCGATTTCACAAATTGGACTTATTTTTATTGAAATCGCCTTAGGATTAGACAACTTAGCCTTACTCCATTTTACAGGAAATGCATTATTGCGTACCTATCAATTATTAGTCTCTCCATCTGTAGTCAGTTATTTAATACGAGAACAATTTTATAAATTTACTCCAACGGAAGAAAAAACAAGTCGTTGGTTTTCAAAGCGTTTCACTAATTCTTTATACCTATTGAGTCTTAAAGAGTTTAATGTAGAAAACATTCAAAGTGCCTTCTTATGGAGACCTTTAAGAGCTTTGGGTAAATCATTGGATTTTTTAAATCTAAAAAGAGTGTATCTTATATTTTTACCAGTATATATCTCAGGTTTAATTATCTATCTATTCCAAGAAACCATTCCAATAGAAATTATAAATAACATTCCTAACGTATTTGCATTTTTTGGTTTTGTGTTTGTTTTGAAATCTTTTTCAGAACGTAAATCGCCTTTCTTGGCTTGGACCTTAATCGTTTTGAGTCATTATTGGATTGCCATGGCGATACTTTTTAACGAAAAAGTAGCCGTTAGCGAACTCCTGTTGTACTTATCTGGGATCACAATTGCCGGAATTATTGGTTACATCGCTTTATTGCAACTCAAAAAATTAGAAACAAGAATTTTACTCAACCAATATTTAGGACACGCCTATGAGCATCCTACTTTTTCAATATTCTTTTTGATAGCCGCACTTGGGGTAACAGGATTTCCGATCACCACTACATTCATTGGAGAAGATCTTTTATTTAGCCACATTGAAAGTAATCAGTATTTGCTAGCATTTCTTATTTCATCCTGCTTTGTTGTTTCTGGAATAGCTGGAATACGCGTATATGCCCGTTTGTTTTTAGGCCCTCATATAAAAACCAATCACGAAGTATCTTATAAATCATCTTAAAAAAATAATCTACTAAAAAAATAAAAAATGTCATTAAAAAATAAACTAAAATTACCTGCAGACGGAATTGCAGGACTTAAAGAAAATTTCAAAACCGATGCTATTTCTGGTTTCATAGTATTTTTATTGGCCTTACCGCTAAGTTTAGGTATTGCCAAAGCCTCTGAATTTCCACCTATTATGGGGTTATTGACTGCCATTATTGGGGGATTATTGGTGAGTTTAATAATGGGATCCAAGCTAACCATTAAAGGGCCCGCGGCAGGTTTAATTGTAATTGTAGCCGGAGCAGTAGCCGAATTTGGTCAAGGAGATCCTGTTTTAGGATGGAAACTAGCTTTAGGCGCAATGGTTGTTGCTGGTATTATTCAAATTCTTTTTGGGGTTTTAAAATTAGGTAAACTAGCCGATTTTTTTCCGTTATCTGCCATCCATGGAATGCTAGCTGCCATTGGAATTATCATCATTGCCAAGCAATTACCTGTATTATTAAATGATGATCCCACTTTGGCAAAAGGAAAAGGGCCTTTAGAATTAATTGCAAATATTCCGAATTTTATTATGAATTTGGACCCAAAAGCTACAATGATTGGGGTTATCAGTTTAACAATAATGCTGGGCTGGCCATTTATCAAAAACAAAACGATAAAAATGATTCCTGCTCCTTTGGTAGTGCTTCTTTTTGCAATTCCGTGTGAATTGTTCATGCACTTCAAAGAAACCGAACCTGCTTATGCCTTAGTAAAAATTGGAAGTTTAGTAGATAACCTCCATGTGAATGTAAGCTTCGATGGTTTTAATCAAACCGGTTTATTCATTAAGTATGTAATCATGTTTGCATTGGTAGGAACGATTGAATCGTTACTTACGGTAAAGGCAATTGATTTGATGGATCCTTTCAAACGAAAATCCAATATGAATCAAGATTTGATTGCTGTAGGAATTGGGAATACCATTGCTGCTGTTTTTGGTGGAATGCCTATGATTTCTGAAGTGGCTCGTTCTTCTTCCAACGTAAACAATGGAGCAAAAACACGTTGGGCCAACTTTTTTCATGGTTTCTTTATCTTGATCTTTGTGCTTTTGGCAGCGCCTATTTTAGAGTTGATTCCAAATGCGGCTTTGGCAGCGATGTTGATTACAGTAGGAATTAAATTAACGCATCCAAGAGAGTTTATCCATACCTTAAATATTGGAAAAGAACAATTGGCTATTTTCTTAATCACTATTTTCTTTACTCTACATGAAGATTTACTGGTAGGAATTGCAGCAGGGATCGTATTAAAAATCTTCTTTCACTTAATTCATGGTGCTCCAATTAGTTCTATATTCAAAGCTACCGCTTTGGTTTCCTCAAACGGAGATGATTATCTAGTCGAGGTAGAAAAATCGGCTATTTTTAGTAACTTTTTGGGAATCAAAAGTAGATTAGACGCACTTCCTTCAGCAATGAATGTGACCATTGATTTTACAAAAACAAAACTAGTAGATCACTCGGTTATGGAAAACCTTCATCATTTTGAAAACGAATATGTGGCAAAAGGTGGAAAGGTAACCATACTTGGTTTAGATGATCATATCACTTTCTCTGATCACAAATTGTCTTCAAGAATGAAAGGTCAAAAATAATTGTATTAAGTCGTTTGATTTTAGTTAGGGTTGCGATTGTACTTCCCACAAGAAAATACTTGTGGGAGTACTATTCGCGTTCCTATATTCAAGAACATCTTCACTTTAAAAACAAAATGAAAAAAAAAGCAATATTCCCTATACTATTACTATTCCTTTTCTTGAATTTTACCGGAGCTTTCGCTCAAGTAAAATCGCAAAATAATGACATTTGGTTTCATTATTTTGGAAAAAACATGATTACCAAAAAGACCTCTGTTTCGTTTGAAGCCGTAATGCGCTATGCGAATGGCTTTAGCGAAAAACAACAATGGTTTATTCGTCCATCTGTAGATTACCAGTTTACCAAGAGATTTATGGGAAGCCTTGGTTACTCGCACTACAATACCTATTCTTATGGTAATCCCGCAATGAATAAAATTAGTATTCCTGAAAATCATGTTTGGATACAAGGTACTTACACTATTGTTTCAGGAGATTTTAAATTTGTAAATCGTTTAAGAGATGAATTTAGATATGTTGGCGTTGCGGTTGAACAAAAAGATCCCGTAGCAGGTCAAACGGAATATTCTATAGACCATTATGATTATAGAAACCGTCTTCGTTATCTTTTCTTAGCCAACTATAATTTGACCAAAAAAGACGGCAAAGTAAAACTCTTTACTTTTGTTGGTGATGAAGTTTTTATGAATATTGGTAGTAAGGCTGGAACTACCTTTTTAAATCAAAATAGAATTATTGGTGGTTTTGGTTACAATATCAATGCGCATCATCAAATTCAACTATCCTATATTCATCAACATATTTGGAATTATAAGAATACGATTCAAGAAGATAATCCAACCTTAAGAGTGTCTTACATTACCAATTTTAACTTATAATGGCTGTTATTTAAATTCGTTCTTTTTTTTCAACAACTAAAAAGTTGATACCTTTGAGCCAATAACTTTTAAACAATAACCATGAAATCTTTAAAATTCTTAGCTGTTTTATGCTTCTTCTTGGTGGTTTCCAATTTGTCTGCACAAACTACTTTTGAAAAATGGCCTGCTATCAAAACCTTCCACGGGGTAATGTCACAAACGTTTCATCCTGCAGAAGAAGGTGATTTGAATCCAATTAAAACGCGTTCTGAAGAAATGGTTCAAAAAGCAGAGGCGTTATCAACTGAGGCGATTCCTGCAGAATTCAAAACACCAGCTATTGCCGCTTCTGTTAAAAAATTACAAGCAGGTTCTAAAAGCCTAGACAAATTAATAAAAGCGAAAGGAACGGATAAAGAAGTTTTGGCAGCAATCACTTCATTGCACGACGTGTTTCACGAAATCGTAGGTTTGTGTTCTGAAGAAAAGCACTAAAAATATCGCAAATCAAATACTGAAAAGCTGTCTTTATCCGACAGCTTTTTTTTGTAGAAGAGAAAGAAAAAAAAAGACAAAAAAACTCTCAATATTTTGAAGTAAAATCATTATTTGATAGGAATAGATTGTTATTTTTGTGTTAAAACAATACATATGAAAAACATTCTATTTCTTACTTTCTTCATCAGTTTATCTGTTTTTGCTCAGAGCAATTTTGAATCAGGGTACATCATCAATAACAACAATACTAGAACAGTTTGTTCCATTAACAATTTGGATTGGTACAATAATCCCAACGAAATAAAGTACAAAACAACTGCAAATGAAGCCCCAAAGACGATAAAAATTAGCGACTTCAAAGAATTTAAAATTGAGAACTACCCAAAATACAAGCGATTTAATGTTAAAATAGATAGATCTACAAGCGACATCAATCAACTAAGTACGACTAAAGATCCTATTTTTATTGAAGAAACACTTTTTTTAAAAGTAATCGTTGAGGGAGACACCAACCTATACGAGTACCGCGATGGTAATCTATTGCGCTTTTTTTTCAGTAAAGGCAATCATGAAACTGCGGAACAACTTATATACAAGGAATACCTTCCGCAAGAATCTAATGGAGCTGCTGAAAACAACTTTTACAAGCAACAGTTACTAAACAATTTAGACTTTAAAAAAGTTTCTGTCAAAGAAATTAAAAAAGTAAAATATAACAAAACCGACCTACAAATTATAGTTCTAAAATCAAATGCAACTGAGGTGTCATCTTCTATACCTGAACTTAATGAACGAGATAAAACGATCTTAAATGTAAGAGCTATAGCTGGAGTACAATTTGCTAAGCTCTCCATGGACAATAACAGTAGTGCTTCGTATACCTTTAGCACAAAACCAATCCTTGCTATAGGTTTTGAAATCGAAAGTGTTTTTCCTTTTAATAAAAGAAAATGGTCAATTTTTGCAAGCCCAAACTTTCAATCCTATAAAGTGACTCAAAAAAACAACAGTAATCTAACCATGACTGCTGATTACAGTTTCATAGAATTCCCCGCCGGAATCCGCCATTATGTAGATGTAAATAATAAATCTAAACTGTTTTTCGATGCTGGAATTACCTTGTCATTAAAATTAAACGATGCCCTAAAATATTCAGGACAAGACTTAGAAGTAAGCAATGCGACAAATATTTTTATGGGAGCTGGCTACAAGTATGGAGATTTCAATATTGAACTTCGCTATAACTTTAACAGAGAGCTTTTACCGACTTATTTACAGTGGAAAGCAAAGTATGCATCAGTAGGCATTTTATTGGGCTACAAATTCATGTAAATTATAATAACACAGTAATACGTTACGCAATTGCTGCTAGAGATCAAAGGAATATACTAAAAAGCTGTCGAGATTCGATGGCTTTTTTTGTTTGCGCAGCTTTTGAAAATAAAATCTTTTCAACAAAATAAGATTGCAAAACCGTTTTACAAAATTTAATTTTACCTTTGACGTTTCAACAAAAACAAAAATTATGGTTTATAAATTTAGAGTTATTCTAGATGCCGAAGAAGACATTTTTAGAGACATAGCAATACTTTCTGACGATACTTTAGAAGATTTACACAACGCTATTTTTAATGCATTTGGCTTTGATGGTATGGAGGTAGCTTCCTTTTATACCTGTGATGAAACTTGGAATCAAGAAGATGAAATTCCTTTGTTTGATACGGGAGATGTTCCTGGCGAACAACGTACCATGAGCGATTACGCTTTATCGGATATCCTTGATGAAGCCAATACCAAAATTATCTATGTGTACGATTTCATCAACATGTGGACGTTCTTGGTTGAATTAGCCGCTATAGAAGAACCAGTTGCAGGTGGTACCTATCCAGAAACCTTATTCTCTCACGGTATTATGCCAGCAGAAGCCGGTGAAAAAAACTTTGAAGCCGATATGAATGATGACATCTACGGCGAATTCGAAGACGATCTTGACGAAGACGACCTAGACATGTTTAGTGGTGACGATAGCTTCGAAGACTACGGATTCGAGGAGAATTGGAACTAATTTTTTTGAGAAGCTAAGTTTCTAAGTCACTGAGAAGCTAAGAAACATAGAATTTCAGCGAATTATAAACTAGTAAAATGAGTGATTTTAGAAAAATTTTAGTGTGGCAAAAAGCCATGGCTTTAACTACAAAGATTTATAACAACTCTCAAAAATTTCCAAAAGAAGAGATTTTCGGTTTAACTTCTCAATTAAGACGATCTGCCATTTCAATTCCAAGTAATATTGCAGAAGGGATTGGTAGAGATAGTAAAAACGAACTCTTGAGGTTTCTTACTATTGCTATGGGATCTTTATTTGAATTGCAAACTCAACTGGAAATTGCAAAAAATATAAACTTTTTAAAAGAGGAAGAATTTAATAATATGTATGAGGATAGTAGAGAGATTGAAAGAATGTTGGTTGCATTCATAAAAAAAATAAAAGAAAGCAACTAAAATCTTAGCAACTTAGAAACTTAGTACCTCATCAACTCCAAAAAAAATGATCAACTTATTCAACACCCACATCGAAACGCTTTCCATACATCGTGTTGGAAACAAGAGTCGTAATGAAGCGATCTTCTTATCAGAACAACCTTTTAACCTCAACGATGAAATTGTTCCGTTGATTAAAGAATTCTTCTTAAAACCTTTTAGAGAAAAAGAAGAAAATTACTTTCAATTTGCACACGAAGTAGATTTGGATTACAACGACATGTTCAAATTTGCCTCTCAAATTTTTGATAATCCAGGCAGTTTGCACGAAGTTTCTAAACAAATCACACAACACTTGTTCGAGCAATCCAATCATCCGCACATCAAGAATGGCGAGGTGTATGTGGCGCACTTGACAAATGTTTCGATAGACAACAACATAGTAGACGCTATTGGTATTTTTAAAAGCGAAATCCAATCCGACTTTTTGCAATTTGAGGAAAAAGAAACGCACTTGGAGATGATTCTACAACACGGCGTGAGCTTAAACAAACTCGACAAAGGTTGTTTAATCTTTAACCACAAAAAAGAAGAAGGCTACAAAATATTGACGGTAGACAGCAATCGTTATGATGCACGCTACTGGTTGGAGCATTTCTTGTCTGTAGATGCTTTTGAGGACGAAAACTTCATCACCAAAAAGTATTTGAAATTTTGTCAAAACTTTGCCAAAGATGTTGTTTTTCCTGCCGAAGACAAAAAAGAAGAAGTGATGTTTATGAACCGCTCGGTGAATTATTTCGCTAAAAATGACCAATTTGAAGAATCGAATTTCTTGAACGAGGTTATTGATAATCCCGATTTGATTCCTGAATTCAAAAACTATAAAGTAGACAAAGGGGAGAAATACAGCATCGAAGATGTGACCTCCTTCCCTATTGCCAATGCTGCAGTTTCGGATGCAAGAAAATCCATCAAAAACGTGATTAATCTGGATACGCATATCCAAATCAAAATGGATTTTATCAATCCAGAAAGTGCCGAAAAATTTGTAGAAAAAGGCTGGGACGAAGAAAAACAAATGTATTACTACCTAGTATATTTCAACAAAGAAGAGAAAAACTAAAGTTGAAAAAAAACTTTTGTAACCACATAGATTCATAGATTATACTTGAGAAATAAAGAGAAAGAATAGAAATAGCACTATTTTTCACACATAGAAACACTATGTGAATAGTAAAACGTCTATGCTAGTTTTTTTTTAAAATTTTTCTATGCCTCTATGTGGTAAAATCATTTCTACAGACAGCAAATTATGTCGACATAACTTTATCCTCAATTGCTCTGCGCAGTTGAGGATTTTTTTTGAGCCATAGCACACAAAGATTGCGTAAATTTGCATTCTTAAGCCTAAGCAAATGAAAAGCATTACACTCAAAGAAAGTCCTTTCAAAACGCTCATTTCGTTTCATAAACTCATCGAATCTTTAGAAGAAATTGCGCAATCCGATGTGGATTACCGTTCCAACTATGCCAAAGCCTTACTCAAGGAAATCGAAGCTTTTCCTGAATTTAGAGACGGTATCGAGGATTTAAGCCTAATACAAGACAACGAAGCCTTAGTACGCAATTTACTCGCCGACTTGTTTCCTACCGCTTTAACCCACAACGAAATCAAAGCGGTGGCTATTCCTTTTCAAAATCTGACCTTCAATTATACCGAACGTTTCAAAAAAATACTTCAGCACCAAGGATTTTCTCCAGAATTCTCAATAAGAGATGTAGACGATGACCAATTGTATATTATGAATTGCGCCTTGATTCTGAATGAATTCTACGGTCAAAAAATCAACTTCAACCAACCTTTGTTTTTTGATATCCAAGACCAAAACGGTATTATGAATCATTATCGCATTTTGTACAATGCCGATTTTGTCGAAATCATTCCCACCGAGAAATCCTTGACTTTAACCCAAGAAGAGGTGCACGAATTGCTCGATAATTATGACAACATCGACCTTTGGAAAGCCAAATTCCCTAAAGAAAGCTGGATTCTCAAAGGCTTTGGAATTGTGTCTTTGTATGATGCCACCACCGAAAGCGCCATTTCGAATTTAAAAAGTAACCTTTTGAAGTCCGAAATCGAAAAGGGTGAATATGCTAATGAATTCGAAATAATTTTCCGTTCCGTATTTAAAATTCCTGAGTTAAGAGTGGGTTTCATTTTGTACGATCAAGAAGAAAATACCTTTGTCAAACCACCTTATTCTGATGCCACCTTATCGAGTTATTTGCTTTTTAACGTGCAAGAATTAAGTTGTTCCGACTCGCTGTTTGGCTGTTGTTTCGAAGAAGCTATCACAGAAAAAAAATCACTTATCATTGCAGATGTAGATCAATATTTACTGCAAACAGAAAATAAAGTCTTGTGCGAACATTTGCTTGCGCAAGGCATCAAAAGTGCTGTCTTTTCGCCTGTCATCAAAAACAATGTGTTGCTGGGTGTAATTGAGCTAGTAGCACCAACCGCCAGAGCACTGAATAGCCTGAATGCCGAAAAACTCGATTTAATTATTCCTTATTTAGTCGACACTATAGAACGTCACAATACCGATATTTTGCATCAGGTCGAAGCGGTGATTCAACGTGAGTATACCGCCATTCACCCAAGCGTGTATTGGAAATTCCGAAAAGAAGCGTACAAATACATTCAAACCAACAGTTTCAACAAAGAGTATATTTTCAAGGAAATTGTCTTCAAAGAAGTCTTTCCGCTCTATGGTCAAATCGATATCAAAGGCTCTTCCGTTCACCGTAACGAGGTCGTCAAAGAAGATTTGAAAAACCAATTAAAAACGTTGTTGGACATTTTTTCGAACCAAAAATCCAATCAGCATTTGTTGTTGCTCGAGCAACGCCAATTCGAATTGCAGTCGTTCTACAACGAACTCGACGCGCCACTCAAAGCCGACTCCGAGCAGCTGATTCAGAATTACATCGAAAACGAAATTCACCCCATTTTGAGAAACACCAAAATGGATTTTGATACCGAAAAAGTAGAAAACAGCTATTTTGCGAGTTTGGACCCCAAAACGGGATTGTTTTACCACGCCCGCAAAAAGTTCGATAACGCCATGTCGATTATCAACAAAAAACTGGCAGCCGTCCTCGACAAAAAACAAGTCGAAGCACAGCAAATTTACCCGCATTACTACGAACGCTTCAAAACCGATGGCGTAGAACACAACCTGTACATAGGCACCAGCATTGCGCCCACCCGAAGTTTCGACATGATGTATTTGCACAATTTACGCCTTTGGCAATTGCAAACCCTTTGCGAAATGGAGCTGGAACACCACCAACTCAAAGCCACTTTGCCGTACGAACTCGACGTCACCTCGCTGATTTTGGTCTTTAGTTCCCCGCTTTCGATTCGTTTTCGCATGGACGAAAAACGTTTTGATGTAGACGGCACCTACAATGCCCGTTACGAAGTAGTCAAAAAACGCATCGACAAAGCCCACATCAAAGGCACCCAAGAGCGCATCACCCAAAAAGAAAAAATCACCATAGTGTACTCGCACAACAACGAAGAGCAAGAGTACCTTAAATACATCAAGTACCTGCAATTCAAGAACATCCTTGAGCCCACCGTAGAGCAATTCGAAATCGAGGATTTACAAGGCGTTTCGGGTTTGCGCGCCCTACGCGTCAAGGTCAAAAACACCACCGAGAGCGACACTCCCACCAAAACCTATACCTACCAAGAACTACTCGACGAAATCAAGTAATTTCAGGCAACATAACGTTTCCCATTTTTATATTTTGGGCATGTCCCCCGCCAGACGTTTGGTTTTTTACCACACCCAAAGGTCAAGCGGGGGTCGGGCTGTCCGCTATATCTCTTGGGGCGAACCCCGCCCCAAGAGGATGCCGCTCCCATCCCTCATGCGAAGGTAGAAGTACGAAATTAGAAGTTAGAAGTTGAAAAAAGGAAATGGAAAGTAGCAAAAGAGAAGGGTATATTTCAGAAAATTTTTATATTTTTTGAAGGAAAAAGGATATATTTGGGGAAGGAAAAAGTCTGACTACAAGTAAACCTATCTGTCTAATTTAGAAATGATAGGTTTGATGCTTTAAGAACTGTGTGCAAGTCTAATGAAATATTAAAAAAACCAAAAACTTAACATTTAATTTAAATCGAATGAACGGAAAAAATTAACTATTTTACTTCTATTGCTTGGTGCTTTTCTACTTTTTCTTACCGTATTATTTTACCTACTAAAATTTGGAAGCGCAAATTTTTCTGACAACGCAAATGATTGGGTGAATTTTTCAAATTATTTTAGTGGAATTCTAAATCCAATTTTCACTTTATTAAACTTGGTCTTTTTTGCATATTTAAGCTTCAAATTGATAAAAATTGAAGATGAACGAAATAATTGGACATTACAAGAATTAGCAAGACCATATGGCAATTTACTTTTTGTAAATACATATGACAGTATTGAAATTAGTATTGATAATGTAGGACTAGGTCCACTAGTTTTGACAGATTTTAGAGTTTATAAAGACATCAATAAACCCTACATTGACTTTTATGATTTAGTTAATGACATTGCTGATGAAGAAAATGTGAATGAAGAAATTCTATTAAAAATAGATTCTTTTACACTTAATGCAGATAGTGGAGCTATTGCAAAAGATAAATCATTTTCTATCTTCAAATTATATTTTAATGATGATAATCATCAAGAAAATCGGAAACTTATAGAACTTATGCGAAAAAGATTGAATGAATATTCAATTTCGTTTACATATAAAGATATGTATGGAAAAGAAATTGAATGTATGACTGAAAAAATGCACTTTAAAGCCTAAATACAATAATAGCGTCTAACAAAAGCTATAGGTGATTTGTGGATTTGGTTAAATAAAAAAATTGTTTTGTACTTGGAAGTTTTTGCATGAAAATTAACATTATTTCAGACCCAAATCCCTTATAGAGCGAGAACATAGCAGTAATAATATCATAACTATGAGAATAACATCTTATCAACAATTATACAATGAAGTAATCACAAAAGTTCAATGGGCAAGATTTGGAAGAAACCATATGGAAAATTATCGTGGTCATGCTTTGAGAGAATATGAATTATTACCTGGTTTAGGAAGGTATAATTATGAAAACGAAGAGCTTAAAGCAAAAGAAAAATGCTTATATGAAAACTTTTTAAAACAAGTTGAGGATGGAGCAATTGATGCAGTTCGAAAACCTTTTAAAAATGGAGATTATTTTGAAATTAAAAATTACTGGTATTCATTATTCCAAGCCCAGCATTTAGGATTGAAAACAAGATTAATGGATTGGTCTATTGGTTGGGAAACTGCACTTATGTTTGCGGTTAACGAAGAAAAGCATCATGGAAGAGACGGAAGTTTTTGGATTTATTTCTGTCAAAGAGAAAATCTGTTTAATGTTGACAATATTGAAGAAATTACAGCTATAAATCCTTTAGAATTTAAAGGCGACGCAATGATTAATTCCCCTCTCTACATGTTTGACGAAATATTTGATATTATTGGAGAAAAAAGAATGGGACGCCAAAGTGGAAGATTTTGGGTGCAGTCAATAGAAAACAGTAAAATTCCATTAAATTTTCAACCTCAATTTGCTCCATACTTAAACGAAATTATAATTGATGGCAATAGTAAAGCTGCTATAAAGCAAGAATTAACAGAACGTGGAATTACATTAGATTGGCATTATTATCGTAATGATGAAAATATTAATATAGAAGTTAAAAAAATAAATGAGTCGTGCCTTTAAAAACCATTACTGCTAACACACGTAACTGTTGTGCAAACTACCTCCAAAAGTCTAGCTAATTAGTTAATCCAGCTCTGAAAATTTATCTATTATAAAGCAAAACTATAAACTCTGCTATACCAGAAGGAATAATTAGATTCAAAAAACGTAAAACAGAGAGAGTCTTATTATCGATACAATTAAGTTTCAATCAGAAAAACCTAAATTTGAATATTATTTTTTTAGTCTTAATACATATTAATTTTCGCAATTAACTTAGTAGTTAATTGGGCTACAAAGTTTATTGTGCTTTCATTGGTGGGAAATCCTTCTGGATATTCCCCGCTCTGCAAACATCTCCGACTTCGCAGTATTGTAGTTGTAAAAACTTATGCGTAATTTAACTAACCAAAATAGCACCTTAACTAGTAAAAAATGATTGGAATAGCCCTACTTTTTATAATTCTTGGCATCTTAATTAAATACGGAAAAATGTATTTTTTAATTGCTGGCTATAACACTATGTCAAAAGAAGAAAAAGAAAAAATTGACATCCAAGGAATTGCCACTTTATTTAGAAATGTGCTGTTTGGAATGGCTTTAACAATTACAATTGGGTATTTCGTTGCAAAAAGCTTTGAAAATTCAACTATTGAAAACATTGCTTTTTTTGCGGCAATTATAATCGGTGTACCTTATTTATTGATTGCCTCAAATTCAAAAAAGTATAAAATTCGTTCCTAAAGATTAGCTATTTTGGTACTCTCGCTCAGCAAATATATCCGACTTCGCATTATTGTAGTTTCATTTAGAACCCAAACCCGCTGTAGTACCAGAACGTTAGCGGTCATGAGCCGTTGCGAAAAAAAAGCTAAATAAATTCCCGTTTTGGGAACTTTTGTTATCTTTGTAAAAAATTAGAAACGTTTGAGAGTAATTGCCAAAAAAATATTGAGAGATTTTTGGGAATCCCATGCAGATTGTGAACAACAATTAATGGCATGGTTTCAAGAGGCAAGTAAAGCTGAATGGAAAAATCCAAATGAGATAAAGCAAGAATACCCAAGCGCAAGTATTTTGAATGATAATCGAGTTGTTTTCAACATAAAAGGGAACAATTATAGATTGATAGTCAAAATAAATTATGATTATCAAATGATTTGGATTCGTTTTATTGGGACACATTCAGAGTATGACAAAATTAACGCTAACGAAATTTAATAGCTATGGAAATTAAACCTATAAAAACAGTTAAAGATTATAATCAAGCACTTGAAAGACTTGAAATGATTTTTGACGCAAAAAATGGCACATCGGAAGGAGATGAACTTGAAGTACTTGGAATTTTGATTGACCAATACGAAAATGAGCACTTCACTATTGGTTTGCCAGACCCAATAGAAGCTATTAAATTCAGAATGGAACAGATGGGCTATAACCAAAATGATTTGGCAAACATTGTAGGCCTAAAAAGCCGTGCAAGCGAAATTCTAAATCGAAAAAGAAAGCTATCTCTTGAAATGATTAGAAAATTACACAAAGCGCTACATATTCCAACTGATGTTCTAATTCAAACTTATCAATAATCACGACTGCTAACACACGCAACTGTTTCGCAAACCGCCCCCCAAAGTCTAACTAATTCAGTACTCCAACTCTGAGAATTTATCCAACTTCGAAGCATTTTAGTTTCGCCTTGTAATCCATAAAATATCAAAAATCTCCTGACTTGTATCGTTTTTGTAAGGGATGGACTTTTGATTTTTCACTCATAACACCTTAAATTTTAAACACATAAACAAAAACTAAAAGACTTTTAGTAGCTTTACATATCACAAAAAAGATTTATTTATGAAAAATATCCTTTTTCCCCTTGTAACTATAGTCTCTGTCTTGCTTTTCTCTTGCAGCAACAACGATAATGAACCTACAACACCTACAAAAGCCGCTATTTCGGGTTTGGTCATTCTTTATGATGAAGGAACAACGCTTTTGGATAAATCGAATATGAATGTTAAGGTCGTTGGAACTACTCCTTTGATTCAAACTACTACTAACGCTGAGGGAAAATTTGTGCTTCCCGAAGTACCCTTTGGCACCTATACCCTAGAATACTCAAAAACGGGATTTGGTACTTTTAAAAAAATTGGAGTGGTACACGGAACCAACGGACAAGCCACCTTCATTAGCGACATTCCCTCCTTAGGACAACTGTCTACTACTACCGTAACGAACGTAACGGCTGCTGTTTTGAACAATCAAGTAAAGTTGTCCATTACAACAAACCCAGCAGGAAATACAGCCAACCGTCGCTATGTGCGTTTCTTTTTGTCCACAAATGCTCAAGTAAGTAACACCAATTACACTTATTTTTCTGCTGTTTTTGTGGCACAAATCAATCCTTTTGAAAAAACCATCACTCAAACCGAATTACTTTCAGCCGGTTTTGCATCCGGTCAACAAGTGTATGTGAGAGCCTACGGAGATTCCTTTTCGAACAATGCCTATGATGACCCAGCCATAAGTAAAGAATATTTCCAAATCTAAATGGTACTACTGTAGCCGCCACTTCATTTGTGGTTCCGTAAATTCACCAAGTAATGATAACCTATCATCTATTAAATGGAGACTGTTTGGCTGACCAACTGAGACAAACTAACATCAATCAAAACTTTATAATTTGCAGAGAATGTTTGATTGTAGGTCCTGTGGCTACCGATTCCCTTGATACCTTTTGGAACGTTCGAGCTCAATTTATTGCTGGTACTTATCAAGAATCGGCTGCAAAGTATTTTGATAAAACAGTCCATGAATTAAACAAACTCAACAACTTGCCGGAGCAGTCCGAAATTTGCCTTTGGTTTGAAAATGATTTATTTTGTCAGGTCAACATGTGGTTTGTGCTCTCCTTACTTTCCAAGTATCCCACTTTTAAAGTCTTCAGAGTATTTCCTATCATCACAAGCAAAGCGGATATATGGAAAGGTTTTGCCCAATCCTCTCCCGAAACACTAGAACAAGCCTATCATTCAAAAATTCAATTTTCACCTGATGACATCAAGTTGGGGGAAAAACTATGGTCTGCGTATCAAAATAATGACTTAGACAAACTTATTACATTAGCCAAAACTCCATCAGACTGTTTTGAGTATCTAGAAGAGGTTTCCCAAGCTCACAGTGACCGATTTCCATTAGACCAATCCTTAGGAAGACCCGAAAAAGTGATACAAGAAATACTTGACACACAATCAAGAGATTTTCAACTTGTTTTTTCGGAATTTGCAAAAAGAGAAGGAATTTATGGCTTTGGAGATATTCAAATTAAGAGCATGTATGACAGATTGATTCAATAGTGTTTACGCTATGAAACATTTTTTTACAAAAAGAATCATTTTCCCTACGAATATTACACGCCTGCCATTTTAAAAGCCACCACAAAAGCAATTACCGAAGCCACAATTCCAAACATAAAGAAATTATAAGCTACACGTAGCAAGCGGTATTTGCGCTCCAAGACAATGCCCAAAAAGTATAAGTCTTTGATCATAGTGTTGTAAATATAATCACGGTCTTTGATCATTTCGTTCATTGCCCATTGGTATTCGTCGAGAGGCATTTTATAAAAATTACCAAAAAACAAGAGGTTCACTTTTTGCTCTTCGATGTCTTTTCGAGAGAAAAAGCCTTTGGTTACTTTGGGACGCGTGGAAAGAATCGCAAAAATAATCGTCGTTACACTAGATACAATCATAAAAAAAGTCGGCATCATTAAATGCGCGTATTTTGGATTGTCCAACTTCGGAATAATCGTAGACAACGCAATAGAAATGATAATAGCATTTACGGATAACAAGATATTCGCCTTACTGTCGGCAATGCCACTCAAGCGGGTGTGATTACCAAGGGTGACTCTAAAAACCGTATCAATTCCACGATCGGGTTTGTCTGGCTTGTCTTCTTTGGGCGTATTGGCTTTCTTCTTCTCCTTTTTGCCTTTTTTATCTTCTTTGGTGTTAATAATTTTTTGCAAAGCGATACAGTTTTTATCTTTTAAAGGTTGCCAGTTTTCCTTGGCAAAATCGGTATAAAATTGATGATTGTTGACCATAAAATCAAAATTAACCAAAGCCCATTCTTTGTCGGTGTAGGTCACCTTTTCGGTTTTTTCCCATTCCTTACGGAGTTTTTCACAACTGAACAAATAGTCGGCTCCAAAAAGATGGTAGTAATCGGCATCTTTAATTATTTTTTCTAAAAGCGTCTGAGGGACATACGTTTTTTCGGTGGCCGCAATCAACTGACAGACTTGGGTAATAAATGCATTAGAAGCACCTTGCTCAGTCAAAAAAGTGGTAACCAAATCACAGCTACATAATTCATGGTTGCTACAACCTGTAATGAATCCGGTATCATGAAACCACGCGGCAATAAGTAAGGCCTCACGCTCTTCACCTTCAACTTTTTCTACTTGACATAAAGTAGTTACTGCTGCTACCACGCCTTTGGTATGCGTTAAATTATGATAGGTATATTCGCTAGAAAGGTTATCTTTGAGCAAAGAAGTGACAAAATCTTGAGCTTTAGAAATCAGGAACATAAACAAATTTTTATACGACTAAATTATGGAATTGTTTTGGGATTATCGTTTTAAAGCAATTAAAACTAGAATTACCCTTCTTATCTTGATACTATTGCTTCAATCCTGTGCCACACATCAGGCACAATTTGGAAAAGAAGCAGCAAAAACAAGGACTACTAACGGCATTGATACCACAAAAATTGCCCACACTTTTTATTTAATTGGCGATGCCGGCAATGCCGACTTACCACTACCCCAACAAACCCTTGAGCTCTTGAGTCAAAAGCTAGCTTCGGCACACAAAAATAGTACTTTATTGTTTTTGGGAGATAATATTTATCCCAAAGGAATGCCAAGCGACAAAGAACCTGAAACAAAGGCCTTGGCCGAAACCAAATTGAATACACAACTCGCTTTGGCTAAAAACTTCAAAGGGCAAACAGTATTCATTCCCGGAAATCACGATTGGTACAGCGGCATCAAGGGATTAGAGCGTCAAGCGCAATACATCACCACGAAATTAAATGATAAAAAAAGCTTTCTTCCACAAAAAAACTGTGCCATCGAAAGTGTAAAAATCAACAGTAATCTAACAATGATTGTGGTGGATAGCCAATGGTTCCTTGAAGATTGGAATCAACATCCTACCATCAATGAATTTTGTGACATCAAAACCAGAGAAGATTTTTTCGAAGAACTTGAAGACCTTTTAAACAAAAACAGGGATAAAAAAGTAGTGTTGGCCCTCCACCATCCTTTGCAAACAAATGGGTCGCACGGCGGGCAATTTTCGCTAGAAAAACAACTTTTCCCTTTGGAACAAAAAATTCCGTTGCCTATACTTGGGTCGGTTATCAATTTACTACGCAAAACATCAGGAATAAGTCCGCAAGACATTCAAAACAAGCAGTACACCATCCTGACCAAACGCATCAAAACCCTATTACAAGCCCACAATAATGTAGTAGTCGTTTCCGGTCACGACCATAATTTACAGTACATTGACCACGACAACATCAAACAAATCATAAGTGGTGCTGGCTCAAAATCTGAAGCTGCGAGAGCCATTTTTCCAAATGATTTCTCCTATGGCGGTAATGGTTACGCCACTCTTTCTGTTTACAAAAATGGTCGTATCACAGCTTCCTTTTTTGGAAATGAAAAAGGAAAAGAACAACTTTTATTCGAAACTACTCTTTTCGATTCGGATGAAAAAAGTGCTACTATGGCGCCAAAAGATTTCCCAAAAACCACTACTGCCTCAATTTACACCCAAAAGCAAACCCGAAAAAAAGGATTTTATAAGTTCCTTTTTGGTACGCATTACAGAAAAGTATACAGCACGAAAATTGCCGTTCCTACTGTCACTCTCGACACGCTTTATGGCGGTTTACAACCCAAAAGAGCGGGTGGTGGACATCAATCCAATTCCCTGCAATTGGTAGACAAAGACGGAAAAGAATACGTAATGCGCGCCTTAAAGAAAAGTGCCACTCGTTTTCTGCAAGCCGTAGCCTTCAAAGATCAATACGTGGTTACTGACTTTGAAGACACCTATGCCGAGGATTTTTTATTTGATTTTTACACGACATCACATCCTTATACGCCTTTTGCGGTGGGTAATCTTGCGGACAAAATTGGAGTCTATCACACCAATCCAAAATTGTTTTACATCCCGAAACACAATGCTTTGAAAGAATTCAATGCCAATTTTGGTAACGAATTGTATATGGTAGAAGAAAGACCAAGTGACAGCCAAGTCGACAATGACCTGTTTGACAATCCCAATAAAATCATTGCCACCGATGATTTGCTCAGTAATTTACACAAAGACGAAAAATACCAAGTCGATGAAAAAGCCTATATCAGAGCGCGATTGTTTGATATGCTCATTGGAGATTGGGACCGTCATAGAGATCAATGGCGCTGGAGTGCCTTCAAAGAGGGAAAAAATGTTATTTATAAACCGATTCCAAAAGACAGAGACCAAGCGTTTAGTAAGTACGATGGAGCGTTGCTTTCCTTATTAATGAATATGCCTGCGTTGCGCCATATGCAAACGTTCAACTCGTCTATTCGTAATGTAAAATGGCTCAATAGAGAGCCTTATCCATTGGATTTGGCGTTATTAAGAACTGCTACAAAGGAAGATTGGATTGAAGAGGCCCAATACATTCAAAACCATTTGTCTGATAAAGAAATAGAAGAAGGTTTTGCATCAATTCCAAATGAAATAAAAGGAAAAACGATCAACGACATCATTCAAAAATTGAAAGTCCGAATGCGAGACTTACCGAATTATGCCAAAGCATATTATGAAGTGCTTCAAAAAACGGTCGTAATCGTCGGGACGAACAAAAAAGAACAATTTTCTATTTCATTCCCTTCAAAAAACGAAGTTGAAGTGGTAGTCTCTCGTCTTAAAAAAGAAGGCCAAGAATGGTGGTATACCAAACGATTTGACGCAAAAACCACCAAAACAATTTGGATTTATGGCTTGGATGATGATGACGTTTTTGAAGTTAATGGAAAAAACAAGTCTGGAATTTTACTACGCCTTTTGGGTGGACAAAATAACGATAGTTATACCGTAACCCACGGCAAAAACATTATGGTTTATGATTTTAAATCGAAACCTAACACTTATAATTTAGATGGAAAAACCAAAAAAGTAATCACAGATGATTATGACACCCAGTATTACAATTATGAAAAACCCAAATACAATGCAGTTTCAGGACTTCCGTTTGGCGGGTACAATCCAGATGATGGCGTAAAATTGGGGTTGATTGCTAACTATACGGTGAATCGTTTTAAACAAAATCCTTTTACACAAAAACACATACTAAAAGCCAACTACTTTTTTGCCACTAGCGGTTTTGAACTTATTTACAACGCTCATTTTCCAAAGGCTTTGGGCAATTGGGATATTGATTTGGAATCGAAATATACCAGCCCTAATTTCACCATTAATTTCTTTGGTTATGGGAACGAAACCATCAACAACGACGAAACGTTTGGAATGGATTATAACCGTGTGCGTCTAAGAACATTATCCATAACTCCCTCTCTGAAAAAAATAGGAAGAATGGGGAGTGAATGGAACTTTGGAACAATTATAGAACGCATAACCGTTGAAGAAAGCACAAACCGTTTTATTAATACGCCTGGTGTGGTTAATCCAGAGGTTTTTGAAAGACAAAAATTTGCAGGTGCCAGTGCCTCCTATTCTTTTGAAAACTACGATTTGCCTGCTTTTCCAAGTATGGGATTTGGTTTTTCGATAAAAGGAACTTGGAAAATGAATTTAGAAGAGCTCAACCGAAACTTCACGGCTTTGGAAACCAAAATTAACCTCAACCATCGCTTAGATAAAAAAGGAAAACTAGTACTGGCTACAATTCTAAAATCAAAAATACTTTTTAATGACCATTACGAATTCTATCAAGGTGCCACATTAGGAGGAGATTATGATCTTAGAGGTTTTAGAAATGAACGTTTTTTAGGAAAACGTTCATTCTATCAAAGCAATGATCTGCGTTGGCAATTAGGGAAAATCAAAAAAAGCTTGTTGCCCCTTTCTTATGGTCTTCTTGGGGGATTCGATTATGGCCGTGTTTGGCTTCCCAATGAAAGTTCCAGCAAATGGCATCAAGCCTTTGGTGGTGGTCTTTGGTTAAACGGATTGAATGTGCTAACTGCTAGAATTACTTATTTCAAAAGTAGGGATGAAGAAGCAAGAATTTCTATAGGCTTAGGGTTTGGATTTTAATTGACGTAACGAAGTCAAATACATTTTTGATCTTCCTTTATGGCTAGCCTCATCAGCGATTAGTAGTTGATTATTGTCGATAAAAGCAATGGATTCTTTTTGTGAAAAATGTCCCAAACTAAAAAGGGTTTTCGTTCCATTTAGTACCGTCCCTCCTTTAAATCCTGACAACAAAAATATTTTGTCGTGGCAAAGCAGTACAATTTTGCTTTTATCAGGACTTAGTGCCGCTCCGGTGATTTGGCAACTGTTGTACGTGTTGCACGTTTTAATTTTTCCAATTAATTGCGCTTGCTGCACGCCAGCCGCATTTCTAATTTTATAGACTAACGAAGTACCGTCAAAATATTTGCTTCTGTTTTTGGTAAACAAATAAAAATAGCCTTGCCATTCAATAAATGCTTCGGTATCGAAAAGTAGCGCTGATTTTTTAGGAGGAAAATCTTTTTGCTCCGGAAACGAAAAGGAAATTTTATAGTCCGCTTTTACAGAAGATGCATTGAGTTTTGAAGATGCAATTTTGTAAATACACAAATCACGACGGGTATTGTCATTGTTCCCAAAATCGCCAATATACACATTGCCTTGCGCATCTTTGGTCAACTCTTCCCAATCAACATTGGAGGCATTGGAGATGGTGCACCTCTTTTTAAGTTCACCCGAATTCGCATCTAAACCAAAGAGCACGTTATCATTACCGCTATCTTCTAATCCCCAAATCATTTTGGTTTGAGGCATATATACCATTCCCGAAATTTCCTTTATTTTTTTGGGCAATTCAAATTGTACGGTCAAAACCCTGCTGTCACTTTGGCAAGCTAAACATACAATCCCCATCAAAACTATAATTCCCTTTTTCATGATTGAGCGTCTTTAAATAAGGTTCAAGATAAGAAAGGATTCGTATATAAAGAGTAGTGTTTTATTGTTTTTTCACCACTAAAGCCTAAAATTCATTTTTCCAAATCAATTTGGTTTTTATAATCATTGCAAATAAAAGCACTAAATACATTACAAGCAAAGAGTTTCACTTTTAACCTCAAAAATGAGTTTTTTATTTTACAGGATAGTGGTAGTTTTGTCCAACTAGTACTAAACTTCATGCAGCGTTGCATGAAAAAACCATCAATTATGAAATGAGCATGTCCGAAAATTGGTCGCAAAAACCAATGATGATATGCGAATTACATATGACCTTTTAAAAAACAATAAATAGCAACATATGAAAAGACAAAATATTTTGACTGGCTCTCCGTGGGAAGATAAAATGGGGTACTGCCGTGCGGTTCGCATTGGAAACATCATAGAAGTTTCGGGGACTGTAGCGATTGTGGATGGCGAAAAAGTAAAGGCAAATGATGCCTATGCGCAAACGCTGAACATACTCGAAAGGGTTGAAAAAGTTTTAGAAGATTTGAATGTGGGGATGAAAGATGTGATTCGAACTCGCATTTTTACTACCGATGTTAGCACTTTTGAGGATGTGGCGAGAGCACACTCCACTTTTTTTAAAGAGGTAAAACCTACAACTGGTTTTTATGGTATTAATCAATTGGTCGCGCCAGAATATTTGGTTGAAATTGAATTTACAGCAATTGCACCGGAATAACCTCTCATTATAATAAGGAATGTTTAGTTTTGTAACAAAATTAATGATTGCTTTTTATTTATGACTTTTCACACTATTAAATACAAAATGCTTACCTTATTACAATGGCTTACTATTGTACTATTGGTAGGCTTTTTTTCTGGGTCAGCCTCTGCCCTATTTTTACTAGCTTTAGAAAAAGTAACACAAATTAGAACGGCTAATTTCTGGATAATTGGCTTCTTGCCTTTGGGTGGATTTGCTATTGGATTGTTTTATCATTACTACGGAAAATCGGTGGTCAAGGGCAATAATTTAATTCTGGAAGAATACGACACACCGCAACAAACCATACCCTTCAGAATGGCGCCTTTGGTTTTGATTACTACCTTACTCACGCATCTTTTTGGAGGTTCTGCGGGACGCGAAGGTACAGCTGTACAAATGGGTGCTGCGATTGCCGACAGTATGAAACGCATTTTTGGAACCACAACTATTGATCGAAAGTCTTTATTGATAATGGGAATTAGTGCGGGTTTTGCTTCAGTTTTTGGGACTCCATTTGCGGGGGCCATATTTGCAATCGAAGTGGTTTACTTTAGTAAAATCAACCTCAAAAATTGCGTCCTTTCGTTTGCCGTGGCATTTACCGCTTATTTCACGGTTGAATTGTGGCCAGTAGCTCATACCCATTACAGTATTCCTGAAGTACCCGCACTGACTATCTCGCTGTTTTTTTGGACAATTTTGGCCAGTATCTTGTTTGGACTCGCAGCATTACTGTTTTCGCGTTCCACACACTTTTGGGGGAATTTATTTAGTAAAACGATTGCTTATGCACCTTTTCGACCTTTGGTAGGCGGTTGTGTTTTGGCTTTAGTAATTTTCATTTTTCATGTACAACCCTACATAGGTTTGGGTGTGCACGAAATTGTAACTGCATTCGAAACAGCAAAAGTCCCTTATGCTTTCTTGTTAAAAATTTTATTTACAGGTTTCACCTTGGGATGCGGATTTAAAGGAGGTGAAGTTACGCCGCTGTTTTTTGTAGGCGCAACTTTAGGCAGCGCTTTATCGACATTTGTACCAATGCCCATCGCACTTTTGGCTGGATTGGGTTTTGTAGCTGTATTTTCCGGAGCCACACATACACCCATTGCTTGTACGATCATGGGGATAGAACTTTTTGGTTTTGAAAGCGCCATATGCATCGCTTTGGCTTGCACCGTTGCCTACTTCTGCTCTGGTTCGGTAGGTATTTATAAATCGCAAATTGTAAAAGGACCAAAATATCACATATATCAAAAAATTAAAAATCAATTTCATCTTTTTAAATTCCCAAATTAACACACACTTTTTTTTCATTAGATAAAAAAATGTAATTTCGCAATCTATGAAATTACAAGACATTCAAGCCGTTCAAGCGCTTTTAGCTACACCTAAAAAAATTGCCATAATTCCACATCGCGGACCAGATGGTGATGCCATGGGCTCTACTCTGGCCTTATATCATTTTTTACTGAAACAGAATCATCAACCTATTGTGGTTGCACCCAATGAATTTCCGGATTTTCTGGCTTGGTTACCAGGTTCTGAAACCGTAAAAATATACGAGAAAGACAAGGACAATTGTACTGCCATTTTAAAAGATGCCGAACTCATTTTTACCCTAGACTTTAATGCTTTTCATCGTACCGGTGAGATGGAAACGGTTTTAGAACAACTTACCGTTCCTTTTATTATGATTGACCATCATCAAAAACCGGATGATTATGCTACTATCATGTATTCGGATACGCAATTTGGTTCAACATGTGAAATGATCTATAATTTTATTTCCTTTTTGGATCAAAAATCAAGTATCGATAAAACCATAGCTACTTGCATCTACACAGGTATTTTAACCGATTCGGGTTCTTTTCGTTTTCCAAAAACAACAGGAAACACGCATCGCATTGTGGCCGATTTGATTGATTTAGGAGTAGAAAATACTGTTATTCCAACTTTGCTTTTTGATAACAGCTCCTATAATCGTTTGCAACTATTGGGAAGAGCTTTGCAGAATATGCAATTGATTCCAGAGAAACAAACTTCTTATATTACCCTTACCCAAGCCGAATTGAATGAATTTCATTTTGTAAAAGGCGACACCGAAGGCATTGTCAATTATGGATTGAGCATCAAAGGAATTGTATTCTCGGCTATTTTTATTGAAAATCAAGAAGAAAAAATCATCAAAATCTCTTTCCGCTCTCAAGGTGATTTTGATGTCAATGAATTTGCTAGAAACCATTTTAATGGCGGAGGTCACATCAATGCAGCTGGAGGAAAATCTGAAGAATCGCTTAGTGCTACCGTAGCTAGATTTGAAGAATTGGTACATCAACTTAATCTATAATCGTATGAACAGTATAAAAAACAGTCTTTTAGTCGTTTTATTCGCTTGTTTTCTTTGGAGCTGCGAACAAAACCAAGAGGCCCGCAGACCGCTTTCGCAAGCTTCAGGAAGTTTTATGAAAAAATCGATAGAGCGCAATAAAAAACTGGTAGCTTCAGAGGAAGACCGAATTCAAGCGGTTATCAAAAAAAATGCTGGAATAGAATTCTTGGCCTCCAAAAAAGGCTATTGGTACCATTTTTCGAAAAGAAATATGCTAGATACTCTTACACCAAAAAAAGGAGATGTTGCTTTTTATGACTACGAAGTAAAAGATTTGAAAGGAAACATTATTTACACCAAAGAAGAAACACAACCTCAAACCTATTATGTAGACAAACAAAACATTATGATGGGGCTAAGAGATGGAATAAAACTGATGCATAAGAAAGAAACTTTTGTTTTCTTATTTCCATCACATATGGGCTACGGCTACCACGGTGACAATAAAAAAATCGGCACTAACATCCCATTATTGTGCACCGTAACTTTACGAAATTTTATGCCCGAAGCCGAACTAAAAAAACAAGAAATGCTAAAAGCCAAAGCTTTATTAAAACAACAAACGATTGCAAAAGATACCCTAAATCAATAAAAAACCTAAAATCAATTTATTAAAATGAAAAAAAGAATTGTTCTTGGATTACTAGCCTTAACGACTTTCTTCTCTTGTAAAAATGAAGAAAAAAACGATTTACCTGATGGTTTATACGCCAAAATTGAAACCAATAAAGGGGATATCATCTTACAACTTGCTTATGATAAAGCACCAATTACCGTAGCCAATTTTGTAACATTAGCCGAAGGAACCAATGAATTCATTACCAATCCCAATTTGAAAAATCGCCCGTATTATGATGGTTTAAAATTCCACCGCGTTATCGAAGATTTTATGATTCAAACTGGAGACCCTCTAGGAACAGGTTCTGGTGATGCAGGTTACAAATTCAAAGATGAATTTTGTGAGTTTAGATTTGACAAAGGTGGTGTTTTGGCAATGGCCAATAATGGACCAACAACCAATAGCAGTCAGTTTTTTATTACGCATTTAGAAACGCCTTGGTTAGACGGAAAGCACACTATTTTTGGTCAAGTGGTAGGCAAAGGAATGGAAGTAGTTAACCAAATCAAGCAAGGTGACTTTATGAAAAAAGTGACCATCATCCGAAATGGTGAAGCTGCCAAAAAATTCAATGCTGTAAAAACATTCCATGATTATTATATCGTTGAAGCTGAAAATCAGAAAAAATTACAAGCTGAATTAGACGCTTATAATGCACAATTCAAAACCGTTCAAGACCAAAAAGTAGCTGATTTCAAAGCCTTAAAAGCAAAAGCTACCAAAACCAATACAGGTTTAGAATACGTGATTACTCAAAAAAGTAATGGTAAAAAACCTACTGTTGGAACACCGGTTTATATTCACTATGCTGGATTTTTAGAAAACGGAACTTTATTTGATAGCAGTATCGAAAGCGTTTCAAAAACTTTCGGAAAATTTGATGCCACTCGTGCCGCTGCCAAACAATACCTGCCAATTCCTTTTGAGTATGGTAAAAAAGATGGTTTGATCCCCGGATTTATCGAAGGGATTGAAAAATTAAAATTTGGTGAAAAAGCAACTATTTTCATTCCATCTAATTTAGGTTATGGTGCTCAAGGTGTAGGACCAATTCCACCTAATGCTAACATTATTTTCGAAATTGAGTTATTAGAGAAAATGTAGTATCTAGTGATTAGTAATTAGTAATTAGCTATTACTAAGCACTATTTACAACAGCTAAGGACTAAGAACTAAGACTAATTAAAAAACCATCAAAAACAAATGAAATCAAAATTGTTTTTTTTATTATTCTTCGGAATAGTAAGCATCAATGCACAAGTAAAAAAAGTTGCTACTCCTTCTAAAAAACCAGTAGCTAAAACCGCTGTTAATTCAACAAAAGTAGCCCCTGGCGAAGGATTATTTGCTACCATCGAAACCAATAAAGGAACCATTGTTTTGGCGCTTGAGTTTCAAAAAACTCCGGTTACTGTAGCTAATTTTGTGAGTTTGGCAGAAGGAACTAACCCTTATGTCAACAAAGAAAAATTAAAAGGAAAACCATTTTATGACGGATTAAAATTCCACCGAGTAATCAAAGACTTTATGATTCAAGGTGGTGACCCGGAAGGTAATGGCTCTGGTGACCCAGGATACAAATTCAAAGACGAATTTACCGATTTAAAACACGACAAAGGCGGTATATTATCTATGGCGAATTCTGGTCCCGCTACCAACGGAAGCCAATTCTTTATTACACACAAAGACACGCCTTGGTTAAATGGAAAGCACACCGTTTTTGGTCATGTTACGGAAGGAATGAATGTAGTAAATGCCATTGAACAAAACGATGTAATTACCAAGGTTACCATTACCCGAAAAGGTGCATTGGCTAAAAAATTCAATGCAGCCAAAGTTTTCACAGACTATTATGCCAATAAAGCAGAGGATGCCAAAAAGCAAGCCGCTATTGATGCCGAAAATAAAGCCAAAAAAGCCGCTTTAGAAGCCGAAGCCAAAAAAGCCTATGAAACAAAATTTGGTCTTGTTATAAAAGCTAAAGCAGATTATATTTCCTCAGTTAGAGCATCGGGAACAAAAACACCTTCAGGATTAATCTATCAATTGATCCAAAAAGGAAATGATGTAAAACCTGTTGATGGATCGACCATTTACTTTCACTACGCAGGTTATTTTGAAGATGGAAACCTGTTTGACAGTAGCTACGAAGACGTAAACAAAGCTTACGGAAAATTCGATGCGAACCGCGCCGCTCAAAACGGCTACCAACCTTTTCCTTTCGTTGCTGGTAAAAAAGAAGGTATGATTCCGGGATTTATCGAAGCGTTAAGCTTGCTACATTTAGGAGAAAAAATGATTGCTATAATGCCATCTAATTTGTGCTATGGCGAAAGAGGTGCTGGCGGAGTAATTCCACCCAATGCTAATCTAGTATTCGAATTAGAAATAATGGATAAAAAACCAGAAACGAAGTAATTCTTTTTGGATCAAAATAAAAAACCGATAACAAGTAAAAGTTATCGGTTTTTTTTATGCTTTAGAAAAGCTTATTTCTTTCCAAATTTCCAGTCAAATTCGTCTTTTTGATTGATAATCGCACCAATCTCAAATTTTACCACTTCTTCAAATTCGGTTTGTAGAATAAACCAATTGTCTTCGTTAAAGTAATTTTCAAACGTATCAAATTCTTCCTGTGTGAATTTGGTTATTCCTTTTGCAGCCAACTCTTTTTTTACCGATGCAATTGGTTTATCAATAATCAAATTACCAAACAATTCTAATTTTGGACTCGAAGCCACGATATATCCTAATCTCAACTCTTCTTCTTGATAAAAAGTCAAACGCATTTTCAATTTGTTGTACACCAAAATCACGTTATCATCTTCGTCTTTGTAATTGCGGTCTGGCTTACCATAAATGGCGGTCACATCATTTTGTTTCATCCCGAACAAAAGCTGCTCAATCCCGCTTTTTAAATTTATTTTCATTAGAAGCTATTTATATTAAAAACTAAAGCGCAAAGGTATTTCCATTTTTTGGGATAACCACCCAATTCCAAAAAATAATACAGAAACATTATTTTTCATGACTGTCCGCCATGTGTGCCAGCAATGGAACGCGGATGACACGGATGGTACGGAATTTCGCTGATTTATATATAAAAATCCGTTTAAATCTGCGTCATCTGCGTACCATTTTTATTATTGGTACAAGTACCGGATTGTCAAATTATTTTATATCAGGAGCAGATACAAAAGGCTTTATCAGGCTGCATCGTCCCGCTTTCCGTTGCAATCTTATAGCCCGAACCCCGGGCCATAAGGATTTCCACTACAATCGGGGCTAAAGAGAAACATCGTGTCTTTTTGGAAAGAGATTACAATTGCTTTTCCAAATTCATTTTCACTTTATCGAACCACTCGTCCTTCAAAATACTCAAAATAATACTATCTCTTCGAACTTCTGACTCATAAGTTGGCATATGACTTCGCAAAATACCTTCCACCGTACAACCAATACTCTTCATAGCTGCAATACTGCGTTTGTTATTGGCATCGGCTCTAAATTCTACACGCTCCATACCTAAAGTCTCGAAAGCAAAGCGGAGTAACAAATATTTACAATGTTTGTTGAGCCGCGTTCCTCTAAAATCCTTTCCGTACCAAGTGTAACCCAATTGCAGCGTTTTGAATTCAAAATTGATATCATAAAAGCGAGTACTTCCTGCATATTTTCCCGATTGTTTGTCATAAACGATAAAAGGAAATTCTTTCTGCGTTTCCTTTGTCTTCAATGCCAATTGAATATACTTTTCGAGATTGTCCTGCCCATCGGCTTTTACTAACGAGAATTCCCAAGTTTCAGGTTCATGCAAAGAAATGGGCAATAAATGAGTAACATCATCCATTTCTAGCGGGCGTAATTGCACTCGGTCGTTTTCTAAAATAGCGTTGGAAAATAAATCAAAGTTCATGATCACAAATTTAGTCTTAAAGATAAAAAAATACTTGACTATACGTTACTTGTACCAATAATAAAAAGGAACGCGGATGACGCAGATTCAAACAGATCTTTTTTTATACAAATCATTGAAAATCAGTAAAAATCCGTGTCATCCGTGTTCCATTGTTGAAATGTGGTACACATAGCGGGCAATCATAAAAATTTAAACGTTTTAACTACCTTAAAAACCATAAAAAATAAACAAAACTATGTTGCGACCTACTTAGCCCAGATCGTAGTGGAAAGCCCGGAGCAAAAAAAATTGATTTTTATTGTTCTAAAAGAGCGACTGGAAGAAGCTCCTTTTAGAATATAGAAAAATCATTTTTTTTGTGAGGACTTGTAACGGAGTGCTGGAAATAGCTCCTAAAAATTATTCGTTGAACTCGTCGTAGCGAACGGGAATTTGTGGATCGTAAACGGGGCATTTGAACTCTTCGAGCGTGTCGGCCAATAGGTTCATCGTTTTCCCATCGGTGCCGTAGCAGTCGATTTGAATGCTTTGCGGTGTAGTTTTGACCTGAAATGCGCCTTTGCCTTTGGTGTTTTTCCAACTATTATCATCTATTTTTTCCCAAGTAGCGAACACACTATTCAACCGATTGAGAATAACCTCAACAGGTAAATCTTCTAACCCCTCAACGATTTCTTGTTCGACCAAGGCTTCGTAAACCAAATGATGATTGAGGTAAATACCCTCTTGATAGCGCCAAAAAAGTAGTTCGTACATAGGGGAAGGGGGTTTAGGGGTTAAAATAGTTTAAGGTTGTTTAAAATAGTTTAAGGTTGTTTAAAATAGTTTAAAATAGTTTAAAATAGTTTAAGGTTGTTTAAGGTTGTTTAAGTTGTTTAAGTTGTTTAAGTTGTTTAAAATAGTTTAAGGTTGCTTGAGGTTGTTTAAAATTGTTTAAATTAAAGTTGTTTTTAAAACGAATCGCTAGTTCCTTAAACAATTTTAAACTTTTAAACAATTTTAAACTTTTAAACAATTTTAAACTTTTAAACACTTTTAAACTTTTAAACAATTTAGTATTCGAAAGTACCGTATTCGCTGTTGATGGTTAGTTTTTTGGCATCCGAAGTTGCTACTCTACCTACAATTTTCGCATCGACATTAAACGATTTTGAAATCGAAATGATGTCCTGTGCAATAGCTTCTGGCACGTATAACTCCATTCGGTGTCCGCAATTGAATACTTGATACATTTCTTTCCAGTCGGTTTTGGACTGCTCTTGAATCAATTGAAATAAAGGTGGCACTGGGAATAAATTATCTTTTATGATGTGCAAATTATTGACAAAATGCAAGATTTTAGTTTGTGCTCCTCCGCTACAGTGTACCATTCCGTGTACTTCGTTTGAGGTATATTTATCTAAAATAGCCTTTATAATCGGCGCATAGGTTCTTGTTGGCGATAAGACCAATTTACCTGCATCGATTGGTGAGTTTTCTACTGCATCTGTCAATTTTACTTGACCAGAATAAATCAAGTCTGAAGGAACAGCGGCATCGAAACTCTCGGGATATTTGGCTGCTAAGTATTTCTCGAAAACGTCATGACGGGCAGAGGTTAGACCATTACTTCCCATTCCTCCGTTGTACCCTTTTTCATAAGTAGCTTGACCAAAAGATTCCAAACCTACAATAACGTCACCCGCTTGAATATTGGCATTGTCAATTACTTTGGAACGTTTCATACGAGCGGTTACGGTTGAATCTACAATGATGGTACGAACTAAATCGCCTACATCAGCCGTTTCTCCTCCTGTAGAATGAATAGTCACTCCAAAAGTAGCCAGTTCCTGAATTAATTCTTCAGTCCCATTAATAATGGCCGAAATAACTTCTGCAGGAATTAGATTTTTGTTTCTACCGATGGTGGAAGAAAGCAAAATATTATCGGTAGCGCCAACACATAATAAATCATCAATATTCATGATTAATGCATCTTGTGCAATGCCTTTCCAAACCGAGATATCCCCAGTTTCTTTCCAATACATATAGGCTAGTGAGGATTTTGTTCCAGCACCATCGGCATGCATAATCAAGCAATAATTAGGATCTTGGGTAAGGTAATCGGGTACAATTTTACAAAAAGCTTGCGGAAACAAACCTTTGTCTATATTTTTAATAGCATTATGCACATCTTCTTTGGATGCCGAAACACCACGTTGTGCATATCTTTTAGAAGTAGCTGAACTCATGAAATTAGTTTGTGTTGATGTGGTGCAAAGATAACCAGTTTTTTTAAATTCTTGGTTTAAACCAGAAGTTGGAACATAAAAAAACCGATAGATCCTAAAATCGTATCGGTTTTAAAAACAAAATTAAAAATGAAATGGTAATTATTTCCAATCAGGCATGGAAGCTCCTAAAAATAAGGTGGTCCTTGAATCTGAATCTGATAAATTAACTTTTTGAATATTTCTACTTGAAATTCCATCATTAGAAGTATTTACAAAAATTACTTCGGCTTGATTAGGTGAAAATCGCACCTCTAAATCGTTGAATCCTGGCAATTTTTTAGATAAAATTTCCTGTGTTGTTTTCGAACTCGTATTAAAAATAAATAATCTGGCATCTAAACTTCTATATTCTAGATTTTGGAAACCACTCACATCTCTTGAAAAAACAATACGACTATTATCAACGTTACTATCTAAACCACTGACTGCGCCACTTAGGTTTGAAATTACATTGTATAATAAAACCCCAGAACTAGATATCACATAAATTTCAACATCATAACCTAAATTATTATTTACTTTTAACACAATTGAACTACCATCTTGACTCCAAACACATTCGGAAATAAATTTACCATTTGGTGTTTGAAAAACAGACGTTAAACCCGTTCCATCACTGTTAATACGGTATAGTTTATCAAAATTTGGATAGATGATTTGATTACCTGAACTATTCCAACTAAAACCAACATGATCCATATTAAAACCTGCAACAGGTATTGAATTTGTCACTTTTTTCACAGCCGTACCATCCATATTCATGGTGTAAATATGATTTTGTGAGCCATCGGAACTCAAAAATGCAATTTTATTAGCTTGCAAATTTTTGCGAGGGCGGTAACTATTGAGCGAAGTAGAAGTTAACGGTAATTGATTACCAGCATCATCTGCCGCATAAATAACATTGTTTCCATTCACTTTTTTTACAAATAAAAATCTGCTATTGGGGAAACTAAGCGTTGTAAATGAAAAAACACTACTATTTACAGGTTTATTAATTCCATCAGAAACCGAAACTTGCCAAAAATATTTAGTGCTGTAGCTTAAATTAGCCAAATCAACACTGTTTGTTTTAAGATTGTCAAAGGTGATAATTTCGTCCGTAACGCCATTTCTTAGTGTAACGGTATAAGTTAATACATCAGCGTCCGGATCTTTTGACTCCCAAGTAAGTTTTGTCTTTATCGATTGATTGATTGCCAAATCTAAAGGCGTTTTTAATGTAGGTACTTCAGGTGCTTTATTACTTGATTTCGAAGTTTCTAATTCAAAAACCACTTGGGAAACTGCATTTATAGTAACATTTGTGGGTTCAAATTTCGCCAAAAAACCCTCCTTAAGAGCTTGAACTGAATACTCCCCTGTTGGAACATCTGCAATAACAAAATATCCGTCTTTATCTGTAAAAATAGTACTAGTTGCCGGACTAGTCGTAATCTTAACATTTTCGACAGGTTCAAATTTTACTTTATCTACCACCCGACCTTTAATAGTACCAATGCCAGAATCTTGAATTTGCTCTTCATTACAAGCTGCTAAAAAAGCAACCAAAACAACCAATATAAATTTTAAATATTTCATGTAAATTGAATTTCAAAAAGTGAATAACCAGGACTCAACTAGCGATTTTATTTTTTATTAATTTTTAATTTCCTAGGAAAATAATAAGTCATTCCTACACCAAATCGCCAATAATAATCATCCCTAATACCATTTGTTACATAATCGAGATTGTCTGTAAATGTCATATTATACTCTCCAAAAATCTTTACACCAAAATTGTTTGTAAACAAATATTCTAGACCGCCTCCAAATTGAATTTTTTGATGAACATTTTCAAATTTAGAGTTAAATCCCGTACCAGTTCCAATGTAAAATAGAGGACTTACAAAATTGTAGGGCAATGCTAAAAACTCTAAATTAGCATCTAATGTGGCATACCCTGCATCCAACTTGTTTTTATTCCCCAATTTAAAGACATTTCCTGAGGCACTAAAACTCAAATGTGGTGTAAAATAAAACTTAGCTGCTCCACGACCTAAGGGTCTTATTTCGGGATCGGCATAATCCCCATCCATTAAAGTTACGCCTCCGCCCATTTCTAGTCCAATTCGACCTCGTTTTTGGTTCCTTTCTTTGGCATATAATAATTCATCTTCAGCTATTTTTTTTTGATTTTCAAAGTTAATAATGAGGTCATCAATTACTTTCTTCGGAGCTTTAGATTCCCATAAATTATCTTTCAATCCTTCAATTACTATTGACTCCACTGCTTTTTCAATGGCCTCTGTTACGGCAAGCTGCATGGGTTCATTTCTTGTAAAACCCGTTTCTACTTCTAACAATCTTTTAACATTTACATATTTAAAAAGATTCGCATCTACAGATTGTGATAAAATTGTTTTTGAAATATAAACAGTATTTAAAATTTTACCGTTTGATGTTGACACCAGTCTTAAATATACAGTAACCCTGTCCTGCTTGTATCGAACTGACCCACCTGTACCAAAATATCTTGCTCCGAAACCACCAGTAAGTATATTGGAATCGTATGATATTATTCCTCCTTCAAGTAAAACTCCAGCAAATAACAAAGGCGTCAAAGTTTGTTTAGCATTAGGATTAAACTCTTCCCGAGTAGACCTGATAATATTACGCTCATTAAGTAAATTTCCTAAATTTTCTCTTTCAATTGGTGTAAACCACTTGGAATCTTCTAAGGCATTAATTAAAATAGAAGTGGCACCTTGAGTAACGGCAGTGCTAAATGAGCTTCCGTTCTCTGTAGGTTTGTATTGTCCTGTTTGATCTTTAAACTTATAAACCCCAACTACCACAGGCTCTTTGGGTGGAGGTAAATTTTTTAGATTGATAGTAGCTGTAGTGTTTTCTCCGAATGTTGCATTTTTTACCCCTACAGGTTGGTTTAAGTAGGCTTGGCAACTAGATAATAGAATAAATAATGAAAAGTAGGTCCATTTGAGGTGCTTCATAAATTAACTTTTAGGTATTAAAACAACAGTTTGCTCTCCTGTGGATGTGTTCAATATCTTGACAGATAATCCTTCAAGAGTAGTGGTAACATCAACGGCTAAATTTCCAAACACATAAGATCCTGGTTTCAAACCTTCATTACCAAATTGAAGATTTAAAGCCAAACTACTAATCCTACTAAGAATTTGACTGTTTAGATTCTCTTTAAATCGTTCTAATTCTGTTAATGTTTTATTGTTAGGATCTTTTTCTTTTAATTTATTTTGAGACTCTGCTGAGCTTAACAACCATTGATAATTAAAAGTGTCTCCTCCAAATGCGGGATTTATGGGTTTGTATACCATGTCTTGAGACAGCATGATGTTGCTAGCGAAAAGCGAAATAAGTAACAGATAAACTCTCATTCTTTAAATTAATTAATATTGTGTTATAAATTTTTCTTGTTTAGCTAAGTTTTTAAAATAAGTAAGCACTTCATCGGCAACATAAGCCGCCATTTCTTTCAAGAAATCTTCATCAGGTTGTGTAATGAATTCAGCTATGGAATTATCATCGACACTGACGATTATCCTACTTGTTCTCCCAAATGAAAGCTCTTCTTGTATTTTAACAATCTTTGTTGTTCTTATTTTTAAATTATTATAAGCGTTAAAAAAAAATTCATAAAATTCAGCACCAAACTTTGTTTTTGTATCATTAGATACAATTGCTATAGGCAAAATACCGTCTGGTTCTTTGTTAATCGGTTGATTTTCGGCAATTTTCTTCTGAAAAACAACACGATCTTTACCAACTAATTGTGTTTTTTCATCATAAATCAACAATAAGATGACAATTTCATCCGTATCGTTAAAGTTGACTTGCACTTTGGAAAGGTTGATTTTTTGATTCCTATTCAAGGTCACTCTACCCTCTTGCGTATTATTACTCGAGTTCTTAGTAATGGTATTCGTTTTGAAAACAGTGACTTTATAAGAGAAGCTTTTGTTATATGCCTCTAAATTCTCAAGAGTAGGTTCAATCATCAGCAGATTTTCAACAACTTTAAAGTATATTTTGGGTTTTATAGTCAAGTCATCAGCATTTTGTGCTATGCAAGGAGCAAGAAAAAAGAGAGTAACAAAAACAAGAAAAAAATGCTTTTTCATGATGAAATAATGTCCTTAAAATCCGTAAACGCTTGAAAAAAAAAACAGGTTATAAATTAATCACAGAAATAGTTCTGGCCGTACCAGTTTGTTGAATAGTCATATCTTTTGAAATAGAATTTAGACCCGTCGAAATAATATTTAAATTATTTCCTTTTTGTATAAATTGCTGATTAGCATCGATACCTCTATTGTTTCCATAATCGAATATCATATTATTATTTCCATTTTGTTCCATTTGAACCTTAACATTTTTGGCAACTTTATAAGAAAATATAGAATTATTTTGTCCTTCTTGAAGAATAACTGCTGAAAAAGAAGCTGGATTACTTTTTACTACATTTGCAGTATTCAAATTACCAATTTGTACAATAGACACTTCATTTTCAATTCTGTTTTGTTGAGATTGCGTTTCTTTGATTGATTTCACAAACAAGGAAACATTTTTTTGTGACGAGGACATTGCTAAATCCTCCGTGAAGGATTGTGAAAACAGCTTCCCATTAAAACCAAAAAAAAGTAGAACTACTAAATTGAGTTGTACTACACTTACGATTGTTCTCATCTGTAAATAGTATAAAAAGAGAGTTGTTACCAACTCTCTTTATTAGCTTATAAAATATTCTTAGTTTTGAGTAACTACACTTGTATTCGCGTTTCCATTTTGTAACACAGTACTCATATGGTTGCTACCTGTTTGCATCAAAGTAGAGGCATTAGAATCTCCTACTTGTAAAACATACTCTTTATTACCTGATCCATTTTGGGTTGATTTCAAAGTATTTTTATCTCCAAATTGGAATCCGTAAGATTCGTTTTTGCTACCAATTTGAACTTGGTTAGAACTGTTTTTGAAACCACCTTGAGAAGAATAAGCTATATTTTTATCTCCCTCTTGTGATTGTTCGGCTTGATTAAAACCATGATTTAATACTGGATGACCTCCTATTGGGTTTACTCCAACAAATGAAGCTGGAACATCTGAACCTAAAATACCACTAGGATATTGATTTCCTGTTGAACCTTGATCTACAGTTGCAGAATTGCTATCACCGTCTTGTGTTTGTTTTGCCCAATCATTGCCTAGTATTGAACCTCCTGTGATTCCATTATTTGCAATTTGATCTTGCCAAATTTTAGCATCATTTGAATCTCCCATTTGTGTTTGATAAGCTTTGTTATCTTTATTGCTTTGAGAAATGTACCCTTTGTTCCCAACACCATCTTGCATTTGATCTGCTAAGTTACCAACAGCTAAATAAGTAGCAGGATTGATTCCTTGAAAGATTTCGGCTTTGTTTTTATTGGTCCCTGCTGATGCTACGGCTGCAGAAGCGCTACTATTATTGGTTGAATACTGTTTTTGAGTAGCCGTATTCCCATTACCATTTTGTTGAACGGTTGCATAGTTATTGTCCAATCTTTGAGTTTGTGTTGATGTGTTACCATCCCCTTTTTGGCTAGAGTAGGCAAAATTATTTTCTGCAAAGCCTACGCCCTGATCAATTGTTGCACCGTTTCCATTACCATTTTGAACCACTTTAGCCTTGTTACCATCACCGTTTTGTTTGATGTCTGAAGTGTTTTTAGCTCCTGAAAGAGAAGAGGTTTGTTTCACCTCAGCATCGTTGTTTAAAGCTGTTGTAACAGTCCCCGTTGTTTTTTGGCTAATTTTGGACTCATTTTTTCCAGTTTGTGTAACATTTGCTAAATCGCTGTTTCCTGTTTGAGAAACATTACTTGTGTTCTGAGCATAACTCATACTCACTGCTAGCAATCCGAAGACGCTTAAAATTACTTTTTTCATGATAAATATATTTAATTGGTTATTAATACTATTTATGATGTAGGTTTCAAAAAAAAGTAATTTGGGCATTTACTTTTCTCCTAAAAAACAATTCAAATTTTGTTAAAAAATTAAGTCTTGTTTATTTTCGCTTTTCAAATATAGTATGGATTTGGCAGAAATTAAAAATATAAAAGACAGTATTTTAAGCATTTACACAACTTTTCGATAAAGTGCGAAACTAGTCCGACCAACTACAATTTGATGTAATAATTACGTAAGTATTTCATTAATAAAAATTTATTGTCGTTAAAAAAAAAGGAACCAAATTTTGGTTCCCTCTTTTTAGTGAATAGCTCTATACTATTTTGTAAATAACAATTCTCTATATTTTGTCAAAGTCCATAATTCATTATCAACAAGCAATTCAAGTTTATCGCAGTGATTACGAATTTCTTCAAAATAAGGCTTCACTTTATTGCAATACGCTTCAGCCATTTCTTGAGCGTCTGTCATGTTATTAGCCACTTTTCTTTCATTAGTCATTAAAGCAACTTTAGAGTTGATTCCTTCGATATGACCTGAAATTTGTTTGATCAATATTATTTGTTCTTTAGCCACATTTTCGAAATCCGAGCCAAAAATATCCTTCAATCCTTTTACATTTTCGATTAAAGTATTTTGATAACGAATCGCTGTTGGTATTACGTGGTTTTTAGAAATATCCCCTAACACACGTCCTTCAATTTGAATTTTCTTAGTGTATTCTTCCAATTCAATTTCATAACGGGCTTCCACTTCTACATGATTCATGATAGCCAACTCACTAAACAAATCTAGCGCTTTTTTTGACGCTCTTGCTTTTAATGCTTCAGGAGTAGTTTTAAAATTACTCAATCCGCGTTTTGCAGCTTCGTTAGCCCATGCTTCACTATAGCCATCTCCTTCGAAAAGTATTTTTTTAGATTGTTTGATGTACTCTCTTAACACATTAAAAATAGCATCATCTTTTTTCATGTCTTTAGCTTCGATCAAAGCATCCACTTCTACTTTAAAATCTTTTAATTGTTTCGCAACAATCGCATTCAAAGTAGTCATAGCGTTAGAACAATTTGCAGAAGATCCTACTGCTCTAAACTCAAATTTATTTCCAGTAAAGGCAAACGGAGAAGTTCTATTTCTATCGGTATTATCTAAAAGTACGTCTGGAATTTTCCCAACAACGTTCAATTTCAAGTCGGTTTTTTCTTCAGGAGATAATTTTCCAGCGGTTACACCTTCTAATTCTGCTAAAACTTTTGTTAATTGCTCCCCGATAAAAACTGAGATAATTGCAGGTGGCGCTTCATTCGCTCCTAACCTGTGATCATTACTTGCTGTAGCAATGGAAGCTCTTAATAATTCTTCATAATCATTTACTGCTTTAATAGTATTGATAAAGAATGTTAAGAATTGTAAGTTGCTCATTGGAGTTTTGCTTGGGCTTAACAAGTTTACTCCCGTATCTGTTGCTAATGACCAGTTATTATGTTTTCCAGAACCGTTAACCCCTTTGAATGGTTTTTCGTGCAACAAAACTTTAAAATCATGTCTTTCTGCCACTTTACCCATCACGTCCATTAGCAAACAGTTGTGATCTACTGCTAAATTTGTTTCTTCAAAAATTGGTGCTAACTCAAATTGATTTGGTGCTACCTCATTATGACGAGTTTTAACAGGAATTCCTAACAACATACACTCTTGTTCTAAGTCCCTCATATAAGTTAAAGCACGAGAAGGAATAGAACCAAAATAATGATCATCCAATTGTTGACCTTTTGCTGAAGTATGCCCCAACAAAGTTCTACCTGTCATCATCAAATCAGGGCGAGAATTAGCCAATGATTTATCAATTAAGAAATATTCTTGTTCCCACCCTAAAGTCGCAGTTACTTTTTTAACATTTTTATCAAAATATTTACATACCTCAGTAGCCGCTTCATCCATGGCAGATAATGCTCTTAACAATGGAATTTTATTATCTAAAGCTTCTCCAGTGTAGGAAATAAAAATAGTTGGTATACATAATGTGGTACCATAAATAAAGGCTGGTGAAGTTGGATCCCAAGCAGTATATCCTCTTGCTTCAAAAGTATTTCTTATACCTCCGTTTGGAAAACTTGAAGCATCTGGCTCTTGTTGAACCAATTGTGCTCCACCAAATTTCTCTACAGGATCACTTCCATCGTAAGAAGTTTCAAAAAAAGCATCATGTTTTTCGGCTGTTGTTCCAGTTAATGGCTGAAACCAGTGTGTGTAATGCGTTACACCTTTAGCCAAAGCCCATTCTTTCATTCCCATTGCAATATAATCTGCAATTTTTCTATCAATTTTAGTTCCGTGCAAAACAGCTCCTTTTACTGCTTTATAAGCGTCTGAAGTCAAATATTGCTTCATTGCTTTGTCATTAAACACATTGGAACCAAAAAGAGTTGATTTTCTATCGGTTTCTTCAAATTTAACTGGCTTTCTTGTAGATGCTTCTTTTAAAGCTTGAAAACGTAATGTAGACATAAAAAGATTATTTATTATTTATTAAACCCCTATTATTTAGTGCAAATATAAAATAATTATTAGTTCACAGAAATTTTACCTATGTATTTTATAGGGTACCTCACAAAAAATGATGATTTAATAATTTAATGATGTAAATCTATCAACTTCATAATTTACACCTAGTTTAATTGAGTATATTTAATTTTCAAATTAGGTATTGGTTTTAAAACTGATGAAAGAAAACCAGATTTTTTTAAAAAAAATTTCACTTCTATGAAGCTCTTGAACTACATTTGTATCCAATAAAACAATATTCTATGATAGTTTGGGGATTTTTCATTATTATGATTATGGGGATTTTAGCACTTGATTTAGGTGTTTTCAATAAAACGCCTCATATCATAAGTACTAAAGAAGCTAGCAAATGGACACTAATTTGGTTTACATTATCTATGCTTTTTTCTGGGGTCATCTATTGGTTGTATGCAAACGAATACATTGAAAACCCAACTGGCTTGAAACCAATGGTAGCAAGTATCAAATTTATTACAGGTTATCTAATTGAGTTATCCTTGAGTGTAGACAACATCTTTGTGATTGCTATCATTTTTGCTTCTTTCAAAATTCCCCAAAAATACCAACACAGGGTGCTGTTTTGGGGTATTTTGGGCGCCATACTATTTAGAGGATTGATGATATTCTTTGGAGTACTTATTATCAATAAATTTGCTTGGACCACCTATATTTTTGGAGCCTTCTTGCTATTTACAGCGATAAAAATGTTGTTTAGCGGCGAGGATGATGAATTTGAACCTAAAAATTCTTTTGTTTATAAATTTTTAGGCAAAATTATCCCCTTAACTTCTCAAACCGATAAAGAGCATTTTTTCATTAAAATCAAAGAAAAAAACCATGCCACTCCCCTTTTTGTCGCTTTAATTGTTATTGAGGTGATGGATGTTTTATTTGCTGTTGATAGTGTTCCGGCAATTTTAGCCATAACCTCAGATCCTTTTTTAGTATTTAGCAGTAATATTTTTGCCATTTTAGGATTGCGTTCCATGTACTTCTTTTTAGCTAATATGCTAGCTAAATTTAGCTATCTTGAATACAGCCTAATTGCTATTTTAAGTTTTGTCGGATTAAAAATGCTACTTCATGATTTTATTGAAATTCCTGAGTGGGCTTCTCTTAGTTTTATTGTCATCTCTCTTGTTACCGGTGTTTTCGTCTCCTTAAAACTTAACAAAGACAACGACATTACTGAGTAAAAAGCAATAAAAAAGCGGTGCTCTAGACACCGCTTTTTTATTGAGGTATGATTCATTTACAATTGAATTTGTTTCACTTGATTCTCTTTTACATTCAAAGCTTGTACTACCGAAAAATAATCCTCAGTTTTAATATTTTTTGAAAAAGCTGCCGGCACAATTACAATTCTGAACGTCTGATTATTTAAAAATTGAGGTGTTAAGGCAAGGTTGTAATTTCCTCCTGCGTAAATCGTAAAATCCTCTCTACTAAAATCAAAATCATAATCTAGTTCACCTTGTGCGGTGTATAATGTTCTAGGAATTGATTGCCAAATAGGCGTTGAACCGTTAATTGTTCCTGTTAACCTATAAATCAAAATAACATCAGATGGAAAAATTTGTGGGGTTAATTTTTGATAGATATTAAAACCATCAGTAGCATTATAGTCAAAATTGACATTTCTAAGCTCAAATACTTCTCCTATTGTATCAGCATCATAATTATTATCCGATTCACAACTTGAAAATGCCATCATACTAACAACAGCAAATAATGTAATTATTCTTTTCATTTTCGTTAATTTTTTAAGTTACTATTCAGTTTATTTCAAAAACCTTACCATTTTTTTCAAACGTAATGATATAATCTATTCTTTGGATAAAATTTTACTAAAATAATACACGTGATACGGTAACGCATTTTCCCAATAGCCCCATGTATGCGCCCCCGGACGTTCGGTATACTCGTGAGGCACTTTACTATATACTAATCTGCGATGCAGCTCTCTATTGGGTTCGATTAAAAAATCATCCACACCACAATCGAGTAGCAACGGTAATTTATTTGCCTTAAACAGGTCAATCATTCGAATCACAGAATAGGCTCGAAAAATTTCTGGATTATCACTTTGTGTTCCAAAAACCGTTTGCATTAACTGTTTTATTTTAGCTGACGCATCTCTATTTAGCATTACTTCCACATCCACAACACCACTCATGCTTCCCGCGGCACAAAATAACTCTGGATGTTTTAGTGATAAATAAAGCGCTCCATGCCCTCCCATTGACAAACCGGTGATTGCCCTAGCTCGTTTATCAGCAATTGTTCTGTACGTTTTATCTACTTTTTGTATTACTTCTTTCGTAATAAAAGTTTCAAACTGACTTTCTTTATTGATAGGACTATCTAAATAAAAACTAAAAGTTTCTCCTTCTGGCATTACGATAATTAAATCGTATTGATCTGAAAGGTCTTTTACTAGGTTTTTATTAGGTGTATTTCGTAACCAATCACTAAAATGTCCATAAGCTCCATGCAACAAATATAAAACAGGGTAGGCGGCTTTACTTTTAGAATATGAATTTGGAAGTACCACAGCGGCTTTATAATTTTTATGCATCGCTATACTTTCGATTTGAAGTGTATCTACTTTTGCAGCAAATACAGCATGTGTACCAAGAAAAACAAGAATAAAAACAACAATGAATCGATTCATAATATAAAAAAATTTTAAAGCAATTTACAAAACTAAAATGGTTACACCTCAAATATGCACTTATTTAAGAATAGTTTTTAATTCATTACGGTACTGCGAAGCACTTTTGCCAGTGTAGGCTTTAAATGATTTATTAAAATGACTGAAATTATTAAAGCCGCTTTCAAAACAAACCTCATTAATACTGATCGGTTTTTCGGCCAAGAGCTTAGAGGCATGCACTATTCTATACTCATTGACAAACGTGGTAAAAGTTTTGTTGGTGATTTTTTTGAAATATCTACAAAAAGAAGGCAATGTCATACTGACCAAATCAGCCACTTCAACTAAAAAAATGGGCTCTTGAAAATGATCTTTCACATAATTAAAAACCACATTAATTCTATCATTATCTTGTACTTGCAACTCCAATGAAAATCCGCCAGCATTTAAAACCAAACCCTCTGAGGAAGTGCTCATTTCATAAAGCACTTTCCATAACAATTGTAATCGTTCGAAAGGATTCAAAAAATTCATTCTCTCAATTTGCTTTCCTAATTTTGTCTTAGTCTCGCCAGTAAAAGCAATTCCAGCTTTAGCCTGCTGCAACATATTTGATAGAGGTAGCATTTCGGGAATATCAAAAAAATCCTGACCCAAAAATTCTGGCCTGAATTGAATAACCGTTTCTGATTTATTCCCAGTTTGAGCATTAGTAAACCCGCAATGAGGCAGATTACTTCCAATAAGAATAAGATCCCCATCCGTAAAATACGAAAGGTGACTTCCTATCTGCCGCTTACCTGAGCCTCCGCGTACATAGACAATCTCAATTTCCGGATGGTAATGCCACAAATGGGCTTTGCTATTCGCATTTTCATCAAATTGTAAAATTGTAAACGAACTTCCATATGAAGGAGCTATCACTTCTAAGGTTGCCTCCATTTTTTTCATAAAAAAGAAAATTTTAGATATCACTCAAAGTTATACAAATTACACTAAATTGCCAAAAATTCATAGATATCGTTTTCATAAATGATAAAATAACATATACATTAGAAAATATTGATTACTAGATAGTTTTAAAACATCTATAATTTAGCAAAATAAATAATGACTCTTCTAATTAAAAAATTTATACTATGAAAACAATGCAATACTTTAGTTTATTCGTGACTTTATTCATGACAAGTGTGGCAGCTTTTGCTACTGAAAAAGACTTTTTTCTAAATGTAAAAAACAGTCAAGGAAATGAAATTAGCTTTTCAATGAACGGAATTGAAAGTGCCGATATAGCCATATATGATCAAGAAAATAATTTGATTTTTTCTGAAAAAGCAAAAGGTCAAAATGGGATTATCAAAAATTATAATTTAGACGAATTGCCGATGGGTAACTATACTTTAGTGGTAAAAACAAATCTAAAAGAAGTAAAACATGACATTAAAGTAAAAAGCAATACGGCTGTTTTAAGCAAAAAAGCTTATTTAGAAGTTTACAAAAGCAGCTTTGATAACAATGCTATAGTTTCAAAATAACATCCTAAAAGAAATTTTTTTTTTTGAAAGCTGTCTCCTCAAGGCAGCTTTTTTTTATGCTTTCCCAATGAGTAACTACCTTTTTTAAAGCAATGTTGACATCTACTTTGCGAACAAAAAACATCAGCTAGAATTGAACTAATTTTAAGAACAAATTAAAAAGATTTTCTATACCTATTTTTTTCAAAATAATAGGTGGATAAAAAAAGGTAACTACCAATTAAGCCAATAATCACTACTTATTTTGAAAGCTAGTTCAAACAACCCTATTGTCAACCCATGATATTGTTATTGCTGGTGTATCGGAAAAATGACTCCCAATTCAATATTCTTTGTATTAAATCCAGCATTAGATTCCTTTAAACCAGCGTTAGAAGTATGGCGGAAACTAGGTCGTACATCCAATGCAAAATACTTAAAATCTAAAGTATAGCCTAGTGCTAGAATGTCACAAAAAGCAAATCCTTTTGACAAGCGTTCGGTTTCTGTATCCGTAAGCATTGGACTTATGCTTCCTAAAACATAAATGGCACTTCGTTTACTAATCTTTTTCTGAATTGTCATTCCAATATGTAAAACACCTTCATTAATGGTTTTTAATTGCATAAAAGCGTCTCGCTTGGCTTCATAATTTGGCGTTTCAGGTTTTACAAAATAAAAATTTAGCAATTGATGGGAAGCGCGATTGTATTCAGGGCCAAAGAAAAAAGTAAAATCAATTTTCTTGTACGTCCGCAATTTTTTATAAAACAGCATTTTATAACTGGAATTGGTATAGGTGTAATCGGTGTTTTTAATGGCATTTCCTGTTCCATATGAAAAACCTATTTTCCAACTATCCTTATTCGATTGACACCATATAAGATTACTACCAAGGAGGAATAAAAAAGAAATAAATAATCGCATGTACTTGATGGGTTTAAATAAAAAAGCATTCCTATGAATCTAGGAATGCTTTCAAAAGTAAACTAAAAAATTGTATTATTAAGGAAGGGACTTAAATCCCATATTGAACAAAGTAAATGCCTGAATATCGGCAGCTTCTTCAATTGTCTTAGAAACTGGTTTTCCAGCACCATGTCCAGCATTGGTCTCAATCCGAATTAAAACAGGATTACTTCCTGTTTGTTTTTCTTGCAATTCGGCCGCAAACTTAAAACTATGAGCTGGTACTACTCTATCATCATGATCTCCCGTGGTTACTAATGTAGCTGGATATTTTACCCCAGATTTAACATTATGCACTGGCGAGTACCCTTTTAAATAGGCAAACATTTCATTGGAATCTTCAGCTGTACCATAGTCGTACGCCCAACCTGCACCAGCAGTAAATGTATGGTACCGCAACATGTCCAAAACACCAACCGCAGGAAGTGCTACCTTCATTAAGTCGGGTCTTTGTGTCATCACAGCGCCAACTAATAACCCGCCGTTAGAACCACCGCGAATGGCTAAAAAATCTGATGAAGTATATTTTTGAGCGATTAAATACTCCCCGGCTGCAATGAAATCATCAAATACATTTTGTTTTTGCATTTTGGTTCCTGCATCGTGCCATTTTTTACCGTATTCTCCGCCTCCACGCATATTGGCAACGGCATAAATTCCGCCCATTTCTAACCAAACCGCATTGGCAATGCTAAAACTTGGTGTTAAACTCACATTAAATCCACCATAACCGTACAAAATGGTTGGATTCTTTCCGTTCAATTGTAATCCCTTCTTATGTGTGATAATCATTGGTACTTTGGTTCCGTCTTTTGAAGTAAAAAATACTTGTTTAGACTCATAATTTTCGGAAACAAAATCAACTTTAGGCTTAACATAAACAGACGACTTACCACTTTCTGGAAAGAAGGTATATGTTGTACCTGGAGTAACATAGTTGGTAAATGAGAAATACAACTCTCTATCTTTGGCTTTGCCCCCAAAACCGGAAGCAGTTCCAACACCTGGTAAAGCGATAGTTCGGATTAATTTTCCTTTATAATCAAATTGTTTTACAACAGAAATAGCATCTTTCATATAATTAGCAAAAATATACCCTGAACCCCTCGATGGATTCAATACTTGCTCAGTTTCTGGAATCAAATCTTTCCAATTTTCAACACCTGGATTTGCAACATCAACAGTAACAATTCTTTTGTTAGGCGCTTTCAAATTGGTGACTATAAAGAGGGTTGTACCCACATTATCCAAAACGTCAACATCATACTCAAATCCTTTATGAATGGCCACAATAGGACTATTTGGAACAGATAAATCTTTTAGGTACAATTCATTTCCTGAAGTAGAATTGGCCGCAGAGATAAACAAATAACGATTATCATCCGATACATAGCCACCAACATATCTGCGTTTTTCTTGATCACCAAATACTATAAAATCCTCGGCTTGTTTCGTTCCAAGCTTGTGAAAGTATAAACGGTGTTGGTCTGTTTTAGCCGAAAGTTCACTTCCTTTAGGTTTTTCATAACTGGAATAAAAAATCCCTTCATTCCCTTTCCAAGATAAACCACTAAATTTTACATCGACTAAAGGTTCACCAATACTCTGTTTAGTTTTAGCATCGATAAAAATTACTTTTCTCCAATCACTTCCCGCTTCAGATATCGAATAAGCTACCAAAGAACCATCTTTAGAAAAACTTACACCATCCAATGAAGTCGTAGCGTCTTTAGAAAAAGTATTCGGATCCAAAAATAACTCTTCTGTCCCTTTAGCGTCTTTTCTATACATAACCGATTGATTTTGCAATCCATTATTTTTATAATAGTAGGTATAGTCTCCTTCTTTAAAAGGCGCTGATACTTTTTCGTAATTCCAAAGTTTTTCCATACGAGCTTTAATCGTATTTCGAAATGGAATAGCTGCTAAATAATCAAAGGTAACTTTGTTTTGCTCTTTTACCCATTCGCCAGTCTCGGCTGAACGGTCATCTTCTAACCAACGATATGGATCAGGAACATTTGTACCAAAATATACATCAATTTTATCTGTTTTGTTTGTTTTGGGGTACTGAATTTTTGATTGAGCTGAGCCAAGCAATGCGCTAGAGATAACCATAATTGTAACAATATTTTTTTTCATAGTAGTAAATGTTGAATGTAAGCCGAATTCAACAAAGCTATGAAATAAAAACCGGTTATTTGAACCCCTAAAAAAGAAAAAAAGAAAGTAATTTTTTACTTTTGTTTATTCAAAACTTCGGGATTGACAATTACAAACTCAGTTCTTCTATTCTCCTGATGTTCTTCAGAAGTGCAATTGATACCATTACTACAAGTATTTACTAATTCAGTCTCACCAAATCCCTTGGCTGTGATTCTTGAAACATCAATACCTTGACTTACAATCCAGTTTTTAGAAGAGATAGCTCTTTTGTTAGACAATGTGAGATTATACGCATCACTTCCTCTACTATCTGTATGAGAACCCAAACTAATTTTCACTTTCGGATATTTCTTCATTACGGACACTACTTTTTGAAGTTCAATTTGAGCATCAGGTCTGATGTAAAATTTATCCAAATCAAAATATATAGGATTTATTTTAATCATTAACTTGCCACGAACTAATGCGAATTCATCAGAGGTTAAAAATAAATCAAGCCCTAACTCTAAGTCCGTCTTATTGTTAGTGACTATGATTTTTTCATCAACAGTATAATTTTCTTTTTTTCCGGTAATTTTATAGGAGGCATCACAATCAAGAGTAAAATTAAAAACAGCCCTTTCATCTGCAACAATACTATCTAACTTGATTCCTTTACTATCAAATAAAGTGACAAGAGCTCCGGGCAACAGTTGTTGCGTATCTTTATCTTTTACGACCCCTTTAACAATTTGCTTGCATTTTAAAACAATTGGATTACTGATTTCCTCGAAATAATAGATATCATCATCACCTTTTCCTCCATCTCTGTTTGAAGAAAAATAGCCTGTTTTTTCATTATTCTTGAATACAAGTGCAAAATCATCTTTACTACTATTCAAAGGTAGCCCAAGATTTGAAGCTTTCTCTACTCCAATTTTATTTTTGATTTTAGTAAAATAAATGTCTAACCCTCCAAAATTTTCTTGCATTCCATCAGACGAAAAATACAAAATATCATCATGATCAATGTATGGAAACATTTCGCTTTTAACCGTATTCACATTTGGCCCTAAGTTAAAAGGCTCTCCATAGGTACCATTCTTATTAATATCCACTCCCCAAATATCAGTTAGTCCATAGGTCCCAGGTCTATTTGATGTAAAAAACAATTGTGTGTCTGTTGCGTTTAACGAAGGATGTCCACAATCAAAATAATCACTATTAAAAGGTAATTTAACAATGTTGGTCCAATTTCCTACACTATCAATATCCGCTTTGTACAATTGGATTAACACCCAACCTTTAGCATCTTTTTTGATTCTATTATTAGTATAATTATCTCTAGAAAAATAGACTGTTTTCATATCTTTAGTGAAAGAGACATTCGATTCATGCATTTTGCTGTTTACTTCCTTTGAAAAAAATTCTGAATTAATGAATTCACCCGATGGAGTAATCATGGCCTTATATAAATCTAGATAAGGTTGGTTGTTTGTGCTCCATTTCCTGTTTCTTGATCCTTTTACTTTTTTAGATGAAGCATAAATAGCTTCTGTAGTACCATAAAACGTTACGCCAAAATCAGAATATTTTGTATTCGCTTCAATGTTTTTAATTGTATAATTTTTATTTTGAGAATAAGTAGAATAAAATAAAAGAAGTATCAAAATGCTTGCTAACTTTTTCATAAATAGATTTTTTTGAATAAATACAATGAGATCTAATTCCATATCCAATCAATTATACTGGATTTTATTTTCTTACAAAATCAACGATAGTTTACTTATGTTTTAGTGTCACCTTAAAAAAATCGAGGGCTTTTAACTTTCTTTTTATTCAAATCAAACAAAAGAATAATCTCGTGCGATCCCGAGTTAAACTGCCCAAAATTGGTTGTTGTATAATCATAAGCATAGCCAATTCTGATGTCTTGATTAACATAGAATCCAACCATTGCACTTATGGAATCATCTAAACGCACAGATAAGCCTAATTCTACTTTTTGAACTAAAAGATTCATAGACAAATCCACAGAGAGTGGAGCTCCTGGAGCCGCTTTAATCATTGCAGAAGGTTTTAATTTTAAGTTTTCATCCAAATCAAAAACATACCCTGAGGTAAGAAAATAATGTGTTTTTTCTGAAGCCGTTGAAACAATTCCGTTTTTCTTATCCAGATATCTAGTTTCAATAAAGTTAGGCACTGATAATCCCGCATAAAAATGGTCATTATAATACAAGATACCTACTCCAAAATTAGGAGCCGTCATATTTATCGGTACATTTAGAGGGTCTTGATCAATCGTAGTAAACTCCCTTACATTCAAAAAAGTAGCTCCTGCTTTGATTCCAAAAACTAATTTATCTTCTTGAGATAAATGTAATGTATATGAAAAATCAGCGTAGACATTGTCTTCTTTTACAGGGCCTATTTGATCATGAATTACAGAAAATCCTATCCCAACATTTTTACCAACAGGCCCATGGATTGAAAAAGTGGCTGTTTTGGGTGCACCATCCACTCCTACCCATTGGGTTCGTCCTAAAAGGCCAATACTTGTACCCCCTCTTGAACCCGCATAAGCTGGATTTAAAATATTCATATTGTACATGTATTGCGTGTATTGAGGATCTTGCTGGGCATACATGGTATTTGCCCACAAAATGAAAATAAAGAATCGAATAAGCAAATTATTTTTTTTCATATCATTGATTTAAAAATTACAAGAAGGAGAGGCTTAGAAACACCCCTCCTATTTCCTATTGTTTTTTTATTTTTTCAAATAAACCCAACCTGTTTGCGGTTTTCTTTCATTATTATTAAAATAAATAGTGTAAAAATAAGTGCCTGCAGGGAGTAATTCTTTAGAGAAATTCCATCGCCCTGTTGAATAACCATCCCACCATAATGGGGTTGAAAACTTATCGCCGTTGTGTTTGTATTGGTACACAATGTTGCCATATCTATTGACAATTTCCATACTGAAGTTAGGATAAAGAACCTGTAAATGCTCTATTTCAAAAACATCATTGATTCCGTCACCATTAGGAGTAAATCCTTCTGCTAAGACTAAAGCTACTTCTGGCTCTAGTGTTACACTCGCTTGGTCATCTTCCTGAGGGATATTGTTTTTGGGAGTAGAATCTGTATCCAATTCATTGGCAGCAACCACTTCGGCACTATTTGTGAAAACTCCCACTGGATTAACAAAGGCTTTTATTTTTAGTGTTTGAACTCCATTAATTCCTATGTTGCCCACTTTCCAAATTCCGGTAGTCGCCTCATAAGTTCCTAGAGTTGAAAGCGCACTTATGAATTTAAATCCATTAGGTAGCACGTCCTTGACTTCAACTCCTGTGGCTTTACTAGGCCCTCTATTAGTAAGGGTAATGGTGAATTCAACTTCACTTTCTGCCTTTGGTTTCAAATTATCAACTGTTTTAGTCAATTCTAAATCAACTACTGCAATTGGAGTGGTTCCGATACAACTCTTATTATTACTTGCATTGCTATCTGTTTGTTGCAATGATTTGATAGTTGCACAATTCAAATAATCACCAGATTCTTTCACAATCACATCGATGATTAATATTTCTGTTTCCCCGTTTAGGATTTTATTGATTTTCCAATCTCCAGTTAAGTAGTCATATACTCCTTTTGTTGAACTATAATTGGTAAATGTATAGCCGGACGGGAGCAAATCTGAAACAATAATATTTGTGGCATCAATAGTTCCATTATTTGTCAATTGAATTTCAAAAGAAATTTCTGAGTTGACTTTTGGAGATGTGTTATTGGTAAGAATTGTTTTAACAATTGCCAAATCAACCGTTTGATTAGGCGGAGCCGAAGCGCAAGCATAATCATCTTCGGTAGCGATACTATTGCCTGGAGTCGAATCAATATCGGGTTCGTTGGCTTTGGTAATTTCAGCACAATTGTTGTAATTACCACTTGCTAAAACTTTGGCATCTACTAATAAGATAGCAGGATTTCCTACTTCTACAAAACCTACTTTCCATAATCCAGTTATTGGATCATAAGTGCCAATTGTGGAACTGTAGGTTACAAATTTATACCCTGAAGGAATCAGGTCGACTACCTCAACTCCAGTTGCTTTCGTTGGCCCACCATTCAAGACTCTGACTTCAAAAGTAATTACATCACCAACAGAAGGATTGGTTATATTTCCAACAATTGCTTTGGTTAAACTTAAATCGATGTTTGCCGTAGGAAAAATTGAAACACTACCCCTATTGTTGCTGAGATTAGAGTCTGATTGATCTGCTTTAACAGCGCTTGTGGTGTTTGTAATCGTAGTGTCGTAGGTACCAAAATTTACTTTTGCTTGTAGTGTCAGCGTTGCGCTTTCCCCATTTGCTAAATTTCCAATAGTCCATAATCCCGATCCGTTGTTATAAACTCCTGCAGAAACTTGGTCGTCCACATAAGTAACGCCAACTGGTAATTTATCAATTAAACTGACATTAGTGGCATTGCTTGCCCCATTATTTACTACTTTAATGGTGTAAGTGATGACATCAGCTTCATTTGGTCTAGTATTGTTAACCGTTTTGGTTACCGCCAAGTCTAAACTTGTAACCGTTATTGACTCAGTAGCATCGTCAACGGTAGCGTTTGTGTCAAATTGATCTTGCGTATTCGAAACCGTATTTATCAAAACATTCCCACCTTGATCAGCAGCAACTAAGGCTTTTATTTCTATGGATCCTTTTTCTCCAGGTTGAAGGGTACCTATAGTCCAATTCGGTGTGTTCCAAACCCCAATTCCGGGTGTTGCCGCAACTAATTGTAATCCAACAGACAACTGGTCTTTAACCACTAAATTAGTAACTAAAGTCGTACTTTTATTTGTAACCGTAACGGTGTAGGTCACAATATCTCCAACATTTGGTGTTGCATTATTGACCACTTTTGTCAAAATTATATCGGCTCCATTTTTGACATTGATTGTTTCGATTAAATCATCTCCTAAACTTGAAGGATCTGACTGATTCCCTTTGGCTGCTGTTGTTTTGTTTATAATAGTTTTACCGGCGGAGCCTGAATTTATGGTGACATCAATATTTAGTGTTTTTGTAGCACCATTAGCCAGATTCCCTACTGTCCAAATTCCGGAACCGTAATTATAATCAGCTCCTTGATTATTGGATACATAAGCTATTCCTAAAGGTAAAATATCTACTAGAGAAACGCCTGTGGCATCGCTTGGTCCATTGTTAGTGACCTTTATGCTGTAGGTAATGGTTTCTCCTTCACTAGGATTTGGATTACTAACTGTTTTCTCCGTGATTAGATTCGCACACGTAACAATAATAGGTTCCGTTAAATCATCTCCAACTGTCGTAGGATCCAATTGATCAGCAACTGCAGCTGTTGTAGTATTAATTATCGGAGATTGAGTAATTGTCCCAACGGCTGTGACTTTAGCATTAATTACTAAAATTGCAGAAGATTGATTGTTCAAATTACCTATAGTCCATTGTCCTCCTGAGTAGGTATTTACTGTACCGCCTGTAGCAATATGAGATACATAAGATGTCCCTGCAGGTAAATTATCTTGCAAAATTACATTGGTAGCTAGACTTGGTCCCTTATTTACCACTGAAATTGTGTATTGAACAATGTCTCCAAAATTTGGTGTTGGATTATCAACGGTTTTCGTAGTGATTAAATCAGTAACACCTACGGGTGAAATGGTTACATCTGATTGATCTATCTCGCCAGGCGTATGGTTTCCGTGAATAATTCCATTTGGATCTAATTGATCCACTTTGGTTATTTCAGCCACATTGGTGTAGTTTCCGCTTGCATTAATTCTTGCAAATACAGTTAATGTTGCACTTGAAGCATTGGAAAGATTTCCTAGATTCCATAAACCATTGGCTTCATTGTAAACCCCGTTACTTGCGGTAGCCGTTATAAAAGCATAACCACTTGGCAATTTGTCTACGATACTTATTCCTGTGGCATCACTAGGTCCATTGTTTCTTGCCGAGATTAAAAATTCAATGACATCGCCTGATTTATAAGGTGCCGCGGTAACAATTGATTTGGTTACTACCAAAGAAGACAATCCATTTAGAGTATCTGTATCGGTTTGTGCATTATTACTAGGATTAGGGTCCGCCACATTAGTGGAACTAGCACTCGCCGCATTAACAATTGCACCCGTAAAATCACTTGGCACAGCAATAGTTACCGTATAAGTAACTTGTTCTCCAACTGCCATTGTGGCTATGGTAGCGTTACTTGAAGTCAAATCGCCTGTTCCAGTAGCGTTAGAAAGGGCTACATTTCCTGTAGCAACAGCTCGCCAAGTGGCAGCTGCTTGCAAGATTGGATCGGTAATATCATCGAGAACTACTACATTGGTTGCACTAGCTGGTCCATTGTTTTTTACAGTAATCGTATAAACATTGTTAGTTCCGGGAATATATTTCTCTTTATTATCAGTTTTGGTCACAATCAAATCCGCTTGAGGAATCATTCTGATCGTAATTAAACTGGCATTGGAACGATTTCCTTCATCGTCTTTTACTGTATAGCTGATTGGGGTTGGATCAGTGATGAATCCTGGATTTGGAGTAAATATTACTTTTCCATTGACTAAATCCACATTCCAAGTACCTTCACCTGGAATGGAGAAACTGGTAAGATCTCCCGAGGCATCAAAAGTACTATTTGTTGCATTACCTGGATTTACTAAACTCACCGTTGTTAATGCGATTAGATCCCCGGTAATATCATTAGCCGTTACAGTAACAACTACAGGTACATTAATTGGATTTCCAACTGATAAATCGGCCGAAGTTACTGGAGCATAATCAAAAGTAATAGTCGCTAGATTAGAAATATTATTTTCATTATCGCGAATAGTATAGCGAATTATTGGAGGATCTAATTGAAATCCAATTTCAGGGATAAATGTTACATTGCCATTTACATCAGCAATATACCGACCTACACCTGAAACTGCAACTTCTTTGGGCGAAATTTGAATTCCTCCTAGTATACTAGTGGCGTCTAATGTTATGGAAGTTACATCTACCAAATCACCAGTAGTGTCATTTGCTGCCACGTTAATTGTTATGGATGTGCCCACTACACCTGCGATACTGTTTTTATCATTTTGCGCCACAGGGACATAGTCAATAGTTACTAATGCAGTATTAGACACATTACCATCATTATCCTTAACCGTATACAAAACAGGAGTAGGATCTAAATGAAAAGTTGACAAAGGAATAAAACTTATAGCGCCAGTGGTAGGGTCAACACTCCATTTTCCTTCGTTTGGAACATCAAAACTTGTGATTTCTCCATTTGAATCAATAACTACTGTGGTTGCGCCTGAAGGCTTGATTAAACTGATAGTGGTAGCCACGACTACTCCGTCAGGATCCGCATCAGGACCTGAGCCGTTTGTTGCCAAAGGATTTACCGTAACGATACTATTGATCGGATTTCCTATACTCAAATCGTTTATTGCTACAGGCGCAACAATATCATAATCAACTGTAACAGTAGCAATATCGCTCAAGCCAGTTGCAATCTCTATCAGTTTGTAAACCAACGGTGTCGGATCAGCAGTGAAGCCTGGAGAAGGAGTAAATACTATTTCTCCCGTTAGTGGATTGTAATTCCAAACACCTTCACCAGGAACATTTAATGAGATTTCAATACCCGGTGTATTTGGATTCAAATCTATTATAGAATTAATTGAGGTAGGAAGAATAACTCCATCTCGAAGCCTATTATTCACTGATAAGTTTATTGCAGAGGAAGGTAAATTAGTTCGATTACCTCTAATAGTATAATTAACAGCATCTGGTGGCATACTAATTTCTACAGACTCAATCAAATCATCACCAACAATTGTAGGATCTAATTGGTTTCCCACTGCAGCTGTGGTTCTATTAGTGATAGTAGTACCTTTAGTACCTACATTAACTTTAACGGTAACTTCAAGTTCAACTGAATTATTTACCGCTAAATTTCCAATACTCCAATTGCCTGTTACTTGATTGTAAATGGTTCCCGGACTTGCTGTATGACTAATATACGTTAACCCAAAAGGAACTATATCTGTTAATTGAACACCAGTTGCATCTGTAGGCCCATTGTTGTTCGTCACAATAATTCTATACTTGATAGTGTCTTCTTCATTCGGATTAGAAGAGGAAATTCCTCTAACCAACACACTTGCCGCCGTTTTTACAGTGACTAAATTGGCCTCATTTACGGGAGTCACCACCACTTCACTTTGATCATTTTCAAAATTATTGTTGTTTCTAGGTATTGAATTTGGGTCATACTGATCAGACCCTGTTACCTCAGCTATATTATTATAATTTCCAGAACCTAAAACTTTTGCGGTTAGTGTCATCGTGGCCGAAGCTCCGCTTGAAAGAGTTCCCACTGTCCAACTACCAGTAGCTACATTGTATGTTGCAGCTACCGGTGGTGCAGCACTTACAAAACTATACCCAGAAGGTAACAAATCTGTAACAACTACATTAGTGGCAGCACTAGGACCGCTATTCGTTACAGTTATTGAGAATACCGCATTAGTTCCCACATTGGGCGAGGCATTAGCAATTGTTTTTATCAAACTCAAATCTGCAATCGGCCTTGGTGTTGTGGTTACTGAATTGGTATTATCTGCTGGCGTTTTTTCATTTTCAAAACTACTTACCGATGCCGTATTGGTATAAGTACCTGTAGGATTTACCATAGCAGTTATCGTTATTGAAATTCTAGCATTTTGGGCTAAATTTCCAATGTTCCAGAGTCCTGTGAGCTTGTTATAACTTGCTGATCCTGTATCACTGATCCAGGTATAGCCACTTGGCAACAAATCATTGGCACTAACTTGTGTCGCATTACTTGGCCCATTATTCACAACTTCCAGCGTAAAATCAACTAATGATCCTACATCAGGAGTAGCATTATTTACTCGTTTGGTCATCACAAGATCAACTAGTGAAATAGGACTAAAATTCACAAATGAAAAATCGTCTCCTGCGCCGTCATTTGGCGTAGAATCGGGATCAATTTGATTGCTTGTCGCTACTTGAGCTGCGTTTAAATAAGAACCATTTTTCAAAACCTTAGCAGTAATCAGTAAGGTTTCTGTTGAGGAAGCAGCAACAGCTTTTGTAATCGCCCATTCTCCTGTGATATGATTATACAGACCTGTAGTGGGTGATGCACTGACAAATTCATATCCTGAGGGTAATAGATCTGAAATAGTTACTCCAGTGGCATCGCTTGGCCCACTATTAGCTACTTGAATAGTAAAGACTACATTATTTCCAACATCTGTTGAAGGAACATTTATAGTTTTCACAACAGACAAATCTGCTTTTTGAACTGGAAAAACAGTAACATCGTGTTGATCATTTTCTATAGGATCATTATTACCTGGGGTGGAATTACTATCAACTTCATTCGCTCCAGTTACTTCCGCAATATTATGATAATTACCGGTAGGCAACACAATAGCTCTTACTGTTAACGTAGCACTAGCTCCACTTGTCAAAGTTCCCACAGTCCAGGAACCTGTAAGATTATTGTAGGAGCCTGCAGCTGTAGTAGCACTACTAAAGCTAAAACCTGTAGGCAACTTATCTGTCACAACAATTGCTGTGGCACTACTTGGCCCAGCATTGGCAACTGTTACTGTAAAAATAACGGTATTTCCCACAGCAGGAGTACTATTATCCACTGTTTTATTAACACTAAGATCAATTAAAGGACTTCTAGAGGTAGTGACTGCATCTTGATCGTCCTCAGATAAAGTATTATTGTTAGGGGTAGAATCAATGTCGGTTTCATTAGCTTGCGTTACTTCGGCCACATTAGTATAATTCCCGGTAGGATTTACAGTTGCTGAAATTATTAAGCTTTGATTACTTCCTGTGAATATGGAGCCAATTGTCCAAAGACCTGTGCCATTCACATAGGAGCCACTACTTGGAGTAGCACTCACAAAAGTATAACCACTGGGCAACAAATCTTTTACGATTACACCAGTGGCGTCACTAGGTCCTGCATTAGATACTGTAACTGTAAATACCACAGTAGTACCCACAGGAGGTGCTACATTATTTACACTTTTTCGCAATGACAGATCAATTAAAGCGTTGGGTGTAAGGGTAATTGTTGAATAATCATCGCCTGCTCCATCGTTCGGGGTTGAATCTGGATCAGTTTGATTACTTGCGGTGACTTGGGCAGTATTTTTATACTCATCTGTTGCGCCTGTGAATGCATTTACTTTAGCAAAAACATCTAAATACTCTGTCTTTCCGCTCAATACACTGCCTGACGGCGTCCAATTTCCGGATGTTGCATCATAATTCCCTGACGTTGAAGCATAGTTCAGAAAAGTAAAACCTACTGGTAAGAGGTCTTTAACTGTAACCGAAGTTGCAGCACTTGGTCCAGAATTAGTTAATGCGATCGTGAATTTGACGGTATCTCCTGCTCTTGGACTGGTAAAATCTACTGTTTTGATTAGTGACAAATCGGCAATTTCTACAGGAGTTATCGCAACTTGTTGTTGGTCATCTTCTGTCAAATTATTGTTACCTGGTGTAGAATCCGGATCGGATTGATTAGAGAAAACAACTTCTGCTACATTTCTGTAATCTCCAGTAGCATTAATTCTAGCTACAACACTTAATACTTTTGAAGCACCACTATTTATAGTTCCAACATCCCATGATCCGGTAGCTAAAGTATATGTTGTTCCAGTACTAGTATGACTTATGTAAGTATATCCGGAAGGAAGAAAATCTGTAACATTAACTGCTGTTGCGGCACTTGGACCGGCATTACTAACTGTAATTGTAAACGTAACATTAGATCCAACCAAATAAGGTCCTGCACTAATCGTTTTTGTCAAACTCAGGTCTGATTTTTCAACAGGAATTAAGGTTACATCATCTTGATCGTCTTCAGATAAAATGTTATTGTTGGGTGCTGAATCTGAATCGCTTTCATTAGCAGCAGTTACTTCAGCTACATTAGTATATGTCCCCGTTGGATTAACAGTTGCATTTATAACTAAACTTTGAGTGCTTCCAGAATTAATTGAACCTACTGACCAATTCCCTGTTCCATTTACGTAGCTTCCAGCAGTTGCATTGGCACTCACAAAAGTAAAGCCATTTGGTAATAAATCTTTTACCACAACTCCTGTAGCAATACTAGGACCGGAATTGGAAAGCAAAACTGTAAATACAACATTGGAACCCACTGCTGGCGTACTGTTATTCACTGTTTTGGTCAAAGCTAAATCAACCAATGCGCTAGGTGTCAGCGTAATTGTTGAAAAATCATCACCTGTTCCATCATTAGGCACCGAATCTGGATCTGTTTGATTGCTTGCGGTGACTTGTGCATTATTTCGATATTCGTTAGAAGCTCCTGAAGCCGCTTTTACTCTTACAAAAATATCCAAATACTCTGTTTTACCATTCAAAACATTACCTGAAAGTACCCAGTTTCCATTAGTTGCATTATAATTCCCTGAAGTGGCAGTATAGCTTAAAAAAGTGTAACCTACTGGCAAAAGATCATTAACAATCACAGCAGTGGCTGCACTTGGGCCAGAATTAGTTAATGCGAGCGTGAATTTTACGGTATCTCCAGCCCTTGGACTAGCTACATCGACTGTTTTGACTAATGATAAATCAGCTATTTGAACGGGAGAGATGACAACTTGTTGTTGATCGTCTTCTGCAAGATTATTATTTCCAGGTGTAGAATCTGGATCAAATTGATTTGAAAAAACTACTTCCGCCATGTTTCTATAGTCACCAGAGTCATTTATTTTAGCTATGATACTTAACACTCTTGAAGCGCCACTATTAATTGTTCCCACATTCCATGCTCCGGTCGCTGTATTATATGTTGTACCTGCACTAGTATGACTTACATAGGTATATCCTGTGGGAAGATAGTCTGCAACATTAACCGAAGTTGCAGCACTAGGCCCCGCATTGCTAACCGTTACAGTAAAGGTAACATTATCACCTACCCTATAAGGACCTCCACTAATTGTTTTGGTCAAACTCAAATCTGATTTTTCAACTGGCACCACCGTTACATCGTCTTGATCATCTTCCGACAAGACATTATTATTAGGAGTTGAATTAGAATCTGATTGTGTAGCGGCCGTAACTTCAGCAACGTTAGTATAATTTCCTGTTAGATTTACGGTTGCATTAACAACTAAGCTTTGTGTACTTCCTGAGTTAATGGTGCCTACCGTCCAATCGCCTGTTCCATTTACATAACTTCCGGTGGTTGCTGTGGCGCTTACAAAAGTAAATCCATTCGGTAATAAATCTTTAACTATGACTCCTGTTGCATTACTCGGGCCTGCGTTGGATAACGAAATAGTAAATGCAACATTGCTACCCACCATCGGGGTACTATTATTGACAGATTTAGTTAAGGATAAATTTATTCTAGGAATGGGAGTAAGGGTAACCGAGCTTTGATCATTTTCCGAAGCAACATTATTGTTTGGCGTTGAATTGGGATCAATTTGATTACTTGCGGTAACTTGGGCCGTATTTCTAAATTCATTTGCAGCACCTGTAATCACGTTTACTCTAGCATTATAGGTCAAATTTAATGTAGCTCCATTTGCGATAGAAAGTCCTGACCAATTTATTGCATTTCCACCTGAGTTGAATACCCCAGAATTAGAAACGGTGCCTGTAATTAAAGAATATCCTATTGGAAGGTTGTCTATAACACCAACACCTGTAGCATCACGATTTCCATTATTTCTTACAGCTACGGTAAACGTAACAATATCGCCTACAACTGGAGTATTTACACTAGCCGATTTTTCTAAACTCAAATCTGTTTGTCCAATTAAAGTAATCACTACAGTATCTGAATCAATGGTACACGATCCATTTGAAACACTATATTTAAAAACATAAGTTCCAGGAACTCCGCCTGCTATTTGGGTTGTGGGACTATTAACATCAAGTATTACAGGGGTGTTGGGCCCTGATACTAGTGTCCAAGTACCTGTATTGGGTGCAGGATTGGTAGCCGCCATTGTTAAAGTACTATATTCACCTAAGGTTTGATCAGGCCCAGCATTTACAATAGCAACTGCAGGGTTGATAGTCACCGTTACCGTATCTTCTAAACTACAGCCTCCTCCATTTGAACTAGTCCATTTAAATACATAAACTCCATTTACAAGTCCTGAAATTGAAGAACTAGCACTAAATCTATTAGAAAAAATACCTGTATTAGGACCTGAAACTTGCGACCAGGTTCCAACTCCTGGATTAACTGGGTTAGCATTCATAACTACTGTAGTAGCATTACATAAACTTTGATCAGGCCCAGCATTGGCAGGAGTTGGAGGCACCCCTGTAAATGTAATTGAAACCGTATCAACACTTGGAGTACAAACAGGCCCGTTTCTAACCGTCCAAGTAAAAACATAAACGCCTATCGGTAATAGATAGGGATTAGCTATCGTTAAGGTGGATTTTGGATTATTAGGACTATCTATAATAACGCCTCCGCTAGAAGGATCAGTAGTTAGCGCCCAAGTACCAATTCCTGTGGTGGGTGCGGTAGCATTTAATTGTGTAGCAAGCTGACATTCATTTTGATCCGGTCCAGCATTAGCAGTACTTGGAGCAGCATAAGCATTTATTCTTACTACATCACTCAAATTTGAACAAGACCCATTACTTGCTGTCCATTTAAATATGTAAATCCCTTCAGTCAATCCAGTAACAGTAGTAGTATTCGAAGTAACACTAGTGATATTTCCACCTGATGGCCCTGTTACTTTACTCCAAGTTCCGGTGCCGCTTGTAATAGAATTTCCCGCCATGGTAATAGAATTTCCTAAAGACAAGCAAACATCCTGATCCGATCCTGCAGCTGGAGTGGTGGGTAATGCGCTATTAGTTACAGTCATGGAATCAGAGGTAGCACCACATCCCCCTGAATTCAAACTTGAAATATCATATTGAAAAGTATAATTCGTTCCAGGAGTAATAGTAGCTCTTGCCGTAGATGATGATATTGGTGTAACCGTCGCTCCATTTGAAGTTGTCTCGCTCCAAGTACCAATACTCCCTTCAGTACCCTGTAAGATAATTTCTGTAGCATTACAAAGCGTTTGATCGGGACCCGCATTGGCAGGCGCATTGACTGTAATCGTTAAATTGGACTCCGACCTAGAACAAGCCGCCCCATTAATACTAGTCCATTTTAGAAAATAGGTCCCAGTAACTAATCCAGAAAGACCGCTGGTTGGACTATTGATATTAGAAAATGATGGTACGTTGGGTCCGGAAACCACTTGCCACGTCCCAACCCCTTCACTAATGATGTTCCCGTTTAATATGGCTGAAGTACCACAAACAGTTAACGTATTTGAAGTCACATTAGCCGCAGTAGGAGGATAACTCACGCTAAAACTAATTTCATCTGAGGCCGAATCACAATTCCCTCTACTTACTACCCATCTAAAAACATAATTCCCTTGAGCTAAATTACTAAAAACCGCCTGTGGACTGTTAATATCACTAACTGTCCAAGAACTATTTCCTGAAACCTGCACCCATTTTCCTACCAAACTCGTACTTGGTGTATTGGCGTTCATAGTAACACTATTCCCTAAACCGTTTGTACACACGTTTTGGTCAGGTCCAGCTGATGCTATTGGAGAACTTGCAACAGTAATAACTACAGTGTCTGTAAAGTCAACGCAAGTAGGATCTGACGAAGTTGTCCATTTGAATACATAGATACCATCCGTCAAACCAGTTATTTGTGAATTAGGAAAAGTTGGGTCTGTAATTGTTGCGCTGGGTCCAGATTCTTTTGTCCATAATCCTGAACCTGATGAAAGTGCAGTAGCTGCCAAATTAGTGGTAGTAGTACCTGAAGCCAAACACTGATCGCTACCAGCAATTGCGGGTGAAGGAGAAAAAGTTGAAGTAGTATTAATTACCACATCACTTGAAGCAGGTGTACAATTAACAGCTGCACTAGTTACCGTCCATCGTAAAGTATAAGTGCTTCCTACTAGCATTCCTGTAACATAGGTTTTAGGATCATTTGCGTTAACTATAGTAACTGCAGGATTTGCATCAATTTGAGTCCATAATCCCGTTTGACCATTAATTAATGGCAAAGCATCCAATTTGTAACTCCCTGAACATACCGTCACTGGAGTAGCACCTGCATTTGAAGTTGGTGGCTGCGAAACTGTAATAGAAGTTTCACTAAATGTATCCACGGCATTTACACCACCATAAATATTCCAACGAAAAACATACACTCCTGATATTAAACCATTAACAATTGGATTATAATATGTAATATCATCAAAGACTGCCGTATTAGGACCGCTAACTTGTGACCAATAGCCCGTCAATCCGGGAGTCGTCATTAACGCAGGATTATTGCCCGACAATTGTGTCTGGGTTACTCCACACAATAAAGCAACAGAAGTTCCAGCATTAGAAACTTCAGGACTTCTTGAAACAATAACATTGATATCGGCAAAAGAATCTGAACATCCAGTTGCAAAACTTCCGTTGGTATATCTCCTTACTCTAAAAGTATAGGTTCCTGGTTTGCTTAAATTAGAAAAATTAAAATTTCCACTTGAAAAGCTAAAAGAAGGACTAACTCCTGAAGGACCATTAATAAAGGTAGCTTCATCAGCATTACCTCCAGTAGTGCTCATTGTTACACTTCCTGACCCAATATTTACTGGTAATGCATAGGTAGTAACACCACCATTTAAAACTACTGCTGTGGGATTAATAAAATAATTAACCGTAAAGGTAGACTGTGAACTACAATTTGGATTAACTGCACTATTACCTTTAATTTTATAAGTAAATGAATAACTTGCAGTTGTATTAAAATTCAAGCCTGTAATTTGAGTGGTGGGACTGTTTGGAGAAACAATAGTCGCACTAGAAGTGGTAGTCCATTCTACCGTTTCACCGGCATACAGAGGAGTATTTCCTTGCAAAATTGTTGAAGTAACACTATTATCACAAAACGTCTGTGAATTATTGATTCCAGAAGCTGTGGTAACATCCTGAGTAGCGGGGGGTACCCTAATAGTAACAGTATCGGAACCAAGAGCGCAGGGTCCTTGAACAGACCATCTAAAAACATAAGTACCTGCCCGTAAACCCGTAACAGAACTATTAGCACTATTGACATTTGCAATACTAGGAACAGAGGGACCAGATACTAAAGACCAAGTTCCAATTTGAGAACCAGTACCATTCCCACCTATCGACGCATTCAAATTAGTAGATTGAGTAACCGTATAACATTCAGATAAAGTTTGATCCACACCAGCATTTGCAACTACTTCACCTCCATAATTTGTAATATTTACAGTAGAGGAAGAGGAACAGTTTGCCGAACTTATCGTCCATACTAGCGAACTAGTTCCAGCTGCATTTGCAGAAGTGGTAATTGTTGAACTTGGAGAATTAGGGGAATTAATAGTAACGCCAGCGTTATTGGCTCCACTAATACTCCACAATCCAGTCTCTCCAGCATTCAACGGAGAATTTGCAGTTAATGTATAAGTACCAGGGCATCCCTGTACTGCGACACCCGCATTTGCAATAGTAATTGGACTTACCGTAATAGTTACCTCTTGAAAGGTGGTGCCAAGCGTACAAGTTCCTGTTAAACGAAATCTATACGAATTACCACCAACAGCTCCTAAAACAGTAGTTACAGCTGAATTAGGATTTTGTATAACAACCGACGGACCTGCAACTTGAGTCCAAACTATACTTATCAGATCATTTCCACCACCAGAACCTCCTAATAGTACAAGAGGGCTGTTCGCACAAATAGTTCTAGGTATACCTGCATTAACAGTACAGTTTTGAGCATTCGTTCTAAAAATTGTAAACAAAAAGAAAAGAAAAAAATAAAAAAATGAGATTCCAAATTTATTATTTCTGAAGGCTAAAGAGTTGTTTTTTTTCATAAATACAAGTATTATACAACAAAAAATTATTTACTACTTAACTATATTAATAAGCACTTAAAATTTATTTTGAAAAACTTGTAAAATAATTAACCTTAACCCATCACTTTACAAGTAAAAATGAAAGCAAAAACGTAAAACTAAAAAGATAATTAGGGTACTCTTTACAACTAAAAAAATCTCTAACAAAAAATATTATTGAGAAAACACATTAGGTTAAAATAGGATGAGACAGATCTGCTTCAATCCAAATTCAAAAAAAAAAGAACAAATACATTAAATCACAATTAAAAAGTAGAAAAATACATTTCCGATTTAATCTGTAATAAAAACAGAAAATATTTACATAAAATGCTACAAATAGCACTTAAGAGGAAAAAAATAACCTTATGTCGTTGATTTTTAAGTATTTAAAGTTATGGAAATAAATACCTTATCCTAACAAAATCAAAAAATATTAACAAATATTTAGTAATTACTTTAATAATTGTTGAAGTAATACGGGGTAAAATAAAAGACAAAATAGAAAAATAACGTAATTTATAGTACAATTTACTCTTATTAATTATATTAATAAGAATAATTATACTATAAAACTTAATATTATGTAAAAAAAAAACTATTATCACATAAATCTTTCGAAAATCTCTTTAGAAAAAATTGTCCATAAAAAATACCATTTTCAAAAGATGAAAAAACACAGTATATTAAAAATTCCAACAACAAACAATAGATTATGCAATGATACAGTGTAACTTAGTATCTCTTTTAATACAAGATTTAAAAAAATGCCCTTTCATAAAAGCAAAAAAAAGGATGCATCTTTCGATGCATCCTTTCAAATGAAATGAAAAACTAATCCTTAGTTTTCGTTATGTCTTTCTTCAATTGTTTTTTTCTCAGCTATAGAAATAGTATCTACCAATACTGGTGTAGCGATAAATAATGAAGAATAAGTACCTACAATGATACCTACTAACATTGCAAATATAAATCCTCTAATAGATTCTCCACCAAAAACAAACATAATCAATAATACAACAATCATCGTTAAAGAAGTATTGATCGTTCTCGACATTGTAGAGTTAATCGAATTATTTACGATTTCAGCAAAATTACCTTTTGTTTTACCATCTAAGAATTCACGAACTCTATCAAATACAATTACGGTATCATTCATGGAATACCCAATCACAGTTAAGATCGCTGCTATAAAATGTTGATCAATTTCCATACCGAATGGCATGAATTTATAGCATAATGAATAGATTCCTAATACAAAGATAACGTCATGCGCTACCGCAGCAAGCGCTCCTAAACTATATTGCCATTTTCTGAAACTGATTACCAAATACAATCCCACAATAAGCATTGCGCCTAAAACTGCCCAATAAGCATTCGTTTTAATATCTTCTGCAACTGTTGGTCCGACTTTTGAAGCCATAACTACACCCACTTTCTTACCATCATAAGCATTCACAAACTTTTCGTAAGTTACATCAGCTGAGAAATGTTTCTTTAAGCTTTCATACAACATCTTATTTACTTCTTCATCTGCTTCACTGCCATGTTCTTCAACTTTATATTTTGTCGTGATTTTTAATTGGTTGTCATTACCAAAAACCTTAGCCTCAGCACTACCAAAAACCTTGGTCAATTCTTCTTTAATTTCCTCTGCATTCACTGATTTTTCAAATCGCACTTGGAATGTTCTTCCACCAACGAAATCAACACCCTGATCAAAACCATTTGTTGCAATAGAGATAATAGAAACGATAGTTACAATTGCTGAAAACGCATAAGACCATTTTTTAATTCCTAAGAAATTAAAGTGGAAATTGGTGAAAAAGTTTTTAGAGAAATTAGTTACGAATGATAAATCATTTTTACCTGCTATATTTCTATCAATGAATATTCTAGCAATAAAAATTGAAGTAAATAAAGAAGTTACAATACCAATTAACAATGTTGTGGCAAAACCTTTAATTGGTCCTGATCCAAATATAAATAATACTGCACCCGTTAAAATATGTGTTACGTTGGCATCAACAATGGAACGCATCGCTCCTTTCCAGCTGTAAGAAGCAATTACCGCCTCATTTAATGTTTTCCCAGAACGCAATTCTTCTTTAGCTCTTTCGTAGATAATAATATTAGCATCAACGGCAGTACCCATTGTTAAAACGATACCAGCAATACCAGGCAACGTAAGCACAGCGCCTAGACTTGCTAAAATTCCAAACAAGAACAATAAGTTGACTGCTAAAGCGATATTTGCATACCAACCGGCTTTACCATAATACACCATCATCCAAAGAGATACTAATAATAATCCAACAATAGCAGAAGTGGTACCATTATCAATTGCTTCTTGACCTAAAGATGGTCCAACTACCTCTGACTGCACAATATCAGCTGCTGCAGGTAATTTACCAGCTCTTAAAACATTAGCTAAATCTTTAGTTTCTGTGATATCAAAATTACCAGAGATTTCTGATCTACCACCAGAGATAGGTCCACTTGAAACTCCCGGTGCAGAATACACCACATTGTCTAAAACGATAGCGATATATCCTTTTGTAGTATAAGCTCTACCCGTTAATTCTTCCCATTCTTTTGCTCCTTTTGAATTCATCTGCATAGATACTGCAGGTTTACCCATTTGATCAAAAGTATCCATAGCGTCAGTTACCACACCACCAGCCATTGAAGGCGCATCATTTCTGTTTCCTTTTAAAGCATACAATTCAACGGCATCGATTTTTTTATCTTTGGCTTTAGCATCAGTAATTGAAGTAGGTTTTCCCCACACAAACTTAGCGTAACGTTGATCGCCAGATAATAAAATTTTAATGTCTGCTCTTTTTAAATATCCATTGATAACAGCTGTATCTTTTGGAGAAAACATTCCTAAAACAGGTCCACCACCTTGAGCAATAATTTTATCAAATAATGGATTTTTTCCTACCTTACTAGCTGTAGAGTCCTTTTCATCGGTCAGCAAAGCGCTTAAAGTATCTTTTACTACTTTATTGGTTGCTACTTTTGCTACTTCTGTTTTCTTCAAAACATCATTAGCAGCTACTAAGAAATTTCCAATTTCCTCAATTTTATAAGTTTCCCAGAATTGTAATTCAGCTTTACCTTGTAACAATCTTTTGATTCTATCAACATCTTTAGCACCAGGTAACTCTACAAGAATTCTTCCTGACTCACCCAATTTTTGGATGTTCGGTTGTGTAACTCCAAATTTGTCAATACGCTCTCTTAATACACCAAAAGCACTTTCAACAGATTCGTTTACTTTTCTTTTGATTACTTTTTGAACTTGAGCATCGGTCATTTGAAAATCTACACCACCTTCACCTTGCAAACTTCTGTTAGCAAAAATTTCTGGAGAAGCTAATTTTGTAGTTCCTTTGGCATTCGCTTCGAAAGCTTCAAAAAAGGCGTCTAAATAGGTTTGATTTCCTTTTTGATTAACTGTTGCATCCGCCAATGCTTTGTTAAAAACCGGATTTTTAGAATTATTAGATAATCCTTTCAAAATATCTTTTACAGAAATTTGAAGAATTACATTGATTCCTCCTTCTAAGTCAAGACCTTTATTTATTTGTTTGTCTTTTACTTCATTATAGGTAAAATCAGTAAACCCAAGATTGAATACTTTTTCTTTCCCTATGGAATCTAAATATTTTACTTCTTTGTCAGCGTTGCCACCAGCAAATGATTTTGCATCACTTTGGATCTTATCCGAAACAAATGTGAATGAAAGTTGGTAAATACTTACCAATGCAAATAGAATTGCGAAAAATTTAATTAGTCCTTTATTCTGCATTACTACTAAAAATTAATTATTTTTTTAATACTCTTTTTGTTTTAAACCTCAATAAAATAAGCGGTGACTTCGTTTTTTTTAAAACAAAAAAATCAATCGTGCATTATATCATTTTTTTTAAACCGAGCAAATATATCATTAACGGAATGATAAACCAATTTTTTTACACATTAATCTCAAAAAAAAAAACTGCAAAAGTGCAGTCTTTTTTTTAGAAAATTGTATGTATTTATACTAATACAGCTTTCAAATCAGCATTCATTGCTCTTACAGCTTCAGCACTTTTCGCAAAAGCAGCTTTTTCAGCATCATTCAAGTTAATATCAAGTATTTGCTCTACCCCATTTTTACCGATAATACATGGAACTCCAATGCAAATATCATTTTGTCCATACTCTCCTTCTAAGAAAACAGAACAAGCGATCATTTTCTTTTGGTCGTTCAAAATACTATCCACTAAATACGCCACTGAAGCACCTGGAGCATACCAAGCTGAAGTTCCCAACAATCCTGTCAACGTTGCTCCTCCAACCATTGTATCTGCAGCTACTTTATCTAATACTTCTTGAGAAGCAAATTGCGATACTGGAATTCCGTTATAAGATGCTAGACGTGTTAAAGGAATCATAGTCGTATCTCCATGACCTCCGATAACCATTGCTGAAATATCATTAGAAGGCACGTCTAATGCTTTTGATAAATAATATCTAAAACGAGAGCTATCCAAAGCACCTCCCATTCCGATAATTCTGTTTTTTGGTAAACCTGTTGCTTTTAAAGCTAAATAGGTCATAGTATCCATAGGGTTTGAAACCACAACTACTATACAATTTGGGGAATGAGCCAAAACATTCTCAGCTACTGTTTTTACAATACCTGCATTGATTCCAATTAACTCTTCACGAGTCATTCCAGGTTTTCTTGGAATTCCCGAAGTTATCACCACCACATCACTGTTGGCTGTTTTAGAATAATCATTAGTACTTCCTGATACTTTAGTGTTAAATCCTGTATTAGTAGCACATTGAGAAATATCCATAGCTTTACCTTCTGCAAAACCTTCTCTAATATCTAATAATACTACTTCACTTGCAATTCCTCTGTAAGCAATTACATCTGCGCAGGTTGCTCCCACATTTCCTGCTCCAACAATGGTAACTTTCATTTTAATTTTGTTTTATTTATGTATAAAAATTGATTCTTATAATCAATCCCCTAATTTACGCATCTATTTTGGCATACACCGCATTTTTTTCAATAAATTCTCTACGTGGTGGCACTTCATCTCCCATCAGCATTGAAAACACGCGATCGGCCTCTACCAAACTATCGATATTCACTTGGCGCAAGGTTCTAAAATTCGGATCCATAGTGGTCTCCCATAATTGTTCCGCATTCATTTCTCCAAGACCTTTGTATCGTTGAATACCGGCACTTCCTCCCATTCTTTCATTGGCTTGATCACGCTGAACGTCATTCCAAGCATACTCCTTTTTATTTCCTTTTTTAACCAAATACAATGGTGGTGCTGCAATATACACGTGTCCTTCTTCAATTAATTCTTTCATAAAACGGAAGAAGAATGTCAAAATTAAGGTAGAAATGTGACTACCATCAACATCGGCATCACACATAATAATTACTTTATGGTAACGAAGCTTTGAAATATTCAAGGCTTTACTATCTTCTTCAGTTCCAACAGTAACCCCAAGAGCTGTAAAAATATTTCGAATTTCTTCGTTTTCAAAAACTTTGTGATGCATAGCTTTCTCCACGTTCAAAATTTTACCTCTCAAAGGCAAAATAGCTTGAAACGCACGATCACGACCTTGTTTTGCAGTTCCACCTGCCGAATCTCCCTCGACAAGGTATACTTCGCATCTAGCAGGATCTTGTTCTGAACAATCGGATAATTTACCTGGTAAACCTCCACCGCCCATCACGGTTTTACGTTGTACCATTTCACGAGCTTTCTTAGCTGCGTGACGGGCTTGAGCCGCTAAAATTACTTTTTGGATAATGATACGAGCATCATTTGGATTTTCTTCCAAATAATTCTCTAACATTTCCCCTACCGCCTGACTTACAGGAGAAACTACTTCTCTATTTCCTAATTTGGTTTTTGTTTGTCCTTCAAATTGAGGCTCTGCTACTTTTACAGAAATAATTGCAGTTAACCCCTCACGGAAATCATCTCCCGTAATTTCGAACTTCAATTTTTCTAACATTCCAGAGGCATCAGCGTATTTCTTAAGCGTTCTTGTCAAACCACTTCTAAAACCTTGCAAATGCGTTCCTCCTTCATGTGTGTTGATATTATTTACATAAGAAAAAATATTTTCGGAATAACTTGTATTGTATATCAAAGCTACTTCAACAGGAATTTCTCCTTTTTCGTGATCCATAGAAATCACGTGTCCGATAATTGGCTCACGGTTTCCATCTAAATAACGAATATATTCTTTTAATCCTTCGGTAGAATGAAATACTTCTCCTAAGAAATTACCCTCTTTATCAACTTCTCTCTTATCTGTAAATGTGATTGAAATGCCTTTATTTAAAAAAGACAATTCACGCATACGCGCAGAAAGTGTGTCATAAGAATACTCGATTGTTTGGGTAAATATAGTTGGGTCAGGGTAAAAAGTTACAATTGTACCCCTTTTGGTCGTTTCCCCAATTTGTTTTACTGGATATAATGCCTTACCTCTTTCGTATTCTTGCTCATATACTTTACCATCACTACTATGAACGGTTGCTCTCAAGTGAGAAGATAAGGCATTCACACAAGAAACCCCAACACCGTGTAAACCTCCGGAAACTTTATAAGAGTCTTTATCAAACTTTCCTCCAGCTCCAATTTTGGTCATTACCACCTCAAGGGCTGAAACGCCTTCTTTTTTATGAATCCCAACTGGAATTCCACGACCGTTATCTTCAACTGTTATAGAACCATCTTCATTGATAGCTACACTAATGGTATCGCAATGACCTCCCATTGCTTCATCGATAGAGTTATCTACCACTTCATAAACTAAATGATGCAAACCACGGACACCTACATCTCCAATATACATTGATGGACGCATTCTTACGTGCTCCATTCCTTCTAATGCCTGAATACTGTCTGCTGAATAATTGTTCTTATTGATTTCTTCGCTCATATATATTTATTCTAAAAATGTATTTTTTGTATAACACGCAAATATACAAAAGCCGAAAGGAATTTAGCTCAAAAAAGGCTTTTTAAGCGCTCAAGTTATCAACATTTATGGGTTTATATCCCAATAAAAAAAACACGCCCTAAAAAGAGCGTGTTTGCAATAGTACAACTAATAATCTAATTCAAATAATAAACTATGCTTTAACATAGGCATCATCGTGCACATTGGCCACGGCTCTACCTGATGGATCATTCATATTTTTAAAAGCTTCATCCCATTCTAAAGCAATTTTTGTACTACAAGCCACACTTGCTTCTTGTGGCACACACAAAGCTGCAGCATCACTTGGGAAATGTTCTGCAAAAATGGAACGGTAGTAATATTCTTCTTTTGATGTTGGTGTTTGCAACGGGAATTTATATTTGGCATTCGCCAATTGTTCGTCAGTTACTTCTTCAGCTACAACTGCTTTCAAAGTATCGATCCAGCTATACCCTACCCCGTCACTGAATTGTTCTTTTTGTCTCCAAGCAACACTTTCAGGCAACATATCCTCAAAAGCCTTACGAACTACCCATTTTTCCATTGGGTGTTCTTTGTTGATCATTTTATCTTGAGGATTGATACGCATAGCTACGTCCATAAATTCTTTGTCCAAAAATGGCACACGTCCTTCAATTCCCCAAGCCGCTAAACTTTTGTTCGCTCTCAAACAATCGTACATATGCAGTTTACCTAATTTACGAACGTTCTCTTCATGAAATTCTCGAGCATTCGGTGCTTTATGGAAATACAAATAGCCTCCAAATAACTCATCAGCTCCTTCGCCAGACAATACCATTTTAATTCCCATTGATTTAATGACTCTCGCCATTAACCACATAGGAGTTGACGCTCTTACAGTAGTCACATCATACGTTTCTAGGTTATAAATCACATCACGAACAGCATCCAATCCTTCTTGAATGGTGAATTTAATTTCGTGGTGAATTGTTCCAATATGTTCTGCCACTTTTTGAGCAGCGGCTAAATCTGGAGAACCTTCTAATCCAACAGAAAACGAGTGCAATTGTGGGTACCAAGCATCTACTTGATCGTCTGACTCAATACGTTTTTGAGCGTATTTTTTGGCTACAGCCGAAGTAATTGAAGAATCCAAACCTCCTGAAAGTAATACTCCATAAGGCACATCACTCATTAACTGTCTGTGAACCGCAGCTTCTAAAGCTTCTTTGATTGCAGGAATACTAGTTTCATTATCTTTTACCGCTTCATAATCCGTCCAATCTCTTTTATACCATTGTACAAACTCACCATCTTTACTTGACAAATAATGTCCTGGAGGAAACAACTCAATTTTGGTACAATAACCTTCTAATGCTTTCAATTCAGAAGCTACGTAAAAAGTACCGTGTTGATCCCAACCTATATATAAAGGAATAATTCCCATATGATCACGAGCTACGAAGTACTCGTCTTTTTCAACATCATAAATAGCAAATCCGAAGATTCCATTCATTTCGTCAATAAAATCAACTCCTTTTTCTTTGTATAAAGCCAAAATTACTTCGCAATCACTTTCGGTCTTAAATTGATATTTACCATCAAACTGTTTGCGCAAATCGCGGTGGTTATAAATTTCGCCATTGGCAGCCAAAATTAAATTGCCATCTTCGCTTAACAATGGTTGTTTCCCTGAAGCAGGATCTACAATAGCCAAACGTTCGTGAGATAAAATCGCTTTTTCATTACTAAAGATGCCACTCCAATCTGGTCCACGGTGGCGGATAATTTTAGACATTTCTAAGACTTGAGGTCTTAGGCTTTCTGATTTCTGTTTTAGGTCAAAGGCACATACAATTCCGCACATAGCTATATTTTTTATTCTGATTATTTAATTTGATGAAGCAAAGATGCTACAACAGATATAAACAGAAAACACAAAATCGATTTTTAGTTATAAATTATAACTAAAAATCGATTTTTAAATAAAATATGAAACATAAAACCGATTCAAAAAGAAGAAACGCTTAAAATCTGTAAATCGAGAGCGCTATCTAATGCCAAACACTATTTCATTATAGCCAATCCTATTTTTGTCATATCGAACGCAGTCGAGATATTACAAGGGTTCTCGAGTGAGCTACCATTGACGTTTTTGTTTAAGAAGGGTTTCAACTGCGCTCAACCTGACAATGCAAATGTCATTTTATATTGCTTTTTTTAGAAGAAAAATAAACCTCGAACTGACAAAATGAACTATTAAAAATAAGTTATTGCTATAATGACGATTATTTTTGTTTCGCTCCTTTAACAAAAGTATTGGATGGCTTCATCTTAACCACCTGACTAGCTTCTACTTGCATCAAATCGGCATCAAAAACCACAAAATCCGCCCATTTGCCCACTTCCAAACTTCCTTTTTCCTTTTCTTCAAAATTTGAATAAGCTGCCCAAAGTGTCATTCCTTTTAAGGTTTCTTCGCGAGACAAAGCATTTTCTATTTGGAAACCATTTTTTGGAAATCCTTTTACATCTTGCCGTGCCACCGAAGCGTGAAACGTAAGCATAGGATTGACTTCCTCCACAGGGAAATCTGTTCCTAGAGCTATTGTACCTGCTTTTTGGAGGAGCTTTTTATACGCATAAGCATTTTTCAAACGCTCTTTCCCTAAGCGATCTCCCGCCCAATACATATCGGAAGTGGCGTGTGTAGGCTGAACGGAAGGAATGATTCCGAGTTTAAAATAATCAAAATCAGATTCCTGAATTACTTGTGCGTGTTCAATTTTCCAACGGCGGTCTTTTTTGCCCGTCAATACTTCTTTGTAGATTTTAAGCAAAACGGTATTGGCCGAATCTCCAATAGCGTGCGTATTGAGCTGAAAAGGCGAATTGGCAATTTGTTGCGCTACTGCTTTCAATTGAGGCACTGGAGACAACAAAGCTCCAAATTGTTTGGGACTATCCGAATACGGTTTGTGCATACAAGCGCCTCTAGAACCCAAAGCGCCATCGCCATACATTTTGAACGAACGCACATTCAATTGGTTGGTTTTGTAGATTCCTTTTTTGAAATACAAATCCATATTTTTTTGATTGGCCGTAATCATCGCATAGACGTTGATTTTCATTTTTCCCGCTTGTTGCAAACTGTCTATCAAATGAATAATATCAGGGTCTAATCCTGCGTCGTTTACTGTTGTTAAACCATAATCAAACATTACTTTTTCGGCATCCAAAAGCGCGGCGATTTGGGTTTTTCGGCTGGGTTTTGGGATGATTTTAAACACCAATTCCATAGGATTGTCAATCAGAATTCCTGTTGGCTCACCATTTTGAAGTTCAATTTGTCCGCCTTGCGCTTTTGTTTTGGCGGTAATTCCTGCCATTTGCAGCACTTTGGAATTGACCACAATGGCGTGTCCGTCAATGCGGTTGAGCACCACAGGAATGTTTGGAAAAGCGGCATCGAGTGCTGCTTTGGATGGAAATTTCTTCACCGCCCAATCGTTTTGGTCCCAGCCATTACCAACAATAAATGTTGGATTTTTTGCTTTTTGAAAAGCTTTCAGGCGTGTAATTATTTCTTCGAAGCTTTTCGTACCTCTTAAATCTACTTCTTGTAAGGTTAGTCCATACCCATAAAAATGACAATGCGCATCTATTAATCCAGGATAGATAAATTTTCCTTTGAAATCTAAAATAGTCTTGGAAGTATATTTTTTTAGAAGCGAGTCCGTATTACCGATGGCTAGAATTTTTCCATCCTTAATTGCCATAGCAGAAGCTTTTTCAAAGGCAGCGTTTACGGTATAAATGGTGGCATTGGTCACAAGCGTATCCACTTCTGTCTGTGTGTTAGACGTACAAGAAATCAGGAATAGGGATACAAAAAACAGAGCAATTGATTTCATATATGTAAATTTTGTTTTTTAGAGGTCATATATGGTATCGCTTTTTACTTATCAGTGTTTGTTTTCAACAAACTTGTTGTTAGTGGCGATTTCATATTTTTGAGATTGGGTTTGGTCTTGCTAAGATAAGAAAAAGTAAAGTTTAAAATGCTTTTACCTTCCTTTCCAAAAAACCATCAATATCTCTGATTTCCTGAGAAACAACAAATCATACGACTTTATAGATACGAAAAGTCTTTAGCCGAAATTACAGTCCATTTTTGGCTAAAGCCTAATACCAAACTCATTTTAAAGAACGGGCTAAAGCCCATTCCTATTCAACATTTGCAAAAAAATAACCGAACTCGAGCTTCAACAACTCTTCCAATTCTTTCCAAAAAATCAACATAATCGCTGCTAGCCCCGGGAGGAGCGGCATCCTTTGCTGCCGGGGTTCGGCAGCAAAGATATAGCGGATCACGGGACGATGTTACCAAGAAAACCTTTTGCTTCCCGCTCCTACTCTAACTTGTAAATTACAAAATTTCTTGAATCGTATATTTGGTGGTGTTGATTTCGAATTCGAAACCTATTTTGTTGCCCATTAATTTGCTGCCCAAAGGCGATTGTGGCGAAAGCGCGATAATGTTAGTGCCTTCGATTGTGATTTTGGGCAAGGCCAAACTGAGGTACAGGTAAATACCGTTGGCTACGACTAAACTACCCGCGATTATGGTTTCAGCTACGATGGTAGGATCGATTTTGTCTAAGACGGCTTTTTGAGCCAAGACTTCTTGTAGTTTGTGATTGAATTTTTCTTGTTCAATATGCATCATCGAAAGTGCGGTTTCGTGCTTGTCGCCCGCTGATCCTTTGGCATCATTTTTTGAATCTTCGGTCAATGCGGCGATCATATCGCGAAACGCATCGATTCGGTCTTGCACTAATTGTAGGTAGTAGGTGTGTATTTTTTGTTTGAATGTCATTTTTATTTACCGCTAAGGCGCTATGCCGCTATGAAATTATTATTTATAAAAAATTGAATCTTTATGGTCTTCTCTTTACTTCCTAAATATTTTACCGCTAAGGCGCTATGCCGCTAAGAAATTATTATTTATAAAAAATTGAATCTTTGTGGCATTCTCTTTACTTCCTAAATATTTTACCGCTAAGGCACTATGCCGCTAAGAAATTATTATTTATAAAAAATTGAATCTTTATGGTCTTCTCTTTACTTCCTAAATATTTTACCGCTTACGCTATGTTACTGGATTTTTTTTGCGCCATCGCGTCATTGCGGTATATCATTAAAAATCGAATTTATAACTCGCTCCCGCTACGATTTGGAATCCTTGAACGGGAAGATTGAGCCATTTTTGATAGGCTTGGTTGGCGATATTGTTGGCTCTTAAAAACGCAGTAATGCGTTCGTTGTATTTGTAGCCCACATGCAAATTAGCGTCAAAATAGGAAGGCAAAGTTATGTTTGCAGAGTTGGTTACCAAATCGGTATTGAATTGATTTTCTTTTCGTTCGCCTACAAAAAACACTTTGGCTCCTGCGAACCATTTATCGGTAATAACAACATCCATGGTTGCATTGATTTTCATATTGGGTAAATTCCATGCTTCGGCTTGAGTATCGGTAGTGTAGGTATTTAGGGTGGCGTTGATTCCGAATGTGACATTTTTAGAAAAATCGGCTTTTAATTCGCCATAAAGACTGATCGTTTTTACATCGTCATACACAATTCCCAAGGAGTTCCCGAAAGCATAGGGTTGGTTAGTTTTGGACTCCGTAAAATTATTGGATTTGAATAATGCTTTATTACCTTCATTCAAATAGGATGCGCTTACGTTATAACTCACCGCATTGGCTAATTTACCCTTTAGTCCTGCAAAAAGAGCGTATTTAGAATCGGTTGGTTGTATCCACAAAGTTGGAGATAGAAAGGGATTTTCAGCAACGAAATCCAAATAGGTATTTTGTTTTAAATTCCCATCGGCTCCAAGATAAAAGATCATTAAATCGCCCACTACTTTGTAGGAAGCTTTGAAATTTGGGTAAAAATAGAATTTACTTTTGCTGGCTTGATTGTCTAGACTATAAAACAAACTCGCTCCTATTTGCAAAGTCCAATCGTCTTCCTTGATTTCAAAACGAGGGGCTAAACCAAAATTTAAAAAACTATATTTTACAGTTTCAAGATTGGTTTTTAAGTAATTATTTTCGAAGCTTCCGCCTACATAATCAAAAACCACATCGGTATGAATGGCAGCATTCATCAACTCAATTTCGAAGGAAGGCTTACCTAAAAAACGATTTTCAGAAGAACCAAACGCATCACTAAAATGATGAAATTTAACATCGGTTTCACTAAACATACTATCTTCAAAATTGAGTGTCCCGCCCAATGTAATGGTACTGTATTTTTGTTCAGGACGGATCCCGTTAATTAAATCGTTACGTTGCGAATCAGTTAAAGTACTTCCAAAACCGGTTGGTAATCCGTACCAATTGTAGGTTTGACTCTGAAAACCGGCTTCTGCTTTCCATGAAATATCGGACTGATTACTCCCGTAAAACAAATCTAGTTTTGTATCATAAAAATGGTCATCCAATTGCACTTCGTCGATGCCTCCTTGAGAGGAATGGTGCTGAAAGCGTCCGCCCACAAAATCCGAAGTATTTAGTTTTTTGTTTACAAAAAGTTCCCCGTTAAGCGTGCCATAATTTCCAATTCCCAAAGCAGCATAATTTTCGAATAATTTAAGGGCTTTGCTTTTTTCAACAGTTGCTGCCACTCCTTTGCTAGGGGTAAACGTAGAGGCTACAGGAAAAGGCAAAACGGTATATTTTACTGCTTCTTTTTTGGTATTTCCCTTTTCGTCCAAAAGGGGCGTTTCTTTAATTTTGAAAGCATCCAAAACTGTAGGCGAAAAAGATTTGACCACATTTACTTCTTCTGCAGTTATCGTTTCGTTCTTTTTTTGAGCCAACGACAACTGAAGTGACAACAACAACAGTGAATGAAGGATTATAGTTTGGTATTTAATTTTCATTTTTTTCTACTTATTTAAGGGTATGCGCTTTCTAGCTGATGTTTGTTATACTTCCCATTCTCCTTTGGCAACAAACTGCGCTTTTCCTCCAATTTTAATATCAAATTGATTGTCGGTTACTTTCCCTTTAAAATAAATCTGAGAAGGACGCCCAATATAATCCCCTTGATAGTTGATTATTTCCAATTCCGGTTGGTGATATTTTAATAAAAATGCTTGCAAACAAGAACTAGCACTTCCTGTAGCGGCGTCTTCTATCAACTGATTGTTCTCGATGCATAACATTCGGCTAAACAACTTCGAACCTTCTAAATAATAGAAATATAAGCCCCGATGCGAGGTCTTGCAATTCTTTTTTAACCAATTGTCTGTTTTGTCTTTGTCCAAAACCAATTGTTCTAGCGCTCTTTTACTACTCAACCCCACCAACACAAAGGCACTTCCGGTAGTAACTTCTTGAATAGGAAATTGATTTTCAAAATCTTCTTTATTCAAATTACTAAATCCTGAGAATTCTTCTTTTGAAAAGATATCCCAAAATTTGGGCTGTGCCGCTTGTAACCAAATCAACTCTTCCGTTTTTTGAATGGTAATTGGCCCAATCGGGACATTCAGTTGAATGTTTTCGGGTGAATTTTCAAACACTTTATGCATTAAAACCCACGAAGTCCCAATAATTGGATGTCCTGCAAATTGCATTTCATGTGCAGGAGTAAAAATTTTAACCTCAGCGCTATTTTTGGCAACCTCTAGCCTAGTAATAAAAGTACTTTCGGCAAAATTCATTTCGCGGGCTATCTTTTGCATTTGAGCTGCACTCAAGTTTTCGGCCTCTAAAAAAACAGCCAACTGATTTCCTGCATACTTTGTGTCGGTAAAAACATCGACTATATAAAATGGTAAAGTCATAATTTGTATAAGGTATTTTTGTTACGATGAATAGTAAGCCAGTCTTACAACTGCAAAGTTTTATCTATTTAATAATCGAAGCATTAGTCTTAGCTTCTTCTATTTTAATTTTATTCAATTCTGTTTGCGCTGTAGTCACCACATCTTTGTACTCGGTGAAATTTTTGATGACACTTTCTAAAATGTAAGTCGCCTGAAAACTGTCTTTCAACCCATAAAAATTACTAGCCATCACTACCAAACCTTTGGCCCCCAAATAGCGATAACTCGAATAGTTTTTGGCTAGTTTTTGAACCACTTCGTTTGAAGCTTCAAATTTTCCGTCTTTATTTTTGAAAAACGCCTCATAATAAAGGGCTTCCGCGGCTAATTCACCTTTGGCTATGGGCAACAATTTGGCATAACTCAATTTGGCTTTAGCCTCGTCTCCTACTTGAATTGCACTTCGAGCCACTATAATTTGGGCATCGCTTTTGACCATTTCTTCGGTTTTGGGTTCGGCCAATACTTTTTCGGCATAGACCACGGCTTTACTGTAGTCTTTAGTTTCGTAATACAATTTCATCAGATTGGCCATGGCAAAAATTTTGTTTTGAGCCACATCCGATTCGGTTTCTAAACGCAATAAAATAAGAATTGCCTGTTCCGCCCTTTTATCTTTCAGATGAATTTGTGCCAAACGAACCAATGATTGCTCCGTATATTCAGAACGCGATTGTTGTACAACAAAATCATAATAGGGTATTGATTTCCCGGTCGCACCTTCGTTGTAATGCGCTTGTGCCAACTGAAAATTAGCTTTTAAAGTATGGATACCATTAGGAAAAGAAGTCAGATATCCACTCCAACCTGCAATAGCCTGTTTAGTATTCCCTTGTTCCCATTGTTTTTCGGCCGCTTCGTAACTGTCATTATCTAATGCTACATCGGTAACCGATACAAAAGACAACGTACGTACCCAAGTTGCATACTCATTCACTTTACCACTATCCACATAAATCAATCGAGCCGAAGCCACCGCCTCTAAAGCTTCAGGTGTTTTAGGAAAATCAGCGGCAATCTTTTTGAATTTGGCCAAAGCCAAATCATCTTTATCGTCATTGTAATATACTAATCCTTGTCGTAGTAAGGCTTTTGAAGTAAACGATCCGTCAGGAAATTCGGAAATCAATTGATTGTAAGTTTTGAGTGCCAATTCCTCTTTCTTGTCAGCCACATACGTGTTTCCTAGTTCAAACAAAGCATCATCACGATAGACAGAACTAGCAAAACGGTCTAAAAACGCCGTCAATTCTGCAATTTTCTTATCGTTTTTACCCAAAAACCCGTAACAAAGTGCTTTTTGAAAATAGGCATAATCCGCATCTACGCTTTTCAATTCGATCGCTTTGACATAATTATCAATGGCGGGCCAATATTTTGAACCTACAAATTTACAATCCGCCAAACGCAAATGAGCATCTGCCAAACGCTTTTTGTCCTCTTTACTGTCTTCTATTTGCTTCTGAAAATAAGTCGCTGCTTGCTCATATTCTTTCAATTTAAAATTCGCATACCCTAAATTGTAGTTACTGTTTTTGAATTCGGGTGTAGTTGCGGCACTAGGCAAACTTACAAATTGCTTGAAACCCGCTAAGGCTGAAGCATAATCCTCTAAAACAAAATCCGATTCGGCTTTCCAAAACGTGGCACGAGCGGTTATTACAGCGTCCTTAGACTCGTTTATAGCTCGATTAAAAAGCTTATTGGCCGAGGTATAATCACCAGCTGTAACTGCTTCGATTCCGCTATAGAACAACACTTTTTGATACACTACTTTATTCTCTGCTGCTTTATTTCTTTCTAATAAAACGAGGGCTTCTTTGTAATTTTTAGAGGAGATGTAGGAATCAATCAACAATTTTTCCACCTCACTCCCATTCGCGTTTCGAGGATATTTTTCTAAAAAAGCTATCAAAATCGAGGGGACACTTTGGTAGGAATTACCCATTTCATAACTCAATTTGGCGTAATTCAAACTAGCATCTTCTTGAAGTTCGGCATTGAAATCCATTTCAGAAGCATTCTTAAAAGCATGCAATGCCTGCGTTTTTTGTCCCAAATCCAAATACGATTCACCCAAATGATAATAAGCATTTTGAGCCACAAAATCGTTTCCTTCAATGATTTTATTAAACTGAGCAATGGCGTTTTCGTATTGTTTTTGCTGATAATACGCATAGCCCAATTGATAAAAATCAGTATTGTTCCATTTCCCTTTTTTCCCCTTATATTCAGACAAATACGGAATGGATTTTTCGTAGTTTTTGAGGTTAAAATAACTTTCTCCTATAATTTTATTCAATTCCGACAACTCCATTTCATTCGATTTTGGGATTGCTTTTATCCCTAAATCAATCGCTTTTTGGAAATTACCCAACTTAAAATTCATGTCCGCTTGAAAATACGACAACTTCTCTTTGTATTTTTCTTCGCCCGAAACGGCATCAAAATATTTCGTTGCTGCTTTGTAATCATCGCCTTCATAAGCCATAAAACCCAAATAATATTTGGCCTGAGCGCCATATTCCTTAGAATTCGAAACAAGATTCAAGTATTTTGTAGCCTCATTTTTCTTTTTAGCTTGATAAAAACAATACCCTTTTTGAAAACGAAACTGATCCAATTCCTTTGGAGTCAATTGACTTTCTTCTACCTTATCTAACCAAAACAATGCTTTGGGGAAATTATTTTTTTCAAAATAAAAAGCGGCAACATCAGCATAGGCCTGATTGCGTTTGGTACTGGTAGGATAACTGTTTACGAAATGTTCTACTAATTGATCTGCATTCGACTGTTGGGTTCGAATGGCACAATTGGCAATATAATAGGCACAATCTCCCTGAATATCTTCCTGATTTGTGTTTTCAGCAACTTGTTCAAAAATAACTTTTGCTGCAGCAAACTGCTGTTCATTATACAATAAAAATGCAGTAGTAAAATCCTTTAAATCATGAGTGTATACTGTAGATTTTTGAGCAGAAACTAAAGAAAAAGTAAGTAGTAATGGCAAGAGAAAAAGCCTGTAAAATAGTTGCATTTTGCTTGTTTTTTAATGATTCAAATATATCATATTATCCCTTTAGTAACGACTCACTCTAACATTTTATTATCAATCCATCTGCATTTACTATTTTTAAGGAACAGTAAAAAAAGTCTTTATTGAACCTATCGTCCTACTCTTCGCTCCGTATTTTTTTAAGATTAAAAATCTAAAATAAATTTCTGATTGCAAAAAGGAAGCATTCCGCTTTGAGCCATGTCGCTACGTGAAAGAAAAGACACGCGATTTTGTTAGTCCAACAAAGGAGGAATCACACAAGCAGTTCATAACATGCGATTCTTCGTTCCTCTGGTGACAAAAAAAATGCATAACCTAAAGACATTGTCCCAAAAAGAAAAAAAAGTAATACTTCACCCAAATTCGTATCCGTCCAAAAAGTTTAGGTGTTGAAAAGTAACTATTAAAAACCGATTTTTTAAAAATCAGTTTTTAATAAAGAGGATCATCAGCTAGTCTAGTAGCATTGGGTATAAGTTGGTTAATCTTCGCATACTGCAATAACATGATAGTTTTGGCATCTTTAATCTCTCCCGTCTCAATCATCAAATAGGCTTGGTCAAACGGAATTTCTATAACATCAATTTCCTCGTGTTCATGAACTAAACCGCCTCCTTCGCTAACTTTCATTGACACATCGAATTCGCCAACAAAAAAGTGCAAAATTTCAGTGACTGCTCCTGGAGACATATAGGCCTCAAAAAGTTTACGCACTGTAGTCAACCGATAGCCCGTTTCTTCTTCAATTTCGCGAATAATACAAGCCTCCGGATTATCATCATCCAAAACTCCAGCACATGCCTCTAGTAACATTCCGCTTTTATTGCCGTTCAAATAAGTGGGTAGTCGAAACTGTTTAGTAAGTATTACAGTACCTTTTCTGGTGTTGTACAATAATACTGCAGCTCCATTACCCCGATCATAGACCTCGCGGTATTGTGTATCCCAAGAGCCATCTTTTTTCTGATAATCCACCGTTACTTTGTTTAAAGTATACCAATTATCGGAGAGGATCTCAGTTTTTTGAATTTGATATTTCGGATTTGACATAGCTTATTAAGGTTTTCTAGTTCTATTGGTTACCTCTTTGAAGGTTGTTCCCCAATTATTATTATTGTTATCATTTACTGATCCAATTTCGGTCAATAAAGCATCTTTATCATTGGCCTCTTTTTTCCAAACCCAAGCGCAAACGGATAGTCCTTTTTCATAAACAAGATCCAGAAAAGGCTTTGGATTCATTAAAACTCCTGCATTCATAGGGGCAGTTTCTCCTATAATTATCGGAATATTTTTATTTCTCAATTGATTCAAACGATTTTCAACAGCACTATTGCTGTCCAAAAGCCATTTTTCATACGCATGAATATCAAACAAGATATTGGATTTTCCATTAAGAAATTCATTGCCCTTATTTAATAATACACTTTCGTCTTGCCCTTGTTCGGCACAAGGCACTACGACAATGTTTTGATTTCCGGTAGACCGAATTATTGCTACTAATTCATTCATATCTTGTAGCCAAACTTGGTCGGTATAGCCATCAGTTCTGTCGTATCGGTAAGGCTCATTCCATACTTCAATCCAAACATCGGGCTGGTCTTTTAGGTAAGTAGCCCATTCTTTTAATCGGGTCTTGTATTCCTGCCACCAATTGGTCTGCTGCGGGCTTTTTCCAGTAAATGCGGTGTTTGGCGTGCCATCCCAACCAAAAGCACATATAATGGTGACTCTTTTATTGGCTCTATTATCTGCAATGATATTTTCGAGTGAATATAGATACGCTCCCGTGGCATCTTTTATTGGGCTACCAGTTAGTGGTGTCTCCTTTGTATTGCCTATAAATTCTCGAATGATGTCTATTTTCCAAGCATTCATGTCTGTGCTTCCTACTCCAAATACATGAAAAGCATTTACGCCAATAAGTTGTATTGGATACCGGTTCAAAAGAAGTTTGGCTCCAGCAATACTGTATTTTGTAGTGCTGTTTATGGGAGTTTCTATCTCATCTTTTTTACAAGAAAAAGCAATAAGAACCAGAAGTAGTATTAATTTTTTTTTCTTCATATTGCAAAATAGAGTTGGAATAAAAAACGCTCTGAAATCTCAGAGCGTTCGTTTTTATTTTAAAATCGTTTGCTTTCTGTCTGGCCCAACAGAAACTATTTTGATAGGTACTTCTACTTCTTTTTCTATAAATTCAATGTATTCTTTCAATTCTTTTGGTAATTCCTCATAAGTAGTCATTCCAGTCAAATCTTGTGCCCATCCTTTGAATTCTTGGTAAACAGGAGTTACATTTTCAGGCTCAATATTGTATGGGAAATGGGCAATTTCTTGTCCTTTGTATTGATATGCAGTACATACTTTTAAAGTTTCAAAACCAGAAAGTACATCACCCTTCATCATCATCAATTGGGTAACACCGTTTACTTGAACGGCATATTTTAATGCTACTAAATCCAACCAGCCACAACGTCTTTGTCTTCCAGTTACGGATCCAAATTCATTACCTATTTTAGCCATTGTTGCACCAACTTCGTCAAACAATTCAGTAGGGAATGGTCCACTTCCTACACGTGTTACATACGCTTTGAAAATTCCGTATACTTCTTTGATTTTATTCGGAGCAATACCTAAACCTGTACAAGCGCCAGCTGCTGTAGTATTAGATGAAGTTACAAATGGATAAGTCCCAAAATCAACATCCAACAATGAACCTTGTGCGCCTTCACACAAAATAGATTTTCCAGCTTTTTGAGCTTGATGTAAATATTCTTCACTATCAATAAAATCTAATTTTTTTAATTCTTCGATAGCTTCAAAAAATTCTGCTTCCATTTCAGCCAAATTATATTGAATGGCTACATCATAGAATTTGATCATTTCCTCATGTTTGTCAGCTAAAGCTCTATAACGATCTGCGAAATCTTCTAATTCAATATCCCCTACTCGAAGTCCGTTTCTACCGGTTTTGTCCATATATGTTGGACCAATTCCTTTTAAGGTAGAACCGATTTTTGCCTTTCCTTTTGATGCTTCAGATGCAGCATCTAGTAGACGGTGTGTTGGTAAAATTAAATGAGCTTTTCTAGAAATAATTAATTTACTTTTGATGTCTAGATTAAATTTTTGTAAACCTTCAATTTCTTTTTGAAAAACCACAGGATCAATCACTACACCATTACCTATAATATTAACCGAGTTTTTATGAAAAATTCCAGAAGGTATCGTTCTTAAAACATGTTTGATTCCATCGAATTCAAGTGTGTGCCCCGCATTTGGTCCTCCTTGAAAACGTGCAATAATATCATAATTTGAAGTAAGAACGTCAACAATTTTTCCTTTTCCTTCATCTCCCCATTGTAATCCTAATAATAAATCTACGGTCATTATCTGTATTATTTGTTGTTAATTAAATGTAATTGGACAACGGTTAAGTTGTCCAATTTTTTATGTTTTAAAAATTATTCTGTTTTCTTTTTGTTGCCATATAAATATAGCGAATGATTGGTGATTTCAATATCAAAAATTTCTTCGATGGTTTTTTTGATAGTTTGTATTCTTGGGTCACAAAACTCGATTACTTCACCCGTATCGGTCATGATGATGTGATCGTGTTGTTTGTCAAAATACGATTTTTCGTAATGCGCTTGATTTTGTCCAAACTGATGTTTACGTACCAAGGCACAATCCAAAAGCAATTCAATCGTATTGTATAAGGTAGCTCTACTCACACGGTAGTTTTTGTTTTTCATTTTGATGTACAAATTCTCTATGTCAAAATGTTCTTCACTATCGTAAATTTCTTGAAGGATCGCGTAGCGTTCAGGCGTTTTTCGATGTCCTTTATTTTCAAGATAGAGTGTAAAAACGTTTTTTACAATTTCTTGATTTTTATTGTTTTCTGTAGAAATGAGTGTCATATCTGGCAAAGATAAATTATTTTGTTTAAAGATTAAAGAGCCTAGTTTTAAAGTTGTGAATTAATTAGTGCTCCAAAGGATTTTATGTATTGTAAACCCGAGTTACATTTTCAATTCCATCAATTTTTTTAATATTATTGATCATTTTCTTTAAAATGGTATTGTTTTGAACGATTACTGCAATTTGTCCTTGAAACAATCCGGCATTTGTACTCAAAGAAATACTTTGAATATTTACATGCATATTATTTGAAATCACTTTGGTCAATTGATTGGTCAAACCTAAAACATCCATTCCTGTAATATTCAACAGGGCTTTAAATTCTTCTTGAGACGAATCAATCCATTTAGCAATCATAATACGATAAGCATAATTAGATTGCATGCCAATTGCGTTGGGACAATCTTTTTTATGCACTTTGATCCCTTCGTTAATCGTCACAAAACCAAATACATCATCTCCAGGAATCGGTGTACAACAAGGGGCTAGTTTGTAGTCTAGCTTATCGTGTTCTGTACCAAATACGAGTAAATCGTAGTTGTTGTTAATTTCTGGTTTGTGTATGTCATTATCGGCAGTATTTTTTTGATTTCTTTTTATTTTATTTTTAAAGAAATTAATGATGGTATTGCTTTTTTGTGCAGCAAAATCCTTTAGTTGTTGATTCTCGATAGCGCCAATACCCACTCTATAATACAAGTCTAAGCTAGTTTTGAGTTTGAAAAAATTAACCAGTTCGTTGGTCACCGATTCATTTAAATTAATTTTTAAATGTTTGAGTTTTCGAGTGAGGATTTCTTTCCCCTCTTCCCCAATTTTCTTAGTGTTTTCGTTAAGAACATTCTTAATTTTAGTTTTAGCTCTTGAAGTGGTAACATAGTCGAGCCAGTTAGCGGTTGGTTTTTGATATTGTGAAGTGATTACATCAACTTGGTCACCACTTTTGAGTTCATGGTTTAAGGGAACGAGCTTTCCGTTTACGCGTGTTCCTCTCGTTTTGATACCTAATTCCGAATGAATACTGAAGGCAAAATCCAAGGAAGTTGCGCCTTTAGGCAGGGATTTAATTTCTCCTTTGGGGGTGAAGACAAAAATTTCTTTAGAATACAAATTCATTTTGAAGTCTTCTACAAAATCAACAGCATTGGTTTCTGAATTTTCTAGGGCTTCTCTAAGAAGATTGAGCCAAACATCTAAACCGCTTTCTTCAGTGGCGCCGTTTTTGTATTTGTAATGTGCGGCATAGCCTTTTTCGGCTATTTCATCCATGCGTTCGCTTCTAACTTGTACTTCTACCCATCGTCCTTTTGGCCCCATAACCGTGATGTGTAGCGCTTCATAACCGGTAGATTTTGGAGAAGAAATCCAATCGCGTAAACGACTTGGACTCGGTCTGTAAAAATCCGTAACGATAGAATAAATTTTCCAAGCAAAGAATTTTTCTTCATTTGGCTCTGCCTTATAAACGATTCGCAAGGCAAATTTATCATAGACTTCATCAAAACTTACGTTTTGAGCCTTCATTTTTCTTCGAATCGAATAAATAGATTTAGGTCTTCCTTTGATAATATATTCAATCCCTTCTTGATCTAAAGAGTTTTTCAGTACATCTGAGATATCTTTGATATAAGCATCTTGTTCTTCTTTGGTTTCTTTGATTTTGCTTACAATTTCGTTGTAAATTTCAGGTTCTGTGTATTTTAATCCTAAATCTTCTAGTTTTATTTTGATATTGTATAAGCCCAATCGGTGAGCCAAAGGTGCATAAATGTATAAAGTTTCAGAGGCTATTTTGGTTTGCTTGTCCTCACGCATCGAATCCATGGTTTGCATGTTGTGCAATCGATCAGCAAGTTTGATTAGAATTACGCGAACATCATCGTTCAAGGTCAGGATCATTTTTCTGAAATTCTCCGCTTGCAGCGAAGCATTTAAATCTTTTTGAACTAAAGATATTTTGGTAAGTCCCTCGACCAATTGTGCTACTTTTGGATTAAAAAGTTTTTCAATATCTTCAACGGTCACTGGGGTGTCTTCCACCACATCATGAAGTAATGCTGCAGCTATAGATGTGGCACCCAAACCAATTTCTGAAGCCACAATTTTGGCCACAGCTATAGGGTGAAAAATATAAGCTTCCCCTGATTTTCGTCGTTGGTCTTTGTGAGCATCCACAGCTACATCAAAAGCTTTTCGAATTAGCTTTTTGTCGGTAGGTGTTAAAGTTTGGTAACTAATGCGCAACAATTCTTTGTATTCTTGCGCAATCGCTTTGTTTTCTTTCTCTATTTCTAATTCTGTCATAACGGCATGGTTCAATTTCTAAAACTAAGCAATAAATCCCATTTTTGCAAGGCGAAATTGACTAATAAAGTTTATTTAAAAGCTTTTAAAAGTAACTTGTCCGATAAAAAAAGTACAATCATTTTTATCGGACAAAAATAAAATATTTGATGGGGACTAATTGACTCTTTTGAAGTCTAAGTCTTGGAAATCATAACTAAAATCGGTTAAGTCTGAAATTGGTTTCATTTTGATGCCAATCGTTTTTCCTGAAGCATCATTTTCTAGAAATAAATGGGCATCAGCATTGAAAAAGGCATTGTTCCATTTTACTACCAGATTGCCAGATTTATAAAAGAAAACTTCGCCAGCTAATTGTGGAGAGCGTTTCGATTGAAAATAAATTTTTCCTTTCTTTTCTGAAAGTTCAATGGTACCAAACCAATTGTCTTTGTAAGTTCCAACAATAGATTTCCAATCGGTTTTTACTTTGTCTTTTTTATTTTTGGCTACAGTAGTCCAAACTTCTTCGGTCACTTTGTCGGCAGTAGCAACATTGGCTTTGATGCGATTATGATACAGCGTTACATAATCTTGAGCAGGAATACCTAAATAGCTATCCTTAATCGTATTGGTTATCGCTGTAAAAGCTGCCCCTTCTTGTTGATTGGTCAGAACAATTATCCCTAATTGTAGCTCTGGAAGTAGTGTTACTTGAGTGACATTGCCTTCTAAACCTCCGGTATGCGAAACTTGTTTGAATCCTTTAACATCATTCAAAAACCAGCCCAATCCGTAACCATTGAAGTGAGTGTTGTAAGGTGGGCGAGTGGCTGCTGGAATGATGGTTTGCAATTGCCACATTTCATTTTGCTGCGCTTCAGAGAATAAAGTTTTATTTTCTGGTCCGTATTTTCCTTTGTTGAGTTGCAAAAGCACCCATTTACTCAAGTCATTTACGCTAGAATAAATACCTGCCGCTCCATCAAAAAGTTGATTGGTATAAGGCTTGATTACTTTTAATTGACCGTTTACAGGAACGTGTGGAGCAATGACGTTTGTAGTATCTTTTAACCTTTTGTAGGAGGCTACACTATTGTTCATTTCTAGAGGTTTCATCATGCGTTGCTCTACAAAATCAGCCCAACTCAATTGACTTACTTTGTGAACAATCTCACCGGCGACGATGTACAAGAGATTGTCATAATCAAATTTCGTTCTAAATCCAGAAACCGGTTTTAAGTACTGCAAATTTTCGATGATATCTTTTGAAGTGAAATCGCTTCCGTCAGGCCAAATCATTAAATCGCCCGCACCAAGTCCTAATCCACTTCGATGCGTTACTAAATCTCGAATGGTAAATTCGTTGGTAACATAGTCATTGTACATTTTGAAATTGGGCAAATACTGAATTACTTTATCGTCCCATTGTAGCTTTCCTTCCTCAACCAGCATGGCTAATGAGGCTGTGGTAAAGGCTTTACTGTTGGAAGCAATCCCAAATAAGGTGTTGCCATCTACTTTTTCTTTGGTCAAAATAGATTTTACGCCATATCCTTTGGAGTGGATTATTTTGCCATCTTTCACTACTGCCACGGCAATCCCAGGTACATTAAAGGTTTGAATGGCTTTCTCGGTTACTTGATCGATTTGCTCTGGGGTAATTTGAGCAAAAGCTGCGAAACTACTAGCTAATAGCAGTAATAGGGAGAAATACTTTTTTTTCATTTTTGGTTATTTGTGGTATTTTAATTCAATATATAAAATCTAATATTTAAAACCCTCTTTGTCTTTTGGCTTCGAAAATCAAAATAGCTGCGGCAACCGAAACGTTCATCGAATCAATTTCGCCTTGCATCGGGATGATAATATTTTGTGTGGCCGCATCGCGCCATTCTTGAGTCAATCCTGTAGCTTCTGTTCCCACTACCAAAGCTGTTGGAGTGGTATAATTTTCAAGATGATAGCTATTGGAGTTTTGTAAAGTAGCGCAATAAAAATGGATGTTTCTTTCGTTCAAAAAGGCAATAATTTCCGCAGTACTGCCCGTGGCGATTTGGTTGGTAAACAAGCAACCGACACTCGAACGAACGATGTTTGGGTTATACAAATCACTTTTTGGGTTGGCAATGATTACGGCATCCAAATTTGCAGCGTCTGCGGTTCGCAGCAATGCCCCAATATTGCCAGGTTTTTCAGGAGCTTCTGCCACCAGAATCAAAGGATTTTCGGAGAGCTTCAAATCCGATAATAAAGTCGATTTGGTTTTGGCTACAGCCAAGACACCTTCAGTAGAATCTCTGTAAGCTAGTTTTTCATAAACGGCCGAAGTAATTTCTATTAGTTCAGCATTTGGAGCCAATTGTTTGGTTTGGCTTTCTGAACAAATTTCGGGAACAAATAATAAGGTTTCAATTTCGTAGCCTCCTTTTATAGCAATGCTTATTTCTCGTTGTCCTTCAATCAAGAAAGTGCCGGTTTGTTTGCGAGCTTTGGCTTTTTCCTGTAATAAAGCCAAGGATTTGATATACGGATTCTGTATGGAAGTAATTTGTTTCAAGCTTTTTTTAAGACAAAGATACATATTGTGGGCGTTTTGAGTAAAATTAGTAGTTAAGAAAATTATTCAAAACATTTCCATTTGAATTCTGCATCGTTTTATAAGTATATTTCTTTACTTTTGATACGTTTTTTGTCATTTATAGCCACTAATAAAGATCACACATGACATTTTTTGACGCACTAGACTTAATTGGAACCTTGGCTTTTGCCATATCAGGAGCATTAACAGCACTTCACAAAAAAATGGACCCTTTTGGCGTTTTAATAATTGCTTTTGTTACGGCCGTCGGAGGAGGCACCTTACGCGATGTTTTGATAGGCAGGACACCGGTGGGTTGGATGCAGGATTTAAATTACCTATACATTATTACTTTAGGTTTTATTTTGGTGGTGGTTTTTAGAGGAAAAATTCATCAATTTAAGCTATCGATGTTGCTTTCTGACACGATAGGTTTGGGTGTTTTTACTTTAATTGGCATCCAAAAAGGACTCGATTATGGTGTTCATCCTTTTATATGCGTATCGTTAGGTACCATGACTGCTTGTTTTGGAGGAGTAATCCGGGATGTGTTATGTGTTGAAATTCCGATTATTTTCAGAAAAGAAATTTATGCAACAATATGCATTTTGGGAGGATTTGTTTTCTTTTTACTCAAAAAATGGGAATTTGCAGATGAATTAGTGTACCTTATCACTTCTTTGGTTATTATTCTTGTTCGTTTACTCGCTGTAAAGTTTAAATGGTCATTGCCTACCCTAGACTTAAATACTCATCCCTAATTGTAGATTGCTATAGTGAAAAAATTTATCATCAAAAAGTATCAAAAAAGTGATTATGATCTTTGGAATTCCTTTGTGACTAGTGCTCCTAATGCTACTTTTTTGTTTTATCGACACTTTATGGAGTATCACGAAGAGCGATTTGATGATTTTTCATTACTAGTATTTGAAAAAACAAAATTGATAGCTATTTTACCAGCCAATAGAAAAGAAAATAGTGTGTACTCGCATCAAGGATTGACCTACGGAGGCTTAGTGTATGCTTCTAAACTGAAAATAGAGAATGTAGCAAACATTCTTGATGTATTGCTAGCATATCTTAAAAGCATGCGAGTGACTTATTTTTATCTTCATCCAATTCCTTCTTTTTATCTCAAAAAAGGCAATGCCGCCATTGATTTTTTTTTGATTAAAAAAGGAGGTATTTTGTATCGAAAAGAAATGAATTTGGTGGTCAATTTAAACCAAATTTTTTCAATTTCTAAAAGTAAATTAAAGCATTACAGAAGAACTGAATTATTGGGGTTACGGATAGTTGAAGAAACAAACTTTCAGCCCTTTTGGGAAAAAATTTTAGAACCAAGATTGTTAGAGAAATATGAAGCGAATCCTGTGCACAGTTTAGCAGAGATTCAAATGCTTCATGAGAAATTTCCAGATAAAATCAGACAATTTTCCGCTTATTTGGAAGATAAAATTGTTGCTGGAATTACCCTTTTCGAATTTGAAAATGGCGTAAAATCACAATATGGAGCTACCTCAAAAACTGGGGAAAAATACCGCGCTTTAGATTTTCTTTTCATCGAATTGATAGGTGTTTTTCAAAAAAAAGGGAAACATTTTTTTGACATGGGAATTGTGAATGACTCAGGAGAAATGGGCTTTCATAGTGGTCTATTACAGCAAAAAGAAGAATTGGGTTGCACCGTATGGAGTCAAGATTTTTATAAAATCAGTTTGTAATGATACGATTTCTAGACTTAAAAAAAATAAACGAACGGTATGAAAAGGCATTTCAAGATACATTGAAATCGGTTTTAGAGAGTGGCTGGTATATTCTAGGCAATGAAGTCGTAACGTTCGAAAATAATTTTGCCAACTATTGTAAAGCCCAACACTGTGTAGGAGTAGGCAATGGTTTGGATGCTTTGATTTTAATATTTAAAGGCTATATTGCATTAGGAAAATTGCAAAAAGGGGATGAAGTTATTGTACCAGCCAATACTTATATTGCAAGCATTTTAGCTATTCTCACTGCTGATTTGGTTCCTGTTTTAGTAGAACCAAGATTAGAAACCTACAACATTAATCCTGATTTGATTCCAACAAAAATAACCTCAAAAACCAAAGCTATTTTGGCGGTTCATTTGTATGGTCAGTTAGCAGAAATGGAGCAAGTTAATGCTATTGCCACTGAACATAATTTGATTGTTGTAGAAGATGCGGCTCAGGCTCACGGTATAGAAAGAAATTCCAATTTTGAAATTCCAAATTCCAAAACCGAACTATGGGCTCGTGCCTACAGTTTTTATCCGAGTAAGAATTTAGGCGCTTTAGGTGATGGTGGTGCGGTTGTCACCAATAATGCTCAATTGGCAAAAGTGATACAATCCCTACGTAATTATGGCTCCGAGTCTAAATATCAGAATGAGTTTATCGGTATTAATTCTAGATTGGACGAAATTCAAGCCGCTTTTTTGAACCTGAAATTGGCTAATTTAGATGTAGATAACGAAAAGCGAAGAAGTATTGCCAAACGCTATTTGACCGAAATTAAAAACGATAAAATCATCTTGCCATTTTGGGATTTTTCAAAAAATCATGTTTTCCATTTGTTTGTGATTCGAACTTCAAGAAGGGCTGAATTAAAAGTCTATTTACAACAACACGGCATTGAAACAGCTATTCATTATCCCATTCCACCGCACAAGCAAAAGGCTTTAGAAAATATGAATGCGCTTTCGTTTCCTATCACTGAGAAAATGCATGAGGAAATTTTGAGTATTCCACTACATCCAGCTCTTGAGGACGAAGAAGTTAGTGCTATTATTAAAGCCTTAAATGAATACTAATTTCTGATTTTACCCATTTTAACAATAAGTATTTGAAGTTTTTTAAAGAAAATAATCTATTCAAGGTGCTGAGTGTGAATTCACTTTCGGTAGGAACTACTTTTGTATTGGGATTTATCTCGAACAAAGTGGTCGCTGTTTTCTTAGGGCCTTCCGGAATGGCTGTACTAGGTAATTTTAGAAACTTAGTTGCGATGTTAAAATCCGTTGCAACGCTTGGTATTAGTACATCACTGGTAAAATTAGTGGCTGAAAACAAAGAAAATAAGACTGCACTTTCGGAATTGTATGTTACTTTTCTATCCGTTTTTTTTATTATTTCTTCTTTATTAGCCATTGGGGTTTTTTGTTTTGCGGAGGGTATTGCGCTGCTTTTGTTTCATTCCAACCAATGGACTACTCCCATTCGCGTAGTAGGTTTGTCTTTGCCGTTGGTATTGCTTACTACATTTTGGTTAGCCATTTATAATGGTTTGGAACAGTTCAAAACTATTGTTTTAATACAATTGGTCTCTTCTGTTATGGTTTTTATAGTAACAATAAGTTTAATTTATTTTCATTCCATTGATGGGGCGATTTGGGCGATTGCTTTAAGTGAACTACTTATGGTGCTTGCTACTTTTGTTTTTGTCGTAAAAGACAAACGCTTTTTTCAATTTAATTTTCGGTTTTTAATAAAAAAAGAATACGTAACGGCAATTCAAAAGTTTTCGGCAATGGCGTTGCTTACAGCTATTATTGCACCGCTTACCTTACTTTTGATACGGAATGCGATTACAACAAACTACTCTTTGACCGAAGCTGGATATTGGGAAGCTACCACCAAACTATCTAGTTTTTATATGCTTTTTTTTACCTCTGGATTGTCATTGTATTATATGCCAAAATTAGCGTCATTATCAACAGATGATGCTTTTAAGCAAGAAGTAAAAGTGTACTTTTCGTCTTTTGTTCCTTTGTTTTTGGTAATGCTTTTGGTTTTGTTTTTTGCCAAAGAATGGATTTTGAAGTGGGTATTTACCCCTGAATTTTTGAAATTACAATCGGTATTGATTTGGCAATTTTTAGGCGATTTTTTTAAAATACTAACTTTAGCTTTTGGGTATCAAATTTTGGTCAAAGCCCGACTCAAAGTTTATTTTTTTCTTGAAATAACTTTTAATCTAAGCTATTTACTACTATCAGTGTGTTGGATAAAAACTGGGGGATATGAAGGAGCGATTCAAGCGTATTGCTGTGCGAGTGCTTTAGGTTTTATCTTAGTTTTACTAGTGTTTAGAAAGCTGTTTTTACCTAAGATTTAAAGCTTCCAAGAGGCTAGGTATTTTTGGGCGATTTTTACATAATGATGTTCTTTTTCTATGAATGCTCTTGCTCGTTTTCCTATTTCCTTTATTTTGCTTGGGTTTTCAATCAGATAGGATAATTGTTGAACTAGGTAATCTTTGTCTGGTAAGGCGTGAATAGCTACATTTTCATTTAATCCATAATAATTCGTAAACGCCTCGCTAGCACCTGTAAAAACTACTTTTCCTTTTGCCATAGCTTCTAAAGCGTTATAGCCTTGGTCCATAGCGAAAATCTGGTCGAGTACAATATTAGCTTGTTGGTACAACTTAATATACGTTTCGTACGGTTGGTTTTCGCAAATAGAGATACGAACTTTGTTACCGTATTTTTTCTCAATTTCAGTCAATGCTTCTTCAAAATAGCGAATCCCTTTTTTAATGTAACTACCTCGATTAATACCTAAGAAAATCACAACGGGTTCAAGATTGCTTATGGCTTCAAAAGAAATCTTTTCACAATTGACTGGATTAGGAATCATGGGCGCATCGAATCCCATGCGTTCCATCGGAATTTTATAATCCATATCGGAAGTCGTCATCGATTGACAATTTTGTGCTAACCATTCGAAGGTTTTTCTGTAAGATGGTTTCGTGTATTTTAAAGGGTAATAGAAATGATTTTTGAGTGTAGCATCTTCAAAAAATGGTGTCAAAATAGAGTAGGGCAATTCTTTTTTTAGCAAATAATCGATGATTGGAGTTTCGTCACCGCAAATGAGTAAACTTCGACTTTTTACATTTTGAAACAACTTGCGATATAGCCATCTCGAAACCCAAGGAAAAGTGGCTAATGCATCTGAGTTGATGAGTTGCACATGGTCAAATTTATCAAGTTTTGGAAGTAAAAGATAAAAACGAATCGCGTGTTCTATCTGTTCAATTTCAAATCGAGTTAAACTGTAAATAAGATTTCTTGCTTTCTTAAAAAACCAATTGCTATTGGTAATTTGGGCTCGAAACGAATAATCGGAAGGGAAGTTCTTGAAAGCATCACCCGAGGCTGCAAGTTCGACTTCATGACCCAATGCCACCAAGCCTTCTTTTAAAGAATTGTGTAACCTGCTGTATTCGCCAATCAAAAGTATTTTCATTTACAAACCCTATTTTTCTATATTTGTGTAAATGTAAGAACAAATTGAATATTCGTTATACAAAAGAGGCTATTGAAATTATAATTGCAACGATGAATAGGGATTCGTTGGATTTTTTGATTCCGATGTTTCCTTTTGCTCATTTTGCTGATTTTTCAATTTTAATCGTCAATCAAACCCATGAAAATGCTATTTTGACCTCCGATTTTCCTACTGTCAAAGTCATTAATTCGTTTGAAATAGGATTGTCTAATAGTAGAAATCTCGGATTGAAAAATTCCCAAGGAGAAATTTTAATTTTGGCAGATGACGATGAAATATTTGAACCTGATTTTATAGAAACAATCAGTAATGCCTACGAACTTTTTCCTGATGCTGCAGTAATTAGTTTTCAGATTGAAAACGAAAATAGGAAGTTGTTTAAAAAGTATCCAAAAAAGAGTCAAAAGTTTTTACAACCATTGACTTTGTTCTCTGTGATGTCCATTGAAATAACGATAAATAAAGCCATTTTGGACGCATCAGGAATCGAGTTTGATGCTCATTTTGGATTGGGAGCAACCTTTGAAATGGGTGAAGAAGCCATTTTTTTGATGGATTTGTACCGTCAACAACAGCAAAATTCATTTGTTCCCAAAGTAATTGCTGCCCATAAAACCCAAACGACTACTGATAAAGTAGATTTTTTACAACGATATTACATTCAAGGCGCTTTTTTGAAACGTGTGGGGATGAAAAATTGGATTTTTCGCGTTTTACAAAAAGTGTTTTATGATGTTAAGCAGAAAAAAATTAGGCTAAAAGAAACACCCAAAGCCATTCAATTTGCGTTTAATGGGCGCAAAAAATATTTAGAACTTACCCAATGAAAACTACTCTTAAAGACCTAAAAACGATTGCAATTCCAGTGGTAGAAGACACCCGTGGGAATTTAGGATTCATTCAAAATGACATCCTAACTTTCGATTTTAAGCGAGTGTATTACTTGTTTGATGTGCCTAGTAGTGCTTTTAGGGGTGGACACGCTCATATTGAACAACAAGAAGTCTTGATTGCTCTCAGCGGAAGCTTTGAGGTAGTTTTGGATGACGGTTTTGAGAAAAAAACAATTTTGCTCAATAAACCTTCGCTGGGATTACTAATTCCGACAGGGATTTGGAGAGAATTACAGAATTTTTCTTCGGGTGCGGTATGCTTGGTTTTGGCATCGGATGTTTTTGAAGAATCGGATTATATTCGAGACTATTCACAATTTTTGGAAACTAAAAAATGAAATTACTGTATTTAGTTCCTTCGGTCAATCAAGCGGGTGGGGTAGCAAAAGTGCTGGCTACCAAAACCGACTATTTCATTCAAAATTTTGAGTACGAAGTGCATATTATGACGCAAAATAAAGGGTATGAGCATCCTTTTTTTGAATTTAATGCGCAAATTGTTTGGCATGATATTGAACGAAAAGGTTATTTTTTGAGTGCGATTTATACCTACAAAAAGCAACTGCAAACAATTATATCACAAGTGCAACCCGATAGTATTATTGTTGCTGATAATGGATTGAAAGGCTACTTGGTTCCTTTTTTAATTGGTAAGAACTCACCTGTGATTTTTGAATGTCATGGTTCAAAGTATTTAAATGAAAGACCATTTACATTTCCTTTTTTGTCTCGATTATGGTTTCGAATAGGGGTTTCTGTTAAAAAATGGGGTGCTAAAACTTTTGATGCTTTTGTGGTATTGAATAGAGAAAGTTCCCAAGAATGGAATACTAAAAATAGTATGATTATTGCTAATCCATTGTCTTTTAAATCAGAAGAACTAGCTGCGTTAGATGTTAAAAAAGTACTAGCTGTTAGCCGTAATTCTTACGAAAAAGGACTCGATAGATTATTGGAGATTTGGTCTTTAGTATTTCAAAAGCATCCTGATTGGAAATTGGATATTTATGGAACGCTTTCTCCTGAAGAAAATCTGATTCCTTTGGCAAATACTTTAGGAATTGCCTCTTCCGTTCGTTTTTATCCTCCTGTTTTGGAAGTTGCTACGCTATATGCAAACGCTTCGGTGTTGGTGATGACTTCTCGTTCTGAAGGATTGGGTTTGGTGCTACTTGAGGCTATGGCTTCGGGTTTGCCTTGTGTGGCGTACGATTGTCCAGTTGGTCCAAGGTCAATTATAACGGATGGTGTAAATGGTTTTTTGGTTGAGGATGGCAATGCAACTGCTTTTGCGGAGAAATTAGCCCTGCTTTTAGAGGATAAAGATTTAAGAGAAAAGATGGGAGCTAGCGCACGGCAAAGTGTTTCGAAGTATGATTTGGATGCGATTATGTTGCAGTGGAAGACCTTATTTAAGCGTTTGCAATAGGCAAAGATAACCCAACTTGTACCAGTCAAAAAGCAGCAACGAAGGATTGTCAGACAATAGATTTTTTGTAGTGATTGTTTTGGTTTGTTGAAACATCCAAGCTATAAATTGTATCAAATGTAGTTTTTTGACCCATAAAAATGTCGCTATTATTTTACTTTCATTGGGCTTTATTGTTTTCGTTTGAATCAATAGGGATAAGTTTTTTAGTGCGATTTCTGTTTTTGCCAAAAACTGAGCGGAGGTTTCCAAATTAAGATGAAAAGTAGGATTGTCGATATGAAAAACGGTAATGTTTTGTTGTCCTAAATTCGATAGAAAAGACAAGTCTTCATACCCATAATCACTTACCGATTCAGGAAATGGATGGCGTAGTGCGATTTCTTTTCGTATAACTAAATTAGAAGTAAGTGCGCGACTGTTAGGTTTTTTATTCCTGAATTCACATGATAAAGCTTCTCTTTTTTGACCATATACCCAGCGTAACAATTGTGGGGTGTGAGGCTTTTTGGGATGATATATAATGCCTCCAAAGACCAAATTCGACATTGGTTTTTGTATAAACGAAAGGTAGTTTTTGATAAAAAATGAATCTCTAGGAAACGTATCACAATCTAAAAGCAGTAACCAATCGAATTGGGCTTTTTGAATCAGTGAATTTCGATTGTTTCCTCTGCCTAAATTGACTGCATTTTGTAAAAATGTACAATACGATAATTGTTCAATAACACAATTTTCTTCGATAAATGAAGAAGAACAATCGTCTTGGCAAAGGATTTCGAATGGTATTCCGGCGGCAATACATTGTTTGTGTACTTCCAAACCTAATGGAAATACCGCGTAATTGTATACCGGAATAAGAATAGAAAGCATTATACCGTGCGCTGCACTACTTCGAAAATCTTAGAATCTTCGCATTTTAATGTTTTGGAAGGATATTTTAACAACAAGGCATAATCGTGAGTAGCCATGATGATTGTTTTTCCATTGGCATTGATTTTCTTGAGCAATTCTAGTACTTCGGCACTGGTTTGAGGGTCTAAATTCCCCGTAGGTTCATCTGCCAAAATGAATTCGGGATCGTTAAGTAATGCTCTTGCGATAGCTACTCTTTGCTGCTCCCCTCCTGAAATTTGATGTGGCATTTTGTTCCCAAAATCTTGCATACCAACTTTAGTGAGTACCTCTTCGATTTTAGAATTCATTTCGTTTAAATCTGTCCAACCTGTTGCTTTGAGTACAAACAGCATATTGTCGTTAATGCTACGATCTGGTAGGAGTTTAAAATCTTGAAAAACGATTCCGATTTTACGTCTCAAAAAGGGTATTTCATCTTCTTTTAGACTCTCAAGATTAAACTCTACAATATGTCCTGTACCTTCTATTAAGGGTAAATCGCCGTACAGTGTTTTGAGTAAACTACTTTTCCCTGAGCCTGTTTTCCCAATAATATAAAGAAATTCGCCATGATTTACTTCTAAATTCACATCTGTTAAAATGGTTCTTCCTTCTTGATATATGGTAACGTTGTGTAAAGCTAATACGGTTTGTGACATGATTGCAGTGATTTATTGCGTAAAAGTAAGAAGTTAGCCTTTGGATTCAAAATAAATTTGATGATTTGGTTGAAAAAGCACCCCAGTGATTTCAAATGTTTCCACAAGAGCACTTTTGTAGGCCCCGATCGCTATGAAATTCCTTGTGATCTAGGCTTCGGAACACAAGAATATACGCGAAAGCGACAAGACAGCCGATTGAAATATCCAATTGCACTGCACTCAAAAACGAATAGCGTTTTCTAGTTTTAAGCTTTAGCTAGTGGCGTTTTTATTGTTCAAAAAAGCCGCATTTTCTGTAACAATTGGGCGTTGTTGACTACTAATTACCTATTTTTGCAATTCTAAAAATCAAGCTATGAGTAGTATTCTCGAGGTAAAAAATGTAGTGAAGCAATATGGCAATTATGTAGCCCTTAATTCCGTTTCGCTTTCGATACCCAAAGGCAGTATTTATGGTTTATTAGGACCTAATGGTGCCGGAAAAACCTCTTTAATTCGTATCATCAATCAGATTACGTTGCCCGATAGTGGTGAAGTGCTTTTGGATGGCGAAAAATTGCAACCCCATCATATACAACAAATCGGCTATCTACCCGAAGAGAGAGGTTTGTACAAATCGATGAAAGTGGGCGAGCAGTGTTTGTATTTGGCGCAACTGAAAGGGCTTTCTAAAAAAGAAGCTAAAATTCAGTTGGACTATTGGTTTGAGAAATTAGACATCAAAGGCTGGTGGAACAAGAAAATCGAGGAGTTGTCCAAAGGAATGGCACAAAAGATTCAGTTTGTAGTGTGTGTGTTGCACCAACCCAAATTGTTGATTTTTGATGAGCCGTTTTCTGGTTTTGACCCTGTGAATGCCAATATTATTAAAGATGAAATTTTAGGATTAAAGGAAAAAGGTACGACTATCATTTTCTCAACCCATAGAATGGAAAGTGTAGAGGAATTGTGTGACCATATCGCTTTGATTCATAAATCGAACAAACTCATTGAGGGCAAATTGGAAGAAGTAAAACGCCAATACCGCTCTAATAGTTTTGAAGTGGGTATATTGACGGATAATGTCGAAGGCTTGATGTATGATTTGACACAGAAGTTTACCGTGGGTCCAGCCAATTTCAAGTCTTTGAATCAAGAATTGAAATTAGAAATTCAGCTAGGTACAGGCACACCGAACGAATTGTTGAAAGTCCTTACGCAACGTGGTCAAGTGACGCATTTTGTGGAAAAAATTCCAAGTGTGAACGACATCTTTATTAAAACTGTAACCGAGTAAATTCTATAAAAATAATGAGCAAATTATCCCTTATCATAAAAAGAGAATTTATTGCCAAAGTACGCAACAAATCATTTATTGTAATGACTTTTTTGAGTCCGTTATTATTTGTTGGAATTGCTGTTTTTGTTAGCTATTTGGCGTCTATGAAAGCCGATACTAAGCAAATTGCGATTCACGACGAAACGGGTTTGTTTGTTGCCGATTTTATGGCTAAAAATAAAAAAGATAGCGAATACCAGTATTTGGATTTGTCGGTTTTGGACGTAAAAGCCCTTAAGGATAGCATTACACAAGAGCGTTTTGAAGGCGTGTTGCAAATTCCTAAAACGGCATCTATTGCCGAGTTGGATAAGAAGATTCAATTCATATCCAATGATAGTCCAAGTATTACTTTTATTGAGGAAGTTCAGGACATTTTGGATAAAAAAATCACCCAACTTAATTTTCAATCCGCAAAATTGGATACTCTGGCGATACATAAAGCACAGTCCAATATCAACATCAGTTTGAGTAAAGCCTCGGGTGAGGAAAGTTTGAAAGGATTGAATGAAATTAAAATTGCCATTGGTGGTGCCTTTGGGTATTTGATTATGATGTTTATCGTGATTTATGGCAATATGGTGATGCGAAGCGTAATCGAAGAAAAAACCAATCGTATCATCGAAATCATTATTTCCTCGGTAAAACCTTTTCAGTTGATGATGGGTAAAATCATTGGAACTTCACTGGCAGGTATTCTTCAGTTTTTAATTTGGGCTATTATTGGTTTTGCGTTACTGTTTGGAGCGTCCTTATTTTTTGGAGTCGATTTAGGGCCTACTTCTAAAGTTCCGCCCGAAGTAATGCAAGCAGCGCAACACGAAATAACAAGTACTGCCCAATTGTATATAGCCGAATTATGGAATCTTCCTATTGGGACTTTGCTGACTTGTTTTGTGATTTATTTCATTGGAGGGTACTTTTTGTACAGTTCCTTTTATGCCGCAATTGGTGCCGCTGTTGACAACGAAACCGATTCGCAACAGTTTTTGTTGCCGATTATTATGCCTTTGATTTTGGGCGTTTACATCGGATTTTTTACGGTAATCAATGACCCTCACGGCACGGTAGCCACCATTTTTTCGATTGTGCCTTTGACTTCACCTATTGTAATGCTAATGCGCATTCCTTTTGGCGTACCTTTGTGGCAAATTTTGCTTTCGATGGTACTTTTATTCGGAACGTTTTTGTTGGTGGTTTGGTTTGCTTCCAAAATTTATCGCGTAGGTATTTTGATGTACGGTAAAAAACCAAGTTGGAAAGAATTGTATAAGTGGTTGAAATATTAAATGAAGAGGCTGAGAGGCTAAGTTGATGAGTCGCTAAGACCTTTTATTCAACTTAGAATCTTAGCGACTCAGTGTCTAAGCAACTTTAAAAAAAAATGAGTAAAATATTAATTATAGAAGACGAAGCGGCGATTCGTAGAGTTTTGGTCAAAATTCTTTCAGAAGAGAATGATACTTATCAGGTAGACGAAGCTGAAGACGGTGCTGTAGGTTTAGAGAAAATAAAAAATACCGATTATGATTTGGTGCTTTGTGATATCAAAATGCCAAAATTAGACGGGGTCGAAGTATTAGAAGCTGTCAAAAAAATCAAACCTGAGATTCCAATGGTGATGATTTCAGGACACGGCGATATGGAAACGGCCATCAATACGATGCGTTTGGGAGCTTTTGATTACATCTCAAAACCACCCGATTTGAACCGATTGTTGAATACGGTTCGCAATGCCTTAGACCGAAAAAAATTAGTAGTTGAGAATAAAATTCTAAAGAAAAAAGTTAGCAAAAACTACGAAATGATTGGCGAGAGCGAAGCCATTAATCATATCAAAATGATGATTGATAAAGTAGCCCCTACCGAAGCTAGGGTGTTAATCACAGGACCTAACGGAACTGGAAAAGAATTAGTAGCCCATCAATTGCACGAGAAAAGCGAACGTGCAAGTTTTCCTTTAATCGAAGTGAACTGTGCTGCTATTCCGTCAGAATTGATAGAAAGTGAGTTGTTTGGACACGTAAAAGGTGCTTTTACATCAGCCGTAAAAGATCGTGCAGGCAAGTTTGAAGCAGCGGATAAAGGCACTATTTTCTTGGATGAAATTGGCGATATGAGTCTTTCGGCTCAAGCCAAAGTGTTGCGTGCTTTACAAGAAAGTATGATTACGAGAGTGGGAGCAGACAAAGACATTAAAGTGGATGTTCGTGTAGTTGCTGCAACTAACAAAGATTTGAAACAAGAGATTGCCGAAGGTCGTTTTAGAGAAGATTTGTACCACCGTTTGGCCGTTATTTTGATTAAAGTTCCTGCTTTGAATGAACGTCGCACCGATATTCCGATGTTGGTTACACATTTTGCAGAGAAAATTGCTTCAGAACAAGGCAATGCTGTGAAAAAATTCTCGGAAGCTGCGATTAGCTTACTGCAAGAATACGATTGGACAGGAAACATACGAGAATTACGCAATGTAGTGGAACGCTTGATAATTCTGGGAGGAAGTGAAATATCTGAAACGGATGTGAAGTTATTTGCATCAAAATAAATGTAAAGATTGAAAAATGTAATGATTATTAAATGCAATAAATCTTTTAATTTTTCAAGATTTCAAATTTTCAATAAGGACAAATGAAACTAAAAAAAATAAACGAGAATCTTCAAAAGGCATTGATTGAAAATGGTTTGGTAGAAGCCAATGCTATGCAACAGGAGACTTTTTCTACGCTAAAAAGCGGAGCAGATTGTTTGATTGTTGCGCCGAAAGGAAGCGGAAAAACAACGACTATTGTAATCAATGTAATTCAGCGTTTGGCGGGTTCCAATGAAGAATCTCCAAGAGCACTTATCGTAGTAGAAGACAAAGCTAAGGTATTGGCAATGGAAGAGCTTTTTGATAAATACAATCAGTATACCAAGTTAGAAGTATACGGTGTTCACGATAAAGGCGATATGGACTATGACAAAAATTACATATCCACAGGTATCGATGTTCTGATTGGGACACCTAATCGTTTGAGTGAAATGTTTTCTTCTGCAGGTTACAATGTGAATCGCTTAAAAATGTTCATCATTGATGACACCGACCCTATTTTGAAATTGCGTCACGAAACCAAAATTATGCGTATTTCAAATAGTATCACCAAAACGCAACGCATCGTTTTTACTGAGCAATTAACAGATAGAGTTGATATTTTGATTGAAAAAATGCTAATCGAGCCTTTTGAATTTGATTTCGAAGAAGAAGAAGAGGAAGAGGACGATGAAGAAGAAATTTAGAGAGTAGATTTTTGAAGTTAGATTTTGAAAAGATAATAAACATTAAAATCGTTGCGCTTCTTTGCGTAATTCCTTGCGGACTTTGCGGTTAAGTTCAACAACAAACATAAAACAGTATGGGATTAATGAAAGTGTTTTCAGGCAGTGAAATATTAGCACTAGCCTTACAAGAAAAATTAGAAACAGCGGGAATCGATACCGTAAAAAAAGACAATATTCAATCGGCTCGTTTGGGTGGATTTGGTGGTTCCGATTTGGCCATTGAAATTTTTATTCAAGAAACAGATTTTGCGAAGGCGAATCCAGTTATCGAGGATTTTAGAATGAGTATTTAAATTGTTTCCATAAGTTATGAAATACAAAATGCTGGTTTTAGATATGGATGACACGCTGTTGACAGACAATCATACCATTTCTAAAGAGAATCGAGCCATGATTGCTATGGCGCAGGCAAAGGGTGTTGAAGTGGTTTTGGCATCAGGAAGACCTACGCCAGCGATGACACATTATGCAAAAGACTTGCAAAATAGTTATATGATTTCGTTCAATGGTGCTGTAGTTACCGATTTAAAAAACGATACGGTAATTTTTGAACAATCATTGACCAAAGCGCAAATTCATGCGCTACATGATTATAGTTTGAAGTCAAAAACGCATATCATTACGTACATTAATGATACAATTATAAGCGAAACCCACTCTGAATTTATCGAAGTAGAGCGAAGCATAACAGGTATGCCGCACGAACTAGTTCCTGATTTTAAGGCTGCTGTAACTTCTAATGCAGTAAAATGTATTCTACTCGAAGATCCTTCTTATTTGAAAACGGTAGAAAGCGATTTGAAACAAGCAATGCCTGATTTAAGCGTTTCTATGTCGAAACCTTTCTTTTTGGAAGTTGCACCTAATGGTATCGACAAAGCGGCAAGTATTCAATTTTTGGCCAAAAAATTAGACATTGACCAAAGCGAAATTATTGCAGTAGGCAATGCAGGAAACGATTTGACAATGATTCAATATGCGGGATTAGGCGTTTGGGTGGATAATGTAACTCCCGAATTGAGAGGTTTTGGAGATGTTATTGTAGCTTCGAATAATAATCATGGAGTGGCTGAAGTGATTGAACGCTATATCCTAATTTAACGAAAAACACTTTTTGTATTTGCTGTAAATTACTGTTATTAAGTAGTTTATTTATTATACCATGTAAATTATCCGATAATTTACATGGTATACAATTAAAATTATCGGATAATTTTAAAAAAAATATTAAAATTATCCGATAATTTATGTTTTGTACTTATTTTTGTGATATGATACAAAGAAAAAAGTATAGTATAATTGCCAAACATCTTCCTAAAAAAGAGTTCACCATTCTTATTGGTGCTAGGCAAATAGGGAAATCCACACTGTTGAAACAATTGTTTGAGGATTTAAACCAAAAAGGGGAAATTGTTTATTTTTTGAATTTAGATCGAAAAGAAATCTTAAACGAACTCAACGAAAGTCCTGAAAATTTGTTCAAAATTTGCCCGTTAGAAGAAAATAGAAAAGTTATTGTCTTCATCGATGAAATTCAATACCTTAACGATGCCACTACTTTTATAAAATTGCTTTTTGATGAGTATGCTGACCGTTTAAAAATTGTAGCTACAGGCAGTTCTGCATTTTACATAGACAAGCAGTTTAATGATTCGCTTGTAGGAAGAAAAAAAATTTTTCAAATGGGGACCCTTGATTTTGAAGAGTTTTTGCTTTTTAAAGGCAGGAATGATTTGGTTGCAGAAGTCTTGAAACTCAAAAACAGGAAGAAAGTAAAATCTATTCAAGAAAATATTCTTTGGGGGTATATGGATGAATTTATAAATTATGGAGGGTATCCTGCTGTTGTTTTGGAAAATGAGATTGATCAAAAATTAGAAGTACTCAAGGATATTCGAGATTCTTATATTAAACGAGACATCCTTGAGTCAGGAATCACAGATGAAACTAAGTTTTATCGAATGCTGATGCTTTTGGCTAGTCAATCAGGGAGTTTATTGAACGTAAACGAAATTTCAAATACATTACGAATGAACAATGCTACAGTTGAAAATTATTTGTATGTACTGCAAAAATGCTTTCACATTACTGTAGTAAAGCCGTTTTACAATAACTTACGTAAAGAATTGACAAAAATGCCTAAAGTTTACCTCAACGATTTAGGACTACGTAACGTATTGATTAATTATTTTTCGCCTATAGCACAAAGAGCCGATAAAGGTATAGTTTTGGAAAATTTATCATTCCGATTGCTTACCGAAAGATTCGATCAAGACCAAATAAAATATTGGCGCACTGCAGATGGAAATGAAGTCGATTTTGTGATAGAAACCTCTTATCTAAAAGGTATTGCTATTGAAGTAAAATTTAGTGAACATGAAGTAAAACAAAGCAAATACAATAAATTCTGTCAAAATTACCCCGATTTTCCTTTGGAATTTTGGTGGTGGAAAAAAACGGAGTTATTCTTTTAGTAGTACTTGCTAGAAAGTAATAATTATCAAACTGCTTCATTTTTAATTCTTAGAATTTATATGTAAATTTGCACCCTCAATTTTTTGACAACGATTTCATTGATTGAGCTATCTTATGGAAAATAAAAAACGAGTTGCCTTCTATACACTGGGTTGTAAACTGAACTTTTCAGAAACGTCAACCATAGCGAGAAATCTTCAAGAAGAAGGCTTTGAAAGAGTGGATTTTGAAGAAGTTGCGGATATGTATGTTATCAATACGTGTTCTGTTACAGAAAATGCAGACAAACAATTCAAGCAAGTCGTGCGTAAAGCGATGAAGCTAAACGACAAAGCTTTTGTGGCCGCCGTGGGTTGTTATGCACAATTAAAACCAGAGGAACTCGCCGATGTTGACGGTGTAGATTTGGTTCTAGGTGCCACAGAAAAATTCAAATTAGCAGATTATATTAACGATTTATCCAAAAATGATTTTGGTCAAGTGCATTCTTGCGAAATCGCCGAAGCCGATTTTTATGTAGGCAGTTATTCTATTGGCGATAGAACAAGAGCCTTTTTGAAAGTACAAGACGGTTGCGACTACAAATGTACCTATTGTACGATTCCATTAGCGAGAGGAATTTCAAGAAGTGATGCTTTAGAAAATGTATTGCAAAATGCTGCTGAAATTTCAAAACAAGGGATTAAAGAAATAGTGCTTACGGGCGTAAATATTGGCGATTACGGAAAAGGAGAGTTCGGGAATAAAAAACACGAGCATACCTTCCTTGATTTGGTAAAAGCACTTGACGAAGTGGAGGGTATTGAACGCCTACGTATTTCGTCTATCGAACCTAATTTGTTGAAAAACGAAACCATTGATTTTGTTTCCAAAAGCCGAACCTTTGTCCCACATTTTCATATTCCTTTGCAATCAGGGAGTAATGAAATTTTGGGCAAAATGAAGCGTCGTTACCAACGTGAAGTGTATGCCGAAAGAGTAGCCAATATTCGTCAAGTAATGCCACACGCTTGTATTGGTGTGGATGTAATCGTAGGTTTTCCAGGCGAAACTGATGATCATTTCTTGGAAACCTATCATTTTTTGAACGATTTGGATATTTCTTATTTACACGTTTTCACCTATTCAGAACGAGATAATACGGAGGCGATTGTAATGGATGGCGTAGTTCCAAATAACGTTAGGGCCAAACGAAGTAAAATGTTACGCGGTTTATCTGTTAAGAAACGTCGTGCGTTTTACGAAAGTCAATTGGGTACCCAAAGAACGGTTTTATTCGAGAGTGAAAATAAAGAAGGATACATTCACGGTTTTACCGAAAATTATGTAAAAGTGAAAACCCCTTGGGACCCTGCCTTAGTGAATACGTTACACGAGGTGCAATTGACCCGAATTGACGAAGACGGAAGTGTCCGTATGGAATTTACCAATCAATTGTCGACTATATAATTTATTATGACTGTCCGTAACTCATACCAACAGTCTAAATAATGACAATATACTTTGCGTCTCTGCGCCTTTGCGTGAAATTGGGCTCGCAAAGTCGCGAAGACGCAAAGATCAGAAAGGATGATATTTGTGAAAAACATTCAACAACTAATTTATTCTGTGAAATGGTACTAGTCACGGATAGTCATATAATTTATTTCAAAAAAACAGAAAAGCCCTTGATCGTAAGGGCTTTTCTTGTTTTAACCCAGATTCCGCATTAGAAATCTACTACAACTAAATTCTTCTTCAAAACCAAGAACTTACTCCCATTTTTAAATTCAAAATACAAAAGTATTCCTTCTTCAAAAATAGTCCGTGAGCTCTTGCTTTTATCGAATAATTCAGTTTCGCTACGAAGTCTAATGCGGATTCCGGGTTTAATTATCTTCGTCTTGAATGACTAATTGAATGGAGTTGATATAGTCGGTGTCAAATTCTATAGTTCTTATCTTTTCAGGCTTAAAACTTAATTCACCACCAAATTCACCTACTGTATCTAAGAAATCAAGGATAAGTTCATCTTTACTCAAAGCAATAAGTTTACCCAAGTAAGCAGTGCGTGTTGACTTTTTGGCAATCTGAAAAACACCATAATTTTCATCCAAAAAAGCAACAATCGAAGCTAAATCTTGAATGGGAATAATTTTGTCAGTAGTTGTTTTCTCCCCTTTTAATCGGATTACTTTTTCGGTAAACTCATGATCTTCATCTCTGTGTATCGTTTTTACTTTTTTGTGTTTAAGCAGCATAAATCCATCCAAAATGAAATCAACTGGATTTTTGCGCAATAAAATCCACTCTTCGGAATAATCGATAAGAAAGCCAGTAAAGACCTCTTTTAAATCTTCAAATTCTATCGAAATTAATTGTCCTAAATATTTTTTCATAGCTAATAAAATTAAGGATTAGTAGACCAAATGCTACTATTTTTAATAAAAACGCGACGGTTTAATTTAAGCTGTGCGATCAGTAATTCGGCAATATCTTCTGCTTGCATTACTTTGTCAGGATTACCATCCGTAAGATTCAACTCTTTAGCCATATCAGTAGCCACGGTACTTGGTGTTAAAGCTGTAACTCGAATATTGTGTTTGCGCATTTCTTGCATTAATGAATCCGTAAGACCCAAAAGGGCAAATTTGGAAGCGCTATAAGCACTTGTCAAAGCATTCCCATTCAATCCCGCAGTAGATGAAATATTGATAATGTCACCTGTTTGTTGCTCGATCATGTTGGGCAAAACCGCACGAGTCACATAATATACCCCCATCAAATTCACCTGAATAATGCGCTCCCATTCCGTAGGTTCTAACTCCAAAAACTTCCCGAAAGCTGCAATTCCAGCATTATTAACAAGAATATCAATAGTTTTAAACTTGTCGACAGCTTGAGCTATGGCCAAATTAACCGAATTCATATCGGCTACATCGGCCGTTAAAGCTAAAACTTTCACACCATAGGAGCTGATTTCTTTGGCTACTTCATCAATATCAGTTTGGGTTCTAGCGATTACAATCACATTGACACCTTCTTGGGCTAGCGCAATCGCTACCGCTCTTCCTATCCCCTTTCCTGCTCCTGTAATTATTGCATTTTTATTTTTCAAGTCAGTCATCTTTTTTTAAATTATAGGTTAAAATAAGCGTTGTTTCCCTCAAAAATAAGAATTTTAAATCCCAAAAAAGTAGTCTTTTGTAATCTTAATTATAGTTTAACATCCCTTCTATTTTGATTAAGTCCTCCGGAAAAATTCAAAGAGTGACGATGAGGCTATTTACCAAAATGGTGGCCCACTGTCCTTCCTTTCTTTTTTCTACAGCTGAAAAGTTTTTTAGAATGCTGTCAAAGCAAAAAAAAAAAAAAACGATATCCGCTCCCATCGGGACCAAAGGATATCATTAGGATTTTTTAGTAACCATCAAAACGATAGTATTTTATTTTTTAGGAAGTACCAATTTATAAATATTCGTTTCTAACACCTCCGAGTCTTTGTCTTCGCATAACAAAAACTCCAAGGTTTTGTCTGAATTTTGATAGAGAGTAAGGCCTTCAAATTTATGGGTATCGCTTATTTTTTGCGTAAATTCTAGTTTCATTGTTTCTACATCAATTACCCCAATCAAACTTCCTTTTACTTCTCCATCATTATACGTCGATTGTGTGTCTTCGGCAGTAGCCAAAAAATAAATTTTAGTATCCACCAAAACGGCATCGGTAAAACTGCTACGCACGCCATTAATTTTGGGCAACTTATACTCGTTGCTAATCATATTAAATTCGTTGATTAGATTTTTACCATAAATCGTAAAAATCACATTCTTGCCCTTTTTTCCGTTCCCCCGATTAAAAAGTAGCCATTCTTTTCCAGTATAAATAGCCCCTTCAAGATTAAAATCATCGGCTTTAATTTGACCAAAGCTTTGCATCACGCCATACAAATCTGTCAAATCGTTGGTTTTAATCTCTTTTTCGGTTGTATTGATTTCTACCATTTTGTTGCGTTTCGGAGTAGAACCGGAACCAAAAACATACAATTTGTCATCAAAACTCGTTATGGCTTCAAAATCGGGTTTGTCTTTTTTGGCAATATTTGCGCTGGCGTTTTCAATAATAGCGTGTTGCTGTAAGTCTTTGGCTTCCATATTGTATTCGTACAAATAGCCACTGTTATCACCAATAACATATAAGGAAGGCGATTTGTAAATAAGACCAGAAGCAGCACCAATTCCTATGATTTGAAATAAAAGTTCGAGTGTGAATTTTTCCATTGTAACTATACTATTAGCAATTAAACGCTTTTGAAATAAAAAAGCGGGAATTAACAAACCACTAAAGTAGTTATTTATGAGGCAAAAAATCCGCTTTCGCGCCATTAAATAGCAATTTTCACTTAAAATTTAGTGGTTTATTTGGGGCAATTCCTGATGAGTATACTCATTTTTTTTCAGTATTGATGTAAAATTTAGATTAAAATACAAAATAAAATCTTACATAATAATGACTTTACATTAATATTAGTTTGACAATGAATTCATATTCAGGTACTTATTTTGCCTGTATAAAAAACTTAAATCAATGAAAAAATTAATCTTACCACTATTGTGTGTTTTCTCATTAGTTTCATGTGAGAACGAATCCAATGACACCAAAGAAACAACAGCTGTTGTTTTAAAAGACCAATCAGTTACCCCTGTTTTGTTAAAAAAAATGACAGGTTTTGAGAGTTTGGAATTGTTTTCACTAATCTCATCGGATGATGAATTGGCAGCAAGTCCAAAATTTGTTTTTGGAGGCTCGGCTGATGGTTCGGGTCTTCTTAAAAACGACGATGGGAGTTTTACATTTCTGGTGAATCATGAGGACAATTTCTCGGTTTCTAGAATTACCCTAGATCAAACATTTAAACCAGTAAAAGGAGAATACCTATTAAATTCTAATGGAGGAACTTGGAGATTATGCGGTGCCACTATGGCTACTGTTGCAGAACACGGTTTTGGACCTTTGTACTTAACTTGTGGTGAATCAGGAGAGGAATCTCGTACTCATGCAATAAATCCTTATGCTGATGCAGGGATGGCGGCTGTTTCTAGAGAGTTAAGTGCTTTTGGCCGTTTAAGTGCAGAGAATGCCTTGCCTTTAAGCTCAAAAGCCTATGCTGGTAAAACAGTAGTAGTAATTGGTGATGATGATTCGGGAACCAACGGGGGGCAAGTTTTTATGTATGTTGCCAATAAAGTGGGCGACTTAGCTGATGGATCATTGTATATGATGAAACGTCAAGACGATAATCAAAGAGAAAAAGATATGGTGGTTAACCAAAAATATCCTGTTTCATTTGTGAAAATTGAGAACCATACTACACTTACAGGTGCAGCAATCAATGCTTCGGTAAATACTTTAAAAGGTATCAAATTTGGCAGAGTAGAAGATTTGGATTACCGAAAAGGAAGTGCTGAAGGTGCTCGAGAAATCTATTTCAACGTGACGGGTCAAAATACTACAGGAAATAATGCTGATGCTTCTAGAACCAAATACGGTCGTGTCTATAAATTAAATTTAGACGCTACAAATCCATTGACAGGAAATTTAGAAGTACTTTTAGATGGAGATGATCGCAACGGCATCGCAGGTAAATTTCAAAATCCAGACAACATTTGTGTGACGAAAAACTATATTTATGTGCAAGAAGATGCCAACGGATATGGTGACGAAACTCACGATGGTTACATTTATCAATACGATATTGCTAAAAAGCAATTAAAAGTAGTTTTTGAATTAGACCACCGTCGTACGGCTACTGATGCTGCCAAATATAACGTAGGAGGAACTTCAAAATTTGGAGATTGGGAATATGGTGCTATGATTGATGTATCTGAGCAATTGGGCATCGATGACACCTTTTTGTTGAGCGTTCAACCGCACTCTTGGAGAGGAACAAAATACAAAGGTGTTGATGGCGGTACAAATCGTCCAAACGAAGATCAAGCGAGTCAAATTGTATTAATCAAAGGATTAGCTAGATAACATAACTTTTATTACCCACAACCACGAAGGCATTCTTGTCTTCGTGGTTTTTATTTTTTATTTTTTAAAGTAATTATGAAATGAGCCTAACCGGAAATTGGTCGCAAAAACCAATGATGATATGCGAATTACATATGACCGATAAAAAACAATAAATAGCAACATATGAAATCGCCATTAACGACAAGTTTGCGCAAGCAAACACAAATAAATAAAAAGGCGATACCATATATGACCGCTAAAAAATAAATTTTACATATATGAAAAAAATCATTGTTATATTCTTCTCATTTGCCTTGTTTTCTTGCCAACCCGCTGAGGAAAATCATCAAAAAGTTGCCGCTAATTTTGAAATAAACATAAAGCAGTTGAAAGTCGAAGTTGAACATTTAAAAGAATTGGTGCAATCCGATACGAATACAAAAAACATTCAATTTCAATTTTTGAAAGCTCATAGTAGTTACAAAAAAGTAGAATGGCTGACCGAGTATTATTTTCCAGCTGTAGCAAAGGCCATCAACGGACCAGCATTACCTGAGTTTGAGGAAAACGATGGAAAAACTTTGCCTCCAGAAGGCTTTCAAGTCATTGAAGAATATTTTTTTCCAAAATACAATCCGTCAACAAAAGCTGAAGTATTGACAGAAATAGGTATTTTGAATGCCAATTTAAATCGATTAGAAAAAATAGCGCAAACCAATGAATTGACAGATGCTTCGATCTTTGACGCGTTGCGACTATCGGTGTTTAGAATGATAACTCTCGGAATTACAGGCTTTGATTCCCCTGTCGCGCTACATTCACTCCCAGAAGCAAAAGTAGTTTTAGAGAGCATAGCGGAAAATGTAACTTTTTATAAAAACACTTTGGATGCTAAGTCATTTCAAGCGCTTTCAGCTACTCTTTCGCAAGGAACAAAATACCTAGAAACGCATACCAACTTCAATGCTTTTGATAGAGCATATTTTATAAAAAAGATAGCCAACCCATTGAGTAAAAAGTTATATCAATGTCAAAAAAGTGCTTCGATTCCGTTTGTAAAAGAGACCAGAGCTCTAAAAACTACAGCGCAAACGCTCTTTGATAAAGAGGCTTTTGATATAGAAGCTTTCAATGGTTTTCCTGATTATAAAACCACTCCAGAAAAAATTGCCTTAGGAAAAAGATTGTTCAATGACCCTATTTTGTCTGGCAACAATTCGCGTTCTTGCGCTTCTTGTCACCATTCTGATATTGCTTTTACAGATGGTTTAGAGCAAACCATTTCCTTAGATGGTAAAACCAAAGTAAAGCGAAATACGCCCACTTTGATGAACATCGCTTTCCAACGTGCTTTCTTTTATGATTCTAAAGTAAGTTATCTCGAAGACCAAGCCGTGGCTGTCATTACAAACGAAATCGAAATGCACGGTTCTCTTGAAAAATCAGTGAAAGCCTTGCAAAAAGATAAAAAGTATGTAGCCGAATTCAAAAAAGCATTTCCTAAAAATGAGATTAACGAATTCGGAATCAAAAATGCTTTGGCTTCCTACGTTCGTTCTTTGAGCAATTATAATTCAAAGTTTGATGCATATATGCGTGATGAAGTCGAATATTCGACAGATGAAAAAGCAGGTTTTAATCTATTTGCTGGCAAAGCTAAATGTGCTACTTGCCATTTTATTCCTTTAACCAACGGGACAGTCCCACCTAATTTTATGAAAACAGAAAGCGAAATTTTAGGAGTACCCAATAGGCATAACTATTTAGATGCCGATTTAGGAAAATATGAATTGACCCAAGCCGAAATTCATAGAAATTCATTTAAAACACCCATCATCAGAAATATTGAGTTAACGGCTCCGTATATGCATAATGGTGTTTTTAAAACTTTAGAAGAAGTTATTGATTTTTATAACAAAGGTGGTGGAATTGGCCTTGGATTTAAAATGCCCAATCAAACCTTGCCAGAAGATCAATTACTGCTTTCGGATACAGAAAAGAAGCAGTTAATTGCTTTTATGAAAACTCTTACTGATAAAAAAAAATAATTCTTAGAACCACAGTGTACTAGCGCTAATTTTAAGTTTAGCTTTTTTATAACCCTTTTCTTTAACAAAAATTGGTTCCTTCTGATTACCTTTGCCGACTTAAAAAATCAGCAATGCACTTTTCTCAATACACCAAAGAATTTTCAACTAATATTAGATTAGCCTATCCTGTCGTTTTAGGAATGTTAGGACATACAATGATTGGGGTAGTTGATAATTATATGGTGGGATCTTTAGGATCTACTGAATTGGCAGCTGTATCTTTAGGAAATAGTTTTGTCTTTTTAGCACTTTCTTTGGGCATTGGTTTTTCTACAGCTATAACCCCTCTGGTGGCCGAAGCGCATGCTGAGAAAAATAATGAAAAAATCAGAGCTACTTTTCATCATGGCTTATTTTTATGTACCATTCTAGGATTGGTATTGTTTGGATTGACCATCTTATCGAAACATTTGATGTATTTAATGGATCAACCAGCAGAGGTAGTAGCGCTAGCAGGACCCTATATTGATTGGATTTCTTTTTCATTAGTGCCGTTAGTTATTTATCAAGGTTATAAACAATTTTCCGACGGATTATCACAAACGAAATATGCGATGTATGCGATTTTTTTAGCGGTGGTTTTAAATATATTTTTCAATTATTTATTAATCCATGGTATTTGGATTTTTCCCAAATTAGGCATTATAGGAGCTGCTTTAGGAACAGTCCTTTCCAGGGTCGTTATGGTAATTTTCATGCATTACATAATAAAGCATAACGCCATCATGAAAGAATATTTTAATGGCTTTAGTTTTAAAGAAATCAAAAAATCAATTTTGACCAAAATCATTAATTTGGGAGTCCCTTCTTCTATGCAAATGATGTTTGAAGTCACTTTGTTTACAGCAGCAATTTGGCTTTCGGGGACTTTAGGAAAAAACAGTCAAGCAGCCAATCAAATTGCTTTAACCTTAGCTTCGTCAACGTTTATGGTGGCTATGGGACTTAATGTAACGGCCATGATTCGAGTAGGTCATACCAAAGGAATGGCTGATTTTAAGGAACTAATTGTAGTAGCAAGATCTATTTTTATACTTACCATTATTTTAGAAACCTTTTTTGCATTACTTTTTATAGTTTTTCATAACTATTTACCTTATTTATTTTTGAATACTGCTGATGTTACCCAGGCTGTTGATAATCAAGAAATCGTGTTACTTACGGCCAAATTGTTAATAGTAGCCGCCATTTTTCAAATATCAGATGGTGTACAAGTTGTAGTTTTAGGTGCTTTAAGAGGTCTTCAAGATGTTAAAATCCCCATGTACATAACTTTTGTAGCCTACTGGGTGGTTGGATTTCCTATTTCAATTTATTTAGGAAAATTTACCACACTAGGTGCTGTAGGAATCTGGATTGGTTTATTAGCCGGATTAACTGCTGCCGCGGTGTTTTTGTATATCCGATTTTCTAAATTGACCAAAAAATTGGTGCTTTTGAATTCACCCAAATAAAATTTTTCTTATAAATGTAACTTCTGTTTTATTTCCTCGTATAATAAGCATATCAACTAAAACCAAAAAAAATGATAGTATTTATTATTCTCGGAATAATTTTGTTAGTCGTTAGTTTTACTTTAAATGACAGCGCTAATCCTTTATCTAAATTTTCTAATCTTTTAAAAATTATTGGTATCCTACTACTGCTAATCGGAGTTTTTTCTTCGATGTTCAAGCAAATTGATGCGGGTAAAGTAGGCGTAAAATCGCTTTACGGTAGCGTACAACCCGATGTTTTAGAAAGTGGCCTTCACGTAGTTAATCCACTTTTGGATATTACGGTTTTTGATGTACAAACACAAAACTATACCATGTCAGCCGTTCATAATGAAGGGGCACTAGAAGGTGATGACGCCATCAGAGTTTTATCCAATGACGGATTGGAAGTAGTCATAGACTTGACGGTTTTGTATCGTGTAATCCCAAATGAAGCGCCCAAAATTTTGAAAGGAATTGGAGAAAGCTACACCGATAAAATTGTACGTCCAGTAACCAGAACCCGTATTCGTGACAACGCTGTTTATTATGATGCAGTGGCACTTTATTCGACTAAAAGAAATGAATTTCAACAACGAATTTTCAAAAGTATTGAAGCTGATTTTAAAGCTAGAGGATTGGTGTTAGAACAATTGTTGATTCGAAATATCAATTTGCCAGAATCTGTAAAGAAAACCATCGAAAGTAAAATTAATGCCGAGCAAGATGCTCAAAAAATGACTTTTGTTTTGCAAAAAGAAAAACAAGAAGCGGAACGTAAAAGGGTGGAAGCACAAGGTATTGCAGATTATCAACGCATTATTTCTTTAGGACTTACCGACAAACAATTGCAATACGAACAAATCAAAGCGCAAAAAGAAATCGCTACTTCACCCAACACCAAAATTATTTTTATGGGAAAAGGTAGCGCACCTGTGATTCTTTCTGACAAATAGTTTTTTGAGGTTAATCGGTTATTTGATTAAACGGTTAATCGTTCGTTAGAACTGAATGCTTAAATTTGTAAAAAGTTATACACTTTGAATAGCTTCGAAGTAAAATAGAGTCAATAGACAACGAACAATAAACAACAAACAAAAATGGAATTACCAAAATTTTTACTAGGCGACAATACTGATTTTCCAGACGATATCTTTATCATTCATATGGATTATCCTCGATTTATCATTAATCTTAAAGATGATGAAGTAGAATTCATGGAAGAGGCAGAGGATTTAGACGAAGCCGAATTGAACGCCGAAATGGAAGGCTTAATCGAACAAGCGAATGCTTTTTATGACCGCGAGATAGCACGATTCGAAGAGGAATAAGTTGGAATTAATCTCATAATAGAAAAAAGGGTAGTGTGAAATTGTTCAACACTACCCTTTTTTGGTTACTCATTTTATTTTTGGATAGAATATTTGCTCTTTTTGTACAAATACGAAGCCGTAATCACATGACTCAACGCATCTTTTGCCAGTTCTTTGTTGAGAGGTACTGGAGTAAAAATAGTGTCTTTTGAAACTTTAAATTGCAAAGGTTCTTTGTTGGGTTGCATAATAACCACTTGGTCTTCCACTCGGAAGGCATTCACATCGTGAAATTGCATTATCGCTCTTCCTTGGGTTGTAGCTGGCAAACGGAATAGATTTCGACCCGGCATTGGTGTGATAACATTCATTCCAATTTTGCTCAATATGGTAGGTTGGATGTCAATTTGGCTACACAATTTTTCATATCTCGCATTTTTTGCAATGTTGGGACCAATCAACAAAGCGGGTATATGAAATTTATGAATAGGCACTAAATGTTTTCCGTAAGTTCTAGTGTTGTGGTCGGCAATGACCAAGAAAATGGTGTTTTTGTAATAGGCCTCTTTTTTGGCTAATGCAAAAAACTTCCCAATAGCATAATCGGCATATTTCATCGCATTATGTACGGTGTTTTTAGGCTTTTCGTACAACTGAATTCTGCCATCAGGAAACTCAAATGGTTCGTGATTCGAAGAGGAGAAAACGAGTGATACAAAGGGCTTGTCTTTTAGTGTTTTGAAATACTCATTGGCTTTGACCATTACATCTTCATCAGACCAACCCCAAGTGCCGTGAAAAGCACTAGTTTTAGGGTCGTATTGCGGTTCGTAAATGATGGTACTAAAGCCGTTTCCATTAAAAAAAGCGCCCATATTATCAAAGTTGGCCATTCCGCCATAAATAAAACTGGTGTCATATCCTTTTGCTTTCAATAAACTAGCAATGGTATAAAAGTCTTTTTGAGAGTTATTCAGTTTGACCACACTTTCTGATGGAGAAGGCAGAAAACCAGTGACAACGGCTTCAATCCCGCGTACACTTCTAGTGCCTGTCGAGTACATATTGGTAAACAGCGTTCCTTCTTTGGTCAATTTATCAAATTCTGGTGTTAGAGGCAACCCACCCAAACTTCCCACATATTCGGCGCCTAAGCTTTCTTCCAAAATAATGACAATATTGTAAGGCTTTTGTAGAATCGTATCCGATTCACTTTTGTGAAGTAATGGAAAATTGGCATCGACAAAATCTTCTGGTTTTGCATCCATATATTTTTTTACGCGAGGAATAGCTTCTTCGGGTTTCATTTTTCCGTACATCTTATCGGAGTTCCCTTCATTTTTTAAGGAATATACAGCAAAACCAAGCGTGTAAAAGGAGTTCAATCCCAAACAATTCGTTAATTGGTCGGTAGAGAAAATGGCGTTGCTAGCATTAATCGGTCTTTTGGAAGTCAAACTAGAACGCGCACCAAAAAACAACAAAAAGGCGACCAAGGGAAACAAGAGTAATTTGGTTTTGTAAGATGTATTTCCAACTCCAAAAAGCTGTTTTCTAAACCGAATTACTGTATAAACGAATGCCGATAAAAAAACGATGGTAGCCAAAATAGAAGGCAAATAGCCCTTGTATAACATTCCAATCACTTCTTTTGGGTAAATCAAATACTCAATAAAAAGTTGGTTAGGACGTGTGTCGTATTGTACGATGAAATTTGGTGTTGCCAATTCAAAGAACAGCAATAAACTGAGAAAAAAGATAAAGTAAACCGTCAAAAAAGATTGAATTTTGAGTACCCATTTTTCTGGAAAAAGGCTAATCAATACGGCTGGAAGTAGCGAAATATAACACAGTAATATCAAGTCCATTCGCAGACCGATAGGAAAAAGATACCCGTAATTTTCGGTAGCAACCACACGTTCTTTAAAAAGAAAAAATAAAACGATTCGGCTCAGTGTAGTGATGCATAAACCAAGTAACAAAAAGGTTACAATTGGTCGTAAGTGGGCTATTTTTTTCAAGAGAAATTAAAATTTAGTATCGCAAAAATAAGACAAATCCTAATGGCTAATGAGTCAATTGTTACTTTTTAAAGTAAGTATCCAAAATATCCTGTGCAGCAGCAAATGGCGAGAGAGTATTATGCGCTACCGCTTCTTTATTTTTTTCTAGTAGCGGAACTATTTCTGGATGATTATAAAAATGGTTTTTCAAATACTCATTGATGGTTTCGAGCATCCAATACTGGTTTTGTGCGGCTCTTTTTTCAAAAAAATACTGATTGCTTTGTGTGGTTTCTATGTAGCTCAAAATGGTTTCCCAAATTTCCGGAATGCCTTCTTTTGTTATAGCACTGCAAGTAGTTGTAGTAGGCGTCCAACCCGATTTTTTGGCTGGAAAAAGATGTAAAGCACGGTTGAATTCCACTTTTGCCAAATTTGATTTTCGATTATTGTCGCCATCCGCTTTGTTGATGACTATCGCATCGGCCATTTCCATAATGCCTCGTTTGATGCCTTGTAGTTCATCGCCAGCTCCGGCAATTTTTAGTAATAAAAAAAAGTCGACCATACTGTGCACCGCAGTTTCGCTTTGGCCAACACCTACCGTTTCAATAATAATGGTATCGAAACCAAAAGCTTCGCACAAGGTGATGGTCTCTCTAGTTTTTCGCGCCACACCGCCCAAGGTTTCCCCAGATGCCGAAGGTCGAATAAAAGCATTTTTATCTTTCACCAATTCTTCCATTCGGGTTTTATCGCCCAAAATACTTCCGTGCGAAATGGTACTGCTAGGGTCGACGGCGAGAACTGCCACTTTTCTGCCTAAACTCGTTAAGTGTTTTCCAAAGGCTTCTATAAAAGTGCTTTTGCCAACTCCAGGCACTCCTGTAATGCCAATTCTAACGGATTCTTTTACGTGCGGCAAACACGAATTGATGACTTCGTTGGCTTGACTCAAATGCCTCGGATTGGTGCTTTCTACTAGTGTAATGGCACGGCTCAAAGCAGTAATGTTACCAACCAAAATTCCTTCAACTAATTCCGCAGGAGTAGGCGTTTTTTTCCGAAACGATTGAATGCTGTTAGCCGCTACAATACTAACACTTTCGGGTGAAGCAATACCCGGAATTTCGTGAAGCGCTGATTTTTTTTGATTCGTATTGGCCAAGATGAAATTGTTTTGAGAGTAAAATTAATTAAAACTTATGGCTTTGCATGAATATTAAAAATTATTTTAATTGTATTTTTGAAACACTATTTCTCTTACATTTAAGTATCGTCACTCACATGATTAATTTTGTCATCATCATTGTTTTTTTGGCTCTTGGTATTTTTTTACAACGAATACCTTCAATCCCTAAAACTACACCTAAAAAACTGAACTGGATAGTCCTCCAAATTTGTCTTCCTGCCTTAGCCTTATATTATATCCCAAAGGTACAATGGAGCAAAGAGCTCTTATTCCCAATTCTCGTCGCTTGGATTATTTTTATTGCCTCATGGATTCTCTTTGCCCTATTGGGTAAGCAATTTGGATGGTCCAAAAAACTCACGGGTTGCCTAATCATTTGTAGCGGTCTAAGTAATACCTCATTCATCGGTTTCCCAATAATTACCGCTTTATACGGCGATAGTGGCATGAAAACTGCCATTCTTGTAGATCAACCGGGGTCGTTTGTAGTACTATCTACTTTAGGGGTTTTGGTCGCCACTTTATACTCAAAAGCAGAAACCAACGGCGTACAAATTATTAGAAAAATTCTTCTTTTTCCTCCCTTCCTCACCTTTGTAGTAGCGTGTTTAATGAATGTTTTCGACTTCGATGTACTGCCTTTTCTTCAGCAAGGACTCAAATTTATTGGTGGTTTTGTAACACCTTTGGCACTTCTTTCGGTTGGTTTACAATTAAAATTCGAACGCAATAGTAAACATTGGTTATTTTTAAGATTGGGACTTTTATATAAACTACTGCTCGCTCCCGCCATTATTTATGTGTTGTATGTTCTAATTCTAAAGCAAAAGTCGGAAGTCATTGAGGTCGCCCTACTAGAATCCGCCATGTCTCCAATGATTACCGCCAGTATCCTCGCTTCAAGCCACGGTTTAAAACCAAAATTATGCAGCATGATGATCGGTTTTGGGATTCCAATTTCTTTTTTCACCTTGCTTTTTTGGTACCTGATCATCCATTAATGTGTCAGGAGTGAATCATTCGGCTATTTTAGTACTACTTTAGAATTTCCAGCACTACAATTTTCCAAAATATTTCTTCAATTTGAATACTTACGTGATTCAAAAGAAAGACCTCGCAGGAAACACTACAACACAACTCTTCGTAAACTTCCCGACCTGCAAGGTTTTCAGAATCTTGTAGGCCTGACTACAAATAAACACTTGTAAAATTTGCGAATTTGCGGTGCCACAGTCTTTTAGGGATATCTCCCAATTTCAATAAATCATACTATAAACATCAAGTAAACCAAATCTTTTTGTAGATAAAATTGTATATATTTGAATTAAACATCTTATTAATAAACATTACGATGAAAAAAACAACACTTTTCTTTTTACTCTTGCTTACCTTCGGCCTACAAGGACAAAACTTAACTAAAAAACAGTTAAATAAACTAGAAACTTTTGGGATAACAACGAAAGCTCTAGATTACAATAACGAAATCATTCAAGCTAACCTTAAATTAATTCTTTTAAAAGACAAGAAAAGAAAAACGAATTTAGTTACCGGAATTGTTTTTTCTTCATTGGCAATCGCAACAACAGCTTTTGGCGCAAAAATAATAGATAACTCCAAAAATGATCAGGAGGGAGTGGGACAAGCCATAGGCAGTATGTTTGTAGCAGGTGGCATAATTGAATTGGGCATTTCTGTCCCTTTTTACATCTCTTCGCATAAAAGGAAAAAAGAGCGAGACAAACTCATAGCAATGTACCAAGATTCATCAAATCATTGACTTTATTATAACGTATTGTTGTACCTCATCTCCGAAATTAATAGGTAATACTACCTTTTCAACTGTTGACTTTTTACTAAAAAAAATCCCTATGCTACAAAAAACATAGGGATGAATATAAAATAAGATTAAAAAAATTAAGAAAACATATCTTTAACTTTTTCAAAGAATGATTTGTCTGATTTTTCAGGATGCGGCGTGAAATTATCATCGTTCAACGCATTTTCAAAGAATTGTTTTTGTTCTTTGTTTAATGTTTTTGGGGTCCAAACATTTACGTGAACTAATAAATCTCCACTTCCGTAACCATTGATACTTGGAATTCCTTTTCCTTTCAAACGCAATATTTTTCCTGATTGGATTCCTTCTTCTAATTTGATACGTACTTTTCCATTCACCGCTTCGATGTCTTTAGAAACACCTAAAACCGCTTCAGCAAAACTAATGTACAAATCGTAGTGTAAATTTTCACCTTCACGTTTTAAGAACTCGTGCTCTAACTCTTCGATAGCTACAATCAAATCGCCAGGAATACTATTTCCAGGAGCGTCGTTTCCTTTTCCTGAAACTTTTAGTTGCATCCCATCTACAACACCAGCTGGAATTTTGATAGAAACGGTTTCGTCTTCCAAAATCATTCCTTGTGCATCGGCATTGTTTGGTTTTTTATCCAAAATTTGTCCTGATCCACCACAAGACGGACAAGTAGAGGCCGATTGCATACGACCCAAAATAGTATTGGTCACACGCATCACTTGCCCTTGACCATTACAAGTAGAACATGTTTTATAAGAAACGCCAGGTGCTTGTACCTTACGTTTAACTTTTACTTTTTTCTCAACACCATTAGCAATTTCTTCCAATGTCAATTTGACCTTAATTCGCATATTGCTTCCTTTGGCACGACGAGCGCCTCCGCCTCCGCCTCCAAAACCACCAAAGCCACCTCCGAAAATATCTCCAAATTGACTAAAAATGTCATCCATATTCATTCCGCCATGACCACCACCATAACCACCAGCTCCATCAAAAGCTTGGTGACCGTATTGATCGTATTTGGCTTTCTTTTGCGGATCGCTTAACACTTCATAGGCTTCGGCAGCTAACTTGAATTGCTCCTCGGCTGCAGGATTGTCAGGATTTTTGTCAGGGTGAAATTCTATGGCTTTTTTTCGGTAAGCCTTTTTGATTTCAGCCTCCGAAGCACTCTTAGATATCCCTAATATTTCGTAAAAATCTTTTTTCATTTTTAAATTGTGCTATTATATTCAGCTACAAATGTGCTAACTTGAATGTTGATTTATTGTCCTATAACCACTTTTGGAAAACGAATAATTTTATCGCCTAATTTGTATCCTTTTTCCAAGACATCCACAATTTTTCCTTTTAAATCGTCAGATGGAGCCGGAATTTGCGTAATCGCTTCGGCAAAATCGGCATTAAAAGCGTCACCTGCATTTACATCCACTACTTCTAATCCTTTGGTCACCAAAGTACCTTTTAGTTTCTCGTGAATCAATTCAACTCCTTTAGTCAATAACTCATCTTCCGATTTATTGATTTCAACCATAGCACGATCAAAATCATCCAAAACAGGTAACAAAGCCAATAAAACTTCTTGATTAGCGGTTTTAAATAATTCGATTCGCTCTTTCGTAGTACGTCTTTTGTAATTTTCAAACTCAGCGAACAAACGCAAGAATTTATCTTTTTCTTTGGCCAAATCTTGTGCTAATTGTTCTTCAACACTTAATTCTTCAATGATTAGTTGCTCTCCATTTGCATTATTCTCTAACGTTGCATCATCTATTTCTTGATCGAACTCTGTATTTTCAGTAGTCATATTGCTTTTATTTTTAAAAAAATTTTTAAACATCTTTTTTGATTCTTTTCAACTATTGTCAAAAGTATTGCCAAATCTTTAAAAATGCCAAATTGTCATATTTCAAATTGGCACTAAACCTAGTAAAAAGGACTTAACTATTGTCATTTTATGTACTTCGTAGAAATTTAATATAATTTTAAGAACATCATGAATTTGTTTCCTTAAATTTGCCTATAATTTGTTAGAATAGTTGTTTTATAACACAAAAATCCATTTTTAGTTAATTATTAATTCAGCATTGTTATAATAAAAAAAGCTTCGTTTTTCATCAACGAAGCTTTTTTTTTTAAATTATAACCGTTTTCTTAGGCTAATTGTTCTTTCAACCCGTCATAATCTAATAACACCTGCTCACCTGTTACTAGGTTCTTCAAAGCAAATGTATTAGATTCTAATTCTTGTGTTCCAATAATAACCGCTAAAGGAATACCTCTTTTGTCGGCATATTGCAATTGTTTTCCCATTTTGACAGCATCTGGGTACAATTCTACTTTAATGCCTTCAGCTCTCAATTTCTGAATGGTTTGCATTGCAGCAAAAGCTTCGGTTTCACCGTAATTCACAAACAACGCTTTTGACGTAGCAGCAACCGTATCTGGAAACAATCCCAACTCTTCAATTACCAAATAAATACGGTCCAAGCCGAAAGAAATCCCCACACCACTCATATTTTTTAAACCAAAAATACCCGTTAAGTCGTCATATCTTCCGCCACCGCCAATAGAACCCATGGCAACGGTTTTAGGTGGAGCAATTTCAAAAATAGCTCCTGTATAATAATTCAATCCTCTTGCCAAAGTCACGTCTAAATCCAACTGTGCCGTAGCTAGTCCGAGTTGGGTCACTTTTTCGCAAATGAATTGTAATTCTTCAACACCTTTCATCCCTTCTACTGAGGCAGAAAGCAAGAGCGACAATTGATTAATTTTCTCAGCAATAGTTCCTGTAAAACTAAACAACCGTTGCACTTTGGCAATGGCTTCTTCAGAAATGCCTTTTTCAATCATTTCTTTCTTTACACCGTCTTCGCCGATTTTGTCCAGTTTATCCAATGCCACGGTAAAATCAATCAACTTATCCGAAGCGCCAATCACCTCAGCAATTCCAGATAAAATTTTACGATTATTGATTTTGATAGTTACACCTGTTAATCCCAAAGCTGTAAAAACGGTGTCATACAATTGTACCAACTCCACTTCTTGCCATAATGATTTGGAACCTACCACATCCGCATCGCACTGAAAAAACTCTCTGAAACGTCCTTTTTGTGGACGATCGGCGCGCCAAACGGGCTGAATTTGATAGCGTTTGAATGGAAACTCGATTTCACTTTGATGCTGTACCACGTAACGCGCAAAAGGAACGGTCAAATCATAACGCAAGGCTTTCTCAGAAATGCTCGCGGTCAATTTTAAACTGTCTTTGTTCTCTAAATGCGTCGCATTAGCTTTTGACAAATAATCGCCCGAATTCAAGATTTTAAAAATCAAGCGGTCGCCTTCTTCGCCATATTTTCCCATCAAAGTATCTGAGTTCTCGAAGGAAGGTGTTTCTATAGGTTGAAAGCCAAATTTTTCAAAATTGCTTTTTATCGTTTGAATAATGTACTGTCTTTTGGCCACTTCGGCTGGCGAAAAATCGCGCGTTCCTTTGGGTATACTGGGTTTTGAAGCCATTGTAAAATGAATTTTCAATTAGGTTTGCAAATATCTTACTTTTTAAAAGAATTTCCATTCAAAAAAAAAGAGTATTATGAGAATACTAATTGCTTTTTAAGAAAAATAAGCCAATACGACATTTGAAATTGGATTATAATTCCGAAAATGTTTTCACAAATTTGTCTACCTGCTCCCAATCAATGTATTCTATGACCGTATGAGGATCAGTAGGTCCTTTAGTGATCCACATAATCAATTGAATCATAATTCGGTCCCAAAATCCATAGTGTGGGTAATCTAATTTTCCAGCGATTACACCAACCAACTCAGGCTTCCAAGCTATTGTTTTCAAAAACTTAATCACATACGGATTCGTATCGGCTGCTCGTTTCTCTGGTTTACGAGCCACCAAATTCACAGAAATAAAAGCTGATTTTTTGGTATTTAGTACCGCTGCATCACCTTCAATCAAAGTGATTATTTTTGGATGATGTTTTCCGTATCGTATACTTGAAGCGATGATAATTTTGTCATAATCTTCTATGGCATGGTTAAAATCATCAATAGAAACAACATCTACCGCATGATTATTTTGAATTAGATTCTCTTGAATATAATGACAAATTCGTTTTGTCATCCCATCAACAGAGGCGTAAACTATAAGTATTGGAGGTATTATTTTATTTTTTTCGTCCATTTAGTCAGGTTTAATCTGAGTATCGTTATTGCATTAGTGCGCTTTTGAATGAATAGGTGCTATCAAAGAATGCGTTTTCTTTTGAACCAAAAATAGATGACCAACGCAATAACCACCATCACGCCCAAGGTCATAAAATAGCCCAAAGGCCATTGTAGTTCGGGCATATTTTCAAAGTTCATTCCGTAGATACCCGCAATAAAAGTTAAGGGTAAAAAGAAAGCCGAAAAGATGGTCAACAATTTCATCACATCATTGCTTTTTTGTGCGTTGACCGAAAGATAGGTATTCAGTAAATTGTTCGCATTTTCAAGTACTTCGTCATAATTGAGTAGCAAACTCAGCAGCTTGTCTTTGATGTCTTGCAAGGCGGTTTTGGAAGATTCACTCACTTCGAGTTGGTGAATGACATTTTGAAAAATTTGCAATAGTTTTTTGGTGATACGGGTTTGCGCTTTCAAGAAATACAGTTCTTCCAAGGATATTTTGGAATAGTCTTGCAGGAAAATCGTCTTTTCGATTTGAATGATTTTTTCGTCCAAGTCGTTCAAAGGTACTTGATAAGTTTCTACCATTTTGTGGATGAGATAAATCAAAATCTCCTCAGGCGTTTTGTGGTCTTTTTTTACGGTTTCCAAAAACGCAAACGGACTGCGATGAATCGTGATGATTTTGTGTCCGTTATAAAAAAAGGCGATTTTATGCGACAATTCATTGATGGTTGTTGCTTTACTGGCCATTCTCGGTGTAAAAGCCCTTAGAATTAAAAAATTATAATTGGGCTGCTTTTCAAATTTAGGCAAATGACCTCGCTCCAAACTATCTTTAATTTGAAAATAATCCAATTGGTATTCTTGGGCGATTTTATCTAGATTTTCTTTGTTGGGTTGGCAAATGTCTATCCAAACAAAGTTGTCGAATTGTGTTTTTGTGGGTGTTGGTGGTGTCATTTTATTTTGGTGTGAATTCAATCTACTTGAATTAAATAATCTAAAGTTTTAAGTATCCAATACAAAACCAACTTTCCATTAAGCCTAATGCCCAAATCCGTTGTAGCTGTTATGGGCTGCTAATTTTTTAGTTCAGGATCAGCACTGACTTTTCCAACAAAAGCTTTATCCCTATCTTTATCGAAATCTTCATTGCCAAAATCCAATTCTAGCCGAACAGCATTTCTTAGATCTACGATTATGTCAGGACTAACAGATTCAAACATTATTTTCTTAAGTAATTCTATAACTTTAGTATCTCTACAAGAACAAGCAAGGTCATTAAAACACTTTCTAACTTCTTCTGTTGTGACTTTTCCAGGTTTAATATCGCCATCTTTCACATTGGAATATTTGTAAGTACTCAATAAATTGTCAGCAATGTTCAATGCGTTAAAACAAGCTTCTCTTTTATGTTTCCACTGCTCTTGATTAATTAAATCCTTCTGCTTCAATTCAAACTCAAATTTCTTGAATGTCTTGTTGAATTTTGGCAAAAAAACAAATTGATAAAGCAACCCATTTATAAGTCCTGCAAATGTTATTGATAGCCCAATAATAGTAAAAATGTCTTTTAATTCCATTTGTCTGTTTTTTTTGTTGCCCATAACTTGTATGTAGTAGAAACAATTTTTTCAGCTACACAACGATAATAGGATAAAGAAGTGAAAGTTTGCTTTGTTTTCTTATCAAATATAATACTAATACCTTACAAAAATGTTCGAAAAAGGTTTATTTCGAATCCCTACAATTTAATTGATAGTTCCAAATGCCCGCCTAAACCTAGCTCAACAATTTTTTGTAGCGTTGAAAATCTAACTTCTTTAACATTGTTTTCAATCTTAGAGATATAGGATTTTGTAGTTCCTGCTTTTTCAGCAAGTTCTTCCTGTGTCAGACCTTTTTGAATCCTAGCTTCATAAATCATTGCGCCAATTTTAAAATTCTCATATCCAGCATTCAATTCGTCTCTTTCTGCAGTTCCAATTTTTCCGTAATGTTTGTCTTTGAACTGGTCAAGTGTTTTTAGATTATTATTTTTCGCTTTCATATTCGCTTATCCATAATATACAAATATACTTAAGTTGCCCTAAAGTGAAACTTTTTGTCAATTAAATTTAACCGCAAAGAGCGCAAAGCATTCCGCAAGGTTCGCAAAGTTGTAAAACAGATAAGTCATTACAGTTTTATTGTGAACCATATTAAGGGATGTAAGGGCATTTAAGTTTTGTTTTAAAGCTGTAAAATTTAACTGCAATGAGCGCAAAGCATTTCGCAAGGTTCGCAAAGTTGTAAAACATATAAGTCATTACAGTTTTATTTTGAACCATATAAAGAATGTAAGGGCATTTAAGTTTTGCTTTACATCCGAAGTGCTTGGTGAAATTTAGTGTTTTTTGAAAACCAAACTTGTAACAAAAATTGTATTTTCGTGACAAACTTATATGATGCTAAAATTATTCAAAGAAAATATTAAAATTGCGTTGGGTTCAATCAAAACGCAATTGCTGCGTACCATTCTTACGGTACTGATTATTGCTATTGGAATCACGGCTTTGGTGGGAATTTTGACCGTGGTGGCGGCCTTAGAAAATCAAATTTCGTCGGATTTTGCCTCGATGGGTGCCAATACTTTCAACATCAATCAATACGAAAATACGACGCGAAACCGTGGCGGCGGCGAACGAGAAATCATCAACCCGATTATCTCCTACCCAGATGCCGTGGCGTTTAGAAACAAATACAAATACCCTTTTACCGAGACTTCGATTTCGTTTACCGCAAGCTCGGCCGCCGAAGTGAAATACCTGAACACCAAAACAGACCCCGAAAACAAAATCGTGGGCGTAGACGAAATGTATGCGGTGAATTCGGGATTGGAATTTAGTGCGGGACGAAATTTTACGAGTTTTGACATAGCCAACAATGCCTTTGTGTGTATCGTTGGTTCGGATTTTGAGAAAGGACTTTTGAAGGACGTCAATCCTATTGACAAAGTCATTTCGATTCGCGGAGCCAAATTCAGAGTCATTGGCGTGCTCAAAGAAAAGGGTTCCACTTTTGGCAACAGTCAAGATTTGCGCGTGTTGATTCCTATTCAAGTAGCGCGTTCGCTCTTTAGTGCCCCGAACATCAATTACAGTTTGAGCGTAATGGTGGGCCGAAAAGAATTGTTGGATCAAGCCGTAGACAACGCCACTAGCGTAATGCGTCGCGTGCGAAAATTAAGCCCCGTAAAAGACAACAACTTTGGTGTAGTACGCAGCGATGATTTAATCAACCGTATTCTAGGCATCACTCAATATTTAGGTTTAGCAGCTTGGCTCATCGGAGTAATCACCATTTTTGGTTCCTCGATTGCTTTGATGAATATTATGATAGTTTCGGTAACCGAAAGAACCCGAGAAATTGGCGTTCGAAAAGCCTTAGGCGCCAAGAAATCGACCGTGGCGATTCAGTTTTTTATCGAAACCTTACTCATTGGTCAAATCGGCGGACTCGTCGGAATCTTTTTCGGAATCTTAATCGGTTTTGGTATCGCGAGCGCAATGGATTTTGCCTTCGTTATTCCGTGGGGCGCCATCTTAGCTGCTTTTGCTACTAGTTTTATGGTCGCCATTGTTTCTGGATTGTATCCCGCGATAAAAGCCTCCAAACTCGACCCAATTGAGGCATTGCGATATGAATAAATATTTGGGCGTGACCCCATAAAAAAAAGGGACCCACTCAGCAATCGTGCTAGTCGGTCCCCTTTTTTTATGCGGTCGGGCTATACGCGCTACTTCGGTAGCCAGCTGCTATCCCTCACGCAAAACCCTACTAAATCAAGACTTTTTTGTCATTCTGAGGAACGAAGAATCACATAATGTAAATAACTTATGTGATTTCTCCTTCGTCGAAATGACACTTAACAACATTGTGCTCCTGCGAAAATCAAAATATAGTTCAACAACTCCACTTACAAAGAAGCCAAAATCATCCTGTCGTTTCCGTAAATATCTTTTTTCAACTCGACGTTTTGAAAACCTAAATCTTTTAACAAATCAACCGTTTCTTTACCGAGATACTGATTGATTTCATAAAACAATTTCCCGTTTGGACGCAAACTTTTTAATGCTAACTCCCCAATTTTTCTATAAAAAATCAAAGCATCATCATCGGCTACAAACAAAGCCAAATGCGGCTCATATTCCAATACATTGTTCTTGATTTCCTGCTTTTCCAAATTCCGAACATAGGGTGGATTCGAAACAATGACATCATAGCTTTCCAACAAATTGGTGGTTTCTAAAATGTTTTGCAATATAAAATGCACTTCTACTCCGTTCAACTTTGCATTGCCCTTAGCGACTTCCAAAGCCTTTTCCGAAACATCAATAGCCGAAACTTTGGCCATTGGCAAGTGCCTTTTCAAACTAATCGGAATACAGCCACTTCCCGTTCCAATATCTAGAATGGAGAAATTATTTGTTGTTTCTATTTTGACACAATCTTGCAACATCCATTCGACCAACTCTTCGGTTTCGGGTCTTGGAATCAACACGTTTTCATTGACTTCAAAATCCAATCCGTAAAAACTGGTTTTTCCTAAAAGGTACTGTATCGGAATTTCTTTTTTTAAATCTTCTAAAATGCTATTCCAAACCACAAGTTCAGCCTCCGAAAAAGTCAAATCGGGTTGTAACGCTAAATCGATTCTTTTGAGTTGGTGCTTGGCTTCTAAAATCAAATAGAAAAAACTTTCGGCCTCGCCTTCCTCATAAATAGAAGAAAGTGCTTGAATAAAATGAGTTCTGTAAGCTCTTATTGTCATAATTTATAGTACTAAATATCGAATCAAATTAGAGAGGTATTACAAATCTTTCAGCATCCACACTGGACAGCTGCTATGCCCTGTATTACCCATAGCACTGCACAAATACTCAAAACCTGTTTTCTTATACAACTTTTGAGCGGAATGCATAAACGGCATCGTTTCGAGGTAACATTGCTCAAAACCAAACACTTTGGCAGCTTGCAAACAGGCAGCCATCATTTCGCTACCAATTCCTTTCCCCCGAGTGGCTGGCAAAAAGTACATTTTTTGCAATTCACAAATGGTTTCTTTTTCATTGGCCAAAGGCGCAATACCTGCACAACCAACTACTTCGCCTTCTTGCTCCACCACAAAATAAACAGAACGTGGCTTGCTGTATTCCTCAAACATCAAATCCAAATAAGGGTCTTCATAAGCGGTACCTACTTTTGGTATTTCCAATTCATCAAAAACAGCTCTAATTAGCTTTGCAATGTCGGGATTGTCTTTTTTTTCTATTTTTCTAATAGTCCAAGGTATCATATAGTGTATCTCTGAAGTTAGTAGGACAAAAATAGCATTGTTAATTGACAAATTAGCAAAACTAGTAAGGCATTCGCTTTTATAAATGCAGCCAAGAATTCACAAATTGCAGCTTGAATGCAATCTAAATTGGAATAAAATCACACAAATAATTGGCCTAAAGAATGTGTGATGTGTAAAAGGAGGAGCAAATTAAAATACTTTGAAATTTGTGCTTACTTACTGTAATTCGTGGCCATTACTCATAAAAGCGAACGTCTTACTCAAAGAAAACGAAATCGAACGCCCAAAAAATAGTACTTTTGCATAGTGAACACACATGAAACTTATATAAAACGTTGCATCGAACTAGCCAAAAATGGCTTAGGCACAACGTATCCTAACCCTATGGTGGGCAGCGTGATTGTAGCCAACGGAAAAATAATTGGCGAAGGTTGGCACAGAAAAGCCGGAGAACCTCACGCAGAAGTGCACGCCATTAATTCGGTAAAAGACAAATCGCAATTAAAAGACGCGACTATTTATGTAAGTCTTGAACCTTGCAGTCATTTTGGAAAAACACCACCTTGTGCAGACTTGATTGTTCGAAATAAAATTCCTAGAGTGGTAATAGGAACCGTTGATCCTAACCACCTGGTGGCTGGTAAAGGCATAGAACGTTTGAAAAAAGCTGGCATTGAAGTGACTGTTGGTGTACTCGAAAAAGAATGCCAAGAACTCAACAAACGCTTTTTTACATTTCACAACCAAAAACGCCCATACATTATCTTAAAATGGGCCGAAAGCCAAGATGGTTTCATCGCTCCATCACCAAAACCGAATCACGAACGCGCTCCGATTTGGATTACCAATCCCTACTCTCGACAGTTGGTGCACAAATGGCGTAGCGAAGAACAGGCAATTTTAGTGGGAACACAAACGGTGCTTGCCGACAATCCAAAATTAGACACTAGAGATTGGCACGGACAAAATCCAACTCGAGTAATTATTGACCGAGAAGGACGCCTACCTGAGGAAAGTTTTGTTTTGGACCAAAGTGTTCCGACACTGATTTTTACCTCAAAAAAACATAATGAAAACAAGGAGAATTGTACTTTTGAAATCCTAGATTTCAATCAAAACATTATACCACAACTCCTGCAAAGTTTATATGAGCACCGTCTTCAATCTGTTATTATTGAAGGAGGCACCACTACCATTCAGCATTTTATCGATTTGAATTTGTGGGATGAAGCACGGATTTTTATTGGAGCAATTTCTTTTCATTCTGGAACAAAAGCACCGATACTCCAAAAAAAGAATCCAAATAAGTCAACTATTGCAACTGACGAACTTTTAATACTTAGCAATCATGATTAATGCTATCATTTTTGATTTTGGAGATGTGTTTATCAATTTAGACAAACAAGCTACGCAAGACCAATTGCGACAATTAGGACTTACGGCTTGGCATCAAGAATTAGACGAACTGAATATTGCTTTTGAAAAAGGCGATTGTACACGAGAAGCTTTTTTAAACGGTTTTCAAAAACAAATTCCCAATGCGAGTCACGAAGAAATTCTGGCAGCTTGGAATGCGGTTTTACTAGATTTCCCTTTGTATCGTTTAGAATTTTTACAATTATTATCACAAAAATACCGTTTGTTTTTGTTGAGCAATACCGATGCGATTCATATTGACACGTTTGAGCAAAAAACAGGAAGTTCATTTTATGGCGCTTTTTACCAATGTTTTGAAAAAGTATATTTTTCTTTTGAAGTAGGCATGCGAAAACCCGATGCTGAAATTTACTTGCACGTTTTGCAACAAAATGAGTTATCTCCAAAACGAACCTTGTTTGTAGACGATAAAAAAGAAAACACTGATGCAGCAGCGGCGTTGGGACTTCATGTATGGAACTTGCAAGTAGGGAAAGAGGATGTTATCAATTTATTTGAAAAAGAAGTGTTCGACTCAATGTAACAATTATAGTCCACCCCTTTTAATACTAGGAATAAGTTAAAATGAAAGATACCTACGAAACCATTGCTGCACCAAATGAACCCATATTGTTCAAAGAAAAAGGCAGTAAGTTCTTTGGATATACCTACCCAATCACCAGCGACGACGCCGTAAAACCAATAATTGAACAACTCAAAAAAGAACACCCTCATGCGGTGCATTATTGCTATGCGTATCAATTAGGAACCGAAACCATCGCTTTTAGAGCGAACGATGATGGAGAACCGAGTAATACGGCAGGCATGCCAATTTATGGTCAAATTCAGTCTTTTGGACTTACGAACATTTTGATTGTAGTGGTTCGCATCTTTGGCGGTACCAAATTAGGTGTAGGCGGATTGATTGCAGCCTACAAAACCACTGCACAATTAGCCATAGAAGCTAGTGAAATTATAGAAAGAACCATAGATGTCCATTTCATAATTACTTTCGATTACAAGAACATGAACAAAGTCATGCGCGTTATTAAAGAAAAGCAACTTCAAATTGTAAATCAAGAAATGGAAATCGATGCGGAAACAAATTTACCAATTGGCAAAATGGAGTGTTGTATTCGAAAAAAAAATGCCGAAGTGGTATTCGACATTTTTGAAAACATGTTTGAGATTCAAATCGAAAAAAAAGCGTAAAATTGTGTTTTTCATCGATGATATTTGTCGTTAATCGATAGTCTTTAATAATTCTAAAATATAATCTGGAGGAGCCACTGGACGACCCGTTTTTAAAGAGACAAAAACCAGTACAAAATTGGCCGTTGTTAATAACTCTTGCGTTTCACTGTAAATCGCACACTCAAATTCTATCTTCACAGACGTCTGACTCTTGAAACGCGTGTGAATAGTCAATAAATCATCATAGCGTGCTGATTTTTTATAATTGATCGTCATAGAGACAATAGGTAATGCAAACCCATTTTCTTCCATCACTTTATAGGAAACTCCTTTATTTCTAAGCCATTCCACGCGTCCTATCTCAAAATAAGGCACATAATTTCCGTGATAAACAACTCCCATTTGATCCGTTTCTGAATAACGAACGCGTACTTGAACTTGATGCTCTTTCATTGATTTTTCTTAAAAAAAGATTAAAAAAACAGATGCCTTACGACATTTTTTTCTAAAATTATTGGTCATTAAATTTTTTTATACAAAAAATTATTCACACTTTTGTTAACCTGAAAATCGCGAAAAACAGTCACCGTTTTTTGCTTCAAACATCAATCTAAAGTTAAAATAATTTCGCCAAATCTATGAATAAAACTGCACAATCGGTATGGGAAAACTGTTTATCTTTTATAAAGGACAACATTCAAGAACAAGCCTACAAAACTTGGTTTGAACCAATAAAATCAGTTGAACTAACCGATAATGCTTTATATATTCAAGTACCTAGTAAATTTTTCTACGAATGGTTAGAAGAACATTATGTGAAATTATTAAAAGTAGCCCTTACCAAAGAACTAGGTAAGAATGCAAAATTGCTTTATAAAATCAAAATGGAGAACACGTATGGCAATAAGCAACCGTTTACAGAACAGTTGCCGAGTGCCAATCGTGTGGTCATGAAACCACAAGAAGTAGATGCTCCCATCAAAAATTTGAATCCTGAGCTAAAAAATCCTTTTGTAATTCCTGGTATTCGCAATTTAAAAATCGAATCGCAATTAAATCCTAACTATAGCTTTGACAATTTTCTAGAAGGAGATTCGAATCGTTTGGCGCGTTCTGCCGGTATGGCCGTTGCCAACAAACCTGGAGGCACTTCCTTCAATCCGTTATTGATTTTCGGAGGCGTTGGTTTAGGAAAAACGCACTTAGCTCACGCTATCGGTGTAGAAATAAAAGACAAATATCCTGAAAAAACGGTTTTATATATTTCAGCCGAGATTTTCACACAACAATATATCGACTCAGTAAAGAAAAACAACCGAAATGATTTCATCCACTTCTATCAATTGATCGATGTATTAATTATAGATGATGTACAGTTTTTATCTGGAAAATCAGGAACTCAGGATGTATTTTTCCATATCTTCAATTATTTGCACCAAAACGGTAAGCAGGTAATCTTGACTTCGGACAAAGCTCCTGTGGACATGCAAGATATTGAACAACGATTGTTGTCGCGTTTCAAATGGGGATTATCAGCCGAGCTACACCAACCTGATTATGAAACTAGAATTTCGATTCTTAAAAACATTTTGTATCGCGATGGTGTTGAAATTCCAGAGGAAATCATTGAATATGTAGCAAGAAATATCAAATCAAATGTACGAGAACTCGAGGGAGCTATCATTTCTTTGATTGCACAATCGTCTTTTAACAAAAAAGAAGTAACCATAGAGCTAGCCAAAAGCGTCGTTGAAAAATTTGTCAAAAATGTAAAAAGAGAAATCTCGATTGATTACATTCAAAAAATCGTTTCGGATTATTTCCAATTAGACATAGAAACCTTACAGTCAAAAACCAGAAAGCGCCACGTAGTTCAAGCCCGTCAACTAGCCATGTTTTTTGCTAAAAAGTTCACCAAAGCCTCATTAGCTAATATTGGTTCACAAATAGGAGACCGAGATCACGCTACTGTATTACACGCTTGTAAAACGGTAGACAATTTAGTATCGACAGACAAACAATTCAAGAAATATGTTGACGATATCAACTCAAAATTAACGCTATAAACGCGGATTATGCCTGTAAAGATTTTAATGGTTTGTTTAGGAAATATCTGCCGATCCCCTTTAGCAGAGGGCATTCTCAGCAACAAACTTCCAGCCGATAAATTCATTGTTGATTCTGCCGGAACGGGATCTTGGTACGTTGGTCACTCCCCTGACAAACGCTCAATAGCCGTTGCAGAACGCCATAATCTCTCTATTGCGCACCAAAAAGGAAGACAAATTAGCACAAAAGATTTTGACACCTTCGATTATATTTATGTGATGGATGCCTCCAATTACGATACTGTGATTGAAATGGCAAAAAACGACACCCATAAAAATAAAGTTCAAATGATATTGAACGAATTATTTCCAGGGGAAAATGTCGATGTACCTGATCCATACTACGGCTTAGCCAATGGTTTTGAAAATGTATATCAAATGCTAGACGAAGTTTGCGATGTGATTGCTACCAAAATCATTGAAAAACACTCCTGAATACAACAAGAATCATTGCATATTGGATAAATCATACTCTAACATCTTTATTGAGAATAAGTAAAAAAAATACCGCTGTTATTATTCCTCAATTACAAAAAATCACAAACAAGTTCAGATAGTTTTATAACTTTGTGAAAAACACAGCATATGTCAATAGTAAAAAATTTTTCAGACTTAGATTTGACAAAAACCTACACCTATTCCGATTATTTGCTATGGCAATTTTCAGAGCGAGTGGAGCTAATCAAAGGATTTATTCGTAAAATGAGTCCTGCCCCAAGCAGAAAGCATCAAACAATCTCACAGAACTTGAATTGGAAAATGTATGGCTTTTTCGAAAATCGTCCTTGCAGTGTTTTTGTAGCCCCTTTCGACGTAAGACTTCCGATTGCATCTTCAAAAAAAGACACTACTGTGGTACAACCCGATTTGTGCATTATTTGTGATGAAAACAAATTAGATGATAAAGGCTGCAACGGTGCACCAGATCTGATTGTAGAGATTTTATCTCCCAACAACAGCAAGCACGACGTAGATACCAAATTTAATTTATACCAAGAAAGTGGCGTAAAAGAATATTGGATAGTAGAGCCCGAAGAACGTTTTGTCTTAGTATACACGTTACAAAACGAAGAATACATCGGATCAAAACCTTTTTCTGAAGGGCAAATAATTAAAAGTCCACTGTTTTCAGAAATGCAAATTACAGTTGACGAGGTATTCAAAAGAATAAACAAAGAAAACCACTAAATGAAATCAACTCTTTCTCTAGGTAAACTATACTTAATCCCAACCACTATGGGCGATTGCGACCCTATGGATGTTTTGCCGCAAACCATCAAAAGAAGCATCGATTTTATTGACCACTACATCGTAGAAAACGAAAAAACGGCCAGAAAATCCATCAAAATAGTGCAACCCGAAAAAAAGCAATCCGAGTTGGTGCTTTTTACCCTAAACAAGCATACCGAAAACAAAGAACATTTGGCCATGATTCAACCCTTACTTGAGGGAAAAAACATGGGATTAATGAGCGAGGCCGGCTGCCCTGGCGTGGCCGATCCAGGAGCAGTCATTGTAAAAATCGCACACGACAAAGGCATACAAGTCATTCCATTGGTTGGCCCCTCCTCTATCCTGCTAGCCCTCATGGCTTCAGGAATGAACGGACAAAGCTTTACCTTCAACGGCTACTTACCTATCGAAAAAGAAGAGAAAAAATCGGCATTAAAGTTTTTAGAAAAATTATCTTTCGACAAAAACCAATCGCAAATTTTTATCGAAACCCCGTATCGCAACAACAAACTACTCGAAGATTTGATTCAAATCCTACATCCAGAAACCCATCTTTGCGTAGCGACCGATATCACTTTGCCCACCGAATACATCAAGACAAAAAAAATAGCCGCTTGGAAAAAAGAAAAAGTAGACTTACACAAGCGACCTACTATTTTTATTTTGCATAAAATGTAAATACAACAACAAAACGTCTATTGCTATTGTTACAAGTAGGAGCAGCAAAAACAGGCATTTTAGGAAACATCGTCCCGTGATCCGTTATATCTTTACTGCCGAACCCCGGCAGCAAAGGATACCACTCCTCCCGGGGCTAAAAGCCGAAAACCAGAATTCTTGCTATCAATCTAAAAGACCTCTATTGCTCTAGTTCACACGCAAGCCTTTCTGCAACAAGCCTTTAAAAATTGTCAGCAAAAACAAATCCGTATCTCTTTTAATTCTTATTTTTGCAACAAAATTTAAAAGTAAAGTTAGTATGCTCATCATTGGAATTGCTGGAGGAACAGGATGCGGAAAAACAACCGTAGTACATCAAATCATGAACGAACTGCCTGATGCCGAAGTTGGCATCATCTCACAAGATTCGTATTACAAAGAGAACAAAAACATGAGTTATGAGGAGCGTTCCAATATCAATTTTGATCATCCAAGAGCCATAGACTTTGAGCTTTTAGTCACTCATTTAAAAGAACTAAAACAAGGAAACAGCATCAATCAGCCAGTATATTCTTTCATCAAGCACAACAGAACTGACGACGTTATCATTACACATCCACGAAAAGTGATGATTGTAGAAGGCATTTTAATTTTTACCAATCCAGAACTAAGAGATTTGTTCGACATCAAAGTTTTTGTACATGCCGATTCTGATGAGCGATTAATTCGTAGATTACGCCGTGATATATCCGAAAGAGGTCGTGATATGGAAGAAGTATTGAGCCGCTACCAACATACTTTAAAACCTATGCACGAGCAATTTATAGAGCCCACAAAAGCCTATGCCGATATTATCATCCCTAACGACAAGTTTAATACTGTTGCCATTGACGTAGTTCGCGCTGTAATCAACCAACGGATTTTATAAAAAATAAAAACGTTTTCCCATGAAAAACCCATACAAAGACAAAAAATGGTTCAAGCTACTCGGTAACAAATACATCTGGGTTTCCTTATTTTTTATCGTTTGGATGACTTTTCTAGACAATTATTCATACTTTGACCATCAAATTCTCAACAAGGAAATGGATGAATTGCAAGAAAACAAAAAATACTATCAAGAAGAAATAAAAAAAGATAGTAAAAGCATTCAAGAACTGAATAATTCAGTTCAAATAGAAAAATTCGCACGTGAAAAATATTATATGAAGAAAGAGAACGAAGACATCTATATCATTGAATTTGAAGGCGACTCTATCCAATAAATCCCTCCCCAATCAAAAAAAAACAACAATGGCCCAACATTTATTTGAAGATTTCAATCCCATTTCGGCTAAACAATGGAAACAAAAAATTCAATACGAACTCAAAGGTGCCGATTATAACGAGACGGTGATATGGAATTCCCCAGAGGAAATAAAAGTAAAACCATTCTACGACAAAGAGGATTTAAAAGGTAATGTAGGTAGCAACACCCAAGCAACAGCGTTTACCATTTGTCAAAACATCTTTGTACACGACTTAGATAAATCTATAGAAAGAGCATTAGATACCATTCAGCGTGGTGCAACTAGCCTCCGATTTACAATTCCAAATGAAAGTATCGCAATAGAAAAATTACTTGTAGCACTTCCTTTAGCTACAACAACCCTATATTTTCATTTCCAATTTCTTTCAATCGATTTCGTAAAAAAAATCGATCAAATTGCCAAAGAAAAAGAAGCCCATATTTTTTGCTTATTGGACCCTATCGGACAATTAGCAAAAGATGGTAATTGGTTCTCCACTCCAGAAAAAGACAATTTCGAAACCCTCGAATTGCTTTTTAACACTACCCAAAATTGCTCTTTATTGAGTATCAATATGGGATTGTATCAAAATGCAGGAGCCACTATGGTTCAGGAAATCGCTTATGCTTTAGCTCACGCCAATGAATACTTCAACCATATTCCAAATTGTAAAAAAAGCGTGGTGTTTCAAGTCGCTGTAGGCAGCAACTACTTTTTTGAAATAGCAAAATTAAGAGCCATTCGGCAACTTTTTGAAATCGTATCCAATGCTTATGAATTGGATATCGATTGTCATATTCTAGCCACTCCTACTAAGAGAAACAAAACGATTTACGACTATAATGTGAATATGCTACGAACCACAACAGAATGCATGAGTGCCATTTTAGGAGGAGCTGATGCGGTGGCTAATTTGCCTTATGACGCCTTGTACCACAAAGACAATGAATTTGGAGATCGTATTGCTAGAAATCAATTGTTGATTTTGAAAAACGAATCGTATTTCGACAAAGTCAACAATCCAGCAGACGGAAGTTATTACATAGAAAGCATTACACAACAATTGGCAGAAAAAGCGCTTCAATTGTTTAAAGACATCGAGAAAAACGGTGGTTTCTTAAAACAATTGAAAGAAGGTACCGTCAAAAGAAAAATCCAAGAAAGCGCCGACAAGGAACAAGCTTTATTTGATGCTGGTAAAAAAATATTATTGGGAACCAACAAACACCCCAACCCAACCGATCGGATGAAAAACGATTTGGAATTGTTTCCTTTTGTAAAAATCAATCCACGAAAAACACTGATTACCCCGATAATTGAAAAACGTTTGGCCGAAAAAATCGAACAAGAGCGACTCGCCACAGAGTAAGCTTATTCCAACCAAAACGATTCTCTATTAACATTCGAGCTATGAAAAGAAAAGACCTTCAACATATTATCTTAGACCATTCCACAAAAAGTGCTAGTTTACCTAGTCACGAGCCTTTCCTAACAGCGGAAGGCATTACGATTCCGCCTACCTATTCTGAAAAAGATATTGAAACCTTAGAGCATTTGGACTTTGGGGCTGGTTTTGCACCCAATTTACGAGGTCCTTATGCGACCATGTATGTGCGTAGACCATGGACGATTCGCCAATATGCGGGCTTTTCTACTGCAGAAGAGAGCAATGCTTTCTACCGACGCAATTTAGCCGCGGGTCAAAAAGGATTGTCCATTGCTTTTGATCTTCCAACGCACAGAGGCTATGATTCTGATCACGAACGTGTGGTTGGAGACGTTGGAAAAGCGGGTGTAGCCATTGACACCGTGGAAGATATGAAGGTGTTATTTGACCAAATTCCACTACAAGAAATGTCGGTATCTATGACTATGAATGGGGCCGTTTTGCCTATCATGGCTTTTTATATTGTAGCAGCAGAAGAACAAGGAGTAGCTCCAGAACAACTTTCGGGAACGATACAAAATGACATTTTAAAGGAGTTTATGGTACGAAATACCTACATCTATCCTCCTACTCCTTCTATGAAAATCATTGCTGATATTTTTGAATTTACCAGCAAAAAAATGCCAAAATTTAACTCTATATCCATCTCTGGTTACCATATGCAAGAAGCGGGAGCTACCGCAGATATTGAGTTGGCTTACACCCTAGCCGATGGGTTAGAGTACATTCGAACGGGTTTAGCCACTGGAATGAAAATCGATGAATTTGCGCCAAGATTATCTTTTTTCTGGGCCATTGGCATGAATCATTTTATGGAAATTGCCAAAATGCGTGCGGGTAGAATGCTTTGGGCTAAACTGCTCAAAGAATTCAACCCTGCAGATGAAAAATCATTGGCCTTGAGAACGCATTGTCAAACTTCTGGCTGGAGCTTAACCGAACAAGATCCTTTTAATAACGTAGCACGAACCGTAGTCGAAGCGGCTGCCGCTGCTTTTGGAGGAACTCAATCACTACATACTAACGCACTAGATGAAGCCATAGCCTTGCCTACCGATTTCTCAGCGAGAATTGCAAGAAATACCCAAATCTATTTACAAGAAGAAACCCAAATTACCAAAACCGTAGACCCTTGGGGAGGCAGTTACTATGTAGAAAGTCTTACGAATGAAATTGCAGAAAAAGCTTGGCAATTGATTCAAGAAGTAGAAGCCTTGGGCGGAATGACCAAAGCCATTGAAGCCGGTATTCCAAAGTTAAGAATTGAAGAAGCTGCCGCTAGAAAACAAGCGCGAATCGACAGCGGACAAGATAGTATTGTAGGGGTCAATCAATACCGATTGGAAAAAGAAGACCCATTGCAAATTTTGGATGTAGACAACCAAATGGTTCGCAAACAACAATTGGCGCAATTGGAAAAAATCAAAGCCAACAGAGACTCTGAAAAAGTAAAAAACAGTCTCGAAAAATTGATTCATTGTGCCAAAACCAATGAAGGCAATTTATTAGAAATAGCCGTAGAAGCCGCAAGAAACCGAGCAACCCTTGGCGAAATAAGCGATGCCTTAGAAACGGTTTTTGGACGTTACAAAGCACAAATTAAATCCTTTAGTGGCGTGTATAGCAAAGAAATTAAAGACGATAAAAGTTTTGAAAAAGCCAAGCAACTAGCCGATGCTTTTGCCAAACAAGACGGAAGAAGACCCCGAATCATGATTGCCAAAATGGGGCAAGATGGACACGACCGTGGAGCCAAAGTAGTAGCCACAGGTTATGCCGATGTAGGTTTTGACGTAGACATTGGTCCGTTATTTCAAACACCAGAAGAAGCAGCCAAACAAGCCGTAGAAAACGATGTGCATATTCTTGGAGTCTCGTCCTTGGCGGCAGGTCACAAAACCTTAGTCCCACAAGTGATTGAAGAACTCAAAAAATACGGTCGCGAAGATATTATGGTCGTAGTAGGTGGCGTCATCCCGGTGCAAGATTACCAATTCCTTTTTGATGCTGGAGCCGTTGCTGTTTTTGGTCCTGGTACTAAAATTAGTGAGGCTGCGATTAGTATTTTGGAAATATTGATGGAGGAATAATAGTAAGCCAGGGCATTTGCTTTTAAAAATATCCACTACGAATTCACTACTGAATTACGAATTACTACTATTGCTGGAGTTCGTGACATTCAATTTCAGTTTTGATGACAATAAGTGTCAATTGGCGTAATTCTATCTAACACTTTTTTTAATCTTTGAAAATAAGCGAATCAGCGTTAAAAAAAGTTAGCCAAGCAGCGGTCAAAGTTTTTCCACTTTCTTGAAATTGGTGGCTATTTTTTTTTTAAAGCGAATGCTGTGCAGTAAGCCAATCTGATCTAATTTGTAGCATTGGCAATGAATCCAAGAAAGCAAAATCTTACCTCTTAGCCCCGATAGTAGTGAAAATCCTCTTGACTCGTGACCAAACGAGGCAAGAGATTGTAGCGAATAGCGGGACGATGCTTACTGAAAAAGCCCTTTTTTACTGCTCCTAAAAAAAAAGCTATGACCTGAATCATAGCTTTCTGTAAAATTGAAATAATTAAATGGAGTGTACTGTAGCATTAATGTCTGCTACAATATTCGAGGTGTCATAACCTCCAAATTTTTTTAGATAACTTCTTAGAGAAGTTCCATAAGCATCTTTGAAGAATCTTTTGCCATTGTATCTGAAAAATTTCTTAACCGAGCCTGCACCTGCTAAATGGGCTGCTGCCAATATACCGGACTCTGTAATCAAAATTCCATCAACAACACTTCCTTCGTGTTTTTCGATTACCGCTTCGAGAAGGTGTTTGTTTTTTGACAAAAGCGCTACAAATGCTTTTTCTTGTAATTCAGGGCTGTTTAGAAACTTTTTTGGACTTTTAACACCCACCGCTTTGAGTGTTTGTACTCCAAATTGATATTTACCTAAGTACCCTAGCGAGTTAACTTTTTTGTATTTACCTCGGGATTCTTTCTGAGCTACTGCTTCTTTGAAACCAATGAACTCATTTTTGGTAAAGGGAATGTCAAAAGTTAAAGAATCTTTTGAAGGAAAATCAGCAATTTTGATTTCCTTTTGCACCAATTGAACCTTGGGACTCAGGCTCTTTTTCTCTTTTTTAAAACTCAAGCTTGCATAGGTAACAATAGCTATCAAACTCAAGAAAAAATACCATTTCTTTATCATAAATTGATTTTCTTCACGCGCTGTCACCTTGTGAAATTACTGGCGCAAAGATACCACTAAAGAAAAAATCAATTGAAAATCAAGCTGTTAAAAAATGTTAAAAGTAAATTGAATGTGCTTTAAGCCCAATGGATGAGCTATATGACAAAGTTGGAGCAGGCACTTTCAAAGTGTTAAAAACGGAAAAAACAGTCTTTAAAAAGGAATTATTAGTCCGTATTTTCTGTAAATTAATATCAAGACTTAGGTAGAATTGTCGCTCTCGAGCATCGTTTGAATCCATTCCTTTCAACATGCCATCGGCGCCATAGCCCAAGGCGACATTCAACCATTTTGGCAATGAGGCATTGGAAAAAAAGGAATCCAAATTTACCGAAAGCCAATACGTTTGACCATTATAATCTTTGAGGAGCTGTTCTGAAAAACTACTTCCTAATTTATTGGGATTTTGACCAGCAAAGGCTGTTGTATGGAAAGAAAACTTAGGAGTAATACGTTGTTCTTTCCAAAGTAATTCTTGCGAGATATAGAGCCCAGTTCCTAAAGCATTGGCGATGATATCTCCTGAAGAAGCTCCCCACTCGGCTGAAAAACCATCCATAACCTCTACGGCAGAAAGGAAGACAAAACCCAAGGTGGCACCGTAAAGGAGTTGATCGCGCTTCTTAACACCGCTCCATTGCAGTGCTTCGGCACCAAAACGCCCTAAATGATAAGCAGAGTAAAAATGTCCGATTTTATCCATTTGCAACCACTCGGCATTGTCATTGATAAAATGAAAGTTGGATTTGGGATAATCTGCATACCAAAGTTGGTTCAGTCCCACCAAAGTAGCCCCGCCCAACACCGTTTCGGTAATGATAACAGCGTTTCTTCTTTGAATATTTAAAGAATCGGATGGGGTAAAAAAAGAGTTTGGAGCCTCTTGTGCAAAAAGCCCAAAAGTGCTCCAAAAAAAAAGTAGCAATCGAAACATAGTATTTCTAAAGGAGATAATTATCGTTTCACACCTTGATTGTTGATCCAATCTGAATACTTTTTGGCATTAATATTATGTTCTGGCAAGGTAGCAGCAAACTCATGGTAGCCAAAACGATCTACACTAGCACAAAAATAAATATAATTGTGTTTTTCAGGTGCCAAAACTGCTTCAAGTGCCGTAATATCAGGCATCGCGATGGGACCTGGAGGCAAACCAATATTTTTATAAGTATTGTAAGGAGAATTCAAAAACAAATCATTGTAAAACACGCGTTTGATGACTTGATTAAAATCATTGCTTTTCTTTTTCAAAGCAAAAATAACGGTAGGATCTGCTTGCAAAGGCATTTCTTGTTTCAAACGGTTTAAGTACACACCGGCAATTCGGGGTCTTTCGTCTTTTTTTACCGATTCTTTGTGAACGATAGAAGCTAAAATTGTAGCTGTAACAGGCGTTAATCCTTGTTGAGCGGCTTGTTGTATTCTTTTATCATTCCAAAAAGTGCGGTATTCTTTGATCATTTTATCACGGAATTTTTCGGCTGAAATATTCCAATATACTTCATAAGTATTGGCAATAAACATCACAAAAACATTATCTTCTGTAAAACCGTTTTCTTTAAGAAAAGTCGAATCTTTGAACGTTGTTAACAAAGACAAACTATCTGGCTCAATTTGGGAGCCTACACGACCTGCTAAGTTTTCAATGCGTTCTTGGTTATTGAAAGCTAATTTTACAGGATCATTGATTCGCATAGTTTTCACCAAATCATAGCTACTCATTCCTTTTTTGAGTAAAAATCGCCCTGACTTTACATTTTCTGGATAGCTCGTTTTACCTGCTACCAATTCAAAACGTTGCATGTCTTCAACATAAGGAGCAATGAGTTTTTTTACAGTCTCATACTCTGAACCTGTTGGCACGTAAACATATACTTCCTCATCACTAAATTTTGTATTGGCACTAAAGATTTGACGCATCAAAACAAAACCGTACACTAATAATACCGCAGCAATCACTACCGCTCCGATTGAAAGGATTTTTTTTAGGTTCAAAATAAAAATTTTAAAATTTATGATTAATTAATTGAAAAATAGCTTCGTCTTTGTAGGTTCCATTTACTAAAACCCAATCTTTCTTTACTCCGATTTTTTCGAAGCCAAATTTAGTAAAAAGAGCCACACTTGCCTTATTTTCGACACCAATATTTGCATAGAGTTGATGCAAATTCAAATCATAAAACGAAAAACGAATCAATAATTCAAGTGCTTCAGAACCAATTTGTTGATTTCTATTTCCTTCAGACTGAAGTACAATTCCAATTCCTGCTCTATTATTTTTGGGATCAAATTCAAACAAATCGATCAATCCAATGGCTGGAAAATCTTGATCTTTGCATATCGCTAAACGCAATTGCTTGGCTTCGTAGATGTCTTGTTGTGCATTTTCGAGATATTGTCGGATCAAAAATCTACTATAAGGCGTTTGCGTATTGCTCACTTCCCAGATGCTTTGGTCATTTTCCATGGCATACACAAATTCCAAATCGCTGGGCTCTAAAGCTCGTAAATAAATAGTCTTCCCTTGTAGCGTATTCCTCATTAAATTTGAATTTGACCTTTAAATACAAACTGAGCTGGACCTTTTAAGAACACATCGGTGTATTGATTTTCTAATTTCTCAAAGGATACCTCTAGTTGACCACCTTCTACATTTAAGCAAATTTTATTTGAGGTCGTAACCCCAGTGGCATGCATGGCAATTGCAACGGCTGTAACTCCTGTACCACAAGCCAAAGTCTCATCCTCCACCCCACGCTCATAAGTGCGAACCGCAAACGTATCTTCATTGATCTTTGATACAAAATTGACATTACTTCCTGCTTTGCCGTATAATCCTCCGTAACGAATAGCCGCTCCTTGTTCCTTAATATTATAATTTTTTAAATCTTCGACTATTTGAACATGATGTGGAGATCCAGTGTTTAAAAATACATATTCAGAGGTGAATTTAATTTCTGTGACATCAATCATTTGTAAAGAAACCAAACCATCAGGAGCAACGGTAGCATGGTGCAAACCATCAGTTGCCATAAAAGTGGTCTCGTTTTCAATTACCCGCAATTGTTTGGCAAAAGCCACTAAACATCGACCTCCATTTCCACACATCGAACTTTCGTTACCATCGGAATTGTAATAGACCATTTTGAAATCAGTATCCGTATCATTTTCTAACAAAATCAATCCGTCTGCTCCTACTCCAAATCGTCTGTCGCATAATTTTTCAATAAGTTCAGTGTTTTGTTTTGGAAAAAATAAAGATCGATTATCAATCATTACAAAGTCATTTCCAGTGCCTTGGTATTTATAAAATTCTAAAATCATGTATATTATTTTGAAATACAAAAATACAATTAATAATTATAGTTAAACACTGTTAAAGTACGTTAAACTCGTTTTTAGAAAATAATTTATGTACTAAATTTGTCTCTAAATAACTAATAAAACTACAATCTATTATGAAAAAAATCTCATCCTTATTACTAGTATCAGTCCTTAGTGGTGCCACTACCTTAGGTGGTTACAAACTTTTGTTTGATGACAACGGGTATTTTTCAAATAATAAAAAAGGTGTTGTAACTCTTGCTCAAGAAAATTACGGTCGAAATGTGGGACTTGCAGCAGAAGCAATAGATTTTACAGAAGCTGCTGAAAAAACTGTACACTCGGTAGTGCACGTAAAAAATGTATCCCGAAGAACGGTGAGCAACCCTATTTTGGAATATTTTTATGGTTACGGCGGCGGGCAACAACAAGAACAAGTAGGAACCGGTTCCGGAGTGATTATCTCTGAAGACGGGTACATCGTTACCAACAATCACGTGATTAAAGACGCTTCAGAAATTGAAATCACCCTCAATAACAAAAAAACCTACAAAGCAAAATTAATCGGTACCGACTCTAAAATGGATATCGCCTTGTTGAAAATTGCTGCCGATGAAAAATTGCCTTACACCATTTTTGCTAACTCAGATAACGTAAAAGTCGGAGAATGGGTTTTGGCTGTTGGTAATCCTTATAACTTAAACTCAACAGTAACTGCAGGGATTGTTTCTGCCAAAGCTAGAAACTTAGATGCACGAGGCATTCAATCCTTTATTCAAACGGATGCCGCGGTAAACCCAGGAAACTCAGGTGGTGCGTTGGTAAATGCTAGAGGAGAATTAATCGGAATCAACACCATGATTTCTTCTCCAACGGGAAGTTATGCTGGATATTCTTTTGCGGTACCTTCTAATAACGCTAGAAAAATCATTGAAGATTTAATGGAATTTGGGAACGTACAACGTGGGATTTTGGGAGTTGAAGGCGGTGAATTAAATAGTACCGCTTCTAAAGAATTAGGCGTAAAAGAAACACAAGGTTTTTACATCAATAAAGTAAGTAAAAATTCAGGTGCTGAAAAATCAGGATTACAAAAAGGAGATATTATCATAAAAATTGACAATCAAACCATTTCGACTTTTGCAGATTTATCCGGATACATAAATACCAAACGCCCAAATGACAAAGTGGTGGTCAGCTATATTCGTGAAGGCAAAAATAAAACCACCACAGTAACCTTAAGTAAAAACGAATATTTCAGTTCTGAATTCAAAGGTATTGAAGTTGAAAATATTGACGCTGCCGACAAAAAGAAATTCAAAATTGATTATGGGGTAAAAATCAAAGCCATTACTAACGAGCGTTACCTTCAATATGCCGAAGAATTACAAGGCAATATCATTTTGAGCATCGATAATGTGAAAGCTACCAATGTAGAAACAGTTTCTTCAATTATGAAAAACAAATCCGAACAACAAAGTGTTCGTATAGAAATGATCAACCGAAATGGTGAAATTTTCAGAATAATCATTTAAATAAAACAACACAACACCAATAGCCATCTTGTTTTATAACAGGGTGGCTATTTTTTTTATAAAAAAATCACAAAACAGCTTACGAAATCGATTGAAATAGGGTACTTTTGCGGAAAATTTAAAAAACACAACTTTATTTTTTACAAAATTCATTCATGAGTACAACACATTTATACGAAAAAGAAGTAAACATTCAAACCGAAAGAAGACGTTCGGGTGTAGAATTAATCAAAATTATTAGCGATTTATGGTATGATAAATCCATTGAATTGGTTTTATTCAGAAACCATTTGATTGACAGAAATGTGAGCGAAATTCTCAACTTGCACGAATACGCAGGGGAATTTGTTGGGAAACCCATTTCAATTTCTGATTCTGTAGAAATCGCAAGTGTCATTCTTTCTTTAGATTTACCTCCTTCTAAATTAGATATCGGAAAATTGACTTACGAATACGGTCTTTTGGACGAAAAATATCCAGATGCGAGACATTTCGTTATTGACAAATTAAAAGAAGCCAAATTCACCGAAGAAATCCAACCTAAAGATGTGGTTTTGTATGGTTTTGGTCGCATTGGCCGTTTATTGGCACGCGAGTTAATGTCTAAAACTGGAAAAGGAAATCAAATGCGTTTGAGAGCCATCGTTACTCGTGATAAAAACGATGCCACTAGCTTAGAAAAAAGAGCTTCATTATTGCGTTACGATTCTATTCATGGCGATTTTAATGGTTCTGTTATTGCCGATCCAGCGAACAATGCTTTGATCATCAATGGGACTACTGTTCACATGATTACTGCCAACACTCCAGAAGAAATTGATTATACGGCTTACCATATTCACAATGCTTTAGTAATCGACAATACCGGAGCATTCACCACTCAAGAAGCTTTGAGTCGTCACTTAACTTCAAAAGGAACCGATAAAGTATTACTCACGGCTCCTGGAAAAGGCATACCAAATATTGTACATGGTGTAAACCAAAACGAATACAATCCAGACGAAGTGTCTATTTTCTCTGCGGCTTCTTGTACCACCAATGCCATTACTCCTATTCTGAAAGCGATTGAAGATACTTTAGGAGTAGTTAAAGGACATTTAGAAACCATTCATGCCTACACCAACGATCAGAATTTAGTTGATAATATGCATAATAAATACCGTCGTGGTAGAGCTGCTGCCTTAAATATGGTCATTACCGAAACCGGTGCCGGAAGCGCTGTTGCCAAAGCCTTACCCTCACTAGAAGGAAAACTAACTTCGAATGCGATTCGCGTTCCCGTTCCAAATGGTTCTTTGGTAGTTTTGAACTTAGAAGTGGAATCTAAAACTTCTGTGAATGAGATCAACGAAATCATTAAGAAATATGCGCTAGAGGGCGAATTGGTTGAACAAATCAAGTATTCATTAAACAACGAATTGGTTTCTTCAGATATTGTGGGAACGACAGCTCCTTCCATCTATGATAGCAACGCGACTATTGTTTCTAAAGACGGAAAAAATATAGTATTGTACATTTGGTACGACAACGAATACGGCTACAGCCATCAAGTCATTCGTTTGGCCAAATACATTTCTAAAGTAAGACGTTATACTTACTATTAGTAGATAGTATTCATACTAATCCGTTGATTAAAATCAAACAATAAAAGAATTTAACCACATAGAAGATAATAGATTGTAATGAACATAAAAGAATGAATAGAAATAGCACTATTTTACACATAGTATAGCTATGTGAATAGTAAAACGTCTATTGTTCTCTTTTAAAAACTAAAACGCTATGATTCTCCTATGTGGTAAAAAAAAAACGGATAATGTTAATTATAATTCAACAAACCATCAAGAGGCAACTTTTGATGGTTTTTTTATAATGGAATCATCGTCGTACTTTTCACTTCAGAGATCACAAAAAAGCTATTAATTAAGGTAACCTCAGGCAACACCGATAATTTCTTCTGATGAAAATGATGGTAACTTTCCATATCAGGCAACACCACTTTGAGCAAATAATCAAAACTCCCCGAAATAAAATTACATTCCACAACCTCGGGCAAATTCCGAATCGCTTCATTAAATGCCTCCGAAATGTCAAAAGTTTGTTTCACTAACGTCACTTGACAATAGACCGTTAAGTGTTTTCCTAATTTTTTTTTGTTCAAAATCGAAACATACTTCTCTATAATTCCTTCTTTTTCAAGACGTTTCACTCTATCATGCACTGGAGTTAAAGACAAATTAATCTGATTCGCAATGTCTTTTAACGTCAAATGCGCGTTCGCTTGCAAAAGTCGTAAGATTTTTTTGTCGGTTTCATCGATAGTCATACCCTAGTTTTTATTTAGAAATCGGATTTTAAGATAAATTTTCTTTTACAACAGCAAAAAACGTTTTCGTAAAGAAATATTTAATGCAAAATTAACGAATAAAACTAATATTTTCTTATTTAATGATTTAAAGAACAAATATTTTCTTTTTGAATTACTTTTATCCCGTCAAATAAAACCACTTTTAAAACTGAATCTTATGATAATCGGAGTTCCAAAAGAAATCAAAAATAACGAAAACCGTGTAGCATTAACTCCTGCAGGGGCAGCCGAATTCAAAAAACAAGGGCACACTGTATATGTACAAACCAATGCTGGTAGCAACAGTGGTTTTGGGGATCAATCTTATATAGATGCAGGAGCATCCATTCTTCCAACTATCGAAGCAGTGTATGACATTGCCGAAATGATCATTAAAGTAAAAGAGCCAATCGCTTCTGAATATCCTTTGATTAAAAAAGACCAATTATTATTCACGTATTTCCACTTTGCTTCTTCTGAGCCATTAACACACGCCATGTTAGAGCGTGGAGCCGTTTGTTTGGCTTACGAAACCGTAGAAAAAGCAGATCGTAGTTTGCCTTTATTGGTACCAATGTCTGAAGTAGCGGGACGTATGTCTATCCAAGAAGGAGCTAAATATTTAGAAAAACCAATGAAAGGAAAAGGAATCCTTTTAGGTGGTGTACCAGGTGTTCCTCCAGCAAACGTAGTCGTTTTAGGGGGTGGAATCGTAGGAACACAAGCCGCTAGAATGGCCGCTGGTTTCGGAGCTAAAGTAACCATTATGGACGTAAGCTTACCACGTTTGAGATATTTATCTGATGTAATGCCAGCCAACGTAGTAACTCAAATGTCAAATCATTACAACATTTGCGAAGCGATCAAAACTGCCGATTTAGTAATTGGTGGAGTGTTGATTCCTGGAGCCAAAGCGCCTCACTTGATCACTCGCGATATGCTAAAATTAATGAGTCCTGGAACCGTTGTTGTTGACGTAGCTGTAGACCAAGGAGGTTGTATCGAAACTTGTAAACCAACGACTCACGAAGACCCAACGTTTATCATCGATGATATTGTTCACTATTGCGTGGCCAACATGCCAGGTGCGGTGCCTTACACTTCAACTCTAGCGTTGACCAATGCGACTTTGCCATACGCGATTCAATTGGCCAACAAAGGATGGAGAAAAGCCTGCGAAGAAAACAAAGAATTAAAATTAGGATTGAACGTAGCCAACGGAAAAGTAGTTTACCGTGGTGTTGCCGAAGCTTGGGATTTACCGTTACACGAAGTAGAAAGCGTTCTAGCCGAAGAAGCTGTTTGCTAATTCCATCTAACAACATTTTGATTAAAACATATAAGTCACCTAAGTTTTAGTTTAAATAGATAAAGTAAAATAGTCAGTTCATTGAAGTAGTTTAAGACCAATTTACAAAACCCTTGTAACTTATATTGTCTTTAACCATCTGCACAAACAAGCTACTTCACACAGCTTAAATGACTTATATATTTAAAAAAAATGTTTAACATACAAAATCCGTCTCGTTGCAAAACCAGACGGATTTTTTTATGCTTGTATTTTGGAGCGGAAAGAATAGGCACTTTTGTGAGCATCGTCCTGCTCTCCGCTCTATCTTTGCTTTTTTAAAGAAAAAAAGCAAAGGATGCCGCTGCGATCAGGGCTATAAGCTGAGAAATTACCTTTTTGCAAACATGGACAAAAAAAATTAGATTCCTTCTCAATCAATTCAAAACCCAGGCTGTAATTGCGCTTGGGACGAAAAAGAAAAAAGAATAAAAACGACTACAATACTAGAAAGACAAATACTTGATTTTGTATTGAAAGTTAGATAAAAGGATTATTATAAATTAGGTAAACTTATTTTAGGACGGGACATCGTTAAATTAAGTGTTTTTTTGTCATTCTGAGGAACGAAGAATCACATAATGCATGCAGTTGGTGTGATTCCTCCTCTGTCGGAATGACAAAAATGAAAAGTCTATTTCCTAAACTTATTTATATTTAAAAAAAAAGGCCTAGAATTCGCATTCTAGACCTTTACTATCTTACAAAAAATCAATTTACCACTTGATAATCGCACTCGCCCAAGTAAAACCGCTACCAAAAGCTGCAAGTACTACAGTGTCGCCGGACTTAATTTTTCCTTGTTCCCAAGCTTCAGTTAAAGCGATTGGAATAGAAGCTGCAGTTGTATTTCCGTATTTCTGGATATTATTAAAAACTTGATCGTCTGACAATTTGAATTTGTTTTGAATGAATTGCGAGATTCTCAAATTCGCTTGATGTGGAATCAACATATCAATATCTGAAACTTCTAGATTGTTGGCTTGCAATCCTTCGTTGATTACTTCCGCAAAACGAACCACAGCGTTTTTGAACACAAATTGTCCGTTCATGTGAGGAAAATAACTTTCGTCATTCGGATCGTTATCAGCCAAAATATCATTTACCCAACGGCCACCCATTCCAGGTGCAATAAGCGATAATTCCTCGGCATGTTGTCCTTCGGAATGTAAGTGCGTAGATAAAATCCCCTTGGTGAGATCTTCTTCTCTAGACAATACAGCTGCCCCTGCTCCATCGCCAAAAATAACAGAAACGCCTCTACCACGAGTGGTCATGTCTAAACCAGAAGAATGTACTTCGGAACCAATGACCAATACATTTTTATACATTCCCGTTTTGATGTATTGATCGGCTACTGACAATCCATACACAAAACCCGAACATTGATTACGAATATCAATAGCACCGACAGTTTTTAGTCCTAAGTCTCGCTGTACCAAAACACCTGGACCTGGAAAATAATAATCGGGACTTAGCGTTGCGAAAACAACAAAATCAATATCTTCTTTGGCAATACCCGCGCGCTCAATTGCAATTTTGGCTGCTTTTACACCCATCGTCGTGGTGGTGTCTTCCCCTTTTATGATGTGTCTACGCTCCTTAATTCCAGTGCGCTCCTGAATCCATTCATCATTGGTCTCCATTACTTTGGATAAATCATCATTAGTTACCACATTCGAAGGAACATAAAATCCTAATCCTGCTATTTTTGAGTGATACATACGTACTAATTTTATATTAAATTTTGATTGGCAAAATTAAACATCTTTTAAAAAGACAGCCCACAATTTACTCATTTTTTTGATATATTCATTTTTAACTAAAAAAAACAAATCAATTTCTTCTTTGGCATCTCTCTTTTGTAGTAAAAAAAAAGATTCACAGCTTTCTTTGAAACGATTGCTGGTCGTGAGAATCTTTTTAGCGGTAAACCAAAACAGTTAATAAAATATAATGATCCTAAAAAAGAGAAGCTTACAATATTTTCAAAAATACTTCTTGATTGACCTCCAAAGCGGATTCGTGTTCAAAGAAAATAGCTTTCCGGTCAAAAGCCGCTTTGACTAAGTAACGACTACCTTTGAAGTACGATTGCTTTACCACGGCGCGCATGGTCCCCACAGCAGATACCTTCAATTGATGTGGATACAACAATACTATCTCATCATCGCCATCAATCGGCATGAGTTGCGACAAACGCAATTCATTGACTTCTCCAAACAAAGAAGCTACGTATTTATTAATCGGATATTGATACACCTCCAAAGAGGGTGCTTTTTCCACAATTCGACCTTGTTGTAACACTATGGTTTCATCCGAAAAAGACAAAGCATCGGTACTATCATGAGTCGCAATGATACAGGTGATTCCTTTTTTCTTCAAATAGGCAAACAAGTTTCTGCGTAGGGCATTTTTCCTAAAATTATCAATATGACTAAAAGGTTCATCTAACAGCAAAACCTGTGGCTCAACCGCTAAAACTTTGGCTAAAGCGACTCGTTGCTGTTGTCCTCCACTCAAATCTTTAGCGCGAACTTTAGCATATTCCGTCATTTCCACCATTTCAAGCAGTTCTTGAATACGTAATTTTTTTAAAGGTAAAAATCCATTAGACAAAAATTTACCTACATTTTCTGCTACCGTTTCAAAAGGCATCAAATCAAAATCTTGAGCCAAATATTTCATGAAGGGCATACCGGGCACCAAGTTGTATTTGGGACCTAAAACTCGGGTTTGGTTAAAGAAAATTTTTCCTTCCTGTAAATCATATATCCCATAAATAAGTTTCAGCAAGGTACTTTTACCACACCCACTTTCTCCAATCAGCGCAATATTTTGCCCTTTTTCTACGGTAAAATCTACATTTTGAATGATCGCTTTATCAGTATAAGCGAAGGAAATATTTTGAACTTCGAGCATTAGTTATGATTTCAATTTAAAAAAAACAAAGATAGTGGCTTTGCAAAAAATAAGCCGTTGAAAAATACATTTTATCCAAAAAAAAGCTGCTACGATTGGTAACAGCTTTAAAATAATAACCAAACAAGAATTTATTTTCCGTTTTTAGTATCTTGAATCATTTTGTCATTGGCGGTGATCGCAAACTCCACTCTACGATTTTGAGCTTTTCCTTCGGGAGTATCGTTAGTTGCAATTGGATCAGCAATTCCAAATCCAGAAGTTTTAAAACGACTAGCCACCAATCCTTTTCCAATTAAATAATTTTTAACGGATTCCGCTCTTTTTTCAGAAAGCGTCAAATTGTATTCCGGTTTACCTGAGCTGTCAGTATAACCAAAAATTTGAATGTTAGTATCTCCATATTCTTGAAAAACTGGAATCAATTTATCCAAATTCGCTTGAGCTTGTGGCGTCAAACTTGATTTATTGGTATCAAATCGGACTGCATTTTCATTCAACGTCAAATGAATTCCTTCGCCTACACGTTGCACATCTGCCCCAGGTAAAGCCTGAGAAATTTCTCGAGCTTGCTTATCCATCTTATTTCCAATCAAAGCTCCAGTTCCTCCACCAACAGCAGCTCCAATGGCGGCTCCAAGAGCGGCATTGCCACCTTTACCTAGATTATTCCCAAGAATCCCTCCTATCAACGCACCCGCTGCTACACCAATACCAGCTCCTTTTTGGGTATTGTTTGCATTTTTGACAGAATTACAAGAAGTGAATAAACTGCTTCCTAAGAAAACAGTTAACAAAGCGAGTATACTAATCTTTTTCATAATAAAAATATTAATTGGTTTTAGTGAAATAATAAACGATATCTTTTTGCTGACCTGCAACATCTATTTTGTCAATCAATTCAAACGTAGTTTCGGTTGCATTAGCGATACGCAAAATATACCCCGCTTGCACTGTTTTAGACTTCACGCCTGCTTCTACAATTTTCAAAACAAACATCCCTTCTCTGTTAATACTCCAAACAATAGGAGAACCAAAAGCAGGACAACCAGGAGCAGTAAGTTCCATATTCCCTTTGTTGTTGTTCGAAATAAAACTCCAAGTACTTCCAATAAAACACTTGGAATCAGCAATATTAAACGAATTTACCTTAAAAAAATCGGAACCTGGATAAGCTACATCCGTAATTTGCCAATTTCCTTTTATGACTACTTGTGCTTTTTTATCCAATTTTGTCTCCGCAACGGGAACAGTTGGAGCTACAGCCGGGGCACTTGATTTACACGCAAAAAGCAAAAACATAAAACTGCCCATTAAAATACACTTTCTCATAGGTTTAACTAATTTAAAATTAATAGATTAACAAATATACAACTCAAAAAAATAGCTTTAACCCGAATACCTCTATTTTTTTCTAAAAATATATAGTTTACGACATTTTGTCATTTTTAATGCAAATGGTATTCTATTTGAACAGAGGAAAACATCAAATTAAACTTAAAACCATAGTACAATTATGACAACAGGTAAAATTAATGTTTCGGTTGAAAACATCTTTCCTCTAATCAAAAAGTTTTTATACAGTGACCACGAAATTTTCTTACGTGAGCTGATTTCAAATGGAACAGATGCTACTTTAAAATTAAAACACTTAACTAGCATTGGAGAAGCTAAGGTTGAATATGGCCACCCTATCATCGAAATTAAAGTCGACAAAGATGCGAAAAAAATCCATATTATCGATCAAGGTTTAGGGATGACTGCAGATGAAGTAGAAAAATACATCAACCAAGTTGCTTTTTCAGGTGCCGAGGAATTTCTTGACAAATATAAAGATTCGGCTAAAGACTCCGGAATTATTGGACACTTCGGATTAGGATTTTACTCCGCTTTTATGGTGGCTGAAAAAGTAGAAATCTTTACTAAATCGTACAAAGACGAGCCAGCAGCGCACTGGACTTGTGATGGTAGCCCTGAATTTTCATTAGAACCTTGTGACAAAACCGACCGCGGTACTGAAATCGTGTTGCACGTAGCCGAAGATTCTTTAGAATTTTTGGAAGAAAGCAAAATCAGAGAGTTGTTGAACAAATACAACAAGTTCATGCCGATTCCAATTAAATTTGGAACCAAAACTGAAACACTTCCTAAACCAGAAGATGCTCAAGAAGACTATACAGCAGAAACTATTGAAGTTGACAACATCATCAACAACCCAAATCCAGCTTGGACCAAACAACCCGTTGATTTAAAAGATGAAGATTACAAAAACTTCTATCGTGAATTGTACCCAATGCAGTTTGAAGAGCCGTTGTTTCATATTCACTTAAATGTTGACTATCCTTTCAACTTAACTGGAATCTTGTATTTCCCAAAATTAGGGGCTGATTTACAAATCCAAAAAGATAAAATTCAATTGTTCCAAAACCAAGTTTACGTAACCGATAACGTAGAAGGTATTGTTCCAGAATTCTTGATGATGCTTCGCGGAGTAGTAGATTCTCCAGACATTCCGTTGAACGTTTCGCGTTCTGGTTTGCAAGCCGACGGTGCCGTGAAGAAAATTTCAAACTACATCACTCGTAAAGTTGCGGATAAGTTGAAATCATTGTTCAACGAAAACAGAGCTGATTTTGAAACCAAATGGAATGACATCAAAATTGTATTAGAGTACGGAATGCTTTCTGAAGACAAATTCTATGAAAAAGCAGGAGCTTTCGTATTGTATCCAACAGTAGATGATAAATATTTCACCCTTGAGGAATTGAAAGAAGCCATCAAAGAAAACCAAACGGACAAAGAGGGTAAAACGGTGGTTTTATACGCCGGTAACAAAGAAGCACAACACTCTTACATTGAAATTGCCAAAGAAAAAGGGTATGAAGTATTGTTGTTAGATTCTCCAATCATTCCTCATTTGATTCAAAAATTAGAATCAGACAACAGCGGATTAACCTTTGTTCGTGTTGACTCTGACCACATTGACAACTTGATCAAAAAAGAAGAAACGGCTATTTCTAAACTTTCCACTGAAGAGCAAGAAAGCTTGAAAACAGTAGTAGAAACTATCGTTCCAAAACAGACTTATACAGTACAATTAGAAGCAATGGATAGTAGCGCTGCACCATTCATCATCACACAACCCGAATTCATGCGTCGTATGAAAGAAATGAGTCAAACCGGGGGTGGCGGAATGTTTGGAATGGGTAATTTCCCTGAAATGTACAACTTAGTAGTGAATACCAATTCAGATTTGGCTAGCAGTATTTTGAACAATCAAGATAAGGCCGTTCAAGAAAACTTGGTAAAACAAGCATTGGATTTAGCTAAATTGTCACAAAACTTACTAAAAGGAGAAGCCTTGACCGCTTTTGTAAAAAGAAGCTTTGAACTGATTAAATAATTCTATTGCTTCAAATAAAAAAAGGTCAGCAATTTATTTTGCTGACCTTTTTTTTGTGCTTCCAATTGATTTACTATTTTTGGCACACCTTAATCCTAAATCTCAACCTATTATGAAAAACTTAAAAACCACATTTTGTGCTTTGTTCAGCATGTCCGTGCTCTTCAATTCTTGTAGCAAAGACGAAGTAGTAAAAGCGACTGACACCAATTCAATTGTAGCATCTGCAACTATTGATGGAATTAACGAATTGGATTTCCAAACCGGCACCCAAGTAACCTTTGAAAATGCTTTATCAAAATCAACTCAGAAGTCATACGCAAACACTTTAGTGGGAGCTTGTGCGGCAATTTCAATTGATAACGTAAGCCCTACTATTTTTCCAAAAGTAATCACCGTCGATTTTGGAACGGGCTGCACAGTCAACAATATTACTCGCAAAGGCAAATTAAAAATAACACTATCGGGATTGGTTAGCACTCCCAAATCTACGATGAAGATTGAACGAGAAAATTATTTTGTAAATGGCATGAAAATAGAAGGTACTATTGTTTATGTAAATGAAACTACTACCCCAAATGTGCCACAATGGAGCCGAACGATAACTAACGGAAAGCTTACGCATGTAGACGGAACCATCTATTACAATTCTGGAACACATACAATTAAACAAACCGAAGGTGTCGCAACCCCATTACTTATTACAGACAACACCTATGAAATGGTTTCTGGCAACCATGAAGTTAGCACCGAAAATGGAACTAAAGTAACCCTAAGCGTAATCGAGCCATTAGTAAAAAAATACAGCTGTAGTTATATTTCTAAAGGAAAATTAAAAGTAAAAAGTACGTTGCTAAACGGAACGATTGATTATGGCAATGGCGATTGTGACAACAAATTAACCTTTACTCACGAAAATGGTTTGGTCTTTAATTTAACCCTCTAAGGCGTAAACTTATTTTTATAATTGAAAAAAAACTTCGTTTGAACAATACAAACGAAGTTTTTTTTTGTGATACTACCAAAGTTATCCGACCTTTGTAAAAAAAGACGATGACACTTCAAATCGAAACTCCAGCCCTTTTGTTTTCCGCAACATCTTTGATTTTATTGGCTTATACGAATCGGTTTTTAACTTTGGCCACCATCATTCGTGGATTAAAAAAAGCCTACAAAGAGAAGGAAAACAGTATGATTTTATTAGAACTCAAGAATCTAAACCTCCGTTTGACACTCATACGCTATATGCAAATGGCAGGAGTCATGAGTTTGTTTCTATCTGTTTTTGCCATGTTGCTTTTGTACCTTGACCAACAAACTGCTGGAATTTACATGTTTGGTTTTAGTCTTTTATCTTTGCTCATTTCATTAGGATTGTCCTTTTGGGAAATCAACATATCGGTGGATGCTTTGCGATTACATTTAAGCGATTTAACCCATAAAGAGAAAATCAAAGATTATCCTGCCATTACTATGGACAAATAAATAGGCATACCGAAAGTAATATTGAAGGGAAAAGTGACGGCCAATGCCATCGGCAAGAAAATACCAGGATTCGCTTTTGGAACCGCAATTTTCATAGCGGCAGGAACGGCAATGTAAGAAGCGCTTGAGGCTAACACCGCAAAAATAAATCGATTCCCAATATCTTCTGTAACCCATTGACTTAAGTAAGCAACCAAACTTCCATTGAATAAAGGGATGAGGATTGCAAAAAGAAAACTGAACCAGCCACTTTTAAAGAAATCGCCCAATTTCCTTCCACTAACAATTCCCATATCTAAAAGAAAAATGGCTAAAAATCCTTTAAAAATATCCGTAGTAAATGGTTTGATTCCCAAAGCCGCTTTGTCACTGGCCAGTAAACCTATAATCAAACTTCCGATGATCAAGAGTACACTTCCATTGGTAAAAGAATGTTTTACAATAGGACCTATTTGGCTGGGACTCTCTTTATCTTTGGTATACATTTGAATCAAAATCACTCCAACAATAATCGCAGGTGCTTCCATTAAAGCCATAACCGCAACCATATGGCCACTGAAATCAAGTGCTTGCATTTCTAAAAAAGAAATTGCAGTGACAAAAGTAACGGCACTTACCGAGCCATAAGCGGCGGCTATTGCACCTGAATTTTCAATACTGAATTTTCTTTTTAGTATAAAAAAAGTATAAAATGGGATAATTATTGACACACTCATTCCAAATAAAACGGCCCACAAAATTGCTAATGAAAAATCACTATGCGCCAATTCCTGACCTCCTTTGAAACCTATAGAGAATAGCAAATACAGGGAAATGAACTTGGATGTATTTTTAGGAATTTCTAAATCACTTTTGAGATATACCGCAATAATACCTAATAAAAAAAAGAGTAACGCTGGATTGGTAATGTTTTCGATTAATAAATCTAAATTCATATGGATGGTTTTAAAGTTTAAAGTACTGATGCTCTTTGCAATTTGTCATTGATTGCTATCCCTATGCCCGTATGAGGCGCTTTTTCTACAAGAATCACCTCTATGGGTTGCGAATCTAATGCATGCAGTGCTGCATACAATCGATTTGCAGCTTCGGCCAAGTTGCCTTGACTTGACAACACTTCTTGATGAACTATAGCCGGATTTTGATATCGTTTGCAAAAGGACATCACCCCCACTCGTTTGTCACTATAGTCCAAAAGTGACTTTGCCATATCTGATGTGAGAATGGTTGGGGTAGTCGGAGCATAATGTTTAGATAACATTCCCGGAGCTATCGGAGCCACATCATCTTTGGTAAACACTGATAGTTTTCCAACACTATTTTCAATAGCCTCAATGGGGATTGCTCCGGCACGATACAAAATGGGAGATTCACCGTCAAAACCTATGATGGTTGATTCAATCCCATTGATACAAGGCCCTCCATCGAGAACAAATAATGTTTTAGCATCAAAATAAGTGGCAACATGAGCGGCTGTGGTTGGACTTATGGATCCAAAAGGATTCGCACTTGGGGCCGCCAAAGGATAGTCCAACTGCTCCAAAAGAGCCAATGTAAGCGGATGATTGGGTACACGAACGGCGACCGTATCTTTTCCGGCAGTGATCAAATCTGAAATGTTTTTTTGTTTCTTTAACACTAAGGTTAAGGGGCCTGGCCAGAAAGCTTCGGCTAATACCCGCGCCTTTTCAGGAATTTCGATGGCCACTTTCTCTACTTCGCTGTAGGATTTCAAATGAACAATTAAAGGGTTATAATAAGGACGTTTCTTACGTTTGAAAATTTTTCGAATCGCAGTTTCGCTATAAATATTGCCGGCCAAACCATACACCGTTTCTGTAGGTATAGCAACATTCTCTGACTCATTTAAGATACGAACTGCTTTTTCAATATCTGGATTATTATTCATGATTTATGGATTACAATAATTACAAAAACCGGGGTCTTCTGTTTTCTTTTGATGAGGATACAAAACTTCTTTAGTAAATTCACATTTTCTGCAGCAATATACTAGACTCAATATGGAGTCCGTTGGGATGCCACACCATGAACAAGGTAACCCAGACTTAACGCTTTCTATTGAAAAGCCAGGACTTTGACAGGCTGGACACAAAGACTGTACCTGCTGTACTAAATGTTTGGTTGCTGTTCCAATAATTCCCATTCGGGTGGGATTATACAAAGCTCTCATGTCAGTCTCAACAAAAACAGTTTCATAGTTAGATTTCAAACGATGAAACGCCGCCAACAAAACTTCAGGCGAAGTTATTCCTTTAACCATTTCTTCAACGACACCTTGAGCGGGTCGAAGAATCAGACCATGGCTAGGAAATTGAACTTGTGAGGCAAAATCCCAAAGTGCGGCTTCTGAAGCAATGGAAATTCCAGAAAAATTAGTTGCAAAACTCACATGACGTCCGATAATTTCTAGCTGGTGTACTCGATCCATCAACACTACTATTTCGTCATCAGCGGACGCAAAATAAGCGGAAGGATGTGGTCCGAAAGATCCCTCAGAGGCAACCACTAGATCACAATCTGTAACTGCAATTGCCGTCAAACATTTTTGACGCGCAGCAGTTAATGCATCTGAAACTCTAGCTTGTTCACCAGAAAAGGTTCCAAAATCATCGGTATTAAAATCTTCAGGAACACGACAGATTACCCCTAGACTTTCTTCTAAAATGGGCGCCATTACTTGCTCTTTATGATGCATTGTTGCAATCACAAGCTGACGTCCTTCAAAACTATTTAATGCTGTGTAACTCAATGTTAATTTGGCTAGTAATTTTTAACTGTAATCCATTTTCCTCTGCTTTTTCTAGTAAATCCTGAATCCACAATTGTACTTGTTGCAATTCTTCAATTCTTTTTTGGGAGAATGCATCCTTTTTATTAAATCTGATTTCGTTACTAAAATGCTCTAAAGAATGGTAATTAATTTTATTATTAAGTAGAGGGAATAACACTTTAGCCGCTCCTACCGGAGTAAACTCCCCATCGATTAACTGAAATTGATATTTATTTTTCATAAAAAATGGTAGTTACATTAAAGTTGACATGATCATTCTTTCCACTGCAAAATTGGAGAATTCCATTTATTAATTTTTATTTATATTTGTAATAAACATCATAAAAATTATTTATGAATTATACACTCCATCAATTACACGTATTTCTGAGAGTTGCCCAATGTCAAAGCATCACAAAAGCGGCTGAAGAACTGCATTTAACACAACCCGCGGTTTCAATCCAACTTAAAAATTTTCAAGATCAATTTGAAATTCCACTAACAGAAATCATAGGTAGAAAACTTTATGTTACTGATTTTGGAAATGAAATTGCGGTAGCTGCTGAAAAAATCATCAACGAAGTGCACGCCATCAATTATAAAATGCAAGCCTTTCAGGGAAAACTAAGCGGAAGGCTTAAAATTTCAATCGTCTCTACAGGCAAATACATTATGCCCTATTTTCTGGCTGATTTCCTAAAACTGCATCCCGATGTAGAATTAATTTTGGATGTTACTAATAAATCAAAAGTCATTAAAAGTTTAGAAAAGAATGAAGTCGATTTTTCACTGGTTTCCATTTTGCCAGAAACGCTAAAAATCAACAGAATTGAGTTAATGTCCAACCAATTATTCTTAGTTTCAAATACTTCAACTGAATTTTCTGAAAAAATATATGAGAAAAACATACTTGAGAATATTCCAATTATTTTAAGAGAAAAAGGATCCGGTACTCGGCAAACGATGGAACAATTCATGCTTATCAATAATTTGAATGTAAAGAAAAAGCTCGAGCTAACCAGTAACGAAGCAGTCAAACAAGCGGTCATTGCCGGATTAGGTTGTTCCATTATGCCTCTAATCGGGATAAAAAATGAAATCTCAACTGGGAATCTTAAAATAATCCCTGTTCGCGGTTTACCTATTCAATCCACTTGGAATTTAATTTGGCAAAAAAACAAGAATTTTTCTCCAATCGCCAAGGCATATCTTGCGTTTTTAGAGGAATACAAGCAAGAAATAATCAAGAATAAGTTTGACTGGATTCAATCCTACTGATTTTGAAATAAGTCCAACCCAAATAGTACAATAGCAATCTGATCATAAAGAATTAAAAAGGGATAAATTAGTGTACTGCAGGTTAAAAACTCATAACTACAATTGAACTGATTATAACACAATTGTAACATTTTTTTTAAAAAAAATAGATTACCTTTGCCCGCTTTTTAAAAATTAAAAAAATGATAAAAAATCAAGTATTAAAAGGGGTTTTCTTAGTAGCCTTTGGCGCTTCTAGCTATGGTATGTTGGCTACTTTTGTAAAAATGGCTTATGATGAAGGCTATTCTACTCCTGAGGTAACCTCAGCACAATTTATACTAGGAATACTTGGCATGCTTATCATTAATTTTTTTCAAAAAAGAACGGCTACTACACCAATAGTTAAAGCTTCTTCAAAAAACATCATTCAATTAATTGCAGCAGGGACTTCACTAGGAATGACGAGTGTTTTCTACTATTTAGCCGTAAAATACATCCCGGTTTCTATTGCTATTGTGCTCTTGATGCAAACCGTTTGGATGGGGGTTGTGGTAGAAATGGCTTTGACTAAAAAACTTCCCACTCTAAAAAAAATGGTCGCTGTATGCATTGTTTTAACTGGGACCATATTAGCTACAAATGTTATGGAAACCTCCACTACCCTAGATTGGAGAGGGATGGTCTTAGGTCTTTTGGCAGCTTCTTCATTTACCGCTACCATGTTTACTGCCAATCATATTGCCAATCATATCTCCTCAGCACAACGTAGTTTGTACATGCTTCTAGGGGGCGCTATTATTGTATTTACATTTGGTTTTTTCACCCAAGTAGGTCCCTTTCAAATGGGAATATTCTTCAAATGGGGAATTGTTTTAGCACTTTTCGGGACGATTATCCCACCCTTATTAATGAATGCAGGCTTTCCATTAACCGGCATCGGATTGGGAAGTATTGTTTCAGCCATAGAATTACCCGTTTCCGTAACGATGGCTTACATGCTTTTAAATGAAAAAGTAAATGCTATCCAATGGGCTGGAATCCTTTTAATAATTTTAGCCATTGTCATCATGAATACGGCATCTTCAAAAAAATAAATTTCTCAAATTATTCACATTTTCATTATTTTATTGTTAATTTTTATCTAAATTCGTAACAAACAACTTGTTATGAATCTACCTTGGCATTTGTATGTGATGGCTTTGCTGTATTTTGTAGCAGGGATGAATCATTTTAGAACCCCAAGAGTATATCAAAAAATCATACCTCGGTATTTACCAAACCCAATTCTGCTGAATCAACTAAGTGGAGGAATTGAAATTATACTAAGCATAGCTTTAGTTATTCCAACAACTTCAACCTTTGCCGCTTGGGGCATCATTTTACTTTTACTAGCCGTTTTCCCTACACATATTTTTATGTTAACCACACCAGAAGCGAGCATGGGGCTTCCTAAATGGTTGTTGTACCTGCGCTTACCCTTACAATTTCTACTGATGTATTGGGCTTACAACTATACCTAACAAACAATTAAGAATTCATTACAAACTAGTAACCCTATAAAAACTAAATACTCATGAAAAAACTATTTGCAGAATTTTTTGGAACCTTTTGGCTTGTTTTTGGAGGATGTGGTAGCGCATTATTTGCTGCGGGAATTCCCAACTTAGGCATTGGCTTTGCTGGAGTTTCTCTAGCTTTTGGATTAACAGTACTAACAATGGCTTACGCCGTAGGTCACATTTCCGGAGGGCATTTCAATCCTGCGGTATCTTTCGGTTTATGGGCTGGCGGGCGTTTTTCTGCTAAAGATTTGGTTCCTTATATCATTGCTCAATGTGTAGGTGCTATCGCTGCGGCGGGAACACTATTTACGATTGCTTCTGGAAAAGTGGGCTTCATAATCGACAATACCAAAGCTGGAGCTTTTGCTTCAAATGGTTTTGGTGCTTTCTCTCCTGATGGCTACTCTATGCAAGCAGCATTTATCGCTGAATTTGTGCTAACCCTATTTTTTTTATTAGTCATTCTTGGAGCTACTGATAAATTTGCCAATGGTAAATTTGCAGGTGTAGCCATTGGTTTAGCACTGACTTTAATTCACTTAATCAGCATTCCAATTACAAATACTTCTGTCAATCCGGCTCGTTCGTTATCACAAGCAATTTTTGTGGGAGGAGAACCTTTGGGGCAAGTGTGGCTATTTTGGGTAGCTCCAATTTTAGGTGCAATTGCGGCAGGGTTTATCTATAAAAATCTACTACAAGACCACTCCGAGGCATAATATAATTTTTATCAAAAGAGAAAAAGAACCTCCTTCATGTTCTTTTTCTCTTTACTTTTACCCTATGAAATCTCTCTTTAACGCTGAGCCCATTGTTTTTGAAGTACCCGATGCCACAATTATTTATGCCCCCAATTTCTTTTCATCAGAAGAGGCCGATTTGCTTTTTACCGCTTTAGAAAAAGAAATTCCCTGGCAGCAAGACGATATTAAAGTCTATGGAAAAGTCCATAAACAACCGCGACTCACCGCTCTTTTTGGCCATGAAGAAAAACCATATTCTTACGCTAACATTAAAATGCATCCCCATAAATGGTCTCCCCTTTTATTACCCATTAAAGAAAAAGTAGAAAAAGCATCAGAAACCATTTTCTCTACCGTTCTACTCAATTATTATCGCGATGGCAAAGACAGCAACGGTTGGCATGCGGATAATGAAAAAGAATTAGGTACCAATCCTACCATTGCTTCGGTAAGTTTTGGAGCAGAAAGAATTTTTCAATTAAAACACAATCACATTCCACATCAAAAATTAAATATACCTTTAGCGCATGGAAGTTTATTGCTAATGAAAGGGACTACACAACATTTCTGGAAACATCAAATTCCAAAAACCACCAAAATAATAGGCCCCAGAATCAATCTTACTTTTAGAATTATCCATTAACCACCCACCTGATATGAATGAAATTATTACTTATTTTACAACAATTCCCCCAGCACACCGAAGTTTCATCTTAGTTGGAGGTATCACTGTTTTTTGGTTGATTGAAAATGCTTTCCCACTTTTTAATTTCAATTATAAAAAATGGCATCATGCTGGAATCAATATTTTTTTTACGCTAACTACCATAATTATCAACTTTAGTTTGGCCTATTTTTTACTAAAAACTGCCCAGTGGACCGTTGAAAAAAAATTCGGAATACTTGCATTACTCCCAGGAATACCGCTTTGGCTCTACACGATTATTGGATTGCTTTTGTTAGATTTAATTGGAGCATATTTAGTACACCTCATTGAACATCGTGCAAAAATATTGTGGCGTTTTCACCTCATCCATCATACCGATACCTGGATCGACACTACTACTGCCAACAGACATCATCCTGGCGAAAGCGTCATTCGTTTTGCCTTTACTTTATTAGGTGTTTTTATTGTAGGAAGTCCAATGTGGATGGTTTTTTTATACCAAACTCTCTCCGTGGTGGCTACACAATTCAATCATGCCAACATCGCATTGCCCCAAAAACTAGACACTTTTTTGAGCTATTTCATAGTATCTCCCGACATGCATAAGGTACATCATCATTATAAACTTCCTTATACGGATAGTAATTACGGGAATATTTTTTCGGTTTGGGATCGATTATTTGGTACATTCAAAACCTTATCACGAGAAGAAATAACATACGGAATTGATACGCATCAAGAGCCAAAAGAACACAATGTTGTTAAAAATTTATTAAACATCCCATTTCAAAAGCACCGGTCACCGGAAATAGAATAAGGATAAAAAAAATATAGCTATTTCAATTGAAGTAATTCTTTTTTTTATTAATATTGAAATATAGTTAGAGAACTATTTATTAATCATTAACACCTATTTTGAATTAATTTTCAAGTGATGAAAAAGAGTAACCGCAAAGAATTAAACTGGGAACAAACAGAAAAGCTTGTGACATTGGCCTTAGAAGAAAGAAACCCTTTTGAAATAATAAAAAAAGAATTTGGCCTTTCTGAAAAAGAAGTTTTAGAAATAATGAAAAAGAAAATGACCACTGAGAAATTCGAAATGTGGAAAAAGAAAGCTATCGCTACCAAGCCAAAACCAAAACCTCTAAAAATAGATGATTTTGACGAGGATTTAGACGGTAAATATTACATTAAAAACAAATTAGATTAAATCCTATACTTAACTCCTGAAACATCAGGAGTTTTTTTTTATACAAAACCCTCCAATCTTGTAACAATTACAGCCTTACACCGACTAATTCACAAAATTTTATTTATGAAAAAAATCTTAGCAACCTTAGCTTTTGCTTCGCTATTTCTTAGCTGTAAAACAGCTATTTCGCCTGCAACAAAAAACAATGCCGAAGTAAAAGTAAGCATCAATCTTACGGATGTAAAAGAAGACAAAGTTCAAGTTACCGTTTTCGCTCCAAAAACCAACCAAGATCAGGTCACCTATAGTATCCCAAAAATCATCCCTGGAACCTACTCTAATGACAATTATGGTCGCTTCATTGAGGAGCTAAAAGCCTATGATTCCAAAGGAAACTTACTTCCCATTACCAAGACAGACGACAACACTTGGTCCATTCAAACAGCCAAAAAATTAAGTAAAATCACCTATTTAGTCAATGACAGTTTTGATACCGAAAAAGGGAGTGATTTTGGTCAAGGCGATGTGTTTTCACCAGCCGGAACGAACATTGAGGCTGGAACTAATTTCATGGTAAATATGCATGGTTTTGTAGGCTATTTTCAAGATAAAAAAGAAGTACCTTATCGAGTAACCATCACCCATCCTGAAACACTTTGGGGCGCTACCTCAATGACTGACTTAGATGCAAAAAACACTACTGATGAATTTGTAGTGTCGCGTTATGGCGAATTGGTAGAAAATCCTGTAATGTATTCCAAACCAGATTACACTACTTTTAATGTAGATGGAATGGACATTACCATTGCTGTTTTTTCTCCTAATGGAAAAATAACCGCCGAAAGCATTACCCCTGAAATGAAAAAAATGATGATTGCTCAAAAAACATTTTTAGGAAAAATCAATGCGAATAAAAAATATACAGTCCTCTTGTACTTATCAAGCATGAAACCCAATGATGCTAAAGGTTTTGGAGCTTTAGAACATCCAACTTCTACCACAGTAGTAATGCCTGAAACCATTCCGCTACCTATGCTACAAGAACAAATGAAAGATGTAGTCTCTCATGAATTTTTTCATATTGTAACTCCACTGACTATTCACTCTAAAGAAATTCAATATTTTGATTACAACAATCCCAAAATGTCAGAACATTTATGGCTATATGAGGGCGTAACGGAATATTTTGCTAATTTATTCCAAATCAATCAAGGGCTAATTTCAGAAGAAGAGTTTTACACGCGTATCAATGAAAAAATAGCGCAAGCCAATAGCATGAACGACACCATGCCCTTTACAACCATGAGTGCCAACGTGCTTGAGGAGCCCTACAAAACCCAATACTTAAATGTCTATCAAAAAGGAGCACTTATCGGCATGTGTATCGACTTAATCATTCGTGAAAAATCAGAAGGAAAACGGGGTATACTAGATTTAATGCACCAACTTTCTTTAGAATACGGCGTAACCAAACCTTTCGAAGACAAAGAGTTATTTGAAAAAATCGTGAGTCTAACTTACCCCGAAGTCGGGGAATTCCTCACTACTTATGTATCGGGACCTACTCCAATTCCGTATGCTACTTTTTTATCGAAAGTGGGCGTAGGAACAAGCAAAACAAAAGTAGCTGAAAATGTTTTCGTAAAAGGACAAAATCCATACATCAATATCAATCCCCAAACGAGCGAAGTTTTTGTCTTGCCAAATATTGAATTGAATGCCTTTTTTACAAAATTAAAGCTGCAAGGAGGCGATGTTATTGTATCCATTAACAACGAACCTTTTACCAAAGACAATATCTTTGAAATCGTAACTAAAAGTCAAGAATGGAAAGAAAATGATCCCATCACTTTAAAAATTAAACGAAACGGAAAAGAAGAAATAATCAATGGAAACATAGCGCTTTCCTATGAAGAAAAAGAAACGTTTAGTGCACAAGACGCCTCGAAAAAAAATTTAAAAGAAGCTTGGTTAAAAGGATAAACCCTTTTTCTTAAGCGGAAAATCCCAATTTAGCAATAGATTGGGATTTTTTTATTTTAAAAGAAGAGTTAGTACAAGAATTCAACATTTTTCTTTATTTTGCGGCAAATTAAAAATCAAAATGAAAAAAACTATTTTAGCATGTATAGCCCTTGCTACCCTTATGGCGTGTTCTAAAAAAGAAACGACCACTGACCTACATTTAACCGGAAACATTGTTGGCCTGAAAGAAGGAACGCTGTATATCCAACGCTTAAAAGACACCACACTCATAACCGTTGATTCAATCAAAATAAATGGGGATTCAAAATTTGAAACCACCCTTCCCTTAGCCTCACCTGAAATGTTTTATTTATCATTAAATCGAGGTGTTTCCAATTCCTTAGATAATAATTTGATTTTCTTTGCTGAGCCAGGAAATATCAACATAGAAACTAATCTGGACCAATTTTCTTATGGTGCCAAAGTTACCGGTTCTGTAAATCATGATTTGTTTGAAGAGTTCAAAAAAATTAACAATCAATTTAAAGACGAAAACTTAACCATAATTGAACAAAAATTCAAAGCGACCAAATTCAATAATCTCAAAAAATTAGATAGCCTAATCATCAAGGAAGAATCTAACATCAAAAGAAGATATCTTTATGCTACTAATTTCGCTATCAATCATAAAGATCACGAAATTGCTCCCTACATTGCTTTATCAGAAATTTACGATATTAATATCAAATTTTTGGACACCATTCAAAAATCAATGACTCCAAAAGTAGCACAATCGATGTATGGAAAAAAATTGACTACGTTTGTCAATAACATAAAAAAGGAAGAAGGCGCTCAACAATAATAAAGTAAAAAGAAAAAGCAACACCCCAAAGCAATCCTTGTTTTGGGGTGTTTTTTTGTGGCAAATCCTTTGAAAAAATGTGCATAAAAAAAGCCCCTAAATCGGGGCTTTCTATATCGTAACTTCAAATTTTATTTACTCAAGTACATTTTTCTTCTAGAATACAATTCATAGAATTGGTCGTCTTTCAAGTCATCAATAAACAAAATGCTCTCTCCAGTAGATTTCATTTCTGGTCCTAACGCTTTGTTTACATTTTTAAACTTACTAAATGAGAAAACGGGTTGCTTGATGGCATATCCTTTTAACTGTGGATTGAAATCAAAATCAGTTACTTTCTTTTCTCCAAGCATCACCTTTGTAGCGTAATTCACGTAAGGCTCACCATAAGCTTTTGCAATGAATGGCACCGTTCTAGAAGCTCTAGGGTTCGCTTCGATGATGTAAACCATATCATCTTTTATCGCAAACTGAATATTGATCAATCCTACCGTTTTCAATGCCAAGGCAATTTTCTTAGTATGATCTTTAATTTGTTGCATTACAAATTCTCCCAAATTAAAAGGAGGCAAAGTAGCATTACTATCACCTGAGTGTACTCCACAAGGCTCAATGTGCTCCATAATTCCTATGATATACACATTTTCACCATCACAAATCGCATCCGCTTCAGCTTCAATAGCTCCTGCTAGGTAATGATCTAACAGTAATTTATTACCAGGAATAGACTTCAACAAGTTAATTACGTGTTCTTCTAATTCTTGTTTGTTGATTACGATTTTCATTCCTTGACCACCCAACACATAAGAGGGACGTATCAACAATGGGAAATCTAATTTATCCGCTAAAGCCGAAGCTTCATCAGCAGTTTCTGCAATTCCAAACTGAGGGAAAGGAATTTCTAATTCGGTCAAAAGATCAGAGAAACGTCCTCTATCTTCTGCTAAATCCAAAGCTTCAAAACTAGTTCCAATAATTTTTATACCATATTTAGATAGTTTTTCAGCTAATTTCAAAGCTGTTTGTCCACCTAACTGCACGATAACACCTTCTGGTTTTTCGTGCTTGATGATATCATAAATATGTTCCCAGAAAACAGGTTCAAAATACAATTTATCAGCCGTGTCAAAATCGGTAGAAACCGTTTCTGGATTGCAATTGATCATAATGGTTTCGTAACCACACTCTTTTGCTGCTAAAACACCATGTACACAAGAGTAATCAAATTCAATTCCTTGCCCAATTCGGTTCGGTCCAGACCCAAGAACGACAATTTTCTTTTTATCGGTTACTATACTTTCGTTATCAACATAACGCTCTCCATTGGCTTTTTGAATTTCGGCCTCAAAAGTTGAGTAGTAATATGGTGTTTGTGCTTTAAACTCAGCCGCACAAGTATCTACTAATTTGAATACACGGTTGATGTTCATTTTTTCTCTCAACTCATGCACTTGACTTTCCAAACAACCCATCATATGAGCAATTTGTCTGTCGGCAAATCCTTTTTGCTTAGCTTCGAGTAGCAATTCTCTTGACAAAGTATCTACTTTATAGTTAGAAATTTCTTTTTCTAAGCTATAAAGTTCTTCGTATTGTTTTAAGAACCACATATCGATTTTGGTAATTTCGTGAATACGACTCAACGGAATTCCCATCGCAATAGCATCATAAATTACGAAAACACGGTCCCAACTAGCAAACGTTAGTTTCTCGATAATTTGCTCGTAATTGGTATACCCTTTTCCGTCAGCACCTAATCCATTACGTTTGATTTCTAATGACTGAGTGGCTTTGTGTAATGCTTCTTGAAACGAACGTCCAATTCCCATTACCTCACCTACAGATTTCATTTGAAGTCCTAATGTTCTATCAGAACCTTCGAATTTATCAAAATTCCAACGCGGTATTTTTACAATTACATAGTCCAAAGTTGGCTCAAATAAAGCCGATGTAGATTTTGTAATTTGATTTTGTAATTCATCTAAATTGTAGCCTAAAGCTAGTTTTGATGCAATTTTAGCAATTGGATATCCCGTAGCTTTAGAAGCCAAAGCAGAAGAACGAGAAACACGAGGGTTAATCTCGATGGCAACAATATCCTCATTTTCATCAGGAGAAACCGCAAACTGTACGTTACAACCTCCAGCAAAATTTCCGATAGAACGCATCATTAAGATGGCCATATCACGCATTTTTTGGAAAGTCATGTCCGATAAAGTCATTGCTGGAGCAACTGTAATTGAGTCTCCCGTGTGGATTCCCATAGGATCCATGTTCTCGATGGAACAAATGATCACTACGTTGTCATTTTTATCTCTTAAAAGCTCCAACTCATATTCTTTCCAACCTAATAGCGCTTTATCAATCAATACTTCGTGAATTGGTGACATTTCTAAACCATAGGTTAGTTTTTCGTCAAATTCTTCTTTAGTATGCACAAAAGCAGCTCCAGTTCCGCCTAAGGTAAACGATGGACGAATTACTAACGGAAAACCAAACTCTTGAGCAATTTCTTTACCTTCTAAAAAAGAAGTAGCTGTTTTAGCAGGTGCCGTTGGGACATTTATTTTCTGAAGCAATTGCTTGAACTGCTCTCTATCTTCGGTAATATTGATGGCGTTCACATCAACGCCAATCATTCTTACATTAAAATCATTCCAGATTCCTTTTTCGTCTGCCTCTAAACAAAGATTCAAAGCTGTTTGTCCACCCATTGTTGGCAAAACCGCATCAATTTGCGGATGCTCTTTAAGAATTTCAATGATCGATTTTGTAGTTAAAGGCTTTAGATAAACGTGGTCCGCCATAGAAGGATCTGTCATAATCGTGGCAGGATTCGAGTTGATCAAAATTACTTCAATTCCCTCTTCTCGAATAGAACGTGCTGACTGTGACCCTGCGTAATCAAATTCACAAGCTTGCCCAATTACAATGGGACCAGAACCAATAATTAAAACGGATTTTATGGATGTGTCTTTTGGCATTTTATATAAATTGTGGAGTTATTGTACTTATTCCTAGTAAATTAATCTACGCAAGTCGCGTTTGGGTATAAAAAAAGGCGATACTAATAAAAAGTAACGCCTTATGTGATGTTTACGAACACATTATTTTTTGTGTCTAGGTTCGCTAGAAACAGTTAATTTATGTCTTCCTTTAGCTCTTCTACGCGCTAGAACCTTTCTTCCATTCGCAGACGCCATTCTGTCCATAAATCCGTGTTTATTTCTTCTTTTTCTTTTCGATGGTTGAAATGTTCTTTTGCTCATTGCTTTGTATCTTTAAAATAGTAATTTATATATCTAACTTGTTTTGGCTTGACCCTTATTCTAAAACCGAGTGCAAATATACAAAGACTTTTTTTTCTAGCAAGTAGTTTTATAAAAATATTTTTAATTCCTTTTACTATCTTTGCAATCTAAATTTAACCCCTATTATGTTTCACAGAAATATCAAACTGATCTTAGCCGCATTGCTCATTATTGCAGGCATTTGGCAATTTACTGAATCCAATATTGGGAATGGAATTTTCCTATTATTCCTTACAGCGATTCCAATTTTCCTTTATTACAAAAACGAATTTATCTTACTCGCTTTTCTAAAACTAAGAAAACAAGACTTTGTAGGCGCCCAAAAATGGTTGGCATACATCAAAAACCCTGAAACAGCTCTAGTACAAAAACAACAAGGATACTTCAATTATTTGCACGGGATTATGGTTTCTCAAACCAATATTAACCAAGCAGAAAAGTTTTTCAAAAAAGCAATTGAATTAGGGCTTTCCATGGATATGGACTTAGCCGTTGCTAAACTAAATCTGGCCGGTATCGCTTTGTCTAGAAGAAGGAAATTAGAAGCGACCAACTTATTAAATGAAGCCAAAAAACTGGACAAACAAAATATGTTGAAAGACCAAATTAAACTGATGAAAGATCAGATGAAAAAAATTTAATGATCCTCTGTAAAAACAGAAAGGCGATTGATTCTAAACAAGTCAATCGCCTTTTTTATTTTTTTCCATGTAGTATTATTTCTGGTAAATGTTCATTTAACCAACGGAATCGAAACAAAATCATGGCGTGATTTCCACCCGGCACTACAATGTAATTTGAAAGATACTTCACCGGAAAAACATCGTCCTGATCACCATGAATATGAATAACATTGGCATCTACCACCGTTCTTTCCCAAAGTATTATTTGCTCAATTGCCCAATCTAAATACCCAATATCGCGCACAGACAAGAATTTTTCATATAATTTGAGTCGGCTTTTGATTTTATCTCCAAAGGAAAACTTCGCCAAATTTTCAACATTTAAAATCAAACTCGTTGGAATTAATTTATAGGCTTTTGTGGTTTTTGCTACTTTCATTCGTCGCGGAAATTCCAAATTTGATTTCACACTCGAAATAATAATTACCCTAAATGGTTTCAAAAAAGTGGCCATTTCTTGCACTAAAATACCCCCAAAAGAAACTCCTATGAGTACTGGATTGGGGTGCTCAACTTTTAAGGACATTCGTCTTGCATAATTTACCAACGTTTCTTCTGGCAAAGGAATTTCCCACTCTAACAAAATGACTTCAAAAGTTTCTTTAGACAAATCAATTCGTTCAAAAATGGACGAACTTGCTGCTAAACCAGGCATGCAATAAACGGGAATTTTCTTCATTTTACAACAACAAAATCTAAATTGAATTACGAATATACCTGTTTTTATTTAGAGCTCTATTGGTTTTCGTGTGGAAGACAATATATTTTAACTAACAAGAAAATTTGTTTTTTGCATCTACTAAAATGCAGCTTAATTTTTAACCATTAAATTATTAAGGTAAATTAAGCCTCATAAATCTTACTTATTTTAATAAACTTAATGGTTTACCTTCTTCCGGTTGCCTTTTGATGGCAGGAATAATTTTATTTATTTTGGCTATTCACACAAAATCCAATGGAACCTTTTTTTTTATCCTTTTTTTTTATCCTTTCCTTGGCTTCCTCAGATATTGCGAGAGATGACTTTCGATGGAGAACCTTTATATATTCTTGTTTTCGGAAACGCATAGCACTCCAATCTTCATCAATAGCAACCATTCTAACGGTTTCAAAACCCAAATCTCCTAGAACAGTCCAGCCATTATCTCTATTGAATTCGCATTTGTATTTTTTGGAAGTCCCTTTTGGATAACAAAACCATAGCACTGCATCTCCATTTAACTTGGAATATATCGCATTTATAGCCGATGCTATTTCTTGCAATCGTGTCACAAAAAATAGAGCAAAATCTATCGTTACAATTTCTCGTTCTTCTGTATAAAAAATCGTTGCGTCCTTCATTAACTCCATTTCTGTTTGAAAAGAATCAGGTGCATTACCAATCAAAACGGCAGATTGATTTTTAAAATTTAATTTTTTAAACAAAGGAGTCATAGCATCAAGATTACAACTTGCAATTTATAAATTTAGATGACAATCACAAAGACTGCACTCAAAAAGCGTTTGCAAACTTTGTTATGTAAACAAAAACTCACAACCACAACCCGTTTGACTGACAATAAACTCAAAAAAAACAAAATGCGAAAATGAAGGAAATCAATTAGCACCACCCTACAACTTTTACTATTTACCTCATTTTTTTTGTCAGTGATCTCCATTAAAAACACAAACGATAGAAAACAAGAATAGCTACTACTATAATTGAGAAAGTTTGTTTTTATAAATCTTCCCGTCTTTCATTATCAAAACAAAGTTATTTTCATAATTTTCTAACACTTGAATTTCTTTCATTGGGTCACCTTTTACCACTAATAAATCCGCATAAGCCCCTTCTTCTATTACCCCCAGCTTTTTGGGATAGGGATTTCGAGGCCCACTCATCGCTAATAATTCAGCATTAGTTGATGTGGCCATTTTTAAAATTTCATAAGGAGTATACCATTTTAAAAGTTTTGTCAAATTAGTGGCTCTGCTAGCGGCGTGTTTAGGTTGAAAGAGACAATCGGTGCCAAAAGCGGTTTTTATGCCTAATTTTTTAGCTAATCCATAAGCGACTTCGGTTCCTTTCATCATTGTTTGTTGTTTGATTCGGTTAGGAGATCCTTCGGGGAAGGCACTTTCTCCTTCGTCAACAAAGGGCTGAAGGCTCAACCAAGTTTTTTTTTCTGCTACCATTTTTGCGGTGGCCTCATCTATAAGTTGGGCATGATCAATACAGCGCACACCTGCTCTCAAAGCCGTTTGAATGGCTCTTGGCGTGTAAGCATGAACGGTGACATAAGTCCCCCAATTTTCGGCGGCATCTACTGCTGCTTTCATTTCGGCTTCTGTATATTCTGAGACATCTAAGGGGTCATAATTTGAGGAAACACCACCACCCGCAGCTAATTTGATTTGAGTAGCTCCTAATCGAAGTTGTTCTCGTGTTCGTTTTAGTACTTCATCAGGACCGTCTGCCAGAATTCCAAAATTGAATCGCTCAGTAAAATCCAAATGTGCTGAAGCATCTCTTGGAACAGCATTCACCGACAGAAAATCGCCATGTCCGGCAGTTTGTGAAATCATAGCTCCCGAAGGATAGATTCGCGGTCCCACCATTAATCCACGATCAATGGCTTTTTGAAGTCCGAAAGCGGGTCCTGATAAATCTCTAAAAGTGGTAAATCCCTGCATTAAGTCTTTTTCTGCAGCTTTTACGGCATTGACGGTAATAAATTCGATGTCGTTATTTAACAACTCCATAATGGTCAGTGATTCCATCATAATATGCGTATGTGCATCAATAAGTCCAGGCATTAAAAACGCTCCTTTCCCATCAATTATCTCAGTGTTTTCGTTGGGAATTACTGCTATTGGACTGGACGAAATTTTGGAGATTAAATTGTCAACAATGAGTAAGTTTCCGCTGGTGACTTTTTCGTCTTTGCCATTAAATATGCGCACATTATTGATGACTATTGATTTTTGTGCTAACAAACTAGTGGCTATTATAGCAAAAAAGAGGGTTGCTACTGCTTTCATAGAATATATTTTTATGTTAATCGAATAAAGATACAAAAGAATATAATTGAAAATCAGCAAAATACAAACAACAAAGCATTAAATTCTAGCTTGTTTTTTTTTCCAAAATAGAACTATTGATCACTATCTAGCCCCGACAGAAGGGATAAACCTTGTGAGCCGGGGTTCGGCTTACAAGTTTAGGAATGATGGCGGGAACGATGCTGGCAAATAAAGCCTATTCATTCGCTCCTGATTCAAGTTTTCTCCACTAAACTACTATGAACTGCAAGGCTACAGCTTTGGTTTGACAGATTGAAAGTCTGAAAGTTGGACTATCATTTAACCGCAGATTACTTCGTCTATTCGATTCGCTCGGGTTGCAAATTATTATCATTAGTACTCTTTTAAAATCTGCGATTCTGCAGTGTGATTTTTTTAGGAGCTGAAGGGAGATGCACTGAAAGTGCGTAGTTTTAAACACTATTTGAAACTAATAAAAATGGCATTCTCGTACAAGAATGCCATGGATAGTATGATGGAATCTAACCCAATTATTTAGTCAATCCCGCATTTTTTAGATAGGGCTCAATCTTCATGTCGTGACCGATGAATTCTTTGAAAGCTTTATTCAAATCTACACTGTTCCCTACAGACAAAATGTATTTCACAAAACGATCGCAATTTTTTCGAGTCATTCCGCCATTGGCTTGAAACCAATCGTAAGCGTTATAATCTAAGGTTTTAGACCAAGTGTAAGCATAGTATCCTGCAGAATAACCACCTCCCCAAATGTGAGCAAAGTAAGGAGAATGATAGCGAGTAGGCACTTCATTCACTAACAAACCATATTTTTGCAAAGCTTCTTTTTCAAACACTAAAGTAGGTTTAAAATCCGACTCTTTTTCTACACTATGCCAAGCCATATCTAGTGTTGCGGCAGCCAACAATTCGGTTACCACATAGCCTTTATTGAAAGTATCTGCTTTTTTGATTTTATCAATCAACTCTTGTGGAATTGCTTGTTTGGTTTGGTAATGCACTGCGTAATTTTTCAAAACCGTTGGGTCTAAAGCAGCGTGTTCGTTGATTTGCGACGGAAACTCTACATAATCTCTCGGTACAGCCGTTCCAGAAAGTGTTACATATTTTTGGTTCGCAAACAATCCGTGTAAGGTGTGTCCAAACTCGTGAAATAATGTCGTTACATCATCAAAACTAATCAAAGATGGATTACCATTAACTGGTTTTGCAAAATTATACACATTGACAATGACTGGTTTTTGATTTAAATAATGCGATTGATTCACCAAATTACTCATCCAAGCGCCACCATTTTTATTGTCTCTCGCATAAAAATCCAAATAGTAAATCGCGATTGAAGTCCCTTTATCATTGAAAACCTCATACACTTTTACATCAGGATTGTACACTGGTAAATCATTTCTTTCTTTAAAAGTCAGCCCATACATTTGTTTTGCTGCAAAAAAGACTCCTTTTTCCAGCACTGACCCGATTTCAAAATACGGCTTGATTTGACTTTCGTCCAAATCGTACTTGGCTTTACGCACTTGCTCAGAGTAGAAATCCCAATCCCAAGGTTCTAATTTAAAACCTCCATTTTGCGCATCAATTAAGGCTTGAATATCTCTGGCTTCTTCATTGGCTTTGGCTACAGCTGGTTTTGCGATTTTGGCTAACAAATCCATTGCAGGCGCTGGAGTTTGTGCCATTTGGTCTTGCAATTTCCACTCGGCGAAACTCTTTTTACCCATCAATTGTGCTTTTTGCAAACGCAATTTGGCCATTTTTTCAAGGGTTTCACGAGTATCTCCTTCGTCTCCTTTTTCGGCGCGATACCAAGAAGCTTTGAAAACCTTCTCTCTAGACACACGATTGGTCAAACTCATCAAAACGGGTTGTTGCGTGGTATTGATAATCGCAATCATATATTTCCCGTCTTGTCCTGCTGCGGTGGCATTGGCTTTCGCAGCTGCAATTTCATCAGCACTCAAACCTGCCAAATCTGAAGCCGCATCAAAAAATACAGCAGCATTTTTACGAGCAGTTAATAATTTATTGCTGTATAAAGTACTCAAGGTAGCCAACTCCTCGTTGATCTTTTTCATTTTTTCTTTATCGGCTTCCGAAAGATTAGCTCCTGCTAATTCGAATTGTTGCAAGTAGTATTCGGTTAGTTTTTTATCTTCTCCCTTTAAACCAGACAATGGAATGCTTTTGATGCGGTTATACAATGTACTGTTCAAGTAAATTTTGTCGTTATGCGCCGAAAAAATTGGCGCATATTCTGCTTCAATCGCCTGAAGTGTTGGATTAGTGTTCGACCCCGAAAGATTATAAAAAACTCCTGTAGCTCTTCCTAAATCTACGCCACAAGTTTCTAGCGCTAAAACGGTATTCTCGAACGTAGGTTTTGCCGTATTATTCGTGATTTTCTCAATTTCGGCATCGTGTACTTTTAAACCATAGTCAAAAGCTGGTTTAAAATGTTCGTCTTTAATTTTATCAAAAGGTGGCGTTTGGTACTGTAAAGTACTGCGTTGCAAAAGAGGATTGTTCATAGGAGCAGTAGTGTTTTGGGCATTCACGTTCTCGACTAGCAGCGTACTGAACAACAAAAGACAGCCCGCACTAGCTATTTTTGAAAAAGAATTCATATTGAAAAATTTACAAATTATTAGGTTTTAAAAGTACTAAAAAAAACAGTATTGCAGACAAAAGTTCCTTTTATTGACAAAACATCAACCTTACACCAAAACACCTTAAAAGCAATTGACTGAATGTAAAACATCTAAATATTGTAAGCGAAAGACTTATATTTGTTACAACCTAATACCAAAGAACTTATGCCTTCTATTTACAGTACTTCCGATAATGCAATTTTAATCGAGAGAATTCAGAATTTAAGTGCCAATTCTACTCCGCTTTGGGGCAAGATGAGTGTAGATCAAATGTATGAACACTGTATTGCTGCCATAAATGTAGCGTTTGGAAAACAAGATTTAAAAATAAGTTTTCCTATGCGTTTGTTGGGACGATTATTGAAAAACAAAGCTTTTAACAGTGACTTTGGAAAAAATAGTCCCACGGCAAAAGAATTCCGTATCACTACCCATTCTGATTTTGAAAAAAGCCGAGCACAACTTATAGCTTGTGTTCAAGAATTCACTAAAGGAACTTCGGTCATCACAATAATGCATCATCCGTTTTGGGGAAAGATGAGTTTTGAGGATTGGGACAAACTGATGTACAGACACTTGGATCATCATTTGAGACAGTTTGGGGTATAATACCGATTCCTAACTCTAAAAAAATATTTACATGTCAATTATTCGGCACAATCATTTTTTTTTATCCTATTCAGAAGAACACGAACAAGCAGAGTGGGCCGCTTACTATCTTAGCACAAACAACCTGAGCAAACATGATTTTAAACGCCCCTATTTCAAGCAAGATCCACTGATAACAACGGATTCCGCTCATTGGAATAATTACAAAGACACCGGATTTGACAAAGGTCATCTAGTCCCTGCTGCTGACATGCGTTTTTCTGAAGAAGCTTACAAAGAAACCTTTTACACCTCGAATGTAGCACCACAAAATAGAGAATTCAATGCAGGAATCTGGAACCGTTTAGAACAAAAAATACGGTATTGGGCAGAGAAACACCAAGCTCTTTTCGTAGTAACCGGAGGTATTTTACACGATCATTTGAAAACAATTGGCGAAGAAGAAGTGGCTGTTCCCGACTATTTTTATAAAATACTTGTTAGAGTACAACAAGACACTTTGGTCATGATTTCGTTTTTAGTGCCCAATGAAAAATCAGACGCTGCATTATACCATTTTGCAACAACAATCGATAAAATAGAAGCAATTACAGGCATCCCTTTCAACGAAAAGATTACAGAAAAAGTAGAAGAAAAAATACAAAAAGAACTAACCTACAAGGAATGGAGCTTTATTTAATTTGTACCTTTGCGCGATATAAAATACTACAATGAGAATTGATATTATTACCGTTTTACCTGAATTATTGAGAAGTCCATTTGAGGCTTCGATTATGAAACGTGCTATCGACAAGGGGTTGGTCGAAGTGCATTTTCACAACTTGAGAGACTACACGACCAACAAACAAAAAAGTGTAGACGATTATCCTTTTGGTGGAGGCGCGGGTATGGTGATGACGGTACAACCTATTGATGCTTGCATCACGCATTTGAAGAGCGAGAGAACCTACGACGAGATCATTTATATGTCGCCTGACGGAGACACGCTGAACCAAAAAATGGCCAATACGATGTCGATGTATGAAAACATTATCATTTTGTGCGGCCATTATAAAGGAGTGGATCAGCGGGTAAGAGATCATTTTATTACCAAAGAAATTTCTATAGGCGATTATGTTTTGTCTGGAGGCGAATTGGGCGCTTTAGTTTTGTGCGATGCCTTGATTCGATTGATTCCAGGGGTTTTGAGTGACGAAACCTCAGCTTTGACCGATAGTTTTCAGGACGGCTTATTATCGGGTCCCATTTACACTCGCCCTGCCGATTACAAAGGCTGGAAAGTTCCTGACGTTTTGTTGAGTGGGCATTTTGCTAAGATTGACAAATGGAGAGAAGACATGGCTTATGAGCACACCAAAAACAGAAGACCGGATTTGTTGGAGGAATAAAACCCTAATAATCAACACTTAAATTCCAAATCCCAAAAATAAAAATCAATTTTATTTACCCATAAAAAAAATTGGAATTTGGATTTTAAATATTCTTTTTTTGTTTACATTTGCACCCACATTAGACCAACCTCTGGCGAGAACCGTGAATGTTGCTCTATTTTAAACCATAATTAAACATTTATCATGGCAGATTTATTGAAATTCGTTCAAGACGAGTTTGTTACAAGAAAAGATTTCCCTGAATTCGGAGCTGGAGACACTATCACAGTGTACTACGAAATTAAAGAGGGTGAAAAAACAAGAACTCAGTTTTTTAAAGGAGTAGTAATTCAAAGAAGAGGTTCAGGAAACACTGAAACTTTTACTATTCGTAAAATGTCAGGAGCTATTGGTGTTGAGCGTATCTTCCCAGTTAACTTACCTGCTTTACAAAAAGTTGAAATCAACAAAAAAGGTGCAGTTCGTAGAGCTAGAATTTTCTACTTTAGAGAACTTACTGGTAAGAAAGCAAAAATCAAAGACAAAAGAAGATAATCTTTTTTCTTTCAAATATAAAAGCCTCGAATTATCGAGGCTTTTTTTGTAGGTATAATTCAAAAAAAATAACAATTTACAATTTTAAACCCCATAAAAATATCGATTTCGTAATATCACAAGAAGGCCAACAAATATTATATTTTTCTAGCAAAATCAATAAGTTTTTAAAACCGATTTCCATATATTTGTCCGCCTTATTTTTTTGCACAATTCGCAAAGTAAGACTTACATCTAAGTGATTTCGATTAAAAAAATAGAAAAATGACACAAAAATCAAAAATTTTTTACACCCTTACAGATGAAGCGCCATTATTGGCAACTTATTCTTTTTTACCAATTGTTCAGGCATTTACTGCCACATCGGATATAGCAATTGAAACTAGAGATATTTCGCTGGCTGGAAGAATTTTAGCCAATTTTACAGAATTTTTAAAAGAAGAGCAAAAGACAAGTGATGCCTTACTAGAATTAGGCAAACTAGCCACTACTCCTGAAGCTAATATTATTAAATTGCCCAACGTTTCCGCCTCAGTCCCTCAATTAAAAACAGCTATCGCAGAATTACAAGCACACGGTTACGCCGTACCTGATTTTCCAGAAGATCCACAAACAGAAGAAGAGAAAAACATCAAGGCTAAATACGCCAAAGTGTTAGGCTCTGCTGTAAATCCAGTTTTACGTGAAGGCAACTCTGACCGAAGAGCACCAAAAGCAGTAAAAAATTACGCTAAAGCCAATCCACATGCTATGGGAGCTTGGTCTTCTGAGTCTAAAACACACGTGGCTTCAATGGAACAAGGTGATTTTTACGGAAGCGAGCAATCCGTTACCGTTAGCGAAGAAACTGATGTGAAAATTGAATTCGTAGGAACGGACGGAACTACAACAGTTCTTAAAGCAAGTACACCGTTGAAATCCGGAGAAATCATCGACAGTTCTGTAATGAATATTGCTGCTTTAAAAAGTTTTGTAGCCAAAACAATCGAAGAAGTAAAAGCACAAAACATCTTATTATCTGTTCACTTAAAAGCTACGATGATGAAGGTGTCTGACCCTATCATTTTTGGAGCCATAGTTGAAGTGTATTTTGCCGATGTTTTTGAAAAATATACAGCGCTTTTCAATGAATTAAATATTGATACTCGTAACGGCTTAGGTGACGTTTATGCAAAAATAGCTGGACATCCACAGCAAGCGGAAGTAGAAACTGCTATTGATGCCGCAATTGCGAATGGACCTGCTTTGGCAATGGTGAATTCAGACAAAGGAATCACCAACCTTCACGTTCCCTCAGATGTAATTGTAGATGCTTCTATGCCTGCAATGATTCGTACTTCTGGTCAAATGTGGAATAAAGAAGGAAAAGCACAAGATACTGTAGCCATCATTCCAGACCGTTGTTATGCTGGTGTATATACTGCAACCATTGATTTTTGTAAAAAACACGGTGCTTTTGTACCGACTACCATGGGAAGCGTACCGAATGTAGGTCTTATGGCTCAAAAAGCAGAAGAATATGGTTCACACGATAAAACCTTCCAAATTCAAGGAGAAGGAGTGGTTCGTGTAGTAACTTCAGAAGGAACGGTTGTAATGGAACAAAAAGTGGCTAAAAATGATATTTTCAGAATGTGCCAAGCCAAAGATGCTCCAATTCAAGACTGGGTAAAACTAGCTGTAAACAGAGCACGCTTATCAGCTACTCCAGCGGTTTTTTGGTTGGATAACAACAGAGCGCACGACAGCCAATTGATATTGAAAGTTGAAAAATATTTAAAAGATTACGATACGACAGGATTAGATATTCGCATTTTAAACCCTATCGAAGCGACTAATTTTACCTTAGAGCGCATCATTAAAGGATTAGATACCATTTCAGTAACTGGAAATGTATTGCGTGATTACTTAACCGATTTATTCCCAATCTTAGAAGTTGGAACTTCTGCCAAAATGCTTTCTATCGTTCCATTGATGAATGGTGGTGGTTTATTTGAAACCGGTGCAGGAGGTTCTGCTCCAAAACACGTAGAACAATTTATTGAAGAAGGTTACTTACGTTGGGATTCTCTTGGTGAATTCTTGGCTTTGGGCGCTTCATTAGAACATTTAGGACAAACCCTAAACAATGCAAAAGCGATTGTTTTAGCAGAAGCCTTGGATGTAGCCACAGAAAAATTCTTAGCCAACGACAAATCACCTTCGAGAAAAGTTGGTGGAATTGACAATAGAGGTTCTCATTTCTACTTAGCGATGTACTGGGCTGAAGCTTTGGCTGCTCAAGATAAAGATGCTGATTTAAAAGCAATTTTCTCGCCTATCGCAACTGAATTTATTGCTAATGAAGCACAAATTAACAGTGAACTAATTGGTGCTCAAGGAAAACCCCAAACTATCGGAGGATACTACCAACCGAATTCAGAGTTGACTAGTAAAGCCATGAGACCTAGTGAAACTTTCAACAATATCTTATCAAAAATTGTTTAAGGAGAAATTCTATTAAAATAAATCATACCAAAAGACAACTGCTTATCAGTTGTCTTTTTTTTAACCTTACATTAACACCTGTTATGTAGTAATTAAGCTAAAAAATAATCTACTTTGCAATATCAAATTACTACTATGAAAATCATTCACCTCTTGTTTTACTTGATTTTTTTTACTTTTATTAGTACTACTATCACTGCCCAAGTAAAAACCGACACAAATTCCAATTCAACAAAATTCACACTCAGTGGAACTATTTCCGACAAAAACAGTAACGAAACTTTAATAGGAGTTAACATTTTTTTTCCAGATTTAAAGATGGGAGTTACTTCTAATGAATACGGATTCTATTCGATTACCTTACCCAAAGGGAGACATACAATTCAAATTTCGTATTTGAGTTACACGACTCTTGAAGAGACTATCAACCTTGAGCAAAATACTAAATCCAATTGGCAGATTTCTCCAATTGATAATATCTTAGATGAAGTGGTAATTACCGATACCCGAACTCGAACAGAGATTAAAAAACCTGAAATGAGTGTCAATAAACTATCTATAGCAACCATCAAAAAGATGCCAGTGGTTTTAGGCGAAACAGATGTACTAAAATCTATTTTATTACTTCCAGGTGTTACGAATGCTGGAGAAGGAGCTTCGGGATTTAATGTTCGTGGGGGTGGTGCAGATCAAAACCTAATACTGCTGGATGAAGCTACCATTTTTAATTCGTCTCACGTTTTTGGTTTTTTTTCCGTTTTCAATCCTGATGCTATTAAAGATTTGAAATTATACAAGGGAGGAATTCCTTCCCGATTTGGAGGAAGAGCTTCTTCGGTTTTAGACATTTACCAAAAAGACGGAAATAGTAAAAAATTTCATATGAATGGTGGTATTGGTTTAATATCCAGTCGTCTTTTGGCTGAAGGACCATTAGTTAAAGACAAAGGTTCATTTTTGATCGGAGGCCGCGGATCGTATGCGCATTTGTTCTTGAAATTATCTCCTGAACAAAAGGACAATTCGGCTTATTTTTATGATTTGAATGCCAAATTAAATTACAAACTTACGGACAATGACAACTTATATTTTTCAGGTTATTTTGGCCGAGATGTTTTTAGTTTAAGCAAAAGCTTCACCAACATTTATGGCAACTCCACCTTAAATTTACGTTGGAATCATTTATATTCAGACAAATTATTTTCAAATCTGTCCTTGATTTATAGTGATTATTATTATGGATTGGATCTTGATTTTGTGGGATTCAAATGGGACTCAGGAATCAAAAACTACAATATCAAATATGATTTCAAAAATTATGTTGCTGAAGGATTCAAACTCAATTATGGTTTGAATGCTATTTATTATGACTTCAACCCAGGAACCATTATTCCATCCAATGAAAATTCAGGAATCAACTCAGATCAATTGGACAAGAAATATGCTTTTGAACCCGCTATTTACCTGAGTGCGGATCATGATATCACCAAAAACCTTAGCTTATCGTATGGATTACGCTATAGCTTATTTTACAGATTAGGACAATCCACTGTCAATATATATACCGATAACAATCCAGTCGTATTCAATGATCAACTGCAATTATATGAAAAAGCCACACCAATAAGTACCCAATATTATGGTAAAAATGACGTTATTCAAAGTTTTGACAATTTTGAACCCCGTTTTTCTGCGGCCTATCAATTGAATGATGACCAATCGATAAAAGCAAGTTACAATCGAATGGTACAGTATTTACAATTAGTTTCAAACACCTCCTCTCCAACTCCTTTGGATGTGTGGACCCCTAGCGACAATTTCATCAAACCACAAATAGCCGATCAAGTGGCATTGGGCTATTTTAGAAATTTCAATGAAGGAATGTACTCCATTGAAGTGGAAACCTATTACAAAAAAATCAAAAATCGGATTGACTATATTGACGGCGCAGAATTGATTGCTAACAAAGCTTTGGAACAAGTCATTCTCAATGGACAAATGAGAACCTACGGATTAGAAATTTTATTGAAGAAAAACGAAGGCAAACTCAATGGCTGGATTTCTTATACCCTTTCAAAATCCGAACAACAAACACCGGGAAGAAACGCTCTAGAAAGCGGCATTAACAACGGACAATGGTACAACTCTGTATATGACAAACTACACAATTTAGCCGTTACGAGTTCCTATACCTTAAATGAAAAATGGACTTTTGGCGCCAATTTTTCTTTACAAAGTGGGCAACCCGTAACCTATCCTGAAGGACAATATGAGTATGAAGATATCGTTGTTCCTAGCTACGGTTTGCGAAATGCCAATCGTTTACCTGCCTACCATCACTTAGACATTGCAGCGACATTAACCCCAAGAAAGAACAACAATCGTTCTTATAAATCAGAATGGGTTTTTAGTATTTATAATCTTTACAATCGGAGAAATGCGGCTTCTATTAATTTCCGACAAAATATAGATACAGGACTCAATGAAGCGGTTCGAACTTCAATCTTTGGAATGGTTCCGGCCGTTAGTTATAATTTTAAATTTTAAGCATCATGCAAAAGTTCTCTTTATTTTTAGCTTTTATACTTTCTGTTTTTTTGATAAGTTGTGAAGATGTGATCGATGTAAAACTGAATACGGCTCCTCCAAAATTAGTCATTCAAGCCACTATAAACTGGCAAAAAGGCACAAGCGGTAACCAACAAACCATTAAACTCACCACCACCACAGATTACTTCAGTGATACTGTTCCAACGGTCAGTGGGGCTACCGTAAGTGTTCGCAATAGCACAAATGTCATATTTAATTTTATAGAAAAACCAGATACTGGAGAATATATTTGTTCCAATTTTGTCCCTAAAATCAATGAGACATATACCTTGACCGTAGTAAATAAAGGACAAACGTACACCGCAACCGAAACCCTGCAACCAGTTGCTCCTATTACTAGGATAGAACAAAAAAATGACGGCGGTATTTCTGGTAAAGAAATTGAAATCAAATCTTTTTTCAATGATCCAGCAAACACCCCTAACTTCTATCTATATAAATTTAGCTATTCTAACAAAATCAAATCCGATTTGTATGTGGATCGAGATGAATTTTTTAATGGTAATGAATTTTTTAGTATTTCTCAAAACGATGATCTTAAAAAGGGAGATGTAGTCAAGATTATACATTATGGCATCTCTAAATCTTATTATAATTATATGAGTATTTTGGTAAGTATTGCTGGGAATAGCGGCGGTGGTCCTTTTCAATCTCCTCCTGCAACTGTTCGTGGAAATATTGTAAACACTAGCAACAAAGCGGATTACCCCTTAGGTTATTTTGCATTGAACGAAATTGACCTAAGAAATTATACCGTTGAATAATATTCATTTGAAACCAAAAAAAATGGTAATTGCATCCCTCAAAATACTTTTCAAAAGAGATTTAACAGCACTTATAAAAGAATTAAATACGTATCAAAACGAGAACGTCATTTGGGCAACAGACAAGCAAATTGCTAACTCAGCTGGTAATTTATGTTTACACCTCATCGGCAATCTAAATACTTACATTGGTGCTGAAATTGGTAAAACGGGGTATATTAGGGACAGAGCCTTAGAATTTTCTGCAAAAAACATTTCCAAATCAGAATTGATTCAAAAAATCGATGAAACCATAATTGTTGTTCATCAAGCGCTTGATCAACTATCAGAAGAAGATTTAGAAACAGAATATCCACTGCTAGTTTTGGACAAAAAGACCTCTTATGTTTTTTTCTTGGTGCATCTTGCTTCACATCTAGCCTATCATTTGGGACAAATTACCTACCACCGAAGATTACTAGATGTATAAACGATGGAACTAACTCATTAACTTTGTACATTTGTTTTTGAATAATCTTAAATGACTGTCCGTAACTCGTACTAAAAATCAAAGCGTTGAATATAAACTTTGCGGCACTGCGCCTTTGCGTGAAATTGACCTCGCAGAGACGCAAAGCCGCAGAGAAAAGAAAAGATAAAGTTTTTGAATAAATCGACATTACATTTATTCTGTAAAATGGCACAAGTAACGGATAGCTAATAATCTTAAATCCAAATCCAAAAAATGTCCTCACATCATATCGTTCGCGACGACCAAGAACCTGCTTTAATCATTGCCAATGGTGCCGCTTGTCAACCCGAATTATTGGGTCAATTATTAGAATGGTCCCCATTGGTTGTTGTGCTTGATTCTGCCATAGAACGCGTGATTTCTCTAGACATAAAAGTAGATGTGCTCTTGGGTGACTTTGATCGTGATTTTGATCCAGAGGTATACAAAACCAAACAATATCCGCTGGAAATTGTACACACACCCGATCAAAACAAAACCGATTTAGAAAAGGCATTAGACTATTTAATCGAGCGAGAAATTCCGGCTGTCAATATAGTTTGGGCTACCGGAAAAAGAGCCGATCATACCATAACCAATCTTACTAATATTGTTCGTTATCGCAATTTGATTAAAATTGTGATTTTAGATGATCATTCCAAGATTTTTCTTTTGCCCGAAAGATTTGAAAAATGGTATACTGCTGGCACCCCAATTTCTCTTATTCCTATTGGCGTTGTAAATGGGATTTATTCTCAAAATTTAGTCTATCCGTTAACGAATGACACTTTGACTATTGGATACAGAACTGGTAGCAGTAACGCGGTTGCCAATGACGGATTAGTCACAATTACCCATACAACTGGGGATTTATTATTGATGGAATGCATGGATTAATTTACAAAAAAGGAATCCGTATCTTTGCCACGAAATTTAAAAAATGAAACGCACCAAACTCCCTGAGAAAAAGACTTTACATCCTCATAATCCTCACCGCCAAGGGTATCATTTTGATACTTTGATTGAAATTCTTCCTGAATTGGGTTCATTTGTAGCGATCAATGAACATCAAATTCAAACCCTTGATTTTAGCAATCCTGATGCTGTCAAAGCCTTAAACAAAAGTTTGCTAATGGCAAATTATGACATTGCTTATTGGGATATCCCAGCAGGTTTTCTTTGCCCGCCCATCCCGGGACGCGTGGATTACATCCATTATTTGGCCGATTTACTAGCCGGCAGCAACAATGGAATTATTCCAAAGGGCGAAACTGTGCAAGGCTTAGATATTGGAATTGGCGCAAATTGTATTTACCCAATTTTAGGAAATGCTGCCTATGGATGGAGTTTTGTAGGCACAGATATCGATGAAAAAGCGATTCAAAATTGCAAAAAAATTATCGAGAAAAATCCAAAACTAATCGACGCCATTAGCTTACAATTACAAACAGAACCTCGTTTTATTTTCAAAAACATTATTGAGGCCGAAGATAAATTTGCATTTACCATTTGCAATCCTCCGTTTCATAACTCCAAAGAAGAAGCTACCAAAGTTGCCGTACGAAAGATTACTAATTTAGAAAACAAAAAACCTACCGCCCCTATTCTAAATTTTGGAGGACAAAATGCCGAGTTATGGTGTCCCGGTGGAGAGTTAGCTTTCATCACTCAAATGATTTATGAAAGCGCCAAATATCCTATGCAATGTTTATGGTACACCACCTTAGTTTCTAAACAAGCGAATTTGAATAGCTTGTATAAAACGCTAAATAAAGTACATGTCGCCAATGTCAAAACCATAGATATGGCACAAGGCCAAAAAACGAGCCGCATCTTAGCGTGGACTTTTTTGACGGAAAAACAACAAAAAGAATGGAAGTTTGAATAGGAATCAAATAGCAAATAAAAACTTTATATTTGTATATAATTAAAAAAGCAGTAATCATGTTACCTGAAAAGAAAGCTGAAAAAATAGTGTTTCGATCAAATGCTAAAGAAGTATCAAATTTAATAGTAGCAGGAAAAAAAGCAGCACTAAACGCAATAAGAGAAAACAAAGCGCTTGGATTAGCCTTTACCTATAACGAGGGTAATAAAGTTGTTTGCGAAAGTGCCAATGGAGAAATCCTTGAACTAAATACTAAACCTTTGAGATCCTCTATAAAAATAAAGAAAGGCACAATATTGTATGTCAAATCAAAGTAAAATAAGGCTTTTTGCTGGTCCAAATGGTTCTGGAAAAACATCTTTGTACACTATAATAAGTAAAACTTACCATTCTGGCATTTTCATAAATGCTGATGAAATAGAAAAAACATTACAAACAAAAGGTTTGATTGACCTAACCGATTTTGGTCTAAAAGTAACTTCAAAAGATCTAGAACAATACGCTCTTCTAGATGACAGCCAATCTTTATTTGCTAAAGCAAAACAAGAAAACTTTACTATAGATTTAATTATAGCCGAAAATTTCATTGTAAATAAACCCAAAAAAACAAACAGTTATGAAGCCGCTTTTGCAGCAGCCTTTATTCGTTTTTTACTCCTAAAAGAACAAAAATCATTTTCTTACGAAACTGTAATGAGTAATAGTTCTAAACTTAGAGAATTGCAAATAGCAAAAAATTCTGGTTTTAAAACTTATCTTTATTTTATTTGTACCGATGATTTCCATAAAAATATAGACCGAGTTAGAATTAGGGTTGCCAAAGGAGGTCATAATGTTGACGGAAGTAAAATCGAAAAAAGATACTTTAAAACTTTAGAAAACCTTTCAGATGCGATAAAAATAGTAGACAGAGCTTTTTTATTTGATAATTCTGGCAAAAAAATGGATTTACTTGCAGAAATTTACAAAGGGCAAGCTATAAAATTCCACACTTCAGACCTTCCCTTGTGGTTTGAGGAATATGTCTACAACAAATTTGAGTTGTAATTTTTTTCTTTAAAAAACACCACCACAATCGATATGGCACAAGGCCAAAAAACGAGCCGCATCTTGGCTTGGACTATTTTGACCGAAAAGCAACAAAAAGAATGGAAGTTTGAATAGGAATACTCGCTTTTTGACACTTACTTTTTTATCCTCACTTGCATGGCGTATTCATAGGTATCCAAATCTTTAAAAGCAAATTGCTGTTGGCCAACAAAAGGCATATAGGCATACAGTTTTTCTCTTGTAAAACGTTGAGACCAAAAACGTTCTTGAGTTGCTGTAAAACTGTCTTGAGGAGAAGTAATTATTGTCATCCCCATTTTTTGATAACTCAATTCTTGTTTCATTCTAGTGGCATCGTTGTCTTTATAACAAGCGCCCAAAACAATCTCCCCTTGAGGGGCTAACAAACGATAAGCCTGAGAAAAAATAGTGGTAAACTTAGAATTGATGGTTAAATCTAATTTTGAGGCCGCTCTTGAATAGCTCTTAAAATCAAAATCATCGGGATAAAAATTACCTGCAGTAAACCACGTGGTCATAATCAAATCATAGGTTTCCGTTAGTTGGTGTAAGGCTACAGCATCTAAATTTAAAAGTGTCACTTTATCATTTATACCTAAATCATTTACCATTTTTGACGCTAAATCCAAACATAAGACAGCATTATCAGTGCCAGTATAATGCGCCACATACTGCCATATTTCAGGAATATCATGTAGGTTTTGAATAATTCTACCGCTACCCACTCCGATATCTAAAATACGAATGGGGTGTTGTAAACGGTCTGCTAACTCGTAAATTACTTCTTTTAAAGCGACAAACTCTGCCCATTGTGCTTGAATCAAATAAGGAGAAAGATAGTTTTCATCAAAAGAATGAGCTACTGTATCTGGGTTATCGTACATATTCATAGTCAAAAAGGTTAATTTCAATTACGATGTAATTTAATAAAAAACAATTAAAAAGGGTTAAGCAAACACGAACTATTGATTCCAGAGAAACGATAATTACAATCCTATAATTAGTAGTTCAACTGCAAATGACAACAAAAATGCAAATTGTATCTCTCTAACCCCGATAGTAGCGGCATCCTTGCTTGCCGGGGTTCGGCAAGCAAGATATAGCGGATAGCGGGACTTTGCTGGGTAAAATGCCTTTTGCTTCGGTTCCTAAAAATAACCATCGAATGAAGACTCATAAATTAAGGATTAGCTGTATTTTTGTGAACTATCCTTTGTCTCATAATCAAGTTAGCACAGTTAAAAATGAAATTTCAAATTGTATCGGATTACAAACCTACCGGAGACCAACCCCAAGCTATTGAAAAATTAGCGCAAGGCATCGTTGCTGGCGATCCTTTTCAAACCCTGCTTGGTGTTACTGGCTCTGGAAAAACATTTACGGTTGCAAACGTCATTGAAGAAGTTCAAAAACCAACACTGATACTGGCGCACAACAAAACATTGGCCGCGCAGTTGTACTCGGAATTCAAACAGTTTTTCCCTAACAACGCGGTGGAATATTTTGTATCGTATTACGATTATTACCAGCCTGAGGCTTTTATGCCTGTTACGGGCGTTTTTATAGAAAAAGATTTGTCTATCAATGAAGAGTTAGAAAAAATGCGTTTGAGCACGACTTCCTCTTTATTATCTGGACGAAGAGATATTATAGTGGTCGCCTCGGTTTCTTGTATTTATGGTATTGGAAATCCGGTGGAGTTTCAAAAAAACGTAATCGCTGTGGAAGTCAACCAAATGATTTCAAGAACTAAATTGCTACACAGCTTAGTACAAAGTTTGTATTCTAGAACCGAAGCCGAATTTACCCCAGGAAATTTCAGAATTAAAGGTGATACGGTAGAAGTCTATCCGAGTTATGCTGATGATGCCTTCAGAATTCATTTTTTTGGTGATGAAATCGAAGAAATTGAGAGCTTTGATACCAAAACCGCTCAAGTCATTGAACGCTTTGAAAAATTGACCATTTATCCCGCCAATATGTTCGTGACCTCGCCAGATGTGCTACAAAATGCCATTTGGGAAATCCAGCAAGATTTAGTGAAACAAGTGGATTACTTCAAGGAAATAGGCAAACATTTAGAAGCCAAACGCCTCGAAGAACGCACCAACTTCGACCTAGAAATGATTCGAGAATTGGGCTATTGTTCTGGAATTGAAAATTATTCTCGTTACCTTGACGGAAGAGAAGCGGGCTCAAGGCCTTTTTGTTTATTGGATTATTTTCCGAATGATTTTTTATTAGTAGTCGATGAAAGCCACGTGACTTTGTCGCAAGTACATGCCATGTATGGTGGCGACCGTTCCAGAAAAGAAAACTTGGTAGAATACGGCTTTCGACTTCCCGCGGCTATGGACAATCGCCCTTTGAAATTTGAAGAATTTGAAGCCATGCAAAATCAAGTCATTTATGTCTCAGCGACACCTGCGGATTATGAACTGCAAAAATGTGATGGTGTTTATGTAGAGCAAATCATTCGCCCAACAGGTCTGCTAGACCCGATTATTGAAATCCGTCCAAGTTTGAATCAAATTGATGATTTAATCGAAGAAATACAAGTACGATGCGAATTAGACGAGCGTGTTTTGGTCACCACTTTAACCAAAAGAATGGCCGAAGAATTGGCCAAATATTTGACTAAAGTTTCCATTCGCTGCCGTTATATTCACTCCGATGTAGATACATTAGAACGTATCGAAATTATGCAAGATTTGAGAAAAGGCTTATTTGACGTATTGATTGGAGTCAATTTATTGAGAGAAGGATTGGATTTGCCTGAAGTGTCTTTGGTTGCTATTTTGGATGCCGACAAAGAAGGCTTTCTTAGAAGTCATCGCTCACTTACTCAAACCATTGGTCGTGCGGCAAGAAACTTAAACGGAAAAGCGATTATGTATGCTGATAAAATTACTGCAAGTATGCAAAAAACGATTGATGAAACCAATTATCGCCGTACCAAACAAATCAATTACAACACCCAACACAATAAAGTACCACAAGCTTTAGAGAAAAAAATAGACAGTGCCTTCATCAAAAATCCAATGGTGGAATACGAATTAGGACATACTATTGTAAAAGCAGCAGAACCTGAGACGGCTTATCTTTCAAAACCAGAATTAGAAAAATTAATCCGTGAAAAACGAAAAGCTATGGAGAAAGCCGCAAAAGATTTAGATTTTATGCAAGCTGCTAAGTTCCGCGATGAAATAAAAGCATTGCAAGAAAAACTCTCTTAATTGTGTTGTTCTTGGAACATTCCTAACAGTGCTTTAGCATCAATCATAGCATTGGGAGATTCCTGCATCATTTGCAAAACTCGTTTGGTAGCTCCTGGATTTAATCCCATATCAATGGCTATTTGGCGAATCGCAACGGACTCTTTTTCGTGCAAAACTCCATCACAATGCATAATCAGCGCCAATCTGTAAAACTGCTGAATACGCTGAAATTCTGACTTAACAGGCAAATGAGGTAACTCTTGATGAAACAAATCAGAATATTCTGCTCTGGTAAAACCCAATTCTTTGGCTACAATCCAAATAAAATCCAACTCGCGTTGATGTAATTTTCCGTCTACAATAGAAAAACTTATCATTTCTAAAAGTAAACTTCTTTTTTCTTCAAAACTATTCATCAATTTCTTATTTTTAGCTAAATTATTGTTTTTAAATGTATCCACAAAATTCAATTATGTCTAAAAAAACAATCCTATTTTTTTGCTTCTTTTTTCTTCTGGTGAAAGGATGGACACAAGAAACCACAGCTACTTCTCAAGTCAGTACTTTTAATATAGTATCACCCGAATTACAAACGACAAAAAAAATCTGGCTGTATTTACCCAAAAATTATAGCTCTTCCAAGAAGAAATATTCCGTGATTTATATGCCCGATGCCCAAAATTTATTTGATGCTAAAACTTCCTATAGTGGCGAATGGAATATTGACGAAAAACTAGACAGTCTAAGCGCACAAGTAATCGTAGTGGGAATTGAACACGGAAACGAAAAACGGTTGGAAGAGCTCACCCCCTATCCTCACGAAAAATACGGCGGCGGCAAGGCGAATCAATACTTAGATTTTATTGTCAACACCCTAAAACCAAGCATCGACAAAAAATACCGTACCAAAACCGACAAAACGCACACCCTCATAATTGGCAGCTCCTTGGGTGGACTTACCGCTTTTTACGCTACGCTAAAGTATCCAGAAGTTTTCGGCAAAGCAGGCGTTTTTTCTCCTGCCTTTTGGATTAATAGAAAGGACATTATCGCATTAACAGAACAAACTCAAAAGATAAAAGCAAAATACTATTTCCTCTGTGGAGATAAAGAAGGCGATGATGATAGTATGGTCAAAGACTTGAATACAATGGAAAACATTATCAATACCAAGCGTTGTTCCTGTAAACATTTGAATAAAAAGACCATAATAAAAGGCGGACAACACAACGAAAAATTATGGCGAGATGGTTTTGTAAAAGCCTTACTTTGGTTGGGCTACTAATCCTTTTTTAGAACAATAAAAATTTATGTTATGCAACTAATCCTTCGCGAATACAACCTAAAACTAAAACACACCTTCACCATTTCTAGAGAATCTATCGATTTTCAACCTTCACTAATTGTAGAATTGCAAAGCGAAGGCTACTCAGGATTTGGCGAAGCAACTTCCAACCCTTATTATCACACCACAGTTCCAATGATGCGTGCGGATTTGGAAAACATTCGTTCGTTGATAGAAAACACTACAACCGAAACTCCCGAAGAATTTTGGAACAAAGTACATCCTTATTTAAAAGAGGATATGTTTGCGCTTTGTGCTTTAGATATGGCGTACACTGATTTATATGCCCGAAAAAAAGGCAAAAAACTATACGAACTTTGGAATTTTACTACCGATAAAAATCCATTAACAGATTACACCATCGGTATTGCTTCTATTGAAAAAATGGTTGCCAAAATGAAAGAACTCCCTTGGCCTATCTATAAAATTAAATTAGGAACCCAAGAAGACATCGAAATTGTAACTGAATTACGAAAACACACAGACGCTATTTTCAGAATCGACGCAAACTGCGGTTGGGGCGTTGAAGAAACCATTTCGAATTCAGTAGCTTTAAAAAAACTCGGGGTGGAATTCTTAGAACAACCTATGAAAGCCGATAATTGGGAAGCACATAAAGAAGTTTACAAACACTCCGCTTTGCCCATCATTGCTGACGAAAGTTGTATTATCGAATCCGATGTAGCCAAATGCCACAACCATTTCCACGGTGTAAATGTCAAATTAGTAAAATGTGGCGGTCTTACTCCTGGCAAACGTATGCTGGAAGAAGCCAAAAAACTGGGGCTAAAAACTATGGTAGGCTGTATGACCGAATCTACAGTAGGCATCTCAGCTATAGCACATCTGCTACCGCTGCTAAATTATGTAGATATGGATGGAGCGCTACTATTAGATAAAGATATTGCCACAGGAGTAACCATTACTTACGGCAAAATTGATTACCCAGACGGAAACGGAACTGGAGTGACACTTTTATAATTCGTATGAAAGTCCATCAATTCCCCAATCGTGTAATCGAAATTAACCAAGAAACGTTCCTTTATTTTGGAGGAACGGCTTATCTTGGTTTACCAACTTTACCCGAATTTCAAGAAATTATTTTCAAAAATATCCAGCGTTGGGGGACCGCATACGGAAGTTCAAGAAACGCAAACGTTCAATTGAGTGCCTACGACACTGGCGAAATTCAACTTGCGCAATTCATTCAGGCCGATGCTGCAGTTACCGTATCATCAGGAATGCTAGCCGGCAAACTAACTATAGATTTTTTAAGCAAAAGCACCGATGTTTTTTACCATTTCCCAAATGCTCATCCTGCCATACAAAGAAAAGACAGCATCCCTTTGTTAACAGAAAACGAGTTGAATCCAAGAATTTTAGACAATAAAAAAGAAAAAATCACAATCGTTACAGATGCTGTTCCTTCATTTCAGACACAAGCCATAGACCTAAAAATTCTCGATAGCATTCCCTCTCACAAAGAAATCACTTTGGTTGTAGATGAATCACATTCTATCGGAATCCTAGGCAAAAACGGGTCAGGAGTTTATTCGAGTATCACAAATCCAAACATCAAACGCAAAATTTTAGTCGCCTCGCTTGGCAAAGCATTAGGACTCACAGGAGGCGTGATAGCGAGCGATTCAAATTTCATTCAAGAAATCAAAAATTATGACACCTTTGTCGCAGCCGCTGGAATGAATCCTGCCTATGTGCAAACCCTTGCCGAAACTGGGAACTTAGTGCAACAGCAACTTCAAAAATTACAGGACAACTTAAACTATATCGCTCAACATTTACAACCCAGCCCCAAAATCAATTTCACCACAAACTATCCTTCCATTTACTTAGATTGGAACAAGAGCTACGATATATTGTTGCAAAATAAAATCGTAATCACCCATTTTGATTATCCCTCAGACCAAAAAACCCTGAACCGAATCGTCATTTCGGCCAATCATCACAAAGAAGACCTTGACAAACTAGTTAAAGTTTTAAATTCCTTTTCATAGATTTTAGGAGCAGAAAAAAAAGGCTTTTATGCCATCATAGAACCCGTCATCCGCTATATCTTTGCTTTTTTAAAGGAAAAAAGCAAAGGATGCCGCTACTACCTGGGCTAAAGGGAAACATCTAGCCTCTTTGTAAATATCAAATTCAGACTCGAATATAACGTCTCTCTATTTTTAAACTGTACCTTTGTAAAAAATTAAAAGAATATGACCAACAACGATATTTTCAAAAAATTACGCGTAGCCTTAATGTTGCGTGACGACCAAATAGTAGAAATCCTAGAACTAGTAGATTTCAGAATCTCAAAATCAGAATTGGGTGCTTTCTTCCGTGACGAAAAACACGAAAATTACATGGAATGTGGCGATCAAGTATTGCGTAACTTTTTGAATGGATTGGTCATTCATTTACGAGGCACAAAAGAAAATCCAAAAAACCCAAACGACGTTTTAGCAAAACATCGCGCTGAAATTCCAAAAAAAGAGAGCGATTCTAAAAGACCTGAATTCAAACCAAAAGCAAAAGACACCGAAAAGTCAAGAGGTGATGAAAGTCCTTCCAAATCGAAGTCTGCTGCAAAAAAACCTAGCAAAAAACAATTCCCAAAAGGAAACAATAAAATACAAGTAGTAGAGAAAGTAAAGTTTAATTTTGGTAAGAATAAAAAATCATAATGAAAACGGCGCTAGTCATAGGAAGTACAGGACTTATAGGTTCCCAACTTGTGGATTTACTTTTAAAAAGTGAGCATTACGAAAAGGTAATTCTTTTTGTAAAAAGAGATTCCGGAAAATTACATCCCAAACTAGAGCAACACATCATCAACTTTGATGCACCCGAGACCTATCAACATTTGGTGAAAGGCGATGATCTATTTTGCACCATTGGTACCACCATCAAAAAAGCCGGAAGTCAATCCGCCTTTCGAAAAGTAGATTTCGAATATCCTATTGCATTTTCAAACATTGCAAAAACTAACAACATAAAACAATTCCTGATTGTTTCTTCTTTGGGTGCCAACAAAGACTCGAACAACTTCTATTTAAAAACCAAAGGAGAAATGGAAGCAGCATTAGCCAAGATTAATTTTGAAACCACTGTCATTGTTAGACCTTCCTTATTATTAGGTCATCGCTCCGAGTTTAGATTAGGAGAAAAAATAGGTGCTTTTTTCTCAAAAGGGTTTTCTTTCCTACTCTTAGGAGGTTTAAAAAAATACCGCCCTATAGAAAGTTCGACTGTTGCCAAAGCAATGTATCTTTTGGCACAATCCAACGTAAAAGGCAACACCATTTACGAATCGGATGAACTTCAAAACATCGGAAACTAAAAAAGCCTGTTCATAACGAACAGGCTTTTGAATATATAACTAAATTGTAAATTAAGACAATGCCGCTTTTACTTGATCGGCAGCTTCTTGAAACTCAACTGCAGAAAGAATTGGCATTCCAGAATTATCAATTAATTCTTTTGCAATAGCAGCATTAGTTCCTTGTAAACGTACAATGATTGGCACTTTTATAGCGTCACCCATATTTTTGTAAGCATCAACAACACCTTGTGCTACACGGTCACAACGAACAATTCCACCAAAAATATTAATTAAAATTGCTTTTACGTTTGGATCTTTTAAGATAATACGGAAGGCAGTTTCTACACGTTTTGCATCTGCTGTTCCTCCTACGTCTAAGAAGTTAGCAGGCTCAAAACCAGCATACTTAATCAAATCCATAGTTGCCATAGCCAAACCAGCTCCGTTTACCATACATCCCACAGTTCCGTCAAGATCTACATAGTTCAATCCTACTTCTTTTGCTTCTACTTCGATTGGGTTCTCCTCACGAATGTCGCGCATATCAGCATATTTAGCTTGTCTGTACAAAGCATTATCATCGATATTTACTTTAGCATCAACAGCCATAATTTTATTGTCAGATGTTTTTAACACAGGGTTAATTTCGAACATCGAAGCATCTGAACCAATGTAAGCATTATATAAAGAATCGATGAATTTCACCATTTCTTTGAAAGCATTTCCAGAAAGTCCTAAGTTAAAGGCAATTCTTCTAGCTTGAAAACCTTGCAAACCAACCGCTGGATCTACTTCTTCAGTAAAAATTAAATGAGGCGTATGCTCAGCTACTTCTTCGATATCCATTCCACCTTCTGTAGAATACATAATCATATTACGTCCAGTAGCTCTGTTCAATAAAACAGAAACATAAAACTCAGAAGTTTCGCTTTCACCTGGATAATATACATCCTCAGCGATTAACACTTTGTGTACTTTTTTACCTTCGGCAGAAGTTTGAGGTGTAATCAATTGCATTCCGATGATTTCGCTAGCAATTCCCTCAACTTTGTCTAATCCTTTCGCCAATTTTACACCACCACCTTTTCCGCGTCCACCGGCGTGAATTTGCGCTTTAACAACATACCAACTCGTTCCCGTTTCGGCTGTTAATTGTTTTGCAGCAGCCACAGCTTCTACAGGACTATTAGCTACAATTCCACGTTGAATTCGTACGCCATAGCTGGCTAAAATTTCTTTTCCTTGATATTCGTGTATGTTCATAATGTATAGTATTTAACAAAACTCTGAAAACGTTCTAGTGTCAAAGCGCGACAAAAATATAAAATATAACTTAAAAAAAAATATTTATTTTAAAGTTAAAAAAAACAAAAAAAGCAATCCTCTTTGGCTGCTTTACCTTTTCCTTTTAAAAAAAATGTAAAGCCTGAATTAAAATTTGTGATATTTCTTCATCAAACCTCAATTACATCAAAAAAAACGATTTTCAGTGCTCTTTTTTACCATTTAGTCTCGCAAAAATTATGAATTTATAAATTGTAGTCCCTCAAAATATTCAAATTATCAATTTTATATTAAATTTTTTGTTTTACCTCAAAAAACACTACAAAAACAGCATTTACTCAGATTTTATTCATCAAATAGTTAATTTTGAAAAAAAAATAGCAAGCATGAAAGTTAAAGAACAAGGCCTTTATTTGCCCGAATTTGAACACGACAATTGTGGTGCTGGATTCATTTGTAATTTGAACGGCATCAAATCGAATGACATCATTCACAAAGCATTAGACATTTTAATTAAACTAGAACATCGTGGTGCCGTAAGCTCTGATGGAAGAACAGGCGATGGTGCTGGAATTCTTTTTGATATTCCTCACGCTTTTTTTAAAAAAGTCTGTGAATTTGAAATTCCCGAACCAAGAGACTATGCGGTTGGAATGGTGTTCCTTCCTAAAAGCGCGAATCAAGTTGATTTTTGTAAAGCTACATTTGAGCATGAAATCAAAAATCAAAAACTAGCAATACTAGGATGGCGTGATGTTCCTGTAGATGTAACCAATCTCGGGCAAATTGCTGCAGAAAAAGAACCTACAGTCAAACAAGTATTCGTGGGTAAAAATGGATTGGAATTAACAGAACAGCAATTCAATGCCAAAATGTTCGCTGCTCGAAAAATTGCTGAACATGCGGTAAGGGCTTCAAAAACCTCGGAAAGTCATATGTTTTACTTCTCGAGTTTTTCTACTACTACTATTATATACAAAGGGCTTTTAATGCCAGAAGACATTAGCCGCTATTATACAGACTTATTAGATAACGACTTGGTAACGCGATTAGCCTTGGTACACCAGCGCTTTTCAACCAACACTTTTCCTTCTTGGGAACTAGCGCAACCTTTCCGTTATATGTGTCACAATGGTGAAATCAACACCTTGAGAGGAAACGTAAGCCGAATGAGAGCGAGAGAAGAACTGATGAAAAGTGATGTTTTTGGAGAAGATCTTAAAAAATTGTTCCCAATTATCTTGGAAGGAAAATCAGATTCTGCCTCAATGGATATGGTAGTGGAATTACTCTTAATGACGGGTCGTTCCCTTCCTGAAGTAATGATGATGGTCGTGCCAGAGGCGTGGGAAAAACATCAAACGATGAGTCCTGAGAAAAAAGCATTCTATGAGTACAACTCTTGTATTATGGAACCTTGGGACGGTCCTGCATCTATACCATTTACTGATGGAAACGTTATTGGAGCCTTATTGGACAGAAATGGACTACGTCCTTCAAGATACACTTTGACCAAAAGTGGATTTGTGATCATGTCATCAGAAATTGGAGTATTGGATATCAATCCCGAAGATGTTATTCAGCATGGTCGATTAGAACCTGGAAAAATGTTCTTGGTTGATATGAACGAAGGGAGAATCATTGAGGATGACGAAGTAAAACATTCAATAGTTACTAAACGTCCTTACCAAAAATGGTTGGATGAAAATCTTTTACAACTGGCTAGTATTCCATACACCAACAATCCAACTCCGGTTGAGCATTTAGATTTTGAAACCAGACAACGCATGTTTGGCTACACCATTGAAGATCTAAAAACTATCATTAACCCAATGGCAGGCCTCGGAAACGAAGCCATCAGCTCTATGGGGAATGATACTCCATTGGCAGTACTATCAGATCAACCACAACTTTTATATAACTATTTCAAACAATTATTTGCTCAAGTTACTAACCCTCCTTTAGATGGAATTCGTGAAGAGATCATCACCGATATCAGTTTAGCCATCGGAGGAGATTATAACATTTTTGAAATTGAAGGCAAACAATGCAAAAAGTTAAAAATCCAAAATCCGATTATTTCAAAAGAGGATTTAGATAAAATTAGAAGTATTGAGCATGAAGACTTTAAATCGGTTACCATTTCTACCCTATATAAAATTGAAAAAGGTGCAAATGGTTTAGAGCGCGCTTTAGAAAAATGTGTACAAGCCACTTTCAAGGCCGTTTCAGAAGGCAGCAATATCGTGATTCTTTCTGATCGTGGCGTAAGCCAAAGCATGGCTCCAATCCCAATGTTACTGGCGTGTTCTTACATTCATCACACTTTAAATAAACTTAAAGTTCGCTCTAAGTTTGGTATCGTGATCGAGTCTGCTGAACCACGTGAGCCACATCATTTTGCTTTATTGTTTGGTTATGGTGCAAGTGCCATCAATCCTTATATGGTGAATGAAATTATCCGAAATCAGGTAAGCGAAGGTAATATTACTGGAATTACAGCCGAGTATGCTATAAAAAATTACAACAAAGCCATCGGAAAAGGGATTTTGAAAATTATGAATAAAATAGGAATCTCAACATTGCATTCTTATAGAGCTGCTCAGATTTTTGAGATTTTAGGATTAAATAAAGCATTCACTACAAAATACTTCCCATACACTCCCTCTAGAATTGAAGGTATTGGACTAATGGAAGTAGAAAAAGAAGTGAAAAAGCGTTTCCAAAAAGCATTCCCAAATTCAAAAGTAGCCAACTTGCTACCTCTCGAAATTGGTGGTATTTACAGATGGAGACGAAATGGTGAAAAACACATGTTTAATCCAACGACCATTTCAAAACTACAACAAGCCGTTCGTTTGAATAGTCCTGAAAGTTATGCTGAATACTCTAAAATGGTCAACGAACAAAGCGCTAATTTGATGACTATTCGTGGATTATTTGAATTCAATAATTTGGATCCAATTTCAATTGACGAAGTAGAGCCTTGGACTGAAATTGTAAAAAAATTCAAAACAGGTGCTATGTCATATGGTTCTATAAGTCAAGAAGCTCACGAAAACTTAGCCATTGCAATGAACAGAATTGGTGGTAAAAGTAATTCTGGAGAAGGTGGTGAAGATTCAAGACGTTTCCAAAAAGAATTGAACGGTGACTCAAGAAATAGTGCTATCAAGCAAGTTGCTTCAGGTCGATTCGGAGTGTCTATTAATTACTTGACCAATGCCAAAGAGATTCAAATAAAAATGGCTCAAGGAGCTAAACCAGGTGAAGGCGGGCAATTACCAGGTGAAAAAGTAGTGCCTTGGATTGCTGCAACCAGAAATTCTACACCTTATGTTGGACTAATTTCTCCACCTCCACATCACGATATTTATTCTATTGAAGATTTATCACAATTAATTTTCGATTTAAAAAATGCCAACCGTGAAGCTAGAGTAAATGTAAAATTAGTATCAGAAGTTGGAGTGGGAACCATCGCTGCAGGTGTTGCTAAGGCAAAAGCTGATGTCATCCTAATTTCAGGTTACGATGGAGGAACAGGAGCTGCACCATTAACGTCATTAACTCATACTGGAATCCCGTGGGAATTAGGTTTGGCTGAAGCCCAACAAACTTTAATCCTAAATGATTTAAGAAGCCGTGTTGTTTTAGAGTGTGATGGACAGTTAAAAACGGGTCGCGACGTTGCTATTGCCGCTTTACTTGGAGCTGAAGAGTTTGGTTTTGCAACTGCACCATTAGTAGCTTCAGGTTGCATCATGATGCGTGCTTGTCACTTGAATACTTGCCCAGTAGGTATCGCCACTCAAGATCCTGAGTTGCGTAAAAACTTCAAGGGTACTCCAGAGCATGTTATTAATTTCATGTACTTCATTGCAGAGGAATTAAGACAAATTATGGCACAACTTGGCTTTAGAACTTTAAAAGAAATGGTGGGACAATCTCAAAAATTGAACGTAAATAAAGCGATTCAACATTACAAAGCGATGGGATTAGATTTGTCAACTATTCTTTATAAACCAGAAAAAGCAAAAACAGTTCCTAACCACAATACAATGCCTCAAGATCATGAATTAGAGCATGTATTAGATTTTGATATTATCAAAGCTGCGATTCCTTCTATTTATAGAAAAGAAAGAACAAGAGTAACCTTTGACATCAAAAATACGGATCGTTCAGTTGGAGCAATTTTGAGTAACGAAATTTCAAAAATATACGGTGCACAAGGACTACCAGAAGACACTATTCTAGTTGACTTTACGGGTTCTGCTGGGCAAAGTTTCGGAGCTTTTGCTACCAATGGATTATCATTTAAAATCCACGGAAACTGTAACGATTATCTAGGTAAAGGACTTTCTGGAGGTAAATTAATCATTAAAGTGCCACCAACAGCAACTTTCAAACCAGAGGAAAATATAATTATTGGAAACGTAGCACTTTATGGTGCTATTACTGGTGAAGCATATATTAATGGTATGGCTGGAGAACGTTTCTGTGTTAGAAACTCAGGAGCAACTGCAGTGGTTGAAGGTATTGGAGACCATGGTTGTGAATACATGACTGGAGGGACTGTAGTTGTACTGGGCAAAACCGGACGAAACTTCGCTGCAGGTATGAGTGGAGGTATCGCTTATGTTTATGACCCAAATAAGAAATTCGACCAAACCCTTTGCAATATGGAAATGGTAGCTTTTGACCCATTAGAAGCAGAAGATATCGCAAAAATGAAACGTTTGATAAAAAATCATTCCTTATACACAAGTAGCCCATTAGCTAAGAGAATTTTAGCAGATTGGGACAACCAAGTCAAGCATTTTGTAAAAGTAATGCCTACAGATTACAAAAAAGCATTACAACGTATTGCAGCAGAAAAGGAAGTTGAAGAATTAATAGCACAATAGTCATGGGAAAAATAGGAGGATTTAAAGAATTTAATAGAGCCGACGAAGGTAACATAGCTGTTGTTGAACGCGTTGCCAATTATAATGAATTCACAATTGCATTACCAAAAGATAAAATAAAAGAACAAGGTTCAAGATGTATGGATTGTGGCATCCCGTTTTGCCATAGCTCATGTCCATTGGGGAATTTAATTCCAGATTTCAATGATATGGTACATCAAGAAGAATGGCAAAGTGCCTTAGAAATATTGCAATCAACGAATAATTTCCCTGAATTTACAGGAAGATTATGCCCTGCACCATGTGAAAAATCATGTGTTCTTGGTATTATTAAAGAACCTGTTGCCATCGAAAATATCGAGAAAAATATTATTGAAAGAGGTTTTGCCGAAGGATGGATTAAACCACAACCTCCCACAGTAAGAACAGGAAAAACAGTTGCTGTAGTAGGTTCTGGACCTGCTGGTCTAGCCGCTGCACAGCAATTGAATCGTGCGGGTCATACAGTAACCGTTTTTGAAAGAGATAATGCTATTGGTGGATTATTACGCTACGGAATTCCAAATTTCAAATTAGAAAAAGGAATAATCGATCGTCGTGTTGCTATCTTAGAAGCTGAAGGTATCGTTTTTAAAACCAATGTAAATGTGGGTATCAACTTTTCAGTAGAAGAATTAAAAGGTTTTGATTCAGTTGTACTTTGCGGAGGAGCCACAGAAAGAAGAGGTTTACCTACCAAAGGAGCTGATAGCAAAGGAGTCGTTCAGGCTATGGACTTTCTAACCCAACAAACCAAAGTATTGTATGGTGAAGAAATCCAAAATCAAATAAAAGCTACTGGAAAAGATGTTATCGTTATAGGTGGTGGAGATACAGGATCAGATTGTGTTGGAACTTCAAACAGACAAGGTGCTAAATCGGTTACTAATTTTGAGATTATGCCAAAACCACCCGTTGGTCGTAGCGAATCTACACCTTGGCCTTTTTGGCCATTACAATTAAAAACTTCTTCTTCACATGAAGAAGGTTGTAATAGAAACTGGTTAATTAATACCAAAGAATTTATTGCCAACGAAAAAGGAGAATTAACGGCTTTGAAAACGGTTGAAGTGGCTTGGAAAATAGTTCCTGGACAACGCCCTGAGTTAATCGAAAAAGAAGGATCAGAAAAAATATGGCCATGCGATTTAGCACTGCTAGCTCTAGGATTTACTGGCCCTGAAAAAACTTTAGCAGAACAACTAGGATTAGAAGTTGATATGAGAAGTAATTTCAAAGCCAATAACTACCAAACTAATATCCCTCATATTTTTACCGCTGGTGACATGAGAAGAGGACAATCCTTAATTGTTTGGGCTATTTCTGAAGGTCGTGAGGCCGCAAGAGAAGTTGATTTATTCTTAATGGGTTATACCAATTTACCAACGAAAGGTAATGGCGATTTGCCAAATTTGTAACAAACACCAAATTAAATCCCATTACGAATGGCTTTCGTAGTGGGATTTTGTTATAAAAAATAGTTTTTAACAAAATACAAGCAATATTTCAAACATTTTGTTATAATTTGTTATAATTTGCTTTATATTTGGCGTTAGAGAGAAACTATAATAAATTTGCAAAAAAAAATACAATGCAAGGAAAAGATTTACTTCAATTAGCAGACCAATTTGGAACTCCACTTTATGTGTACGATGCAGAAAAAATTCAATCGCAATTTAACAGATTAATAAAAGCCTTTTCTAAAGTAGAAAAACTTAGAGTTAATTATGCCATGAAAGCTTTATCAAATGTATCGATTCTACAGTTAATGAAGGATATGGGAGCCGGATTAGACACGGTCTCTATTCAAGAAGTATTGTTAGGACTACATGCAGGTTTTGAACCTGAGCGTATTTTTTATACACCAAACGGTGTTTCTTTAGAAGAAATTGAAGAGGTATATGCTTTAGGTGTTCAAATAAACATCGACAACCTATCGATCTTGGAACAATTTGGCACCAAACATCCTAGTGTTCCCGTTTGTATTCGAATCAATCCTCATGTTATGGCTGGTGGAAATACGAACATCTCTGTTGGACATATTGATAGTAAATTTGGAATCTCAATTCACCAATTACCACACTTAGTGAGAATTGTAGAAAACACCAAAATGAATATTGTGGGTATTCATATGCACACAGGTTCGGATATTTTGGATATCGAGGTATTCCTTTATGCTGCTGAAATTTTATTTGATGCTGCCAAAAACTTCAAAAACCTAGAATTTTTAGATTTCGGAAGTGGTTTCAAAGTCCCTTACAAAAAAGATGATATCGAAACAGACATCGAAGAATTAGGAAAAAAATTATCGAAAAGATTTAACGCTTTTTGCACAGAATATGGCAAAGACTTGACGCTGATTTTTGAGCCAGGTAAATTTTTAGTGAGCCAAGCCGGTTTCTTTTTAACCAAAGTGAATGTTGTAAAACAAACTACCTCTACCGTTTTCGCTGGAGTAGATAGTGGTTTTAATCACCTGATTCGACCAATGTTGTACGGTTCACAACATCATATTGAAAACATTTCTAATCCAAAAGGAAAAGAACGTTTTTACTCTGTAGTGGGGTACATCTGCGAAACCGACACTTTTGCAAATAATAGAAGAATAGCTGAGATTAAAGAAGGAGATATACTTTCATTTCATAATGCAGGAGCTTATTGCTTCTCTATGTCTTCCAACTATAATTCAAGATTCAAACCTGCTGAAGTTTTATGGTTAAACGGCAAAGGTCACTTGATTCGCGCTCATGAAAAGTTCGAAGATTTATTACAAAATCAAATTCCACTTCAAATAGAAGCTACAGTATAATCTTAAATCCCGTTTTTTCAAACGGGATTTTTTTTTACTATAAAATTTTATTTA
>NZ_JBPTTP010000030.1:0-500 GCF_051547165.1 Flavobacterium sp. TSSA_36
CCCGTGATTCCTGCAATTGTATAGTCTTTTACGGTTAAAGTTGCCGAATCGATATCGCTATCTAATCCTGCTGTTGCATCAGTATCAGTGATGATATTTGCTGTAATAGCAACTGCATCTTCTAGTCCGCTGTACCCATTGTTTTGTGCAATTGGTGCATCGTTTACTGCTGTAACTGTGATCACAACATCTGCTGTATCGGTTAAAGCACCATCGGTTAAAGTGTAAGTAATTGTTGGAACCGTTCCATTGTAATTAGCAACGGGTACCAATGTTAAACTTCCGTCTGACATTATCGTAAGGCTACCAACACTTAGAATTGTTACTGCTGATCCTACGGCTTGTACTCCTGTGATTCCAGCAATAGAATATTCTTTTACTTCTAAAGTTGTTGAATCGATATCTCCATCCAATCCTGCTGTTGCATCATTGTCGGTGATCACATTTCCTGTTATGGAAACCGCATCTTCTAATCCGCCATACGCATTGTTTTGTGCAAT
>NZ_JBPTTP010000031.1:0-492 GCF_051547165.1 Flavobacterium sp. TSSA_36
AAGCCGCATCGGTTTTAGAAGAAACTGCCAAAGCCAAAGCTGCAGCAGGTTGTCCAATAGTTACGCTATTGGATAAAGTAGAACAAGAATCGCTAACAGTGACAGTATAAGTTCCGGCAGGTAATCCACTTACAGAAGCCGTAGTACCAACTACCGCATTAGAGGCATTTTTCCAAGAATAAGTTACTGTTCCTACAGCACCAGTTACCGTTCCTGCAGTTACAGTCCCGGTACTAGCTCCAAAACAAGCCGCATCGGTTTTAGAAGAAACCGCCAAAGCCAAAGCTGCAGCAGGTTGTCCAATAGTTACGCTATTGGATAAAGTAGAACAGCTATCAGAAACTGTCACAGTATAAGTTCCCGCAAGTAATCCACTTACGGAAGCCGTAGTACCAACTACAGCATTAGACGCATTTTTCCAAGAATAAGTTACTGTTCCTACAGCGCCTGTTACCACTCCAGCAGTTACCGAACCTGTACTAGCTCCAAAAC
>NZ_JBPTTP010000032.1:0-485 GCF_051547165.1 Flavobacterium sp. TSSA_36
AATTTAATGTAAATCCCGTTGGTACATTGATAGGTGTTAAGACAACAAGATCAAATGTAGCTGGGGTTAATACAATTCCGTTTAAAACATCATTTATTAAAACACTATCAATGGTTTTTCCCGTTAGATTGTTGATCGAATATACCCCATCATTTGAAGCATCTATCTCATTTACAACTGGTATAGTATAGGTAGCTGGAGTAGCATCCACTGCTCCATTATTATCCGTTGCTGTAAAAGTAAACTTTTCATTTCCAGAGAAAACACCACTTGGATCATAGGTTAATGCTACTACTTCTTCAGGAGTTAATACTTGATTTACGGTTACTGGTATTCCAGACAAAGCAAGAACTCCATTAACTGGTAAGCTCAAAATAGTATAACTAACTATTGTACCATCCATATCCGATGCCGTCAACGCATTAATCGTAGTTGGAGCAGCAGCCGCTGATAAAATAGCGTTCGCATCATCATTCGCTATCGGT
>NZ_JBPTTP010000033.1:0-414 GCF_051547165.1 Flavobacterium sp. TSSA_36
TCCAATAATTAGGAACCCCCAGAAAAGGCATTTTCAGCCAACAGGGTTCCCGCTATCCGCTATATCTTGCTTGCCGAACCCCGGCAAGCAAGGATACCGCTACTATCGGGGTTAAGGAGCAACATCTTACCTTTTTGCATTCAAAAAAAATCAGGTTCTAACTATTTCATTCACAACACCTAAAAGTAAAAAAAAAAACTCCAGTAGCCTTTTCTACTGGAGTTTTTCTTTGTACTCAGAGCGGGACTTGAACCCGCACGAACATTGCTGTTCACTGGATTTTAAGTCCAGCGTGTCTACCAATTTCACCATCCGAGCAAAGTGGTACCTCCAGGGATCGAACCAGGGACACATGGATTTTCAGTCCATTGCTCTACCATCTGAGCTAAGGTACCTTACTTATTAGTAATTTAT
>NZ_JBPTTP010000034.1:0-347 GCF_051547165.1 Flavobacterium sp. TSSA_36
TTAAGTCATCCCTCACACAACACTTTGCTACCCTTGCGTAACCCTTTGCGCCCCTTGCGGTTAAACCACCCTCTTTTCAAAATAATTCGTGCATTCGTGGCTTCCCCCACACAACACTTTGCTTCTCAGTGCCTTAACGATTCCCCGTTTTGCCTTTTGCCTTTTGCCTTTTGGCTTTTGCCTTTTGAATTTTGCCTTCTGCCTCTTGCCTCTTGCCTCTTGCCTCTTGCCTCTTGCCTCTTGCCTTCTGCCTTCTGCCTTTTCACCATTTTACATCTTCTCAGTAAAACTATGTGAACAGTGAAACGGCTATGCCTTCTTTACCACACTATGCATCTATGATACTT
>NZ_JBPTTP010000035.1:0-309 GCF_051547165.1 Flavobacterium sp. TSSA_36
TGGTGCATCGTTCATTCCTGTAATAGTAATATCGATAATAGCAATATCTGAATCTGTACCATCAGACATCGTATAGTTGAAATAATCGTGTGCAGTTGCTCCTGCTGCTAATGCTTGGGCATTGTTCGCAACATAAGTAAAACTTCCATCCGCTTTTATGATAAGATCTCCATAAGTTCCTGTCAATATTGAACCAAGGGTTCCTGCTGTACCTGAACCTTCGGTATTCCCTAATCGAACTGACGTTACTGTTTTGGTCGATCCAGTATCAACATCGGTATCATTACCCAATACGCCACTTGCTGCAAC
>NZ_JBPTTP010000036.1:0-296 GCF_051547165.1 Flavobacterium sp. TSSA_36
ATTCGTGGCTTTCCCCACATCAACACTTTGCGCCTCTGCGTCTTTGCGGTTCCCCTTTTTGGAATTTGGAATTTTAAAAATTGGAATTTCCATATTCCGAGAAATTTGCGAATTTGCGGTAATTCTTACCCACAATCTTTTCAAAATTAATTTGAGCATTCGTGGCCATCCTCAAACACCATCTTTTCAAAAAATCTGCGAATCTGCGGCCATTCCTCCTCACAATCTTTTCAAAAAAAATTAGTGCCTTCGTGGCCATAAAAAATCCGCGTCCATCCGCTTCATCCGCATCCATC
>NZ_JBPTTP010000037.1:0-291 GCF_051547165.1 Flavobacterium sp. TSSA_36
TAATTCAGCAACTAAACAAAACAGCTATTTTAACCAGCTCACATGTGGGCTGGTTAGTTCGGCCAATTATGAATTATTACGAGAATTGCTCACAACGGGAACAGCTGGAGCATTATTTTATTTTTATCCTTTTCAGTAACTAATGAAGCTTTGAAATTTTTCGAGAACGGCTCCCAACGGGAACAGCTGGAGCATGATTTTATTTTTATCCTTTTCAGCTACCAATAAAACAATTTTAATAGCCCAGCGCAAATGTGCGTTGGTCAATTCAGCAACTAATAAAGCATTTCG
>NZ_JBPTTP010000038.1:0-256 GCF_051547165.1 Flavobacterium sp. TSSA_36
TTCCCTCCACCACAAAGAAACACTAAGAAACCGCTAAGCTTCACAAAGATTTATCGAGTACTTGTTTCACTTGCAGTTCCCCCTTTTGGAATTTGGAATTTTAAAATTTGGAATTTCCATTTTCATAGCCATCCCTCCCCACCATCTTACCAAAAATAATTCGTGCATTCGTGGCTATCCCTACACACTTTGCGTCTTTGCGAGATACACCCAAACTTATATGCCCTTCAATGCCTTATAGGTTTCAATAACACCA
>NZ_JBPTTP010000039.1:0-245 GCF_051547165.1 Flavobacterium sp. TSSA_36
TGTTTTGCGGGGTGCAAATGTAATAAGCTTTTTTATTCCTCACAAGACTTTTTTGATTTTTTTTTCAAAGACCTTAATCCCCTACTCTACCATTTGTCTTGCCAGTATTTCTTAGAACTTATTCGCTGTTGCGGGTGCAAAAGTAGACCCTTTTTTCGTTTTTACAAGCTTTTTATTGAAGTTTTTTTTAAGTTTTTTGCAATCCATTAATAACTTGCTCTTTATGAAATCGTTTTTTGCCATTT